>CAMJXD010000004.1 GCA_946409635.1 uncultured Prevotellaceae bacterium
ATGCTCTTTACCCGTCATGGCATCATGAACATGCGCAACAAGAAGTGGGCCGACGATTTCACCCCCTTGCAGGAGGACGGCCCCTCCATCGTTGACCACATCTACAGCAAGGCCTATGTGCGACACCTGTTCATCGCTCAGGAAATCCTGGCCATGCAGATCGCCAGCATCCACAACCTGGCCTTCTACCTGTGGCTCGTGGGCGAGGCACGCAAGCATATCATCGCCGGCGATTTCCCCACATGGAAGCGCCAGATGCTCCACGACGTGCAACAACGGCTGTAGTTGATATAGATGGAAGTTATGGAAGAGCTGGTCAAGAACACGGAATCGCTGGAACCGAATGCCGAGGGGGCGGAGGTCTTAGAGAACTCGCTGCCCGCCAGGAAGCGTTATCCGTGGTATTATGTGAAGCGCTTTGACCGCTACATCATCAAGCACTTCCTGGGCACTTTCTTTTTTGCGATCTTGCTGCTGTTTGCCATCGTGGTGATGTTTGACATCAATGAGAAGCTGGATGCCGTGCTCACCGCCCCGTGGAAGGCAACCGTGTTCCAGTACTTCATGAACTTCTTGCCGTTTGTGCTGAGCCAGTTCAGCCCGTTGTTCACCTTTATCGCGGTGATTTTCTTCACTTCGCGTCTTGCCGACCGCAGCGAGATCATTGCCATGCTCTCAAACGGCATCAGCTTCAGGCGGTTGACGGTGCCCTACATGTTCTCGGCCGCGGTCATAGCGCTGGGCAGTTATCTGCTGGCGGCCTACATCATTCCACCAGCCAATATTGAGCGCATCGCCTACACCAACAAGTGGGTTAAGAACAAGGAAGTCATCTATGGCGACAATATCCAGTTGCAGGTACGCCCTGGCGTGATGGCCTATATGGCACGCTACGACAACACGACACGCAGCGGCTTCAGGTTCTCGCTGGATGAGTATGACGGCAACACGCTCAAGTCACGGCTGACTGCCGAGACCATCAAGTATGACTCGGTGGGCTTGTGGACTGTGCGAACTTACACCATCCGTAATTTCAAGGGCTTGAAGGAAACGATGACCAAGGGCGTGGTGATGGACACGTTGCTCAACATCGACCCGCGCGATTTCCTCATTTCCAAGAACGACGAGCAGACCATGACGTCGCCCCAGCTCAAGGAGTACATCAATAAGCAGAAAGCCCGAGGCGTGGCCAATATCAAGAACTTTGAGATCGAGTATGAACGACGCATCGCCACGACGGCTGCCGCCTTTATTCTCACAATCATCGGGCTGTCGCTGTCGTCGCGCAAGGTGCGGGGTGGCATCGGCCTGAACATCGGCCTGGGCCTGTTGCTCAGTTTCTCGTATATCCTGTTCATGACCGTGACGTCGACGTTTGCCGTGTCGGGCTACACGAGTCCACGCGTAGCCATGTGGATTCCCAACTTTGTATATACCATCATTGCCGCCGTGCTGTATTACCGCGCGTCGCGATGATGGAACGGTTTCCTATTGCCGAAAAAAACGCCTGAAATGCTGAATTTGTTTGTCCGGACTTTATTTTTTCGGGCATTTTTCTCTTTTTTCAAAAGTTTGTTTTATCTTTGCGGCATTAATTACTATTCCAAATGACAGGTATATGAAAAAGTTATTTGTAACAATGTTTATCGGCCTGCTGGCAGGCATCGGAGTGGCCCATGCGCAGCTCCCCCAGGTGACACTCAAGAGTATTGACGGGTCAACGGTCCAGAGTGAGACACTGAGCAACGACGGAAAGCCGTTTATCATCGATTTCTTTGCCACATGGTGCAAGCCGTGTAACCGTGAGTTGTCGGCAATTGCCGAGGTGTATGACGAATGGCAGGAAGAGACCGGCGTAAAGATCTATGCCGTGAGCATCGACCAGGGACAAAATATTAACAAGGTGAAACCTCTCGTGGACCAAAACGAGTGGGAATATGAAGTCTTGCTGGATCCCAATAGCGAACTGCTCAAGGCACTGGGCGGTCAGATGATCCCATTTGTTGTCGTTGTTGACGGTAACGGTAATATAGTGTCAAAACACAGTGGCTATACCGACGGTGCCGAGGATGAACTAATCAACGAGGTGCGTGCCCTTGTAGCCAATTAACTATCTAACATAAAATGAGCCGATTAGCCCAAAGAACTTGTTTGTCATTACTCATGCTTATCACTGCTGGCTTGGCTTGGGGCCAAGTAACCCTGAGCGGAAGCATTCAGAGTGATGTGCTTATTCCTCAAGATGATGAGACCATCGGTACCGAACACTATAGCGAGTGGGCGCGTACCAACACCTATGTCGATCTGAAACTAGGTAGTAAGTATGTCGATGCCGGCGGTCGCTTTGAGTTTCTTAAATATCCGTTACCTGGTTATGAGTCTGACATCGAGGGGTGGGGAGTGCCCCTTTTCTATGTCAAAGGCCATTACAAAAATGTAGAGCTCACGGTAGGTGATTATTATGAGCAATTTGGCTCAGGGTTTATACTTCGCACCTACGAAGAAAGGTCGCTGGGCATCGATAACGCCCTGCGTGGTGCCAAACTCCATTACAGGCCCGTTGAAGGCATCAGATTAACGGCATTGACCGGTAAACAACGTCGCTATTGGCACCACAATAAAGCCCTGGTGAGTGGCGTGGATGTGGAAGTGGGTTTGGATCAGTTTATCAAACCGATGGCAGCTCACGATACTCACCTCACATTGGGGGCCTCATGGGTCAATAAGCATGAGGATGCTGATGACGATGCCATCTTTGTTGATGCGATCCACAAGCTCAAGTTGCCTCAATATGTCAATGCTTGGGATGCCCGCCTGAATTTATCTCACAAGGGCTTTAACCTGCTTGCCGAATATGCCCACAAGTCCCAGGATCCATCATTTGATAACGGTTATCATTACGGCGACGGTAATGCCTTGATGCTTAGTGCCTCTTATTCCCAGAAGGGCATGAGTGTGTTGCTGCAGGCCAAGCGCAGCGAGAACATGTCTTTTCGCAGCCGTCGCAACATGACAGGCACTTCAAGTTTCATTAATCACCTGCCCGCATTTACACATGACCAAACCTATAACCTGCCTGCTCAGTACCCCTATGCAACTCAGCCTAACGGCGAGTGGGCATTCCAGGCCGAAATGGGCTACACGTTCAAGAAAGGTACGGCCCTGGGCGGCAAATATGGAACCAAGTTCAAATTTAATGTGTCTCACGTGCGCGGACTTGTCGATGAGGGGGTGAAAAACCCAGTGTCAGGTGACCGTATCATGGGCAGCGATGGGTACAAGAGACCGTTCTTTAAGATGGGAGAGACCTATTATCAGGATATTGATATCACGATGGATAAGCGTTTCACCCGTGATTTCTCGCTTATCTTGATGTACATGAACCAGCGCTATAATATGACGGTGGTTGAGGGCCATGGAGGCATGATTGTCAGCAATATTCTGGTTGCCGACGGAAAATACAAGATTTCACCCAAACTCACGTTAAGGTGCGAGTTGCAATATCAATTCTGTGATGGCGATGAAGGAGACTGGGCTTTTGGCTTGGCTGAATTGTCATGGGCTCCCCACTGGATGTTTACCGTGAGTGACGCTTGGAACTGTGGCGAGACCAAGCTTCACTATTATCAGGCGCTAGTAACCTATAACCTGAAGGCTCATCGTATCCAAGCAGGATATGGTCGCACGAATCCCGGGTTTAATTGTTCGGGCGGTGTGTGCCGATGGGTGCCAGCAACCAAGGGCTTCACTCTATCCTATAACTATACATTTTAGCTCGAAATCAAGATGAAAATATTCCCATATAGCTTAATGATTGCAGTCGTGCTGCTTATGGTCTCGTGTGACAAGGTGTCACTCGACGAGCGCTTGACCTATGTTGAGCCGCCCGAGGTGGGGCGAGCCGTTCTCATTGAGGACTACACCGGGCAGTACTGTGTGAATTGCCCGCGTGCGACCGAAGAGATAGAGCGCCTGGTCGAGGAGTATGGCGACTCGGTAGTGATAGCCGTGGCTATCCATTCAGGGCCGTTTTCCAAGCACAAGGATGGAACGCCGACCCCACTTTACACTGCACTGGGAGACGAATATTTCTCTCACTGGAATCTGTCGTCCCAGCCCATCGGTCTGGTGGACAGGCTGGGAGCGTTTGACTATACTGACTGGGGCGCCGGCGTGAACTACGAGGTCGGTTTCAAGGCACCGGTTTCGTTCAGCACCGCAACGAGTTATGACGAAGAGACGCGGCGGGCAACGGTGTCGGTTCAGACCATTGGTCTAGACTCGGCCCTCGTAACCGGCAAGTTGCAAGTGTGGCTTGTCGAGGACAGCATCGACAGTTTCCAGCACATGCCAGGCGGTACTGTCAATGAGCACTACAACCACATGCACGTGTTCCGTGCCGCGGTCAATGGGCAGTGGGGTGAAGATGTGAGTGTCAACCACGGCGATGTTGCCATCAAGGATTATGACATCGTGCTTGATGCCGCATGGGTGCCTGAGCATTGCTCAATTGTGACCTTCCTGTATGATGACAACGGCGTGAAACAAGTAGCCAAGAAAAGATTAATAGCCAACTAATTACTTATCAAAAGATGAAACGTTTTTTTAACCTGTGTTTATTGAGTATGGTGCTGGGGCTCACTGCCGCAGCCCAAGACGTGGACATGACCTATGTGTTTGTTGAAGCCGACGGCACTGTGCTTGACAATGGAGCAACTGTGGTAAGGAACACAGTTGAGGAATATGATGTAGGCACCGATGTCATTTACTCTGACATCTCGGTCAAGAATACCGGTATCGGCAATGAATGGCTCCGGGTCATTTATCACGTCGAGCGTCTGGATAACGGAGCTTACCAGATTTGCTTCCCCACGAGCTGTAATTCCCAGATTGAGATTGGTGACTACGTGACACCCGTGGGCCAGCTGATGGGCAATGTTCAGAATATCGAGAGCGAATGGTTTCCCGTTGCCGACGGCACCTGCCAGGTGACGCTCACCATTGAGCTGATGTCCAGAATAGGCAGTTTCCCGAACTTTAGCTACGTGCATAAGGCCTATGGCCCGTCGCTGACCATCAAGTTTGTGAAAGGTGAGCTCCCTCCCGAGCCCAAGGATGGTGACGTTAACGGTGACGGCGAGGTCAACATCGCTGACGTCAATGCCGTTGTCGACATGATACTATCGCAGCAGGGTAGTGCCAGCGGCGACGTGAACCATGACAGCGAGATCAATATTGCTGATGTCAATGCGCTGATCTCGATGATCCTGGGCAGTAACTGACAGAAGATTCACTTTACTTGTTTAACTAATACATTAACAACATGAAGAAATTTTTACTATCTGTACTTGTGATTGCACTCCTGCCGTTGACCATGGGAGCGCAATTGCTGAATGCCGAAAAGGCAACGGGCGTGCTGCAGCGTTACAGCACACTCAAAGGTGTTGAATCACACATGATGAAAGCTCCGTTAAACATGGAGCTGGAAGCCAACCAGAAGATCATGGGCCACTATGACACCGACGAGGTGATGACCGGTGGTTACCTGGGTCTGACAAATTTTCCCGGTGTGATTCCCACTGCCATCGAGATTACTCCCGATGAACTGGTGCCGTTCCAGGGCGGAAAGATTGTGGCTTTCCGTGTAGGTCTTGCTCAGTCAACACCGGTGACCCGCGTGTTTGCTGCTCCGTCGACCGAGCAGGGAATCGGTGAATTTACCGAGTGGACGTGCAACGTGAATGCCGAGGGCTGGAATGTTATTCCGGTGGATCCTCCCTATGAGATTAACCTGGATGACAAGACGGGCCTGCTCATCGGTTTTGACTACACTCAGACCAGTAGCAACTACCCCGTTTCGGCCGTAGCAGCCGGAACCATCAGTCCCACTTATATGTATCTGAACTATAACGGCCAAACGTCATGGTATAACCTGGGTCTGGAGCAATATGGCAACCTGAGCCTGCAGTGTATCGTCGAGAGCGACAACTTCCCGCAGTATGTGCTGGTCATGGGTCAGATGCTGGGTAACAAGTACTTCAAGGCCGGTGAAGACCTGCCCGTGAGGTTTACTGTAAAGAACGGCGGTGTCAATACGTTCAAGGTTGATTCGTTGCAGTTTGATATCCTGATCGACGAAGAGAAGGTGGGTGAGATGACTAACGGCGTTGAGATCGGCACCTCGTTTGTTGAGTTGCAGGAATCGGTATCGACCGCAGGTCTGGAGTCGGGTGCTCACAAGCTGAGCGTAGTTCCCGTTGCCATGAACGGTGAGGAAATCACCGACGGCAAGGTCCTTGAGCGCGAGTTTATCATCTATGCCAACAGCTTCCCCCGCCAGAAACACCTGGTAGAGCAGCTCACGTCGACCTATTGCACCTATTGCCCCCTGGGTAACTCGATGCTCAGCATCCTGACCCAGCAGCGTAACGATATCATCTGGGTGGGCATCCACGGCGAGCTCAACGGTGGCAAGGATCCTTACATGACCAACCAGGGCGACACCATCATGGCCTATCTGACCGGTGGCGAGATCAGCTATCCGTCGGCCGCCTTTGACCGCAGCACCGGTTGGGAAGACGACGTGAACATCGTGAGCAGCATCGGTTACTACGAGCAGTACCATCAGCAGATCGCCGGTGAGCTGGGCATGTTCTTTGATGACATTGCCGAGACAACTCCGACGTTTGCCACCATTGAGGGCACTGCCGGTTATCCCGAGCGCTTGACGAGTGACACCGCTGTGGTTGTCATCAAGGGTGAGTTGACCCCCGACTTCAACGTGATGATGGGCGACGATGCCCGCCTCACCGTTTACATTACCGAGGACAGCCTGGTAGCCCGCCAGCTCAATCAGGGTCGATGGATTGCCGGCTATGTACACAATGGCGTCTTCCGTCAGGCACTGGGTACGGTGTTCGGTGTGCCCCTGAAAATCACGGGTAACACCTATGAGAACGTATTCAAGTTTGTGGTTGATGATGCATGGAATCCCAATAAGCTCCATGCTGTAGCCTTCATCGGCCGCCCGCTCTTCAATTCCATGACCGGAGAATTCACCGATATGTATGTCGACAATGCTGAAATCTTTGATTTCCAAATTGCCATGGGCATTGAAGAAGTCACTGCCGACGATGCTACCCCCGTTGACTACTACGACATGATGGGTCGTCGTCACGATAGCCTGCAGCCCGGTATCAACATCGTGAAGATGAGCGACGGTACCGCCAAGAAGGTACTCATGAAGTGAGAAAGAGATTCTAGAACTGTATAGTTGCAGTCATTCCGTAAGCCCGGTCACCGAAGGTGGTCGGGCTTATTGTTACATCGGCGCCCTTGACAAACGGGCGGGTGAAGATGAACGCACTGCCAGCTCCGATGGCAGTGCCGCCCAGCACGTCCCACCAGTCATGACGATTGGAGTGAACGCGTCCCCAGGCCACAAAACTCGACACGACGTAGGCCGGAACGCCCCACTTCCAGCCGTAACGTTTCATCAGGAAGGTGGAGCCGTTGAAGGCGACTGCAGTGTGGGTGCTGGGAAAGGCATGGTGTCCCGATCCGTCGGGGCGGTCCTTGCGGATACATAGCTCCAGACCATAGTTGACAGCAAGACATGTGGCCGTGCTCAAGCCCAGTTGCTTGAGCCCCTGAGTGTCGTGCTTGGCGATAGCTACACCCAGTGCCGTGGCATCGGGCAAGAGGCACAAAACGTCGGTCGAGCGGCGCAGGGCATCGTCACCGGCATGGACTGTCAGTCCCATTGTAGCCAACGTGATGGCGAGAAGATACTTGAGAAATCGAGTCATTTATCTTTCTTTTTATGGCCTAGATGAACTAGGGGCGCTGGAAAAATCTAGTGGGGATAGAGCTTGCGCAGCAGGTCGCTGCGGTGGATGCGTTTCAGAGCTGCGGTGATAGCGGCACGGTTCTTGCGGTCGTACCAGAAGAAGAACAGCCTCTGGGCCTGTTTCTCGATCGGGGTCTTGGCGCAATAGACGGGCTGCAGGGTGTAAGGGTGGAAGCCCGTGTAGTAGGTCTCGGTCGAGATTGTCATGGGGGTGGGAGTGAAGTCCTGCACCTGCTCGAGGCGGAAGTCGAGCTCCTTGGTGATGGCAGCCAGTTCGGCCATGTCGGCCTCATGGCATCCAGGATGCGACGAGATGAAGTAGGGGATGAGCTGCTGTCGCAGGTTGTACTTGACGTTCACGCGGTCGAACAGCGCCTTGAATCGCCTGAAAAGCTGGAACGAGGGTTTGCGCATGAGCGACAACACCTCGTCGCTGGTGTGCTCAGGGGCCACCTTCAACCTGCCCGAAACATGGAAGCGAATGAGCTCCTCGTTGTACTGGGCATTCACCTTGTCGACACGCGGGTCGCCCGTGCGGTGCATCGACAGGTCGTAGCGCACGCCGCTGCCGATGAATGACTTCTTGACCTCGGGCATCGCGTCGACGGCATGGTAGATGTCAAGCAGCTGGCTGTGGTCGGTATTGAGGTTGGCGCATGGCTGCGGATGCAGGCATGAGGGGCGCTTGCACCGCTTGCATCGCTCCAGGTCCTTGCCGTGCATGCCGTACATGTTGGCACTGGGGCCACCCAGATCGCTGATGTATCCCTTGAAGTCCTGCATCTGCACCACCTGCTTGACCTCGCGCAAGATAGACTCCCTACTGCGCGAAGCGATGAACTTGCCCTGATGGGCACTGATGGTGCAGAAGGCACACCCGCCGAAACAGCCACGGTGCATGCACACCGAGTGGCGAATCATCTCATAGGCCGGGATGCGCTTGCCTTGATAACGGGGGTGGGGCTGACGGGTATAAGGCAGGTCGAACGAGGCATCAATCTGCTCGGTCGTCATCGGCGGATTGGTGCGGTTGACCTTGACGGCCATGTTGCCTGTTGCCTGCCACACGTTGTGGCCGTGCCACAGGTTGCTCTCGACCTCGATGGTCTTGAAGTTTCCGGCCTGGGCTTTCTTGGATTGCAGGCATTCCTCATAGCTGTGAAGGACGACGTCGGTCTCGGTGTCGGCAGGCGGCAGCTCACTCAGGGGGCGTCGCACAACCGTCTGTGGGATGTCGGTCAAGTCCTCGATGCGCTTGCCAGCGTCCAGGGCCTGGGCAATGGCGATATTGGGCAGTTCGCCCATGCCATAGATGAGCAGGTCGGCCGGGCAGTCGGCGAGAATCGAGGGACGCAGTCGGTCCTGCCAGTAGTCATAGTGGGCCAAACGCCTGAGCGACACCTCGATGCCGCCGGCCACCACGGGCACATCGGGGAACAGACGCTTGAGTATTTCGCAATAGACGATGGAGGGGTAGTCGGGGCGGGCACCGGCGCGTCCGTCGGGCGTGTAGGCGTCGTCGCTGCGTTTGCGGCGAGCTGCGGTGTAGTGGTTCACCATAGAATCCATGGCTCCTGCCGACACGCCAAAGTATAGCCGGGGCTTGCCCAGCTTCTTGAAATCGCGGAGGTCGTCGCGCCAGTTGGGCTGCGGCACGATGGCGACCTTATAGCCATGGGCTTCAAGCACACGGCCAATGACCGCCGTACCCATCGACGGGTGATCGATATAAGCATCGCCCGAGAACAGAATTACGTCGGCTTGTTCCCATCCCAGGTGATCCATCTCCTTCCTGGTCGTGGGCAGCCATTGTCCCTTGATGCGGTGGTCGTCGCCGTGATGGGGCTTGGGGTTGCTATGTGCTTGATGTTGGCTCATTCTCGGTCCTTGAGCATGTCTTGGAGTTTCAGGATCTCGTCGCGGTACTGAGCCGCCTCGAGGAAGTCCATGCGCTTGGCCGCTTCGACCATCTGGGTCTTGAGGCGGTCGATGGCTGCCTGCATGTCCTTGCTGCTCATGTAGGCGACAATCGGATCGGCCGCTACACCCGCACTGGTGTTAAACTCCTGGGTATAGCGCATGCTGGGTGCCGCCTTGGGCGTAGCACCTGGCGTGGGTGACTGGTTGTGGCGGCTGGTGGCTGCCGGATGGTGCATGTCGGTGTCCTGGCCGATGATGGCGGTGCGGGCCTTGATGATGGCCGTGGGCGTGATGCCATGTTCCTCGTTGTACTTGAGCTGCAGGGAGCGCCTGCGCTCGGTCTCGTCGATGGTCTGCCGCATGGAGTCGGTGATGTTGTCGGCATACATGATGACGGTGCCGTTGAGGTTGCGGGCGGCGCGTCCGGCCGTCTGGGTGAGTGAACGACGGCTGCGCAGGAAACCCTCCTTGTCGGCATCAAGAATCGCCACGAGTGATACCTCGGGCAGGTCAAGACCCTCGCGCAGCAAGTTCACGCCCACAAGCACGTCGATGGCACCGGCGCGCAGGTTGTCGATGATCTCGATGCGTTCCATCGTCTCCACATCGCTGTGCATATAGGCGGTGCGGATGTCCAGTTTCTTGAGGTAGTCGCTCAACTCTTCGGCCATGCGCTTGGTGAGGGTGGTGACCAAGGTGCGCTCGCCGCGCTCGATGCGCAGCTGCACTTCCTCAACCAGGTCGTCGACCTGGCCTTGTGATGGGCGAACAATGATCTGCGGGTCGAGCAGGCCCGTGGGTCGGATGAGCTGCTCGGTAATGACACCCTCGCTCATGTTGAGCTCATAGTCGGCAGGTGTCGCACTCACATAGATGGTTTGATGCGTCAGTTGCTCAAATTCCTCGAAGCGTAGCGGACGGTTGTCGAGAGCAGCCTCAAGACGGAAACCGTAGTGCACCAGATTGGTCTTACGCGACTGGTCGCCGCCATACATGGCGCGTATCTGGGGCACGGTGACGTGGCTCTCGTCGATGATGGTGAGAAAATCGTCGGGGAAATAGTCCAGCAGGCAGAATGGGCGCATGCCGGGACGGCGGCCATCAAAGTAGCGGCTATAGTTCTCGATGCCAGAGCAGTAACCGACTTCGCGCATCATCTCCATGTCGTAGGTCACGCGCTCGTTGAGGCGCTTGGCCTCGGCAAAGCGGTTCTCGCGGGCAAAGGCTGCCACCTGATTCTCGCGGTCGAGATCAATCTGGCCCATGGCGGCGCGCATGCGTTCCTTGGTGGTGACGAAGATGTTGGCCGGGAAAATCTTGAAGCCCTCGACGTCCTGGGTGGGCATCTGAGTGGAGCTGTCGAGAATCTGGATACGCTCAATCTCGTTGCCCCAGAAGATGATGCGCAGCATGATGTCCTCGTCGCTGAGGAAGACGTCGACCGTGTCGCCCTTGACGCGGAAGGTGCCCATCTGCAACTCGGTGTCGCTGCGCGAGTACAGGGCGTCGACCAAGCGGTGCAACAGCTCGTCGCGGCCTATCTGGTCGCCCACCCGCAGCTCTATGGCATTGGCGGTGATGTCTTCGGGGTTGCCCATTCCGTAGAGGCACGAGACGCTAGAGACCACCACGATATCGCGGCGGCCGCTCAGCAGGGCTGTCACAGTAGACAAGCGCAGGCGCTCAATCTCGTCGTTGATGGCGAGGTCCTTCTCGATGTATTTGTCGGTCGAGGGAATATAGGCCTCGGGCTGGTAGTAGTCATAGTAGGAGACGAAGTAATGAACCGCATTCTCGGGAAAAAAGCTCTTGAACTCGGCATAGAGCTGTGCCGCCAGCGTCTTGTTGTGCGACAAGACCAGGGTGGGGCGCCCCGTGCGCGCAATCACATTGGCCATCGTGAAGGTCTTGCCCGAACCTGTCACGCCCAGCAGTGTCTGGTAGGGAACGCCGTCGTTGACGCCATTTGAGAGTTCGTCGATTGCCTGGGGCTGGTCGCCCGTCGGCTCATATTCACTATGCAGTCTGTATTCCATATCAACCTGCAAAGTTACGAATTAGTTTTTACTATTGCGAGCAATTAACGGGCTAAATCACCCCCGAGCTGTCCTTTCCTGCCTATTTTTAATGAGAAGACAAGAAAGACAAATGTGATGATTGTAAAAAGATTTGTCTTTCTTGTCCTTCTTGTCTTTTGACCGAGTTGTCGTCAGAACTGGCGGGCTGCAGCCAGTGTCACCTCGCTCAGGGTGGGGTGGCCGTGGATGCTGCGGGCCAGCAGGTCGACGGTAGCTCCGGCATTCATGGCGGTGACCACTTCCTGGATGAGGTCGGCAGCATGGGCGCCGCAGATGTGGCAACCCACAATCTGGCGCGTGGTGTTGTCGACAATCATCTTGAGCAGGCCGTCGGTCTCGTTCATGGCAACGGCCTTGCCGTTGCTGCGGAAGAAGGCCTTCTTCACGGTCACGTCAAGACCCTTCTCGGCGCACTGCTCTTCGGTCAAGCCAACCATGGCCAGCTCGGGCACGGTGAACACGGCGCTGGGCACGATGTCGAGTTTGATATCGTCGGCCTTGCCCATGATGGCGTGCAGTGCGCGCTGTCCCTGTGCGCTGGCGGCGTGGGCCAGCATCATGCGACCGTTGACGTCGCCGATGGCATAGATGCCGGGCACGTTGGTCATCATGTTGTCGTCCACCTCGATACCGCGGCGGCCAACGGTAACGCCCACCGCGTCAAGACCCTGGGGCAGAACGGGCTGGCGACCGACTGACATGAGCACCTTCTGGGCCGTGGCGCTCTGGGGCTTACCCTTGAGCTCATAGGAGACGGTGTAGCCGTCCTCGCCCTGGGTGATGCCATTGACGGCAGCACTGGTGATGATCTTGATGCCGCGCTTGCTCAGGACGGTCTTCAGGCGCTTAGCCACGTCCTTGTCAAATGGCGGCAGGATTTCCTTGCAATACTCGATGACGGTAACCTCGACACCAAACGTGCTGAACACAGCGGCAAACTCCATGCCAATGACACCACCGCCCACGATGCACAGGCTCTTGGGCAGCGATTCCATGGCCAGGATATCGTCGCTGGTCATGGCCAGGTCGGCGCCCTCGATGGGCAGGCCACGCGGTGCTGAACCGGTAGCGATGATGATGTTCTTGGCGCTGTATTCCTCACCGTTAACGACGACGGTGTTGGCGTCCTTGAGGACGGCCTCGCCCTTGATGGCGGTGATGCCAGGAGCACCCATGAGCATCTCAACGCCCTCGCGCAACTGCTTGACAACAGCTTCCTTGCGCTCAAAAACGGGCGCGTAGTCAAATGCCATTTCTCCGGTCTTCACGCCCCAGACTTCGCTCTCTCGCATGAGGTTGATGACCTCGGCATTGCGGCACAGGGCCTTGGTGGGGATGCAGCCGCGGTTCAGGCAAGTGCCACCCATGAGGTCACGCTCAACGATAGCGACCGTGAGTCCGTGAGCAGCGGCGTCGGCAGCGGTCTCGTATCCACCGGGACCTGCACCTATAATAATAATGTCAAACATAGTTCAAATCAGATTAAATGTTTTAACGAAACCTCACGCTAAGCCGCAAAGTCGCTAAGGAATGATAACTTAAAACTTAGCGTCTTAGCGACTTAGCGTGAGTGAACGGTAGTCAGTGTTTACTGGTTGTCGGCCACAAGCTCGCGCCAGGTCACGATGGGATGCAGGGCGGCCTGGGTGTCGTCGAGTCGGCGCACGGGCGTGTTGTGGGGAGCCGTCTTCACCATCTCGGGATCATCCTTGGCCTCCTGAGCGATGACGCGCATGATGCGGATGAACTCGTCGAGGGTCTGCTTGCTCTCGTTCTCGGTGGGCTCAACCATGAGCGCCTCGTGGAACAGCAAGGGGAAGTAGATGGTGGGGGCATGGAAGCCATAGTCGAGTAGGCGCTTGGCCACGTCGAGCGTGGTCACGCCAGTGGATTTGTCCTTCAAGCCGTCGTAGACAAACTCGTGCTTGCACACGCCGCCGATGGGCAGTTCATAGACGTCTTTCAGCGACTCCTTGATGTAGTTGGCGTTGAGGGTTGCCAGCGGGCCGACCCACTTGAGCTGGTCGCGGCCCAGGGTCAGGATATAGGCCAGGGCGCGCATCATCACGCCGAAGTTGCCCAGGTGACCGCTGATGCTGCCGATGGACTTGTCGCTGCACTCGAGCTTGAAGTAGTCGTAATCCTCTTCCTCGACCTTGACGACACGGGGATTGGGGAGCAGGTGCTCCAGACCCTCGCGCACGCCTACGGGACCACTGCCAGGACCGCCGCCACCGTGAGGCGTCGAGAAGGTCTTGTGCAGGTTGATGTGCATGATGTCAAAGCCGATGTCTCCGGGACGCACCTTGCCCAGCATGGGGTTGAGGTTAGCGCCGTCGTAGTACATGAGACCGCCGCAATCGTGGACAGCCTTGGCAATCTCGGCAATGTTGTGCTCAAAGATACCCAGCGTGTTGGGGTTGGTCATCATCATGCCAGCAATGGTGTCGTCGAGCAGGGGACGCAGGTCGTCAACATCGACGGTGCCGTCGGGACGGCTTTTCACGACCACCACCTCCATGCCGCAAACGGCCGAGCTGGCGGGGTTGGTGCCATGGGCACTGTCGGGGATGATGACCTTGGTGCGCTTCATGTCGCCGCGCTCCATGTGGTAGCCACGCATAATCATCAGGCCGGTCAATTCACCGTGAGCACCGGCAAAGGGGTTCAGAGTGAATTCCTTGAGGCCCGAAATCTCGGCCAGACTGGTCTGCAGGAAGTAGTAAACGGCGAGGGCACCCTGCGTGGTCTCGGGATTCTGCAGCGGGTGCAGGCCCGTGAACTCGCGGTGGGCGGCGATTTCCTCGTTGATCTTGGGATTGTACTTCATGGTGCAGGAGCCCAGGGGATAGAAGCCCGTGTCCACACCGAAGTTGTTGTTACTCATGTTGGTATAGTGGCGCACGACGCTGAGCTCATCGACCTCGGGCAGCAGGGGCGCGTTTTCGCGCATCAGCTCCTTGGGCAGGTCGCTCATCTTGTACTCGTCACACCTGTTCTCGGGCAGGGAATAACCCTGACGGCCACTTTGAGACAACTCAAATATGAGTTTACCGTAAAATGTGTTATTCATAACTTTACTTGCCCTCCTTTTCTTCGTTAAAGGTTACACATGCGTCAACAAGGTCATCACAGTCCTCGCGGCTGTAGGTCTCGGTAACGGCGATCAACAAGGTGTCGTCGGCAATCTTGAGACCGCACTGGAGATATTCCTCGCCGCAGTATTCCTGCAACTCGTCGATGTCGAGTTTGGTCTTCACGGCAAACTCATTGAGGAAGGGCTTGCCAGGATAAGCCATCTCGAAGAGGCCGGTCTTGACAAGACTGTCGGCCAGATAGTGAGCGTTGCTGTAGCTGATGGAGTTGACCTCCTTGAGGCCCTTGGCACCCATCAGGCCCATGTAGACGGTCACGTAGAGTGCCATCAGACTCTGGTTGGAGCAGATGTTGCTGGTGGCCTTCTCGCGGCGGATGTGCTGCTCGCGGGCTTGCAGGGTGAGGACGAAGGCACGCTTGCCGTCGGCATCCTTGGTAGCACCGACGATGCGACCCGGCATCTTGCGGATGAGTTTCTTGGTGGTGCACAGGAAGCCCACATAGGGACCGCCATAGTTCAGGGGAATACCCAGGCTCTGGCCGTCACCCACTGCGATGTCGGCGCCCCACTCGGCGGGCGTCTTGACAACGCTCAGGGCGGTGGCTACGCAGTGCATGATGAGCAATGCCTTGTGCTCGTGGCACATGTCGGCAACGCCGGTGTAGTCCTCGAGGATACCATAGAAGTTGGGCGTGGCAACGATGACTCCGGCCACGTCGTCCTTCTCGAGCTCGGCCTTGAGGGCCTCGTGGTCCATGGCGCCATCGATGGCGGGAACCATGTCGATCTGGATGCCCTGGTACTTGGCGTAGGTCTTGACCACGCGCAGCACATAGGGCGAGATGGTCTCGCTGACGAGGACGCGCTTGCGTTTCTTGGCATTAGCGACGGCCATCATCATGGCCTCGGCCGTGGCGGTGGTGCCGTCATACATCGAGGCATTGGACACCTCCATGCCAGTGAGCTCGGCCATCATGCTCTGGTACTCAAAGATGTATTGCAGGGTACCCTGCGAAATCTCGGCCTGATAGGGCGTGTAGGCGGTGAGGAACTCGCTGCGCTTCATGATGTCTTGAACGACAGCGGGGCTGTAGTGGTCATAGTAACCGGCTCCCAGGAAGGTGCGCATGGTGGTGTTGCCCATGCCCAGGTTGTCAAAGAAGCGGCGCACTTCAATCTCGCTCATCGACTCGGGCAGCTCATACTCCTTCTTGAGCTGGAGCTCCTGAGGCACGTCCTGATAGAGGTCGTCCAGCGATTTGACTCCAGCCGTGCTGAGCATGGCCTTCATCTCATCGTCGGTGTGCGGAAAAAATTTATAACTCATTGTAATTCAGTTCTCTGGTTTTAAATACTTTGTTCTAGACAATCTAGCTGTTTCCAGATAATCTAGAACAAAGGATAAGATTTGTTTGTTGACAATTACTCGCCGATCATGGCCTTGTAGGCAGCTGCATCCATCAGGTTGTCGAGCTCGCTCTTATCGCTGAGCTGTACCTTGATGATCCAGTTCTCGAAGGCGTCCTTGTTGATCAGACCGGGCTCGTCCTCGAGGGCCTCGTTGACCTCGACAACGGTGCCGCTCACGGGCGACATCAGGTCGCTGGCAGCCTTGACGCTCTCAACGGCGCCGAAGTCCTCGCCTGCGGTAACCTCGTCGTCAACCTCGGGCATGTCAACGTAGACCACGTTGCCCAGCTCGTGCTGTGCATAGTCGGTGATGCCGATGAAACCGAAGTCGCCTTCAACCTTTACATACTCATGTGACTCGCTGTAGTAGAGTCCGTCGATAATCTTACTCATTGTGTTATAAGGATTTAATTGATTAATATGATGTTTCTTGAAATGAAATTACTTCTTGTAGTTGGGGGTGTAGAAGCGCTTCTTGACCACGGTTGCGGGGAAGACTTTCTTGCGGATGCGCACGCTCAGGGTGTTGCCCAGGGCGCCAACGGCGCGGTCAACCAGCGCAAATGCAACGCTCTTGTCGAGCGAGATGCTGTGATAACCCGTGGTGATGTAGCCCACAACGTTCTCGCCGTCGAGTACCTCATAGCCGTGGCGAGGAATGGCCTTGCCCTCGAGCTCGAGGCCGACCAGCTTCTTGGGGGTGCCTTCGGCCTTCTGCTGGGCGCAGGCATCGCGACCGATGAATCCACCTTCCTTGTCGAGCTTCACAAACATGCCGAAGGTGGCAGCGATGGGCGAGATCTCGGGGGTGAGCTCATCGCCGTAAAGGGGCAGACCAGCCTCAAAGCGCAGGGTGTCGCGGCAACCCAGACCGCAGGCCTGAACGCCGGCTTCCATGAGCATGTCCCACATCTTGCAGATGATGGCGGGATCGGCATACACCTCAAAACCATCCTCGCCGGTGTAACCGGTGCGGCTCACGATGATGGTCTTGCCGTCGTACTCAAGTTTCTTGAACGTGTAGAACGTGAGGTCGGTGGTGTCGATGCCCAGCACGGCGCCCATGGTCTTCTCGGCCTCGGGGCCCTGGACAGCAATCTGGCCGTAGAGCTCACTCTGGTGGTCAACCTTGACGTCGAAGTTCTTGGCCTGCTCCATGATCCAAGCCACATCCTTGTCGATGTTGGCAGCGTTGATCACGAGGAAGTAGTCGTTGTCGTCGACGCGGTAAACCAGCAGGTCGTCAACGGTGCCGCCGTCAGGGTAAAGCATCATGCCGTACAGGATTTGGCCGGCTTTGATGGCGTTGATGTCGTTGGTGAAGATGTAGTTGGTGAACTTGGCAGCGTCGGGGCCGGTGATTTCCACCTCACCCATGTGGGACACGTCAAACACACCCACCTTGTGGCGCACTGCATTGTGCTCGGTGGTGATATCTACATACTGGATGGGCATGTCGTAACCAGCGAATGGGGACATGAGAGCGCCTTGCGCTACGTGCCTGTCGTGCAGACAGGTAACTTTGATTTCTTCAGTCACGGTTTAAAATGGTTTTTAATGAGTGGTTAATAGTAGTGTTATTAATTGTTCGTTTGTTAGGTTCAATATCCACTGGCCTGCATCGCAGCCGTCGAGGGCGGTGTGCAGGTCGGCGGCGGTGAGCCTGGCTCCGCGCAGCTTATTGAGCAGCACCTCGCGCGCATCGTTGCACAGGGGCAGGAAGTCGCCCGTGAGATACAGGTCGCGAATCTTGCCATGGTGCAGCTCGATGGCGGCATGGATGCTGCCCACGCCCTCGATGCGTCCGCCGCATGTGACCTCGCAACGCGGGTCGTTGCCCCACAGAAACGGCGGCTCCAGGTAGGGCAGAGTGAGACGCTCGATCTCGGCCATGTCATCGGCAGTTAGCTTGATTTCGCCGTCGCACAGGGTCTCGCGCACGTGCTTCTTGAAGGCCTCGATGTCCATCGCCAGGTGTTCGCTGAGCGTGGTGATGTGGCTCCTGACCGACTGCACGCCCTTGCTGGTCAACTTCTCTCGCGACGGCGTGATGGCGTTGAGCATATGCTCCATGTTGGTGTCAAACAACATCGTGCCGTGAACGATGCTGCGGCCAGGGATGTGATAGAACGCGTTGCCGCTCACCTTGCGCCCGTCGATGAGCACATCGTTGCGGTCGCTGGCTGTGGCATTCAGTCCCAGTCTACACAACATGCTTGCCACGGCTCCGGTATAGCGCGAGAATGTGGTCTGTACCTCGTCGCTGCGCGTGATGTAACTGAACATGATGTTGTCCTGGTCGGCATACACACATCCGCCGCCGCTGCGCCGACGATAGAAGGCAATGCCGTGCTCGCGGCAATAATCCACGTTGACCTCGCTGTCAATCAACTGGTTGCGGCCGAAGATGACGGTGGGCTCCACCTGCCACATGAAGAAGATATCATCCTCTCCAATGATGCGTGCAGCATACTCTTCCATTGCCAGATAGAATGGAAGAATACGTGTCGCGTTGTCGGGCAGACTCAGGTATTTCATCATGTCTCGTTAAACTATCGGCAAAAGTAAGCCAAATTCCTCACATTATAAAATAATAATTCAAATTTTTTTGAGTTTTCTGTCGATGTCAGTTTTCAGTTTTCAGCGGCAAGCTATTTCTGAAGACTGACAACTGATAACTGAATTACTTAATAGCACTTGATGCGGTACATGAAGCCAAGCTCCACACGATTGGTATTGTAGTCCTGCAGGCCGCAGGCCTTGTTGAAGTCATACTTGTGGCCCAGGTAGGCGAGGAAGACGCGGAAGTCCAGTTTCTTGGGCATGGGCCAGTACTCGATGCTGCCCAGGTAGCCGATCGACTTGCGATAGTTGTGCAGGTCGTCAATCTTGGCGATGCTGGTGGTCTCGTAGGTGCCCTTGAGCATCAGGTTCCACTTGGGCGCGAATTGCCAGTTCATCTTGGCGATGAACGTGTGGCTGTGCACCTTGCCCAGATGGGTCGAACCCGGGGCAATCAGGTCCTGCAGGTCGGTGGTGGCGTAGTGCAGACGGTCCACGTCGTCCCACTCGCCGAAGTAGTCAAAATACAGCTGATAATTCGGCAGGTTCAACCTCTGACCCAGGGTAATCATGCGCGAGTACTTGTGCTTGGCCTGGGTCTGGATACCCCAAGCCCAGCGCGTTTGCAACTGGTCGTGGAAGAAGTTGCCGTTCCAGTTCAGGATGTAGGTGAAAGGTGCGCGGCTGCGTGCGAGACGCTCGGGCTTGTGCAGGTCGCTGGTAACAATCTGCGGGTCTTCGCCCAGGTCCTCGGTAAAGGAACCGTTGTAGCTGTTGGTGATCTGTGCAGCAATTTCCTGTGTGGGGATGGGTCGGTAGCTCACCATCGCACCGGCCATGAAGATGTCCATCATGTCGATCAGATCGCTATAGCGGTAGATTTCCATGGGGTTCTGGTCGTACTCAAAACCGCCCCATATCTGGCACAGCTTGCCGGCGGCAATATCCACCTTGCTGCTGGGCCGGTAGCCCACCATCATGATGTCGGTAGCCTTGGCAAAACGGTCCAGGCCTTTGGCGGTCTGGTTGCTGTTGAAGCGGTGACGGATGCGGTAGAACACCTTGGGGGTGATATCGCCCTTGATGTCCAGGCGCAGGTCGCGGCACACAAACTTAGTGTCCCACTCGCCGTGGTTGGCGTCCTCGGCCACAAGGCTCGATGCGAAATTGATGTGGAAGTTAAAGGCGTCGGTCTTCTTCTCCAGATTGAAGACGCGCTGGGCAAGCGACTCGGTCTCATCATTGTCGTCGCCACCCATGCGGGTGTTGTTGCCCTGTGCCATAGCATTGATTCCCAGAAGAGTAGCACACAGGGTAAACAGGAATGTTTTTCTCATTGTTACAGTTTTCAGTGATACAAGTTTCTAAAATTGACCGCAAAATTACACATAAAAAATGTCATTTAAACCAAAAACGGGCTAAATTTGCACATCGTTTCAATGATGACCGAAATGAAGTCCTTAATACCCATATTGTTGCTGGCGTTATCGCTATCGCTACAGGGCTGTGGCGGCAAGGGCTATGTGTTGACGGGTGGCGATGATGTATTGGCGCCCGGCTACGAGACCGGCATGGGGATGCGGGTATCACGAGAGACGGCTGATTGGCGTAAGTATCGTCTCGACACTGTTGATGGCGATAGGGTTATCACGTTATACGACAATGCCCTTGGTGAAGAGGAGTTGATGCGATTTTCCATCATCTCGGTGGCGAAGAAGCTGAGCACGGTTCGCTGTAAGGCTCTGCTCGGTGCCGACACCGTTGTGCTGCTGGACTTGAATCCTGAACTCAATCGTCCTTATCACACGGGAGAAACCTATCCGTTGAAGGTTCGCAGGATTACCCGCTTCAGGGTGCCTTATCATTCGTTGCCGCTCATGGCGTTTGTGTTCGAGAACGATACCATCTGGCAGCACTTTGATCATAGCAAGCCCATGTATCTGCGCATGGACGGCAACATGCGCCTGGAGCATCAGGATATCATTGAAACCACTTTAAATCGCTGAAGTATCGTTATGGAAGTTTATTGGGTCGAAGTTGAGTATGTTTCTCGCTCAGGGAATACTAAACCAGGAGTGGTCTATGCTTTTGTCAAGTCAACTGATGCCATCGAAGCCCATCAAGCCGTCAATAAGGCCTTGAATCAACGTGATTTGCTGTCCACCAACTGGCTGTTGATTGAGCCCTATCAGGATAAGTTGTTCTGTTGGGACGATGACGAGCAAGACGCTCATTATGAGCATCTGTGTGAAATGGCGATGGCCACCGGTGAGTGCGTTTTTGATGATTTCTATAATCAAGATGAATTTGACCGGCCTGAGGATGAGGAAATCTATTGGGCATTTGTGGAATTCCGATTCCTCTATGAGGTTGACCCTCCGGCACAAGGTGGCTTTGTCAACATTCTCGTGAAGGCTTGGGACGCGCTTGAAGCCTATCGCAAGGTGCAGAAGGCCGTGCTTGTCGAGGATCTCGAGCCCTTTAATTGGCTGCGCCTCACTCCCGTGTCTCGAGATCAGGACTGGGAAGACGAGGAGGTGGCAGCGCGTTTTCAACGCCTCTGGGATTGTGCCGAAGGCGGCAGTGAATGCCAGTGGGGCGAGATAACTGCTTATGAAAGATATGAGGACGAATGAAGTGTCTCGTGACTATGTCGTTTGAGTAAATACCGAAGTTGATGACTGATATCCTGACGATTATACATCCTATAGACAAGGAGATGCTGCTGGCGGCAAAATGGATGGGCTTTGCCATCGTTGGTGTCGTGTTGGCTGTAATATGGGACTCTTTGAAGACTCTTGCGGGCGCGACAATCCGTTTCCTGGTTTTGCGTTTTGCCAAAAAAGTGAATCTCACGTTCCACGAAATCCTGTGTGGGAAAACCGATCCTGAGATTCCCGAGGATCCCGAGAATTACCGTGAGGATATCAAGCGATGGAATGAGGATAACGACAAGCAGAACGAGAAATATGGCCGGCGATTTTTCTATGTGTTGATTGCTGCTTTGCTTATGGCCTTTCTGGTCATGCAATTGGTTGAGGGACAACGGCAACGGGCTTATTTCGAGATGAGAGAGCATCCGCATGCGACCAATCCCGACATTCAGGAGGTTGTAGTCGCAACGCCTCTTGAAACACCCGATTCCATCCGATAAATCAGATGGGGCATCTGGTTGTTAAGCGGGTTCATGGAGTTGTTTGAAAACTTTTTGTTAACTTTGCACCTTGAATATCATTAAATCATCAATAGATCATCATGCCTAATAACAGCAGAGAAAAGAAATTGGAGGCCTTCGGCAGGCTGCTTGACATCTTGGACGAGCTGCGCGTGAAGTGCCCGTGGGACCGCAAACAGACCAACGAAAGCCTGCGGCCCAACACCATCGAGGAAACCATGGAACTTGCCGATGCCATCATGGGTGAGGACGACGATAAAATCCGCAAGGAGCTGGGCGACGTGCTGCTGCACATCGTCTTTTATGCCAAGATCGGTGACGAGAAGGGCAAGTTTGACATCGCCGACGTGTGCGACGCCCTGTGCGAGAAACTTGTGTTCCGCCATCCGCACGTCTTTGGCGAGGAGAAGGCCGACACGGCTGCCCAGGTGCTCCAGAATTGGGAACTGCTCAAGATGAAGGAGAAAGACGGCAATAAGATGGTGCTTAGCGGAGTGCCGCGCAGCCTGCCATCACTCATCAAGGCCGAGCGCGTCCAGGAGAAGGCCGCCAACGTGGGCTTTGACTGGCAGCACAAGGAGGACGTCTGGGACAAGGTGCATGAGGAATTCAGGGAGGTCGAGGCCGAGTTAAAGGGTAACGACCCGGTGGACCGCGAAAAAGAGTTCGGCGATCTGTTCTTCTCGCTGGTGAATGCCGCACGCCTGTATGGTGTGCGACCCGATAATGCCTTGGAGCGTACCAATCGCAAATTCATCGCCCGCTTTAACTATATTGAGCAGAAAGCCAATGAACAAGGCCGTCACGTCAACGAGTTGACTCTCGCCGAGATGGACGAACTCTGGAATGAAGCCAAATTGAAGCAACTTGGCGAGTAACAGCATAAGAGTTAAAGTATTTCTTTAATTTTTTATTCAATGAAAGTCTGCGTAACCGAGAAACCCAGTGTGGCGCGTGACATTGCCCGATTGCTTGGTGCCAACGACCGGCACGACGGCTACTTTGAGGGCAATGGATACCAGGTGACGTGGACTTATGGCCACCTGTGTGAGCTCAAGGCACCCAATGACTATACCGACCAGTGGAAACGGTGGACACTTGGACAGCTGCCGATGATTCCACAACGCTTTGGTATCAAGCTAAAAGATGATGAAGGTATCAAGCGGCAGTTTAATGTTATCAAGAACTTGATTGCCGGAGCCGAAGAGGTCATCAACTGCGGTGATGCCGGCCAGGAAGGAGAACTCATTCAGCGCTGGGTTTATCAAAAGGCTGAGTGCCGCAAGCCAGTCAAGCGCCTGTGGATTTCATCGTTGACCGACGAGAGTATACGTAAAGGATTCCTAGAACTTAAGGACTCTAAGTCGTTTGATAACCTGTACTTTGCGGGTTTGTCACGAGCGATAGGGGACTGGATTCTGGGGATGAATGCCACTCGCTTGTACACCTTGAAATACTCGCAGTCACGTGATGTGCTGTCGGTGGGCCGGGTGCAGACCCCTACGCTGGCCATGATTGTTGCCCGCCAGCGTGAAATCGACAATTTCGTTCCTGAGAACTACTGGGAACTCAAGACCAAATACCGTGGTGTGACCTTCAACAGCACGCGCGGCCGTTTTAAGACTGAGGGCGAAGCCATCGATATTGTCGGTCAGATCAAGCAGTTGCCGCTCGTCGTGACCTCGGTCGAGACCAAAAAAGGGCGTGAGGCCCCGCCCCGCCTGTTCGACTTGACCAGCCTGCAGGTGGAGTGCAACAAGAAGTTCGGCATGTCGGCCGACGATGCATTGAAGACTATCCAGTCGCTATATGAAAAAAAGGCAACGACCTATCCGCGAGTGGATACCACCTACCTGAGCGACGATATCTATCCCCAGGTGCCAGGCATCATGCAGGCTATGGTGCCCTATGCTAACCTGACGGCTCCGGTGCTGGCTCTCAACAAGTTGCCCAAGTCCAAGAAGGTGTTCGACAACAGCAAGGTGACTGACCACCATGCCATCATTCCCACCAATGTCAATCCGGCGACTGTGGCCATGACGCCCGACGAGAAACGCGTGTATCACTTGATAGCCGTCCGTTTTATCGCCGCATTTTATCCTGACTGTGAGTTTAACACGACAACCGTGATGGCCCAGGTGGGCCAGTATGGCTTCAAGGCAACCGGCAAGGATATTCTCAAGCCAGGCTGGCGTGACCTATATAATAAACCAGGCGACAAGAACGGCGATGATGATTCCAAGGAGAAATCAGATGATGACAACGGCGTGATGCCGCACTTTGAGCAAGGAGAGAGCGGTCCTCACGAGCCGTCGGTGCTCAAGCGCACGACGCAGCCTCCCAAGCCCTATACCGAGGGCACGTTGCTGCGCGCCATGGAAACCGCAGGCAAGACCGTTGATGACGAGGAGTTGCGTGACGCCATGAAGGAGAACGGCATCGGTCGCCCGTCGACCCGTGCGGCCATCATCGAGACGCTGTTCAAGCGGCGCTACATACGCAAGGAGCGCAAGAGCATCGCCCCCACCATGGCGGGAATCCAGCTCATCGATACAATCAATGAACCATTGCTTAAAAGTGCATCGCTCACGGGCTTGTGGGAGAAGAAGTTGCGTGAGATTGAACGGGGCGAATACAGCGCTGCCCGTTTCATCGATGAACTCAAGGCGATGATCAGCGAGATCGTGCTTAACGTCCTGCGTGACAACACCAGCGGCAGCATTGCCGTCGAGCAGGCAAAACCAGTCAAGCCCAAGGCTCCGACTGCTGGTGGCGAGGTCAAGCCCAAAAAACCGCGTGCCCCCCGGATCAAGAGCATTGAGGAGATTCCGTGCCCGGTGTGCGGCAAGGGGCATCTGATGAAGGGCAAGACGGGGTACGGCTGCAGCGAGTACAAGAACGGATGTCATACCGTGCTGCCCTTTACCGAGTACCCGGCCGACCTGACTCCGGCGCGACTGGCCACCAAGGTGAAAAAGAACTTCAAGGGAGCTTGAAGAAACCGCTTAGATGATGGGTGATACATTACAAAATATCATTGTGGGCCTTATCGTGGCAGCAGCCGTGCTGGCTTCGGCAAGGGCGGTTGTCAGGGCCGTCCGCAACAAGAAATCGGCCCTAACTGCCTGTGCCTCTTGCAAATTGAAGGATGTGTGCAATAATCCGGAAAAATTTTCTGCAAAAAAATGTTCCGATAAAGTTGCACAGGTCAAAAAACAGCAGTAAATTTGCACCGCAAAAATCACGAAGGGTCGCTTGGATGAGTGGTTTAGTCACCGGTCTGCAAAACCGGGTACAGCGGTTCGAATCCGCTAGTGACCTCAGATAATTTGGATTGCCAACTGGTCGATGACCGGCTGGCAATTTTTTTTGATTGCAGGTGTTGCTGCCGAAGGGCGTGTAGATTGACGAGGGCTCACCCGATAAAAGGTGGGGGATAAGCGTGTTCGAAGGCCACTACAAGGCCGCTGGCCTTGTCGAGGCCTTTCGACCTCACGACACGACACAATTTTTCCGCTGTCCCTTGATGAATGATTAGGTGATGGGGTGACTCTTCGGCGAATCGGCATGGCGCAAAAGCTCACACAAAGCCGCCAAGTTTTTAATTATCAATATCATAAGGAGCCAATGCCTATTGTGTTGAGGCCGCAATCTGTTCATGATTGTTTAAGTTTATCATCAAAGCAAAATATGAATGAGTCTTAAGATCAGTATGTTAGCGGCCTGGCGGCATGGCGTGAAATTTACCGAGGTCTTTCGCTGAATAGATTACTAATGGGGGTGATGGTTGTTAAATTTCTATAAAAATCGGGTACGGCCGATTGTTTTGGGTGATTAAGGCTTTGAAAAGTGTTGCTTTTTCAGTAATTTTGTGGGCACAAATTGGGTATCTGCTATTATCGGTGGCATCCTATTGACGGGGCTTTTTGAAAACTGGTGATACAACTCTTTGATTCCCAATTGACTAAATAATATATCTCCACTAGCTCATTGCTTCGGTTGCGGTGAGCCCCTGTTATTGCATATTAAAAAACTAACATAAATGATAAGTAAATGGAATTACTTACCTCTAACATCCGACGAACGCATTGCCCAGGAGCAGCTGGCGGCCCAGTTCCCCAACTGCCCCGCTATCGCTCGGTTGTTGGTGCTCAGGGGCTTGAAGACCGCGGACGAAGTCCACGACTTCCTGTACCCCTCGCTCCAGCAGCTGCACGATCCGTTCTTGATGAAGAACATGGACAAGGCTGTGGCAAGGCTGAATCAGGCGTTAGGGGCGAAAGAGAAGATCATGGTGTACGGAGACTACGACGTGGACGGAACCACTGCCGTAGCGCTTGTGTATAAGTATCTTCAAAACATTTATTCTGATCTGGTGTACTATATCCCGACACGTGACGACGACGGGTATGGTATATCTCTGCAGAGCATCGACTATGCAGAATCGATCGGAGTGAGTCTGATTATTGTGCTCGACTGCGGAATCAAGGCAGTTGACGAAATCGCCTATGCCAAGGAGAAAGGCATAGACTTCATTGTGTGTGACCACCATGTCCCAGATGACGTCTTGCCTGATGCTGCGGCTATCCTTAATCCCAAGCTCGTTGACGACACTTATCCCTACAAGGGCTTGTCGGGTTGTGGTGTGGGCTTCAAGTTCATGCAGGCGTTCTCAAAGAGCAACGGCCTGGGCGAGATGTACAATCTCGAGGCCATGCTAGACCTGGTGGCCGTGAGCATTGCAGCCGATATCGTGCCGTTGACTGGCGAGAACCGGGTGATGATGTTCTACGGCCTGCGCCGGTTGAACAACAATCCCAACGTGGGCTTGCGTAGCATTATACGCACCTGTGGACTGAACCGTCATGAGCTGACAATCAACGACATCATCTTCAAGATAGGTCCTCGCATCAATGCATCGGGCCGCATGGAGTCGGGTCAAGAGTCGGTAGCCCTGCTGGTGTCGCGCAACATGCAGAGCGCGATGGAGATTTCCAAGCGCATTGACCAGTATAACAGCAACCGTAAGGAACTTGACAGCCAGGTAACCGTCGAGGCCAACGAGATCATAGACCGTCATGCCCAGGTGCTTGACGGCAAGAAGCCGATTGTGATCTATGACCGCAACTGGCACAAGGGCGTGATAGGCATCGTGGCTGCCCGCCTGGCCGAGCTGTACTTCCGCCCGTCGGTCGTGCTGACCTATTATGCCGACGGCATTGCTACGGGCTCGTCACGGTCGGTGCGCGGTTTTGATGTCTACACGGCCATCAAGTCGTGCCGCGACCTGCTGGAGACCTTCGGCGGTCACACCAATGCGGTGGGCTTGTCGATCAGGGAGGAAAACATCCCCGAGTTCCGCAGGCGCCTCACCGAGTATGTCGAGGAGCACATCGAAGACTCACAGGTGACCCCCGCCATGGATATTGACTGCGAGATCAAGTTCAGCGAGATCAACGGCTCACTGTTGCGTTACCTGCGCATGCTCAATCCTTATGGCCCGGGCAACAGCAAGCCGATGTTTGTGACGCGCAAGGTGTATGACGCCGGCACGAGCAAGGTTGTGGGCAAGAAGATGGAGCACATCAAGCTGGATCTGGTGGATGAGGACGGCAACAAGGTGACCAATGCCATCGCCTTTGGCTTGGCAAGCTATCACGATGCGCTGAAGGCCGGCAAGGCCATCGACATCTGCTACACGATCGAGGAGACCCGTCATCGCATGAGCACTACGGTTCAACTCATGGTGAAGGCCATAAAACTGCATGACGATGCCGAGCCAACCCAAGCCGATTCTTGATATCCTCAAGAGGTATTGGGGTTATGACGCGTTCAGGCCGTTGCAGCAAGACATCATCGAGTCGGTGCTCGATGGCCGTGACACGCTGGGCCTGATGCCCACCGGCGGCGGCAAATCCATTACATTTCAGGTTCCGACAATGGCTATGGAAGGCATGGCCCTTGTCGTCACGCCCATCATCTCGCTGATGAAGGACCAGGTGGACCGCCTGCGATCGTTGAATATCAAGGCCACCTACCTGTATGCCGGCTTGACGCGAGCCGAGGTGAACCGCACTTACGAGAAGTGCTTGTACGGCAACTGCAAGTTTCTGTATGTGTCTCCCGAGCGGCTGCAGTCGCAATCGTTCCTGGAACGGTTGCGGCAGATGCCTGTTAAGCTGATCGTTGTGGATGAGGCTCACTGCATCTCGCAGTGGGGATATGACTTCAGACCGTCGTTTCTGCGCATCGCCGAGGTGCGCAAGTTCTTCCCTGCGGTTCCTGTATTGGCACTCACGGCAACAGCGACGCCCGTTGTTGTCGAGGACATACAGCGGCGGTTGGATTTCAAGCAGCCTAACGTGTTCTCAATGAGCTTTGCCCGCGATAACCTGTCGTATGTGGTGCGTGCTACTGAAGAAAAGACGGCCGAACTGATCCATATCCTGCGCTCGGTCCCCGGAACGGCTATCGTGTATGTGCGCTCACGCAAGCGCACCAAGCAGATCAGCGATGAGCTCAACCATGCCGGCATCCATGCCGACTTCTATCATGCCGGGCTCTATGTCGAGGACAAGGAGGACAAGCAGATGAAGTGGACTAGCGACGAGTGCCGCGTGATGGTGGCGACAAACGCCTTCGGTATGGGCATCGACAAGCCCGACGTGCGTCTTGTGGTCCATGTCGATATTCCCAATTCCCTAGAGGAGTATTACCAGGAGGCGGGAAGGGCCGGCCGCGACGGCAAGCGGGCCTATGCCGTGCTGCTGGTCAAGCACACCGACCAGCGCACGCTGCGCCGACATGTCACCGAGGCTTTTCCAGACAAGGACTACATACGGCGGGTGTATGAGCTGGTGGGCAACTTCCTGGGTGTGAGCCTGGGCGAGGGGTATCAACAGATGCTGGATTTCAACTTTACGCTTTTCTGTCGCACCTTTGACTTGCCTGTGCTGGCCACCCACAACGCCCTGAAGATTCTCACCCAAGCCGGCTACATCGAGTTTGTTGAGGAGATAGAGACGCAGTCGCGCGTGATGATCCTGGCCCGAAAGGAGGAACTCTATGATCTGGACACCCGCACACCAGGAGCCGACCAGGTGCTGCAGGCTATCCTCAGACTATACACGGGCCTGTTTGCCGACTATGTGTTCATTAATGAGGATGTCATTTCCTTCCGCACCGGCCTTGACCAGGAGACCATCTACAAGTCGTTGCTCGAGCTCACGCGCATGCACATCCTGCACTACGTGCCGCGCAAGCGTACACCTTATATCATATACACCACCTCGCGAGAGGAACCGCGCTACGTGCTCCTGCCGCGAGAGGTATATGAGGAGCTGCGGCAGCGCATGACCGACCGCATTGAGGCAACGATTAACTATGCCTATGCCGACACAGGCTGTCGCGAGCGCATGTTGCTGGGATACTTCGGCGAACGCCGTGACGACGAGTGTGGACACTGCGACCTGTGCATCGACCGCCGCAAGCGTGGTGACCACAGTGCCGATGACGTGCAGCAGGGCATCCTCTACATGGCCGGGCAGCGCCCGCGCCGTCTTGAGGAATTTCTCAGCACCTTGTCATTCCCTCGTGACGAAGTGGTGTCGATGTTGTCGTTTCTGGTCGACGAGGGTTTTGTCGAGCACCTGGACGACGACACCTATCGGACTGTCAAGGGCTGACACAGGTTGCCACATGTAAAACAAAAGGCGATGTCCACCGCGGTGGGCATCGCCTTGATGTTAAAGATCGGTCAATCGATTACTTGATCACCTTGACAGCGCTGTGAGTGCCGTCGGTATAGGTGGTCACGACGATGGTCAGGCCGTCGGCCTGCTGCATCTCCTGACCCATGACGTTGTAGTAGCGAACACCGGCAACGACCTTGTTGGTGTCGTTGGTGAGTTCGTTGATACCATGGCCGTCACCCTTAGACAGACGGTAAACGGCAATCATGCCAACGGGGTAGTACTGATAGATGATCACGTCATCGCTGCCTACCTCGGCATTCAGCCAGTTGGCCTGGTAGCTGTTGGCGTTACCGGTAACGGTCGTAGCAACTTCCACGATGGGAGCCTCGGCACCGGCCTCGGCTACAGCAAAACCGTTCTGGTAGTTGGGCAGGGTGGGATATACAAAGAACTCTTTCTCGTCCCAGATGAACGGGAAGGTGCCGTTGCAAGCACCCTTGTTGGGCAGGGTGAATGCCTGAGCGGTGAAGTTGTCGCCGTCGGCGGTGAGCTTCTGCATGGCAGCGTTGCGGGTGACGTAGAGCAGAGCGTCCTCACCGGCAAGGTCCTTGTAGTAGTTGATTACGGTCGAAGTGGTAGACGACAGGCCGTCGCAGGTGGCCTCGTAGCACTCATCGACGTTCACCTCACCACCACTGATGGTCATGATAACCACGCCGGTGTTGAAGGGATTGGTCTCGGGCGTATCATTCTTGGTGCCGCCAGTGAGGTAGATGACACCATCCTCCATGAGGTTGCCCTTGGCAAAGCCGATGAAGTCGCAGCGGCCGAGCAGACCACATTCCTCAGGAACAGTGTATTCCTTTGTCTCACCAGTCTCGGGATTGATGACCTTGATGGTTGCCTCAACCCAAGCACCGGGGAATGCAGCATTGCTGACGATGATGTTGCCAGCCTCGTCGCGGGTGATACCGCAGTTGGCACCACCGGGATACTCGGTATTGGTCAGGCCGTTCTCGCCGATGACGATCACCTTCTGGTTGGCCTTGTCGTTGATATAGAACTTGCCGTTCATACCGAAGCCCTGACGAACGTCGGCAACGGTGAGGTAAGACAGGTCGGTGATCTCCCAGAGTTTCTCAATCTTGTAACCATCCTCGGGCACGGTAACCTTGGCGGGTACGGTAACCTCGAGCGTGGAGGTCTCGCTGATTTCCTTGCCCTCGCCCTGAGCGGTAGCGGTAACCACAACGGTTACGTCCGCGTCGCCACGGGGAATGACATAGGGATTCTCGACCTCAACACCGTCGACATAGACGTGAACCTCGCCCTCGCCGGTAACGGTGATGATGACGTTGTCGTCAGTCACCTCGTAGGAGATCACGGGAGGATCGGTGGGCTCGGGTGCAGCAACCTTGGTGATAACCACGGTCATAGCATCCAGATTGACAGTGGCTTCATACATGCCGGCAGGGAGCTTGAAGCTGCCCGTCTGGCCGAAGCCGGCCAGAGGAATCTCAACGCCGAACAGGTCCTCGCTCACGAGATAACCGTCGGCGGTGGCGCCAAGGCGATAGGCCGTGATGCTGCTCCAATCCTCAGACTCGGCAAGCATTGAGGTGAACGAGAAGAAGCTGTAGCCGATGCCGTCAACTTCGTCAGGATTCTCACCATTGGTGAAGAAGGAAGCCTTGTAGATGTTCTGGTCCTCGGTGGTCATCTGCAGGCCTACTGAGGGATTCCATTTGTTGCCGTTGACCTCACCCAGGATGAAGAGGTTACCGGTGCGGGGGTTGAACTCGCCAACCAACGAAGCCTGAACGCCGATGAACTTGGTGTTGGGGTCGAAGGTGAAGCGCAGGTTGTAGATACCTGACTGGTCAACCTTGTAGGAGAAGTTCTGCTCGGGCCAGCAGATGCCCCAGTCGCGGTTACCGACCACCTTGAAGAGGATCTCGCCTTCGGCACTGAGCTCGCAGTTATACTTGTCGAGCTCATAGAGACCGTTGTCGAGCTTGGTCATGTCGTTGTCGGTGTTGTTGGGGTCCCATGACGTTCCGAAGATCGAGACGGGCTCACCTGCCACGGTGTAGGTGACGATAGGCATTTCCTGTACATCACCCTCGATGATGAACTTGGAGATAGCGGGATTGTAGGTGATGGTGTACTCACTGCCACTACCCGTGAACTTGTAGGCGCCATTGTCGCCACCCGACTTCTGGGTGTTTGTCCAGGTGCCGGTAGTGATGGTCTCATCACCACCGGTGGGGCCGATGCGCATGGTGCTGTTGAACGTAGACCAGTCGCCGGCTGCGGCAAGGTCGTCGGCAAGGACAAACCAAATCGAGCCGTTGATGGTGGCCTTGTAGCTGTAGGTTCCGTTGCCGTTGTCGCTCAGGGCGACGCCGTTTGCCGGATCCCAGCCAACTCCGAAGGGCTCATTGCCCACCAGATAGTAAGTTGCCTGAGACGAGAAGGCAACCATTACCATCGTTGCTAGTAAAGTAAAGATTTTTTTCATAGACATTCAATTGATTAATTGTTAATGAAAAATACTAATTGTGGTTATATAAAACTTATTGATTCTAAACTCTTGTCGCATTGTGGGTGAGGGTATACCACACCACGTTGCAAAGATAGTTATGATATTTTTACTTTACAAATGTTATGGGCTAATTTTTTTGAAAATATTATTCAAACGAGGTGTGGAAGAGTTTAAAAGCAATCGTTGGAGAGTCAGCTGTGGAAAAAAAAGCCAAGGCGGTGCAAAAATATTTACGAAAAAGATTTGCTTAGGGAAATAAGTTGTAATTTTGCAGCGTTTTTAGAAGACTTAATAGAACAACTGTTTCATTATTATTTTAGGTAAAAAATGGCAGAAAAAGCTAAAGTCCAGTTCCGTCAGAGCATCGTTGTTCGCTTCTCGGGCGACAGTGGCGATGGTATGCAGTTGGCTGGCAACATTTTCTCTAATGTGAGTGCGGGCTTAGGAGACCGCATCTCAACTTTTCCTGATTATCCCGCCGAGGTGCGCGCCCCGCAAGGTTCGCTGGGTGGAGTTTCGGGTTTTCAGGTACACATCGGTCATGGAGTGCACACCCCCGGCGATGAATGTGACGTGCTGGTTGCAATGAACCCCGCGGCGCTGAAGCAGAATGCACAGTTCCTGCGCAAGGGCGGCGCCGCCATTGTCGACATCGACACGTTTACTCAAGCCGGTCTTGACAAGGCACTGTATACAACCGACAACCCCTACGAGGAACTCAACCTCAAGGCTCAAGTCATTGAGGCGCCCATCACCACGATGGTCAAGGAGGCACTGAAGGACACAGGCATGGACCTGAAGTCGCAGCTCAAGTGCCGCAACATGTTCGCCCTGGGTCTCGTGTGCTGGCTCTTCAACCGTCCGATGGAAGCGCCGCTGAAGTTCCTCAAGGCCAAATTTGCTGAAAAACCAGACGTATATGCCGCCAACGAACTTGTCATCAAGGGCGGTTACAACTATGGTCACAATATTCACGCCACGGTGTCGACCTATCGTATCCAGAGCGACGATGTGCGCCCGGGTACCTATACCGACGTCAGTGGCAACAAGGCTACCGCTTGGGGCTTGATCAAGGCCTCGGAGATGAGCGGCCGACCCTTGTTCCTGGGTTCTTATCCCATCACTCCGGCAACCGACATCCTGCATGAACTGGCCAAGCGCCGCGACTTGGGCGTTAAGGCTATCCAGATGGAGGACGAGATCGGTGGCATCTGCTCGGCTATCGGTGCTGCCTATGCTGGCCATCTGGCCGTGACAAGCACATCAGGCCCCGGTCTGGCCCTGAAGAGCGAGGCTCTGGGACTTGCCGTGATGGCCGAGTTGCCTCTCGTGGTTATCGACGTTCAGCGTGGAGGCCCCTCGACAGGCCTTCCCACCAAGACCGAGCAGACCGACCTGTTGCAGGCCCTGTATGGCCGCAGCGGTGAGAGTCCGCTGGTCGTGCTGGCTGCAGCGTCGCCCACCGATTGCTTCAAGATGGCTTTCCAGGCTGCCCGCATCGCCATTGAGCACATGACCCCCGTCATCCTGTTGACCGATGCCTTTATCGCCAACGGCTCGTCGGCATGGCGTATCCCCGAAGAGGGTGAGTATCCCGTCATCAAACCCAACTATGTGCCTGAGGCCTTGAAGCCCACCTGGACCCCGTTCATGCGCAATGCACTGGGCATCCGCTACTGGGCCATTCCTGGTACCAAGGGACTGGAGCACGTGGTGGGTGGTCTGGAGAAGGACTACAACCTGGGCGTGCTGAGCAACGATCCTATCAACCATGCCCACATGGTCGAGACGCGCCGCATGAAGATTGCCAACGTGGCTAACGATATTCCCGAGCTCAAGCTCAAGGGAGACACCGGAGCCGACACCATTATCTTGGGATGGGGTAGCACCTATGGCCACATTCTGGATGCCGTCAACCGCTTGAACAACGAGGGCATCAGGATTGCTATGACCCACATGCGCTACATCAACCCGCTGCCCAAGAACACAGCCGAGCTGCTGAGCAGATTCAAGACTGTGATCGTGGCTGAGTTGAATACCGGTCAACTTGCAAGCTACCTGCAGAGCAAGATTCCCAACCTGAACATCTGCCATATTAATAAGGTACAGGGACAGCCGTTCCTGGTTCAGGAGATTGTCGACGGAGTTAAAAATATCATGATGGAGGAGGAAATCTAATGGAACAGAACAATCAAAATCAAGATATGGCTTACAAGCCCCTGGATTACAAGAACAATCAGCCCGTGCGCTGGTGTCCCGGTTGTGGTGACCACGCTGTGCTCAACGTGTTGCTCAAGGCAATGTCACACCTGGGCATTCCGCCCGAGAAGACTTGTGTGATTTCGGGTATCGGTTGCAGCTCGCGACTGCCTTACTATACTAACACCTATGCCTTCCACACCATTCATGGCCGTGGCGGTGCAGTGGCAACCGGTTTCAAGACCGCCAATCCCGACATGACCGTCTGGCAGATTTCGGGTGACGGAGACTGTCTGGCCATCGGTGGCAACCACTTTATTCATGAAGTGCGCCGCAACGTGGACCTGAACCTGTTGCTGCTGAACAACCGTATCTACGGCCTGACTAAGGGCCAGTTCTCACCGACCAGTGCCCGTGGTTTCAAGTCGAAGTCGTCGCCCTATGGCACGACCGAGGATCCGTTTGTGCCGGCTGAACTGGCCTTCGGAGCCCGCGGCACCTTCTTTGCCCGCAGCCTTGACGTGGCTCTGGACATCAGCCAGGAGGTGATGATGGAGGCTGCACGTCACAAGGGTTGCTCGGTTGTCGAGATTCTGCAGAACTGCATGATCTTCAACAACGGCATCCACAACTACATCACCGACCGTGAGCACCGCGCCGACCGCACCATCCACCTCAAGCATGGCGAGAAGATGATCTTCGGCAAGGATATGAACCGCGGACTCGTTCAGGACGGTTTCGGCTTGAAGGCCGTGACCATCGGTGAGGACGGTTACACCATCGACGACGTGCTCGTTCACGATGCCCATTGCGAGAGCTCCTTCCTGCACCAGATGCTGGCGATGATGGATGGTACCGACCTGCCCGTAGCTCTGGGCGTTATCCGTGCCGTGGAGGCTCCCACCTATGAGACAGCTGTTGCCGAGCAGGTCGAGGAAGCCAAGGTCAAGCATGGCTTCACCTGTCTGGAGGACGTCATCATGGCTGGTGACACCTGGCAAGTTGAGTAAACTGCTATTTCTAATAGTATTATACAATAATCAGGCGACCTCACAAGAGGCCGCCTGATTATTTAAGGATTTAGCTAACTGGCTATTACTTCACAACCTTGACAGCGCTGGTGGTGCCGTCGGTGTAGGTGGTGAGGACGATGGTCAGGCCATCGGCCTGCTTCATCTCCTGGCCAGCCATGTTGAAGTAGCGTACGCTGGCAACGGCCTTGTCGGCATTCATCTCACTCAGGCCAGTGGTCGGGTCGATGGTGAAGATGAGTCCACCGTGGGTGCTGTCGAGCTTGCCGGGAGCAGTAGCCCAGAAGTCGATGTAGTAGTCACCGTCGACGGTGAGAGCGAAAGCGTCGTCATAGATGGCGTCCTCGACGATGAGCTCATCATTGAGGGTGATGTTGTAGTGGATCTCGGTGCCCTCGGCAGTCTCGTTGTTGATCAGGGTAACGAGCACGCCGTGGAAGTCGGTGCCGTTCACATAGCCGCCCTCGGGCTTGGCGCAAGCCTCGGTGGGATCGACGGGAGTAGTGCCCTCCTCATAGGTGTAGCAAATCTGGGTAACGGGCAGCTCGACGTTGGTGCCGCAGCCCAGCATGGCAGTTGCATCGGGGAAGTCATTGCCCTGAGCAAAGTCAATAAAGCTGTTCCAGTTGTCGGTGTAGGTCATAGCCTTGCCCCTGATGCCAGAGGTGTAGAAGGGAGCATAGTCGCTGCCCGTGGTGCAGTTGTCATCGTCCTGTGCATCAAAGACGATGGTTACCAGCATGCTCTTGCCGGGGGTGTAAGCTACGGGAGCCTCAAAGGGGATGCTCAGCACGCAATCATCACCAAAGTAGTCAAGCATACTGATGGTACATTCGCCCTCATAGACGGGTGTGGTGAGGAAGGTGAAGAACTGCTTAACGCCTTCAACTACAGCAAACTCAGTGGCGTCGATCTCCTCGATGTAAACCTTGACGTCGCGGGTGATGTCTTCAAACGTCTCACTGTAGAACTTGAAATTCAGCTGATTGATCTTCACATTCTGCTTGCCATCCATGTCGGCCAGCAGGTCGGGGGTGAAAATCATCTGTGCACCGGTGTGAGCCAGATAGAAGTTGGTCGGAGCCATGTCAAAGAAGGAACCGTTGTAGATAGTGGATGCGTTGTCAAAGTCACCCACATTGATGGTGCCGGCGGTCTGGGCCTGAACCGTCATCGTCATAGCAGCGAGAGCTGCAAGAATCATGTAAAATTTTTTCATTGTTAATTAAATAATTAAATAGTTTATAAAACAAGGAATAAATACCTGTGTTCATCACTAGAGTTTGGGCAATCGATGTATATCAATCGGTTATGATGCCGCAAAATTACAAATAAAAATCAACAATGCAAAAAAAACTTATAAAATCACTGGTACCCATGGCGTTATAATGAAAAAGGGAGACGCAAGAATGTTGCGTCTCCACTATTATCTAGTCAATCGCGTTCTGGGAAAGACTTACTTGATGACCTTGACAGCGCTGGTGGTGCCGTCGGTGTAGGTGGTGAGGACGATGGTCAGACCCTGGGCCTGCTGCATCTCCTGGCCAGCCATGTTGAAGTAGCGTACGCTGGCAACGGCCTTGTCGGCATTCATCTCGCTCAGGCCGGTGAAGGCGTCGATAGTGAAGATGAGGCCACCATGGGTGCTGTCGAGCTTACCGGGAGCGGTAGCCCAGAAGTCGATTACGTAGTCGCCGTCCTGGGTCAGAGCAAATGCGTCGTCATAGATGGCATCCTCGATGATTACCTCACCGTTGAGGGTAACGGTGTAGTGGAGCTCGGTGCCCTCGGCGGTCTCGTTGTTGATAAGGGTTACGAGCACACCGTGGAAGTCGATGCCATTCACATAACCGCCCTCGGGCTTGGCGCAAGCCTCGGTGGGAACAACGGGGTCGTCGGGCGTAACGCTACCGGCCTCATAGGTGAAGGTGGTCATGGGCAAGAAACGACGTGCGTTGACGCTGCCATAGGAGTAGGTCAAGGCGTTGTCATAGTCGGGCTTTACACCCATGAAGTAGGTCATGCCATAGTCACCGGGCTGGGCGATGACGTTGTCAAACACGAGGTTGCCACCCTGGTACTCATAGGGGGTAGTGAAGTTGATGGTGATTTCAACGGCCTCGCCGGTGTGACGGGTCATTGTGGCGGTGCCCACCTGAGTGAGGCCTTCAATATAATCGGTCAGTACGTTGACGTCGGTCTCTCCCATGGAAATGTTCAACAGACCGCCGTTCATGTAGCAACCATAGTTGTCGGTGTAGAAAGTCATGGCAGTGATCTTCTTGCCCACGAGCTCTGTGAGGTCGGCAGCGGGGTAGAGGACCTGGGTGCGTACATCACCCTCGTCAAACCACAGACTGTTGATGGGTACATAGTAGTCATAGCCGTTTCCATCATAGACGGTCAGTGCTTCGGCACTGGCAGCGAGCATCATCGTCGCTGCGGCGAAAAGCGTAAAGAACTTTTTCATAAATGATTAATAATGAAGTTTAAGATAAATAAAAATGTAAATAAAATGTAATAAATGGTATCTTAATAATTATGTAACAAAAATACAAAATAAAAGTTTGTCATGGTGTGCTTTTTACCTTATTTAACAAACAAGGCGTGTTGTTGCCATGGCATGGTGCTTGGCCAATGAAGTCGTCAGAATATCGAGGTGATGGTACCCATAATGCATCCCAGCAGGGCTCCCAACCACACAATGGCCCGTAGCTCCTTTTTCATCACGTCGAGGATAATGCCCTCGGCCTCGGTCATGTCCATGTCGTTGATGCGTTGATCGATGATGGAGCTGATGTCGATGTCAGCGAGAATGCGTGGCAGGTGCTCGGTGATGACAACCCGGTAGGCACTGAGGATGCCGCCCTTGATCTGCTGCAGTTGTTGTTCGTGACCTGACATGATGGTGCTCATGGGAGTGTGCATGAGCGTGGCCGTCTCGTCGTTGACGATGCCCATAATCATGGGCCGCGAGTTGTCATGCAAGATCTCATTGATGTGCTTGGCCAGCACGCGCTCAACTAGCTGGGCCACAGGCTGTAATATCATGTCGGCCCCTAGGCGTCCGGCCAGGCTGTTGCGGGTCTTTTCCATGACGTGCCTGGTTGCGAGCTGGGCGATGCTTTCTCCTAACCGGCTGTCCTGAAGCTTGGACGTGAGCACCTTGACAATGCCCTCGGCAGCGTTTTCCTTCATCGATGCGATGTTGTCCTGAGGCAGGTAATGAGCGGCAAACTGCTCGATGGTTTCTTGGTTGTGGCTCTGGGTGGAGACGAACTCATCGATGGCCGATCCAACCTTGTCGATCATCTCGTCGCTGAGCAGGCTCTTTTCCAGCACCTCTCGGTTCATGAGGTTGTCGCTCACCGCCTTGCCGATGGCACCGGCGATGCGGGGTTTCTCCTTGGGGATGATGCCGGGAGTGAACGGCACCTTGATGCCCAAAACGTATTTGGCGCGATGTGGCCTGAAGAGCATGCGTATGGCGATGTCATTAGTGATATAGCCAATGACGGCGCCGACAGCCGGACCGATAAAAAAGTGGTACATACCGTTAGGTGAAGAAGTGATAGAATGGATGCCGATGATTATCTCAAGTCGACAACAGGCGTGCCGGAGGGCACCTGAGACTTGTTGAACGTGAATGTAGAAGCCGGCAGCGACTTGTGCTTGTAGCCAGAAATCTTGACGGTATAGACCGACTTGTCACTCATGTCAAAGCGAGCGGTGCGCAGCAGTGACGTCTTCTCGTCGAAGTAGAGCCACAAGGTCTTGATATTGTTGCTGCTCTTCTTCTTGGGCGTGAGACGAATGACATAGGTGTTGGGCGTCTGGGCTTTGGCTCGCTTCATGTTGAAGTCTGTCTTGAAGTGCTGCACAGCGGCTAGGGGGTTGGTCATCTGCAGGTCTTCGGCAGTGGGTGTGGTGATGTTTACCTCGCCGGTGACCGGAGACCACGACCACTGCGTCTTGCCGTCATACCAGCACTTGGCCTCGCTCGAGATGACCCGGAACTTGTTGCCCTGCATGGCGATGGTGCCGCTGCTGTTGCCCTGGGCCGTTGCGATGGTGTAACTGGCTGTGACTCCGCCGCCGGCGTTGATGGCGGCCACACACTTGTCGAGCATGGCGCTAGGAGTCTGGGCCATGGCCAGCAATGAGGAGATGGTAGAGATAAGGATTGTTATGAATAATCGGTTCATTGTCATTGTTCTTGATATAAATAATGTTTTGGTCACTCACGTTGATGTATTCCTGTTGTAGCAAAAATAGTGCCAACCCCGTGAGGCTGGCACACTCTAGATGTCTTGCTTAGTCGTTGAACAGCTGGTCGATGTCCATGGGGCTGACGAGCACCTGGCGAGGCTTGCTGCCCTGTGCCGGACCCACGATGCCAGCATGCTCCATCTGGTCCATGAGGCGGCCGGCACGGTTGTAACCGATCTCGTAGCGGCGTTGCAGTGACGATGTGCTGGCTGTGTTGCTCGTGACGATGAATCGTACGGCCTCCTCAAACAGCGGGTCACGGTCCTTGACGTTGCCCATGTTGGCATCGCTGCCGCCGCTCTCGTCCTTGCCGACGTACTCGGGCAGGATGTAGGGCTCCTCGTGGTTGATGTCACGGTCGTTGTCTTCCTGCTCCTTGATGAAGTCGCAGATGCGCACAATGTCGGGCGTGTCGACAAACGGGCACTGCAATCGGGTGAGTTCGCCGTCAATCGAGAACAGCATGTCGCCCCGGCCGATGAGTTGCTGGGCTCCAGGACGGTCGATAATGATCTGGCTGTCGACGCGCTGTGCTACTGCAAAAGCCACGCGGCCAGGGAAGTTACCCTTGATCAAGCCGGTGATCACCTTGGACGACGGGCGCTGGGTGGCGATAATCATGTGGATGCCGACGGCGCGGGCCTTCTGGGCGATGCGCACCAGGGGTGCCTCGACCTCCTTGCCGGCGGTCATAATCATGTCGCTGAACTCGTCGATGACGCCCACGATGTAGGGCATGTAAGGATATTTCTTGTTGCCGTGCTCGTCACGCTCCTCACGCAATTCACGGCGCCACTTGTCGTTGTAGTCGGTCACGGTGCGCACTTTCACTTCCTCGAGCAGGCGATAGCGGTCTTCCATCTCTTGAACCAGGCAGTTGAGTGTCTTGATGACGCGGTCGGTGTCGGTGATGATGGCTTTTTCCTCACCGGGAGCCTTGGCAAAGAAGTATTTCTCCAGGTCGGCATACACGCTGAACTCCACGCGCTTGGGGTCCACAAGGACAAACTTGAGTTCCGACGGCCCCTTCTTATAGAGCAATGACGTGATGATGGCGTTCAGGCCCACCGATTTACCCTTACCGGTAGCACCTGCTACCAAGAGGTGGGGCATCTTGGTGAGGTCGGCGATGAATACCTCGTTGCTCACCGTGCATCCCAGGCACATGGGCAACTTGGCACGGCTCTCCTGGAAGGCCTTTGACCCCAAGACCTCGCGCATGGGAACCACCTGTGGGTCGCGGTTGGGCACCTCGATGCCGATGGTGCCTCGTCCTGGCATGGGAGCGATGATGCGTATGCCCAGCGCGGCAAGGCTCAGTGCGATGTCGTCTTCCAGATTGCGGATCTTGTTGACGCGCACGCCGTCCTCGGGCACGATTTCAAACAGGGTGACCGTGGGGCCCACGTGGACCATGATTTCCTTGATTTCGATGCCGTATTTGCCCAGGGTCTCGCGGATGCGCTCCTTGTTCTCGTCCTGCTCCTGCTTGTCGACGCTGTTGGGGTTCATGCGGATGTCCTGCAGGAGGTTCAGGGTGGGGAAGCGGTAATGGCGGTATTCGCCGGTGGGGTCGTGGGGATTGGTCACGTCGGTGCTGGCGGTGATGGGCTTGAGCCGGGCAGTGCTGTCGTCGGCTGTTGATGCATTGTCAGGTGCCTTGGCGTTGTTGCCCGAGGGCATGCGGCGTGCACGGGCTGAGGCAGCAGGGGTTGCTGACTCAAGGTCTTGCTGCGGCTCATTGCTCACTCGCTGCTCGCTGCCCAGGAAGGCTGACTCGCCCTGCTGGTTGACGACCTTCTCGGCTTCCTCCTTGCTGTGGCTGCGCTGCTTCTCAAGTCCGCTCTTGATTTGATGGTACAGAGCGCTGAAGGTCTGATAGGTCAGGAAAACCCATAGCAGGAAGATGACCAGGTTGACGGCCACCATGCCATAGATACCCAGCAAGCCAACAAGCCACTTGTTGGCATAGTAGCCGAAGTAGCCACCCAGCGGGAAGAAGGTGACGGGCTTCATGTAGTAGGTTGCTGCCCCGACCACCATCGAGAACGTGAGAATGCTGAACAGGCACACAAACGTGTAGGAGAAGAAATGGAGCTTCTGCTTGCGCAGTAGCCTGAGTCCAAGCGTCAGGAACCAGATGACGATGACAAATGCAGCCACGCCCACACCGTCTGAGATGAGGAAATCACTCAGCGAGGCTCCTACGGCGGCACCGGCATTGCGGATCTGGTCGGGCACCTGTGCGTTCTCGATTGTTGAGAAGTTGGTGACACGGTCCTGGTCGCTGATTCCTGCAGCAAAGAAGAACGACAAGAACGAGATGAGCAGATAAATGCCTGTGAGCATCAGGATGATACCCGAAGCCAACTTGAAGTTACCGTTCTCAAAGAACGCCTTGAGGCGTTTCCACTTGGTCACGTTTTCGTTCTCGAGGGCTTGCTCGGCTTCCTGTTTTCTCAGGTATTCGTCAGACTTCTTAACTCCCGATATATCAGGGTTATAGAACTCGTTGTTGTCACTCTTTTTCTTATTGTTGTGTTTTTTACTATTGCTCATTTTGCTATCGAATAATTTGGGGGTGTAAAATTACAAAATAAAATCGGTTTACAAACGCAAATCCAGACATTTTTTTTGAAAAAAATATTTTCCCCCTGTCGGCGCTTGGACTCATGCGCCGTAATGTGATGATTAACAAGGTGCTGAACTTGATTACATGACGGGCTTAAACAGGTCCATCGAGATCCGGTGGCAACCAGCACGGGCTAATCCTTCTTCCAGAAGGAGCGCGTGAAGATGACCAGTACCGTGAAAAGCTCGAGACGTCCCACCATCATCTCTAGTGCCAGAACCCACTTGGCGCCGGGGTGCAGTGCTACCCATGAGCCGTTGGCTCCGGTGACGCCGTGTCCGATGCCTACGTTGCTGATGGCCGACATCGAAGTGTACATCGCGTCAAAGACCGGTATGCCGTAGAAGGTGAGGTAGAGCGCCACGACCATTATGATAATAATATAGACGGTGAAAAAGGTGTAAACCTTGTTCACAATGTGGTTGGGGATGGGTTTGCCGTCGATGTGGACTGCGCGAACCGAGTTGGAGTGCAGCACGCGATAGAATTCGTTGGCCGTGTGCTTCAACAGCACGATGAGACGGTCCAGCTTGGCACCGCCCGACGTCGATCCCGCCATGCCGCCAAAGAACATGATGACCATCAGGATGACGGTGACAAACTCGCCGCTGTTCTCGTAGTCAAATGTCGAGAATCCGGTCGACGTGATGGCCGACAACGTGTCGAACGCGCCATAGATAAAGCGGTCGCCATGCGTGTCGAGGAAGCCCTTATAGGTCATGTAGGCCACGATGGCCAGCGTGATGATGAGCGATGTCATGCAGTACCACCTGAGGGTGTTGTTGTGCTTGATGCGCTTGAAATTGCCGCGCATGGTGGCTGCTATGATCGAGAAGCTGATGCCGCCGATGAACATGAAGATGATGACAACGATGAACACATAGGGCGACTGCCAGTAGTCCAGGCCGATGTTTTTGGTCGAGTAACCGCCGGTTGAAGTCGTGGTCATCGCATGGCAGATGGCGTCAAACCAGTCCATCGGTCCCATATAGAGCAGCACGGTGAGCAGTCCCGTCAGACCGATGTAGATGAGCCACAGGTCTTTAGCCGTCTGGCTCACGCGTGGGCGCAGTCGCTCATGGGTGATGCCGGTCACCTCGGCATTGAACAGCGCGATGCCGCCTTTCTGGTTCAGCATGGGGATGACAGCGAGGGTAAACAGGATGATTCCCATGCCGCCAATCCACTGGGTCATCGACCGCCAGAAGAGCACGCCGTGAGGTATCTCTTCGACATAGCGGATGACGCTTGAGCCCGTTGTGGTGAAACCAGCCATGGTTTCAAAGAAGGCATCGGTCACATTGTTGAACGTGTCGGAGAACAGGTAGGGCAGCATGCCAAACAACGAGAAGAATACCCAGATGATCGCCGTGAGCATGAGCCCCTCGCGCTTGTGCATCGACTTGCTGCGAGGTTTGATGCCAAAAGCCATCAGGGAGCCACATCCGGCCGTTATCAATGTGCTGTAGATGAATGCCCATAATGCAGTGTGCTCATCAAACCACCATGCCACAGCCAGGGGCAGCAACATAAAAGCGGCCTCGATGAGCAGCAGGAAGCCCTGCATTCTCATCACGATGGCGAAGTTGATATTCTGATTGGTGCGCTTGCGCATTACGAGAAGTATTTGTCAAGTTTATGGATGGCGCCTTGCAGGCAGAATACCACCACGTGGTCGCCTGCCACAATCTGCGTGTTACCGTTGACGAGTTGTCCCTTGCCGTCCCGCACGAGTCCTGCGATGGTGAAATCACGACTGAGCTTCAGGTCCTTGACTGGAGCACGGGTAACGCGGTCGCCCTCCTGGACGATGACCTCGGCCACCTCGGCGTCGGCAAGAGCCAGGCATCGAGCGTTGTCCTCGTCGGCATCGATGAGGATTTGATAGATGCGGCTTGAGGCGAGCAGCTTCTTGTTGACGATGGTGCCGATGTTGAGCGCCTCGGCCTCGTTGATGAACTGGATGTCTTCGACCTGAGCGATGGTCTTGGGTACATAATTGGTCTTGGCCATCATGCAGGCCATCATGTTGACAGCGCTGTTCTCACCCAGTGCGATAAAAGCGTCGTAATTGCTCACGCTCTCTTCCTCGCTGAGTTCCGAATCACGAAAGTCGCCCTGTACCAGCCTGCAGTTGGGGTAGCGCTGTGAGAGTTCGTCACAGCGGTTCAGATCCTCCTCGATGATCTTGATGTCGACACTCTTGCCCAGTTTCTTGATGAGCTGCTCGGCAATGTCGTTGCCGCCCACGATGAGCACATTGTCGACAGGCGACTGGGTCTTGCCGCAGGCCTCGCGCACCTCGTCGATGTGGTCGCGGGTGGTGGCAATATAGACGATGTCGTTTTCCTCCACACGGTCATCGCCACGCGGAATGATGATCTCGCGGTTGCGCTTGATGGCCGACACGTGCAGGTAGTGGCTGATGTTGGACACGTCCTTGAGCATCTGGTTGCAGATGACGGCGTTAGAGCGGATCTTCACGCCCACGACGATGAGCTCGCCGTCGAACAGTTCAAACCAGTTTCTGGCCCAGGTGCGCTTCAGAGCGCTTGAAATCTCCTTGGCCGCGAGCATCTCGGGGTAGATGAGGTGGTCGATGCCCAGTTGATTGATGTGCTCGCGCCACTTGGCATTGAAAAACTCGTCGTTGTCGACACGGGCCACCGTCTTCTTGGCGCCCAGTCGCTTAGCCATCGAGCATGCCAGGATGTTGCGCGCCTCGCTCTTGGTCACAGCGATGAAAAGGTCGCAATAGCCCGTCTTGATGGCATTGAGGTCGTTGAACGAGATGGCACTGCCCTGATAGGTGAGCAAGTTGTAGTTCTCGAGTGGCTCGAGCTTCTTGTACTCAACATCGATGACGATGATGTCCTGCTCCTCGTTACTGAGCATCTTGGCCAGATGGGTTCCGACTTCACCGGCGCCTGCAATTACAATTCTCATCGCTTCTTTATCTTAGGGGACTAACTCGGTTAATATCAGTATTGTGAAAATTATTTTCCCTTCTCCAGCTCCTCGAGGATGGCATTTTCCAGTGACTTGTCGTCCATGCCGCAGCGTTGGTAGAGCTGTGCCACTGTCCCTTGGTGCACAAACTCGTCCTGCACGCCCAGCATCCTGAGGTGGTTGGTCTTGTCGTGACGTGTCATCCACTCGGCGACCGCCGACCCTAGACCGCCCACCACTGTACCGTCCTCGATGGTGATCAGGCTCTTGTGGCGGCTAGTGGCTTCCTCAAGGATGTCCTCGTCGATGGGCTTGAGGAAGATCATGTCGTAGTGGCTCACCTTAATGCCGCGCTCGGCCAGGCGATTGACCACCTCGATGACTTCGTTGCCGATGTGCCCGATGCTCAGTACCGCCACGCCCTCGCCCTGGCTCATGCGGCGCCCGTGGCCGATGGGCAGTGGCTGCATCTCGTTGTGCCAGTCGGTGATGACACCCTTGCCGCGCGGATAACGTATGGCAAACGGTCCTACGCCGTCGAGCTGGGCCGTGTACATGAGGTTGCGCAGGTCATGCTCGTTGATGGGCGATGCCACAGTCATTCCAGGAATGCACCGCAGGTAGGCCAGGTCAAACAGGCCGTGGTGGGTCACACCATCCTCGCCGACGATGCCTCCGCGGTCGATACAGAAGGTCACCGGCAGGCCCTGAATGGCCACGTCATGGATGATGGAGTCGTAGCCGCGTTGCAGGAATGTGCTATAGATGGCACAGTAGGGATGCATGCCGTCCTTGGCCAGACCGCCGGCAAAGGTCACTGCGTGCCCCTCGCTGATGCCCACGTCAAATGCCCGCCGTGGCATAGCCTCGAGCAACATCGACATCGACGTGCCGCTGGGCATGGCAGCGGTGATGCCCACGATCTTATCATTCTTTTCGGCCAGTTCCACGAGGGTCTTGCCGAAGACATCCTGATACTTGATGGGACCGCCCTTGCCGCCCTTGGCGCGCTCGCCGGTCTCCTCGTCAAACTTGCCAGGAGCATGCCATGTGGCCGGGTCGGCCTCGGCCGCGGCAAAGCCCTTGCCCTTGACCGTGCGCACGTGCACGAGCTTGGGCCCGGTCATGTCTTTGATCTCCCTGAATACCTTGACCAAGCGCTTCACGTCGTGGCCGTCGTAGAGTCCGAAGTAGCGTATGTTCAAGCCCTCGAAGATGTTCTGCTGTCCTGAGAAGAGCGACTTCAACGCATTGCTGAAACGCATGATCAATCCCTTGCGGTTGTCGTTGATGACATTGTGTCGACGCAGGAATTGGTACATCTTGTAGCGTAGCTTGTTGTAGCGGTGTGACGTGTGCAGGTCGCTCATGTAGGAACTCAGGGCGCCCACATTGGCGTCGATAGCCATGTCGTTGTCGTTCAAGACGATAATCAGGTTGTTGGGGTTGGTTGTGGCATTGTTGATGCCCTCAAATGCCAACCCGCCGCTGATGCTTGCATCGCCGATGACAGCGACCACCTTGCGGTCCTGGTTGTCCTGCAGCTCGGCGGCGATGGCCATGCCCAGTGCGGCCGATATCGAGTTGGAGGCATGCCCAGCCGTGAAGGTGTCATATTCGCTCTCGGCCGGGTTGGGGAAACCGCTCAGGCCGTCCAGCTTGCGGTTATCGTCAAACTGGTCGCGGCGGCCTGTCAATATCTTGTGTGCGTAGGCCTGATGTCCCACGTCCCACACCAGGCGGTCGTCGGGCGTGTTGAAGACGTAGTGCAGTGCCACGACAATCTCGACGGCACCCATGCTCGAGGCAAAGTGGCCGGGATTGCTCGATAGCTCATGAATCATGTATTGCCGGAGCTCATGGCACACCTGCGGCAACTCGTCGATGGAGAGTTTCCTGAGGTCGTCGGGCGTGTCGATGCGCGCCAGCATCGGGCAGTGTTCTCTGATATAGGGTTTAGTAGTCATTGGTCAGTCCTTTTTTCTCACATATTTCTTGTAGAGAGGGACAAAAACGATGATTCCTGATGCGACAATGGTGAAAATCACCATGAAGTCAATCCTTGCTGCCCGTGTGAGCAACAGCCAGCACAGCCCAAGCCACAGGAGCAGTATACACACAAATCGTATGAGATTACCTGTTGTCATCGTTGTCATTTTTTTGTCTAAAAGGCAAAGGTAGACATATTTTGTCAATTAGCGGCCATGATTGCTATTTTTAACGTCAATCTTTTTTGGCGATTTGCCTTGGCACGGGTTGTAATATAATGATTTATATTGTGTTATAAAAACCAAGGAGAACATGCTGTTGCATGTCCTCCTTAGAGATGTGTCACGGTCGGCGGTGGCCGGTTCGTGAGCGCTTGTTACTCGGCGCTGGTCAGGATATGGTTAACCATGTCGATTGCGTCACTGATGGTGATGCCACCCTCGCCGTTATAGTCGGCTGCATCCAGATTGATATCAGCGCTTGAACCATTGGACAGGTAGTTGATGAGCAGCATCACGTCGCTGATGTTAACCTTGTTGTCGCCGTTGATGTCACCAGGAATCGTCTCGTCGCCACTGCCAGGAATCACGTAGCCCTCGTAGGGGAAACAATTGATAATCATCTCATTACCACTGTTGCTGCTCTGGCTGAAATCCCACACCTCATCGTCGTCATAAGGATTGAAGACAAGAGCGTTGATTTCAAACCAGCCGTCGAACTTGCCATTGAAACCCCAGTTCATGTGGAACTTACCATCGACATCAACACCATCAACTACCCAAGCATGGCCTTCCCACATGTCATGGTAGGGGATGGGACGACCGGCTTCAAGCTCGGTGCGCATCAGTGCAGTCCATTCCTCAATGGTATATTTGTTAGAATTATCGTTGTAGTATGAGGGATCCTTACCAATCAGCTGCAAGTTCTCATTGTAACCAAAGGTTTTAAAAGCAGTTCGCTGGTCGTAAGAATAACTGCCGGTACTTGTGCCGCTGTTTCCATAGCGAGACTTGCAGGCTTGTCCGCAGTAGCGGCTCAACTTGGCAACTTCATTGGCCTGCTCATCGGTATAGTCAGCAATAATAGGGTTACCAGTCTCGGGATCGTAGTAGCGGTATGCGTCAACAATCAGGTCATAGTCAAATGTGGTGGCGGGCAGACTGGAGTACCACTGGTAGCCAGTTCCCTGATAGCCGGAGAGTTCAGGTACTTCGTTCGGGTATTTCCAGTAGTTCACGATTTGTGCCATAGCAAGAGGGGCACAACCCACCGAAGTGCGTTGTCCAGAGGCATTCGTCGGACACTGGCGATTCCAGGGCTCACCTTGTCCCCATCTTGTCTTCAGCAACGGACCGACAGCGGCTGAGAGCTTGATAGCCTTCACTGGAACGGTTTTACCCTTGTAGGCCTGTGCAGTCTCGATCTGGCCCTTGAGCATGTTCAGGAAGCCCTTCATGTTCTCGGGCATGGCGTTCATGTCAAGGCTGCCTTCGGTGCCGTAGGCCAGCACTTCCTTGGCTATGTCGTCACCAGCGACGATGACCCAGCCGCCACCCTGGATGTTGAACACGTAGTAGGCGTTGCCCTCAACGTTGGAAGCCTCGGTGTGGGTGAGCTGGATAGCGCTAGCGGTAGGGGCCATGAACTTGCCGGCCCTGTTCTGCTGGACAAACTTGCCTGCGATGTCGCGAGCCTGGTTCACATCGATGTTGTCGGCGTTGACATTGACTGCGGCTAGAGCAAGGGCAGCCATTAAACCGGTTTTCAGGATAGATGAGATGTTCATTGTAAAAGTAATAAAATGGTTAATAAGTTAGATGTTGATTATCATATTATTTCTGGTCACAAAATTAGTCATATTTTTTAGAAATAATGTTTTTTATACATTTTTTTTGGCGTTTTTTAGTGCTTTTTGGTGAAGGGGGGCTGTGTCAAGGGTATCGTTCTGAAAATGAACGAGGACAAGGCACCAGAGCGCCTCGTCCTCGTCAATGAGTTAATGGGCCGGCTTTGCCAGGCCGCATGAGTTATCAACTGTTGGCGGTAATCTGATTGATGAGCATGATGATGTCCGACACGTTGATGTTGCCGTCACCATTCATGTCGGCAGCTTCAAGGTCGATACTGGTTGCGCCATTGTTGATGACATAATTGGTCAAGTCGATGACGTCGGTGATATTGACCTCACCGTCCATGTTGACGTCACCAGGGATAAGAGTCGTCGGGGGTTCCCATCCCTCGGGAGGAGTCAGACCGATGATGATTTCATGGCCAGAACTGAAGTTGAGCTGGTCACCGTCGCGGTGAACCATTCTCAATGCTGTTGAAGCATACCATCCGTCGCACGTGCCATACCAGCCCAGGTTGAAGTGGAACTTGCCCTCGCTGTTGTAGCCGTCACAGATAAAGGCATGTCCGCCGGCGCTGGGGTCGTTGGCCGAGTAGAGAATGGGACGACCGGCATCGAGCTCGGTCTTTAACTTCTGTTCCCACTCGGCGGTAGTGTAGTTGCTGCTGCCCCAGCCGCCCCAGCCAGAGTTCTTCTGTAAAAGTTGGGCACTGGTGTAGCCGAAACTCTTCATGGCGTCGAGCTGGTCATAGGTGTAGGCTCCGCTGCCCTCAGGGCTGTATCCCATTTCCACGGCTTGGCCGCAATAGCGTCCCAGCTTGGCGACTTCCTGAGCCTGGGCGTCGGTATAAGTGTCCTGGATGAGCTCACTGTTGTCCCAATCCCAATGGCAGTAGGAATTGAGCATGAGCCTGTAGTCGACGGTTGTGGCTTGCAGTGCAGGCACATAGGCATTAATGTCATAGCAATAGTAGCGCTTGACGGCAGGCAGGTCGGTGGGGTACTGCCAGTATTTCATGACCTGGGCCATCGCAGTGGCCACACAGCCCACGACGCAGTACTCGCCCTGGTAGAGTGGGCATTGCAGGTAATAGGGCATCTCTTGGCCCCATGTGGTCTTGATGAGCGGACCCACGGTGCCGTCAGCTTTGAACGAGACGGGGGCGGGTACAAGGTCGTCGGACTTGTAGGTCTGCAGGAACTCGATCTCCTTCTTGTAACCGTCCAGCAGGTCCTGCAACGGAGCCGGCAGGTTGTTGAAGTCGATGGCGCTCTTGTCGCTGTAACCCAGCACCTGGGTTGCACGGTCCTCGCCGGCCACGATGACCCATCCGCCGCCGGTGATGTTGAATGCATAGAAGTCGACGGCCCCGTTCACCTGGCTTGAGGGCTCGGCATGGGCCAGCCTGATGTTGCTTGCCGTGGGCGACTTGATCATCGTCGGGGCGTGTTGCTTGACGTGATTGATAGCGACAGCCTGAGCTGTCGTGATGTCAATGTTTGCGGCGCTGGCTTGGAACGATAGCATCGTGAGCGCGGCCAGCATGCATGAACTCATAGATCTTTTGATGTTCATAATGAAATGGTTTAAGTGATGTTAGGTAATAATATGTTATGATAAGTATAGTATGGGTTTCGAATAGGAACTTCTTATGACTCGCCAAAATTAGTAAGGATTTTTGATAAATTGATAATTTCTGGCGCGAAAATCTAAAAAATAGTAGCCTTTTTGTCTGCTTTCGACGTGTGATGAGCGTTTTTGGGGGCTGCTGGGTTGATTTCTGTTCATTGCATCGGCCAATGTGTGCTTTAAAGGCCGGGTTACGGCAAATTTGGTAAATTATTCGGTAAAATAGGTATCGAGATATCTATATATTGATTATAATTTTGCATCGTGAAATTTTAGATATTAGCTCCCATTATGAAAAGATTAAACCTGATTTTGTTATTCGTGTTTATCTTGCAAGGCATGATGCATGCCGTCCCTGCCAGCGATGCTCGCCTGCTGGTATTGTATTATACTTATAGTGGCGTGACCGAGACGCTTGCCCAGGCCATTGCCGACAACTGTGGCGGCACCCTGCTCGAGGTGGTGGACCATGGCAATTACCCGCGTCCCGAGAGCAGCACGACCTATAACTATGCCAACAACGAGCGTAGCCAGATTGATGCCGGCGTGTGGCCCGAGATCAAGACCAAAGTCGACAGTTTTGACCAGTGGGATGCCGTGATCATCTGCACCCCCTTGTGGAACGGCAAGATGGCCAACCCGATGCTCACCTTCCTGCACAATCATGCATCTAAGCTTGCAGGCAAGCAAGTGGCGCTTGCCGTCACCAGCTGGAGCAGCGGCATTGCCAATGTGGTGAATGACGCTCACAATCAGCTGCCCGGTAGCACCTTTGTAGGAGATGCGCTGCACATCAGTTATAATGACCGGTTAAAAATCCCGACGATGTCCAGCCAGTGGGTTGGCACGCTGGACTTTGAGGTCGAGGCCGTCGATCGTCCCATGATGCTTGTCGTGGAGAACAATAAGACCTTTACAGCCACGCTAGCCGACAACGCCACAGCCGAGGCGTTCAAGGCCTTGCTGCCGTTGACGCTTGACATGACCGAACTCAATGGCAACGAGAAGTACAACTACCTGAGTACGTCCCTGCCTAAGAATGCCGTCAATCCCGGTACTATCCATGCCGGCGACATCATGCTGTATGGCTCGTCGTGTGTGGTGCTGTTCTATGAAACATTTGCCACAAGCTATACCTATACCCGCATCGGGGCGGTCGACGACCCCACGGAGCTTGCCCAGGCACTGGGTAGCGGTAATGTCACTGTGCGCTTCATGATTGAAGGCAAGCCTGGTGACATCAATGGCGATAACGAGGTGAACGTCAGCGATGTCAACCTGCTCATCAATTATATCCTGCTAGATACAGGGGGCTCGCCTGCTCCCGGCTATGCCGATTTCAATCAGGACGGCGAGGTCAATATTGCCGACGTCAATGCTCTCATTAATTATATTTTAAATTAAGACAATGATCATGAAAAAGTTTAAACATTATATATCAATCCTCTTGACTGTGGTAGCAGGCTTTAGCGCTTGGGCCACTGGTCAAGCCCAAAACAGTAATCAAGCAATGAACAACAATTCCAAGAAACTGGTCGCCTACTTCAGCGCGACCGGCACAACGATGGAGGCGGCGATACGCCTGGCTCAGGCTTCGGGTGCCGTGCTGCATGAGATCAAGCCTGCAACCCCTTACACCAGTGCTGACCTGAACTGGACCGACAAGTCGAGCCGCAGCAGCGTTGAGATGGCTGACAAGAGCAGTCGTCCCGCCATTGATGGCAAGGTGGAGAACATGGCACAGTATGACGTGGTGTTTGTCGGTTTTCCCATCTGGTGGTACATCGCCCCGACGATTATCAACACTTTTCTGGAGCAGTACGACTTTACGGGAAAAACCATCGTCCCGTTCTTCACATCGGGCGGCAGTGGCGCAGGCGAGACCTTGAAGTATCTCAAGCCCTCGGCTCCTGGTGCCAACTGGGTGTCACCCAAGAATTTCAATTACATGAGCCTGGACGACATCAAGCAATGGCTTGAGTCGCTCTAATGCTCGTGACCGGTTGTTGTAATGTGGCGGTAATTTGCTGATGTCGGCATTTTGTCGTAAATTTGCACGGGAAATTAATTAACTTAACAATGACAACAATGAGAACAAGAAAGATTTTGATGGTTGTGGCCCTTGCCATGATGGCTCTCACGACCAGTGCCCAGAGTAAGGTGTATTATACTCGAGAAATCACTCCCGAGTCGCTTGTGAAGATTTATAAGGCCCTGGGCGTGGAGGCTACAGGTCGAGTGGCCGTTAAGATCAGTACAGGTGAAGCCGGAAACAATCACTACCTCAAGCCCACGCTTATCCGCAATCTGGTCGAAGAGGTGAACGGTACGATTGTCGAGTGTTGCACGGCCTATGGCGGCTCCCGTCAAGAAGTGTCCAAGCACTGGCAGACCATACACGAGCATGGCTTTGACTCTATCTTTGCTGTCGACATCATGGACGAGTTCGGTCAGATGCGTATTCCCGTCAAGGATCGCAGCCACATCAAGTATGACATCGTGGGCGACCACCTTGCTGCCTATGACTGGATGATTAACCTGGCTCACTTCAAGGGGCACGCCATGGGTGGTTACGGTGGCGTGTTGAAGAATGCGTCGATAGGCGTGGCCAGCACGGCAGGCAAAGCCTATATCCACTCGGCCGGCTACACTGATGATGCCAGCGACGCGTGGAATCATATCGAGGATCAGGACGGATTCCTGGAGTCGATGGCAGCTGCAGCCCAGGCTGTCCACAACTACATGGGCGGACGCGTCATCTATATCAACGTGATGAATAACATGTCGGTCGATTGTGACTGCGACGGTACGCCCGACGAGCCCAAACTCAAGGACATGGGCATCATGGCAAGCCTTGATCCCGTGGCTCTGGACTGGGCCTGCGTGCAGATGGTGATGAACCACAAGGCCAAGGCCGGTGACGATAACGCACCGCTGATTGAACGCATCAATAGCCGCCACGGCACCCACACCATCGACTGGGCAGAGCACATCGGCCTGGGCAGCAAGAACTACGTCATCGTCAACTTGTAGTGATGGATGGCCATCTACTTTGTCACATCAATTTAACCCCTAAAATAATTACAATGAACAATTTTGTCTATAACATCCCTGTAAAGGTTTATTTCGGTGAAAATCAGTTGCAGCACCTCGGCGAGGAGCTGGCAAAATATGGTAAGCGCGTGCTGTTGACCTATGGCGGCGGTTCCATCAAGCGCACGGGCCTGTATGACGCTGTGGTCGAGGAAATCAAGAAGGCCGGCATGGAGCTTTTTGAACTCTCAGGCATTGAGCCCAATCCCCGCATCGACAGCGTTCGCCGCGGAGCACAGATGTGCAAGGACCACAATATCGACGTGCTGCTGGCCGTTGGCGGCGGCTCCACCATCGATGCCACCAAGTTTATGGCTGCAGGAGCCAAGGTTGACCATGACCCGTGGGACTTCTTCAATGAGAAGTGGGCTCCCATCAAGGAAGCACTCCCCATCGTCAGCGTGCTCACCCTGTCGGCTACCGGTAGCGAGATGGATGCCGGCGGAGTGATCAGCAATCCCGAGACCCATGACAAGATAGGTCGTGTGGAGTCACCCACCTTGTTGCCCAAGGTTTCCTTCTTGGATCCCACGGTGACCTATACTGTGAGCCCATATCAGACGGCCTGCGGTGCAGCCGACATGCTGTCCCACATTTTTGAGGTCTACTTCAACATGAATCAGGACCTGTATATGCTCGACTGCTTCATGGAGGGCATGATGAAGACCATCATCAAGTATGCGCCCATCGCCATGAAGGAGCCCGATAACTATGAGGCACGTGCCAACCTGATGTGGACTTCGTCGTGGGCCATCAACGGCTTTGTTGACGGTGGCAAGCGTCAGGCGTGGAGCTGTCATCCCATGGAGCATGAGGTTTCGGCCTACTACGATATCACTCATGGTCTGGGACTGGCTATCATCACTCCGCGCTGGATGGAGTATTGCCTGAGCGAGAATACCGTGAGCAAGTATGTGCAGTATGGTGTAAACGTGTTTGGCATCAATCCCGACCAGCCTGCAATGGATATCGCCCGTCAGGCCATCGAGAAGACCAAGGAATTCCTGTTCGGTACCCTGGGCTTGACCAGTACATTCACTGCCCTGGGCATCAATGACGAGCACATTCCCGTCATGGCCCGTAAATCCTGTGCTGGCGGTGTGCTGCCCGGTTTCGTGCCCCTGAACCAGCAGGATATTGAGACTATCTTCCGCAATTGCTTGTAACATAAGTATTATGGAACGATTCAAGAAACTATCGCTTATTGTATTGGCAATCGTGATGTCTATGACCTATATCAACGCACAGTCTCAAATGAATATCAAGAAACAACACTTGGCTACCATCGCCGCCCTAGAGGCTAAGGGTGACGTGAAGAATCTGCTACCCGCCATCAATGCAGGACTAGACGACGGCCTCACCGTCAATCAGATTAAGGAAGCCCTCTCGCAACTGTATGCCTATACCGGTTTCCCCAGGTCGCTCAACGCACTGGGCGTGCTCCAGCAGGTGGTTGCCGACAGGGAAAAGCTGGGGCGGACCACCGAGGTGGGTCCCGACGCGGCCCCGCTGCCTGATGACTATGACGCCCTGAAACAGGGTACCGAAGTGCAGACCCGTCTCACGGGTCAGCCCTTTGATTACCAGTTTGCGCCGCAGACCGACTATTACCTCAAGGCTCATCTGTTTGGCGACATTTTTGCACGCACCACGCTCACTGAGCCCGAGCGCGAGATTGTCACCGTGAGTGCCATCTCGGCGCTGGAAGGATGTGAACCTCAACTCATCGCCCACGTGCGCGGAGCACGCAACATGGGCGTTACCGACGACGAGATACACTTCATCCCCCAGGTGCTGGAAAAGACCGTCGGCGCGCTTGAGGCTTGGCGCGCCCGCAAGGCGATTGCTACCGTGTATGGCGAGCCGATGAACGAGGGCCGCCCCACCGACGGGACGTGGCCTCGTGGCGACTTCAACAGCGACTATGCCGAGTACTTCATCGGCAACAGTTACCTGGCACCCATGGATGCCGAAAACGGCGGCCCGGTGAACGTCACCTTTGAGCCCGGTTGCCGCAACAACTGGCACATCCACCACAAGGCCGTGCAGGTCCTGATCTGTGTCGAGGGGCGTGGCTGGTATCAAGAGTGGGGCAAGTCGCCCGTTGAGCTCAAGCCCGGCGTTGTCATTCCCATCCCTGAGGGTGTGAAGCACTGGCACGGGGCCGCTCGCGACAGCTGGTTCCAGCATGTCACTTACATGACTCGTGTCGAATCTGGCTCGACAACCGACTGGCTAGAGCCGGTGAATGACGAGATTTATGATAAATTACCTTAAATTCGCATTTTTTTTGTGGATTTTAGTATTGCGTATCGAAATTTTTTGTACATTTGCAGTGTCTTTTCAAAACTAAGTGTCATAAAGGGGTAACCGTTTATGGTTTTAGTAATGTCAAGACATCATAAAGTAGAGCTTTTGTATTTCCGACTTACATATCGATTCTATTCAAGTTAAAAGTTAATAAATTTGGAGAAATGTTATTTGCGAGGGATTTGTGACGCGTGAGCGCCGCAAATCTTTTTTTGTGCTCCTTCAATACGGGCATGTAAGGAAAAATCGTTAATTTTGCCGCCATGATGAAAAAGATGATTTTTTTACTGGCAGCGTTGACGACCATGTACGCTGCTGCTCAACATTCTAATATGTATAACGAGAACATGGCACGCGCTATCGACCGGGTGTTCAGCGCCGTGTATAACAATGCCGACGAGCCGGGTGCTGCCGTGCTTATTATGCAGGGCAGCGACACAATCTACAGCCGCTGTTTCGGCCTGGCCGACATGGAAACCAGGCAGCCCGTAACCCTTGCCACCAACTTCTGCATAGCCTCGGTGTCCAAGCAGTTTTCGGCCGTGGCACTGATGCAGCTGGCCGAGCAGGGACTCTTGTCGCTCGACGACCCGCTGTCGAAGTTTTTCCCTGAGTTCCAGGCGCCGTTCTTCAAGGAGATCACCCTGCATCACATCCTGAGCCACACGTCGGGCATCCCCGATGTGCGTCCGCGCGACAATCGTGACTTTGTGCTCTACAGCAACGATGTGACCTCGGTGGGGTATATGCGCACCCTCGACCATCTGAATTTCCAGCCAGGCTCACAATATGAGTACATCAACCCTACGTTCCAGCTCATTTATCAGATTGTAGAGCGGGTGTCAGGCATGCCGTTTGAAGCCTATATGCAAACCCATATCTTTGGCCGGATTGGTATGCAGTCATGCTGCTACTTTGAGCCCGAACGCAGGATTTCCCACATGGCCCACGGCTATGTGCGCGACGATAAGGGTGCTGGGTGGCAGGAGTATGACTATGGTGAGGAGAGTTTCTTCGGCACCAAGGCCGACGGTGCCCTCTATTGCTCCATCAACGACTTTGTGACCTGGGAGCGTGCCCTGCGCGACAACCGCGTGTGGACGGCAGCCAGCAAGCGTTTGGCCTATCAGCCGTGGATCAGTATCCCTAAAGATGCCGAGTACGGCTATCAGCCCTATACGGGTTACGGCTACGGCTTCTTTGTCCAGGACTATCCCGGACAGCCCACCCACGTCTATCACCTGGGCGACAACGGCGGTTTTACCATCTATGCCGGCAAGATTCCCGAGCGCGACCTGATCTTCCTCTTCTTCTCGACTCGGCCCGACATCGACCGCCTGCGCATGGTAAACGATGTCTACCACATCCTGGGCTTCAACTTCTAGAGCGAGAAAATCACGCCTTAATCAGGATTAGTCGTGGCTCTTGACCGTAAGTCGGTCATCGGTCATGCGTTGCATGTATTGCTGGATAATGGCCTTCATGTGTCGTTCCATGCGGGCACGCGTGGCCGGAGGCATCGCGCTCAGAACGTTATGGGTAAGGGTCGAGTCGGTGCGGAACTGGTAGGCCGCTGTAACCTGCTTGCCGTCAAACTCCATGACGTAATCTCCCCAGACGTACTCATAACTGCTGCTCTCGGGCAGCCAGTGCAGGGCAAAGCCGTCGTCCTGTCCCATGATGTTGCGTCCAAAGGCGATATACGGCTTGTCGTAGTGCAGATAACTCAGCACGGTGGGCATGATATCTATCTGTTCCACAATGTGCTCCTCGTCATAGCCGTGCAGCGACGGGTCACCAGGGGCATATAGGATGATGGGTACGCAATAGTTGCCCAGCGAGGTGCAGTAGAACGGGTCAATCTGCTGGCTCACATGGTCGGCCGTGATGACAAACAACGTGTTATTGAACCACGGCTGGCGGCTAGCCGTCTCAAAGAAGCGTTTCAAGGCATAGTCGGTATAGGCCACGCACTCTTGCAAGGGGCGTTCTCCCTTGGGAAAGCGGCCCTGGTACCGCTCGGGCACGACAAACGGGTCGTGGCTTGATGCGCTGAACAGAGCCGTCATGAACGGCTGCTGCATCTTGCTCATCTGCTGGGCATAGAACTGGAAAAACTCCTCGTCCCAGATGGCCCATGTGCCATCGAAGTCCTTGTCGCCGTTGAAGTTTGGGTCGGCATTATATTCGGTGCGTCCATAGTATCGCTGAAAGCCCGTGGCGCGTGCAAAGGCTTGGAACCCCATCGAGCCGTTCTGCGCACCATGGAAAAATGCGGTGGTGTAGCCCTTGTTCTCACCTAATTCCCGTGCCAGGCCCGACATGGCGTTCAGCGAGGCAGGCGTGAGGAACAGCGGCTCCACGTAGTTGGGCAACGACGACAGCACCGACGGCATCCCCTCGATGCTCTTGCGCCCGTTGGCATAGGAATACTTGTAGGTCATCGCGCTCGTGGTGATGAGCGAGTCCAGGAAGGGCGTGAAACCCTTGTAGGCGCCACCACGCAGCGTCTTGTTATAGAAGCCGAAGTGCTGCTTGCTATAGCTTTCCAGGATGAGTACCACCACGTTACGAGGTGTGAAGGCCACGCTGTCGCTGGGCTGGTGGAGTGGGGTATAGAGGGCGGCTGCCTCGGTGTCGCTCATGTAATTGGGGACGACAAAGGGCGTCTTCTTCAATGTGCGGAAGATCGAAAACGGCGTGTTGAGCACGATTCCTGTCTCGGCCGGCCGGTTGACATACTGGTTGGCGTTGCTGATGGTGATGGGGCGGGTGGCCTTGGTGAAGCCGCCGCGAATGGCGCCGATGCACAGCGGCACAGCCACCACGAGAGCAAATGCGCGCGAGAGGTAGTACCGCGATAGGGAAGCGGGCCTCTTAACTCTTGACGGAATGGGGCGGAACAGTTTCCAGAATCCCCAGGTCACCAGCGCAGCCAGCAGTACCAGATACCAGTGACTCAAGAACTGACCGCCAAAAATCTTGAACATCTCGCCCGTGCTCTCGTTGCTGAATTCGGCAAAAATCGAAGCTGTGGTGCGCTTGCCCGTGAACGGGAAGTACACGCTGTCCATCAGATTCATGTATACGGCGATACTGTTAACGATAACGTAGATCCACCGCGCCACCTGATAGACGACGGGGCGCTCCTTGAAGTGCAAGGGGAGCAGGAAGATGAGCAGAATGACGGCGTTGGTATACAGGATGGCTGGCGTGTCAAACAGCAATCCAGCCCCGAACAGCTCCACACCGTGACTCATCGTCAATGTGCCGGCATACAACGACCAGTTCATGGCCACGAAGATGGCGCGGCACAGCGTGTAAGCGCAGTAGACCACCAGCAAGTTCCACAGCAGGGCTACCACGGGAGTATGTAGTAATAAAGAGGCGAGTCGTTTCATGCGACAAAGGTACAAAATAGTTTTCAGTCGGCTGTTTTCATTAGGTGGTTTTCGCATGGCGCGGGTGCCGTGGAGCAAGTATTGGCATTTAGGTTCTAGCAATTAGCTAAAAAAGTCGTACCTTTGCACCCAAAAATTAAAAAATGCACAATTATGGCACAATCACCCTTACTGCAACGACTGGACGGACTGGATGCCCGCTTTGAGGAAATAGGCACCCTGATTACCGACCCTGCCGTCATCGCCGACCAGAAGCGTTACGTCAAGCTCACCAAGGAGTACAAGAGCCTGGAGACGTTGCTCAATGCGACCCATCGCTACCGTAAACTGCTCGAGGACATCGAGCAGGCCAAGGCCGTGCTCGACACCGAGACCGACGAGGACCTCAGAGCCATGGCCCGCGAGGAAATTGACGAGAATCAGGCCGCATTGCCCAAACTCGAGGAAGAAATCAAGCTCCTGCTCATCCCCGAGGATCCCGAGGACAGCAAGAATGTGGTGCTCGAGATACGTGGCGGAACTGGAGGCGACGAGGCTGCCCTGTTTGCAGGCGACCTGGCTCGCATGTACACCCGCTACTGCGAGAGCAAGGGGTGGAACGTGCAGTTGTCGAGTTGCAGCGAGGGTGCTGTGGGGGGCTTCAAGGAGGTCGTCTTCAGTATCACGGGCGATAACGTGTACGGCACATTGAAGTATGAGTCGGGCGTGCACCGTGTGCAACGTGTGCCTGTTACCGAAACCCAGGGGCGCGTGCACACCAGTGCTGCCAGCGTGGCTGTGCTGCCCGAGGCCGAGCCCTTTGACGTTCACATCAACGAGGGCGAGATCAAGTGGGACACCTTTCGCAGCGGCGGTGCCGGTGGCCAGAACGTGAACAAGGTGAACAGCGGTGTGCGCCTGCGTTACATGTGGACCAACCCTAACACGGGTGAGCAGCAGGAAATCCTCATCGAGTGTACCGAGACCCGCGACCAGCCCAAGAACAAGGAACGTGCCCTGGCTCGACTGCGCACATTTATCTATGACCACGAGCACCAGAAGTATGTCGACGATATCGCTTCGCGTCGCAAGACTCTCGTGTCGACTGGTGACCGCTCGGCCAAAATCCGCACTTACAACTACCCTCAGGGGCGCATTACCGATCACCGCATTGGCTACACGATCTACAATCTGCCCGCCTTTATGGACGGAGACATCCAGGACTGCATCGACCACCTCATCGTTGCCGAGAACGCCGAGAAACTCAAGGAAGCGGAACTGTGATGCTCGCTATGTTTTTAGTTTAGAGTTTAGAGTATAGCGAACCGTTCGCGTTCCCTTTAGACTGGAATGCGGATGTCCCATGAACCAACGTAATTGTTAAAGCTATGTTAAAACGCCGTTTTGTTGTAACAAAGCGGCGCTTTCGTGTGTCTATATAACAAACGAGAACCGATTTCTGAAGCCTGAAGACACAGCTATAGTAACAATTAGTGATGTTTTAATGAAGGGACACCGGAGTTTCACTGCTCTGGTGTTTTTCTTTGTGCGGCAAAAAAATCTTGTATTTTCTGGATGATGGAGGCCGGATCGTCGATGTCGCGGCTAAGGCGTTCCATCGGGCACCAATCTGTGCCGGCGCGGTTAATGATATGGTCCACCAGCTGCCCATATTGAGCCTCGACACGATGGCTCTTCAGCAACTCAAGGGCGGGCTCGCTCATGACGTCGGCATGGACCTGTTTGGCTTCTCCGATCACCATGCAGGCTGCAGCCGCCTTGCCCACGGCTTTGTCGGCAATGAGAGCGCCATGCAGGCACTCGGGTCGCTCTGTTACCAATGCCAGCAAGTCTTTCACTCCACGCTGGGTGAAGCGGTGAATTGTGCCGTTATCGCTCTTGACGACAAGGGTCAGCTTCTCGTTGTGTAAAATGTTAATTAAGTCTTTCATCATGCCGCAAAGATACAAAAACTAGTGACTAAGGACTAAAAACTAGAAACTTTTGTTGTAATTTTGTAGCACTAATTCTAATTCAACACTAGCAATGAAGATAGGTATCATCGTGGCAATGCACAAGGAGCTGGAATTGCTGCTGCCATTGCTGCAGGAAAGCGAAAAAAGCCGCATGGGCGGTTTTGTGTTTTATCGTGGAAGGGTTGGACGTCACGACGTGATAGCCATGCAATGTGGCATCGGCAAGGTCAATGCTGCCATGGGTACATTGACGCTCGTGAATGCGTTCTTGCCCGATTTTGTCATTAACAGTGGTGTCGCTGGCGGAGCCGACTTGGCCGTGAGTGTGATGGATGTGGTGGCAGGAGATCGTGTCGCTTATCATGACGTGTGGTGCGGTCCCGAGAGCTTAGTGGGGCAGGTTCAAGGCTTGCCGCTCTACTTCGAGGGTGCCAGCAGGCTGCTGGAACTGTTGCCGGAGCGTGATGACATCCACAAGGGCCTGATTTGCTCTGGCGACCAGTTTATCGATAAGAAGGAAGACGTGGAGCGCATCAAGGGTAATTTTCCCGATGCGTTGGCTGTGGATATGGAATCCGGCGCTATTGCCCAGGTGTGCTGTTTGTGCAACGTGCCGTTCCTGGCGCTGCGTGTCATCAGTGACTCGCCGGGTGCCAGCCACGACAACACCAAGCAGTATCTTGACTTCTGGAACGACGCGCCCCAGGAAACCTTCATGCTGCTAAAAGACATCATTAAGGGGCTTTAGTCATCAGCTATGAGCGATGGCACATCCCGTAAAGTTAAATCCGTAGAACACAAGTTATGGAAAAGATTGCAAGTTTCAAGATTGACCACACGCGTCTGCTGCGCGGCATCTATGTTTCCCGTAAGGACTACCTTGCCGGTGGTGACGTGGTGACAACATTCGACATCCGCATGAAGCTGCCCAACCGAGAGCCGGCAGTGAGCCAGAGTGCACTGCACACCATTGAGCACCTGGCCGCGACCTACCTGCGCAACCACAAGGAGTGGGGCGACAAGGTGGTCTATTGGGGACCGATGGGTTGCTGCACAGGCAATTACCTGTTGCTCAAGGGTGACCTGGATAGCCGGGACATTGTTCCCTTGATGCAGGAACTCTTCCATTGGATTTCGGAGTTTGATGGCGACATTCCCGGAGCCAACGCCCACGATTGCGGCAACTATTTGCTCAACAACCTGCCCATGGCCAAGTGGGAAGCCCGTAAATTCTACATCGAAGTCCTCAAGGACATCCAACCCGAAAATCTCCTCTATCCATAATCGAGAGTTAACAGTGATCTCAAGAGACAGTTGATTAAAAGTGGGGGCAATGTGGCGGAAATCCACAATGCCCCCACCTCTTATCAGGTGAGCCTATCTCTTTTACCTCTTACCTCTTCTCACAGCTCAAGTGCATCCTTGACTTTCTCGGGCAGCAGGGCCAGGTCGAGGACGTCCTTGATGGTGTTGACGTAGTGGAACGTGAGCCCCTTGACGTATAGCTCGTTGATTTCCTCGATGTCCTTGCGGTTGTCCTTGCACAGGATGATGTCACGGATGCCGGCTCGCTTGGCGGCGAGGATTTTCTCCTTGATGCCGCCCACGGGCAAGACCTTGCCGCGCAAGGTGATTTCGCCTGTCATGGCCAGGTGGTCCTTGACCTTGCGCTGGGTGAACGACGAGGCGAGCGAGGTCACCATCGTTACTCCGGCCGACGGTCCGTCCTTGGGAATGGCGCCCTCGGGCACATGGATGTGGACGTTGTACTTGTCGAACAGGTCGGGGTCGATGTTGAGCAGCGAGCAGTGGGAGCGCAGGTATTGCATGGCGATGACTGCCGACTCCTTCATCACGTCGCCCAGGTTGCCCGTGAGGGTGAGTTTCTCGCCCTTGCCATGGGTCAGTGACGACTCCACAAACAGGATTTCGCCACCCACGGCAGTCCATGCCAGGCCAGTCACCACACCGGCAAACTCGTTGCCCTCATACTTGTCGCGGCTATAGTCGGGCGAACCGAGGTACTCCTTCAGGTCGGCAGGCTTGATGCTGGTGGGATAATCGTCGCCGGTGGCCTTGTGTCGTGCCACGCGGCGCAACACGGTAGCGATTTTCTTCTCGAGCTGGCGCACGCCCGACTCGCGGGTGTAGTCCTCGATGATCTTGAGTATCGTGGGCTTGCCAAACTTGATCTCATTCTTCTTGAAGCCGTTCTCGTTCAGTTCTTTAGGAATCAGGTGGCGCTTGGCAATCTCGAGCTTCTCCTCGGGGACGTAGCCGGTAATCTCGATGACTTCCATGCGGTCGAGCAGCGGCCTGCTGACGGTGGCCAGGCTGTTGGCCGTGGCAATGAACAGGATCTTGGACAGGTCGTAGTCGATGTCAAGGTAGTTGTCGTGGAAGTGGCTGTTCTGTTCCGGATCCAGCACCTCGAGCAAGGCCGACGACGGGTCTCCCTTGAAGTCTTGTCCCACCTTGTCGATCTCGTCGAGCACGATGACGGGATTGCCCGTGCCACACTTGGCCAGGGCAGCGATGATGCGGCCCGGCATGGCTCCGATGTAGGTGCGGCGGTGTCCGCGAATCTCGGCTTCGTCGTGCAGACCACCCAGCGAGATGCGTGCATACTCGCGGTGCAGGGCATCGGCGACCGACTTGCCCAGTGAGGTCTTGCCCACGCCCGGTGGCCCGTAGAGGCACAGGATGGGCGCCTTGAGGTCGCCACGCAGCTTGAGCACCGACAGGTGTTCGAGGATGCGGTCCTTGACCTTCTCTAGCCCATAATGGTCGGCATTGAGCTTGTCTTCCACCTTCTTGAGGTCGAAGTTGTCGTCGCTGTAGGTGTCCCAGGGCAGGTTGAGCATGTTGTCCAGATAGGCATACTGGACCGAGTAGTCTGGCGTCTGGGGATTCAGGCGTTCCAGCTTGCGCAATTCCTTGTCAAACTGTTTTTTGACACTTCCGTTCCACCTCATGAGGTCGGCGCGCTGCTGCAGCTCTTCAATGTCGTCGATGTCGGTACCGAGTTCTTCCTGGATGGTGCGAATCTGCTGCTGCAGGAAGTGGTCGCGCTGCTGTTGTGACAGTTCCTCGCGGGTGCGCGACTGTATGTTGGCCTTGATCTCGACAAGCTGTTCCTCGCGCGTGAGCAGGGCATAGAGCAGGTAGGCACGTTTCTTGATGTCGCGTTCCTCGAGCATGTGCTGCTTCTGGTCGGGGTCAAATGCAATGTTGGTGGCCAGGAAGTTCATCAGGTACATGGGATTGTCGATGTTCTTCATGGCAAAGGCCAGGTCGCGGCCGTTGTTGCCCATGTTGCGCAGCATGCGCAGGGTGACCTCGGCGATGGATTGCATCAACATCTCGAATTCCTTGTCGCCGGCAACCGGCAACTTCTCGTCGACCAGCATTACCGAGCCGCGCATGTAGGGCGAAACTTCGTTGACGCGCTTGAGCTGGCAAGCCGAACGGCCCTGCAGGATGACGTTGGTCGAGCCATCAGGCAGTTCCAGCACCTTGACGATGGCGGCGATGGTGCCAAAGCGGTACAGGTCTTGCTCCACAGGGTCCTCGATGTGGCTGTCATACTGGCAGAAGACGGCGATTGAGCCATGAGACGACTCGGCCTCCTTGATGAGCCTCATCGACTTCTCGCGACCTACCGAAACCGGCATCGTCATTGCGGGGAAGAGTACCATGTTGCGCAAGGGCAGGATGGGTATGTCATCGGCCTTGTTGCCCTGAATGTCGGTGCCGTCGTCCACGTTGTGAATCTCGGTGATGATGGGAACCACACGGGCACCGCCTTCATTCATGTCAACATCCAAATTATCAAATAAATCGATCATAGTAGTCAGCTGTCAAAAGTTATCCTTAAGCCATATTATTGATGCAAAGCGGCTGCAAAATTACAAAAATCCGCCGAATTGCTGCCCATCAACGCCCTCATTTAATTAAAAATAACTAATGGGGACTTCTATAAATTACCGAAATGTATATAATTTATATTGACTGTATTTTGTTTCTTTTTGGCATATTTTGACTTATCTTCTTGGACCATAGCCAGCTATGCTCCTGCAAAGCTAAGCCAAAATCTTTACAAAAATAAATCAAAATCCACATCAAGCTAATTTATAGAAGTCCCATAAAACAGGCGGCCCGTGGTGAATCGGGGCCGCCTGCAGTGTTGCGATAGAGCATGCTCAACGATGCTCTGAATCGTCAGGACGGTTACTTGATGACCTTGATGCTCTGGGTAGAGCCGTCGCTGTAGGTGCGCACGATAATGTTCACACCCTCAACGGGGCGGCTGTACTCAATACCGCGAATGTCGTAGTAGCGTTCGCTCACGATGGTCTTGGTCACCTGGGTCTCGGTAACGGCGGTGGGAACGCGTATCACGGCAAACTCGCCACAGGCGGGCGTCGTGTGCACGTTCTGGTCGGTCGGCAACGAGTAGATGCCGATGTTGGCACCGGCGCACACGAGGTTGCCTGCATAGTCAAATGCCATCTGGAAGATGGAGCCTGCGCTGTTGCGGGCGTCGGCCTTGTAGGCATACTTGGGCGCGATAGCGGGCGTGGTGCCGTCCCATGTCAGGTCGTAGAACTGCAGCGTGCCGCTACCGTCATTGACGACAAGCATGTCGGCTGCCTCGTTGACGGCGAAGCCTGCACGCTCGCTGCCGTTGAGCATCTCGTTGTAGGGAGCGCGGCCCGAGTTGAAGGTCACGTTGCCGTCATTGTCGACAAACATGAGCGACGGAACGCCAGCGGCGTTGTTGCCCGCGCTGCGGTACTGTGCTACCCACACACCGCGTCCGCCGGCATCGGCCACGACGTTGCCGTTGGTGTTCAGCTGCCAAGCGCCAATGTCGTAGTACTGGCTGGGAGCCGTAGCCCAGGTGTCGACGATGCTGCCATCAGGCTGGCCGATGTTGTAGACACCCACACCGTTGCCGTTGCCCGAGGGACCGAGAACGTCCTCGAGGTAGACATACAGCTTGGTGTCGGCACCCTTGCCGCCGATGCCCACGCCAGGCGACGACGAGCCTACGCTCTCACCATTGTTGGTGATCAGACCGCTGCTGGCACGCGTGCCTACAAAGAATTCGGTCCAAGTGCCCTGCATGTCATCAGGACTGGCGATGTAAACGCCCGAGTAGCCGTCGCTCCAGTCGGGAACGTAGAGCTTGCCCTGGGCATCAATGCCCATGCGGTAGAGACTGCCCCAAGCATGGCCGCCACGATACAGGTCGTCGGTCACGCGCTGGCCCATCACGTCACACACATAGACGCCATTGTTGGCGCTGTTGGCAGCCACGCGGTTGCCCACGTAGATGGTACCCATGGCGGGACTGCACGGCGACTTGTCGACAGCGACAAACAGCTGGCCGGAGTAGTTCTGGCCCGTCGGGTTGATGCGCTGGATGGTGGTGATGTTCTCGCCCTCGAGGGTTACAGCCCACGTGAGTTGCTCGCCCGGCTGTGCAGGCAGGTCGCTGTGGGTGACCACGATGCTGTTCTCACCCATTACTACATCGGGCACCTCGATAGTTCCGAGCTCGTTGCCCTCGGTGTCACAGAAGGTGATGTAGCCACTCTGTGCATCATCGTTGGCATTGAACGTGAAGAGGAAACCGTCCTCGACCTCCTGGACGGTAAGTCCGTAGGCGAAGATGCCGGGCACAGCGGGCTGGGCTGCTGCCATGGCCTGCCACTTGGTGATCTTGTTGTCCTGCATGAGGTAGAGGTTGATGTCCTGGCCCTTGACGGCAGCGCCGGTCGACATGAACTGGCATGCCAGCGGATCGAGGTCGGTGTTGGTCGTTGCCACGAGAGCGGCCTGGTCCATGCCGGCGGTGATGTCATACAACTTGATTCCGGCAACCGAAGTCTCGGCCATGTAGGGCGTTACCATGTACTGGTGCTGGGCATACTTGAAGAAGGAGACACCCACGGCAAGCGTGTCGGCATCGTTGCTCTGGAAGCGGCCCACAACTTGGCTGTCAACGCCATTGGTGGTCGCGGTCGCAATCTCAAACGGCAAGGTCTTTGCTCCATCAAGAACCACCTGGTCGTCGTTGCGCGGCGACAGGGTAAGAACGGGTTCACCCACCTTGGGCAAGGTGAAGTTGCTGTTGGCCGCGATGGTCTTCTCGGTGTAGATGGTGCTGGAAATCTGGCTGTTGCTGATAGCGAGCTTGAGGAACCTCATGCCACCCACAGCGCTGCTGCCGTTGGTGCCGATAACGGTTACCGTGCACTCATCGGCCGGTCCGTCGATGGCCAGAGCCTGTGGACGATAGCGGTAGAAGTTGGCTGAGCTCTGGGTGTTTACCCACTCCACGGGATCGCTGTCCAGATCGCTCCACTTGAACAGGCGCAGTGTGCCACGAGTGAATCCGGCGTCTACCTGAGCATCGCCATACTGCGTCTGCACACTGTTCATGCCCACGAGCTGGTCGTCGGCAGTGAAGCAGATGTCGGTCAGGCGGCTGTAGAAGCCGGCATTGTTGGGCTCAGCGGGCGCGATGCCGTTGATGCTGAGCTCCTTGACAATCACCTTGTCAATATTGTTGATAAGGTAGATGTGGGGCGTGCCGTCGGCTGCATTGGTGAGCACGACGGTGCTGTCGCCACGCACGAGCATGCGCTTGATGGTGCCTTCCAGCTGATACTCGGTGCCGTTGTCACGCGTCAGCTCCAGTTTCTCGGGAGCGGTGATGTAGCCGGGCAGCACGGGCTCGGGATAGTTCTGGAACAGGTCGTCGGGAGTGACATAGTCGGTAGCCTCGATCAGGGGCACGGCATAGGTCGTCTTGTTGGCCTCGACGACAAGGTTGCCGGCAGCCTTGCTGATATACTCTTTCCACTGGTTGTCGACCGAGACCTCAGTGTACTCGCCCAGAGGCTTGTAGCCCTCGGCCTCGACGCCCAGGGTGTAGGTGCCGGGTTCCAGGTCCTCAAACACAAACACGCCGTTGTAGTTCTCGTCGGTGGTGTAGCGGCCTACTTCCTGGCCGTTCTTGTAGAGGATGACCGTTGCGCCATTGATGGGAGCCCACTGGTCGATGGAGCCTGCATTGTACTTGTACAGGTTGTGAGCCAGGTGCTCATGCACATCTTTCACGCTACCCATGATATAGCCCTTGTTCTCAGGTGAGAGACCGAAGTACTGACCGATACCACGGGCGATGCGGATACCTTCCTGATGGCAGTAGTCGATGTTCAGTGCACGATGGCGCGCCGGCTGATAGGTGTGGAAATAACCTTCAATCAGGAAGCCGGGAACGCCGTGCTTGAGCACGCCCAGATAGCCGGTATAGGCAATGCCGGTATTGGGATCGACACGGGTCGATGAGCTGCCATAGAAGTCGATGTCGCCACGCAGGTTGGGACTGGTGGGGCTATAGTAGTTCATGACGTCAACCTCGTTGGTGTAGAACAGCGGCCAGCAGGTCGCAGCCATGTCGCGGCTGCCCGGGGCGAGGTCGCCGCCGGCGCCGTCATTGCCGCGATAGAGTATGAGCGGATAGTTGGTGGCTGTGCCGTCGGTGGCGGCATTAGAGTGATGAGACAGGAACATGTCGTAGTTGCCCACTTCCACTTCCTCGCAGATTTCGGACAACGGACGGTTGTAGATCTCGGCGTCGGGCGCTCCCTGAACATAGGGGTACGGACCGTTTTTCCACCTCGACATGGTGATGTTCTCGGGCTTGACACCCATCTTGATGAGGGTGGCACGGGTCTGGATGGACTTCCACAGGTTGGTGTTCGACTCATAGAAGCCGTTGGTGTCGGGACGTCCGGTCTCGGGCAGGTTGGGGTAGGGGATTGTGGCCATAGGGCGGTCGTTGGGTCCCCAGCTGCCGTGACCAGGATTCAGGTAGATGCGTACTTCGTCGGCTGTCTTGGCCTGCATCGTGCCGGCTGCCATGATGGCGGCTACGGCGAATAAAATAAACTTCTTCATAGCGGTCATCATTTAGTAACGTTAATCATATAAGCCTCGCCGGCAGGAGTGCTGAAGACAATCTTGCCCTCGATGGCATGGGGATACATGGCGATGGTGGCATCGTCGGTGAGCGTCTGTGTCTTGCCGTCAAGTGTCGCGGCAACGATGGTCGAGGCATAGACGAACTCGCCGTCGTCGATGTCCATCATGCCCACGATGGTGTTGTTGTCATACCATACCGGAGCACGCATCTTGCCCACCTTGACAGCGTTGCTGCCGTCAAGATTGCACACGTAGGTGCCATGGGCTGCCTGGTAGTAGAGTACCTTGGTGCCGTCAGGCGAGAGGCTGGCCCACATGTAGCTGTACTGGTTGCCGCCGGGCGAGATGTTGCGGGTCTTGCCGCCCGTGGTAATCATCAGCTGACCCTTGTTGATCGACAACACGGGCAGGTTCTGAGCCTTGGCAGCGCCGATGGCTTTCTTGCTGAATTTGCCCTTGTTGACAGCTCCGACACTCGTGGCATCGACAGCATAGCCTTGCAGGTCGCGCGTGGGCTTTACAATCACCTGATTGTCGCCAGTGGCGAGGTTCAAGCTCCTGAGTGATGACAGGCGCAGGTGCTTGTCGTTGAACGACGACTCGCGATAGATGACGGTCTGTCCGTCGGGCGAGATCTTCACGTTGTGGCCGGCGCTGGGCGCGGTGCTCAGCGTCTGGGTCTGTCCATTGGTCAGGTCAAACTTGACGAGTCCCTGGTTGGTGGCACTGGTCAGCAGCAAGTAATCGCCCTGAGGGCTGATTGCGGCTACAGCTGCCTTGTCGGGCAGATTGACCTTGTTGATCGAGGTCACTTGCAGTACCTGGCCCATTGCACTCATCGAGAAGCCTAACGCCAATGCGAAAAGAAGTTTTCTCATCATGATGGTTAAATGGTTAAAGTTAAACAATGCTGATAATAAATTTTTGATGAATCATTTAGTTGGGTAATATGCAGCAAAATTAAGTATTCCAATTGTAAAAAACAAGCAAAATGTGATTAAAAAACGATAATCGGCTGAATATTCCTTGTCGATAATAAAGGTAAGAATGTTCTGCACGCTCTGGCCAATGAATTTCAGCTTTTCCATTTTTTCCACGCGTGTGCGTGTGTGGATGTATAAATCACCCGTAGGGTGTCCTCCTGAATAACCGGCGGTAATGCTAGCGACTGAGCGAAGCGAGGGAGTCAGCATCACCGCCGGTATGGCCACTCGATGCCCGTCGCTGAAGGCGATCCCAGTTCGGCATTCGTCACATGGAGTCGCCTTCAGCGACGGCTGACTGATGACACCTTCCGTGGGTGATGGCGTCTCCTTCGCCTGAGCTCAGTCGCCGTCATTACCCACGGTTACTCAGCATTCACCCTCCGGGTGAGGTTGGCCGGGCGGGTGTCCAGGAGCATGTCAGCAAGCCTCCGATACTTCTTTTTTGAAAATTTCCATTTTTTTCACGCGTGTGCGTGTAATTCACAAAAATTCCACCTCCCGAAGTGGAAAGTTCTCAAATGCCATTTTCCACTTTTCCACTCTTTTCACTTCTATATATATTAGAGTGAAAAAGGTGAAAAAGTGGAAAAGGGCTGAATGAGGTGCGTGAAAATCGGTCCTATCCGCTGGGCGGGACTACTCCCAAGTCCCACGGTGAGTCGATTTACTTGAACAGGAAGAGGTCGTTGATTGATTTCTTGATGTTGACGTGCTTGATGGCATGGGCAAACATCTTGTCGACGCTCAGGACCCTCACTTTGGGGCAACGGTCGGTGTCATAAGGGATGCTGTCGCTGACAATCAGTTCATCGAGGCCGCTGGCCATGACCCGCTCGCTGGCAGGGTCGCTCATCACAGCGTGTGATATATAGGCGCGCACGCTACGGGCGCCGTTTTCCTTCATCAACGATGCTGCCTTGCAGATGGTGCCGGCGGTGTCTACCATGTCATCGATGAGGACGACATCCTTGTCCTGAACGTCGCCGATAATGGTCATGCTTTCCACGACATTGGCCTGCTGGCGATGCTTGTGGCACAGTACCAGCGGGGCATTGAAGTACTTGGCGTAGGAGTTGGCACGCTTGGCACCGCCCACGTCGGGCGAGGCGATGACCATGTTCTCGAGCTTGAGTGATGCAATGTCGGGGACAAACATAGTTGAGGCATAGAGGTGGTCGACCGGGATGTCAAAGAAGCCCTGGATCTGGTCGGCATGCAGGTCCATCGTTATCAGACGGTCGATGCCGGCGGCAATGAGCAGGTTGGCGACCAGCTTGGCGGCAATCGACACGCGGGGCTTGTCCTTGCGGTCTTGACGTGCCCAACCGAAGTAAGGGATTACAGCGATTACCGAGTGGGCCGAGGCGCGCTTGGCAGCATCAATCATGAGCAAGAGCTCCATCAGGTTTTCGCTGGCCTTGAACGTGGACTGCACGAGATAGACTTCGGCTCCGCGTACAGGCTCCTCATACGACACTTCAAACTCACCGTCGGCAAAGTGCGTGATGTTGATTTTGCCAAGTTCTACACCCAGTTGTTTAGCAATCTTCAAGGCAACATAACGTGAGTTGGTGCCTGAGAAAATTTTCATTTCAGCCATAATAGAATGATAAGGTTTAGAATTATTGGGCAAAGTTACACAATTATTGCCATTCGTGCTCACTTTTTAACGGGATTTTTCCCTAAAAAAACGGCCGCTTATTGCTGTCAGGTCAATAAGGCGCTGATTTTACACAAAATGGCGCTGTGAGGGGCTATTTTAACGGGTATGTGGGTGTCGTCGGACGACAGGGTCACGCTGGTGACCTCGCCCGTGAGTAGGTCCTGAAGGCGGTAAGTGCCGTGCTGCATGTGTGCACAGTCCAGGGCATGCTGTGGAATGTTGATGGCGGTGTCCACATCGTTGTCACCGAAGTTGGCGACCACAAGAGTCATCATTCCGTCGCAGTGCCGCAGGTAGGCATACTGGCGGCGGGTGTCGAGCGTGTGCTGGTTGACATACATCAGGTCGAAGAACTGGCCGCAGGCAAGCGTCTTCTCGCTGTTGCACAACCGCAATAGCTTGCGATACATGGCCCGCAGGCGGCGCTCACTGGGCAGGGGCTTGCCCTGATGCCACCGGCGCAGGGCGGGGACGCTCCAGTAGTCAAAGATGGTGGTGCGGCCGTCATGGCCGCTGTAGCCCTCGGCATCGTCGGCTCGCTCGCCCAGTTCCTGCCCGGCATAGAGCATAAACGGGCATCGGGAAATCGTGGCGCTCACCACCAGGGCGGGCATGGCCAGCCACGGGTCGCCCAGAAACTGCCGTGAGGCAACGCGCTGCTCGTCGTGGTTCTCGAGGAAGTTGAGCATGTTGTCGCCGATGCCCTCTACCGTCTGCCAGCAGCGCGAGAGGTCGCTGGCCGGCCAGCCGTCGCACATGATGCCGCGCAGCGTGTCATACAAGGTCACCTTATCATATAGGTAATCAAACCCTCCCTCGTGAATGTAGCTCCAGTAGAGACCAACGTCATAAATCTCGGCAATGAAGATGATATCGGGCCTGGCTGCCTTGACCCGGGCGATGGCCCAATGCCAGAATGCGACGGGTACCATGTGGGCCATGTCGCAGCGGAACCCGTCCACGCCTTTGCCAGCCCAGAACAACAGGATCTCAAGCATGCGTGTCCATGTGGGCGGCACCGGGTCGAAGTGGGTGCTCCCGTTCCAGGGGTCGACGCCATAGTTGAGCTTGACGGTCTCATACCAGTCGTCGCGACCAGGCGAGGCGGTATAGCAGTCGTTGCCGGTGGCACGGGCGGGAAACTCATGATAGGCGTCGGCACCACGGCCCAGGTCGACGCCAGCGGGCGCAAATTCCTGCCCGGTGATATAGTAGAAATTGTTTTTCGGGTCAAAGAACATCATGGGATTGTCGTTCTCGCCGAGGTCGGGTGTGCCGGCTGGCTTGGCGTCGCTCTCATATTCTCGTGCCACATGATTGGGCACAAAGTCGATGATGGCCTTCAGCCCGGCCTGATGGGTGCGGGCAATCAAGGCTTCAAACTCGGCCATGCGGTTTTTTACTTTCACCGCCAGGTCGGGACACACGTCATAGTAGTCGCGGATGGCATACGGCGACCCGGCCTTGCCCTTGACCACATGGGGGTTACAGGGGATAATGCCCTGGCGGGAATAGTCGGTGGCGGTAGCGTGCTCGATGACTCCGGTGTACCACATGTGGGTGGCTCCCAGCGACTTGATGGACCGCAGCACCTTGCCGTCGATGTCGTTGAACTTGCCTGAGCCGTTCTGGCGCAGAGTACCGTCCTTCACACAGTGGTCATTACAGTTGGTAAACCAGCGGGGCATCAACTGATAGATAATGGCCTTTTTATTTTCTTTTTTCTCGTTCATGGCACAAAATTAGTGCTTTTTCAATACCTTTGCAAAATAAAATCCAATTCATGACCAGTAATTTAATATAGTGTATGATTTCGTTTGAGAGCGATTACAACAACGGCTGCCATGAGGCCATCCTCAAGCGGCTGATAGAGACCAACAACGAGCGGGCCACGGGCTATGGCCTTGACGACTATTGTGCTGCGGCCCGCGACAAGATACGGGCAGCGTGTGGCAAGCCCGAGGCCGATGTCTTCTTCCTCGTGGGAGGGACCCAGACCAATGCTACCGTTATCGACTCCATGCTGCAGTCCTACCAGGGTGTGCTGTCGGTCGAGACGGGCCACATCAATGTCCACGAGTCGGGCGCCATCGAGTTTGGTGGTCACAAGGTGCTCACGCTGCCCAGTCACGATGGACGAATGGATGCCGCCGAACTGTCGCAGTGGCTTCACGACTTCTATGCCGATCCCACCTACGACCACATGGTCTTCCCGGGCATCGTCTACATCACCTTTGCCACCGAGATGGGTACCATCTACACGCTGGCTCAGCTACAGGCCATCAGCGACGTGTGCCGCCAGTACGGGCTGCCGCTGTTCATCGACGGTGCGCGCCTGGGCTACGGCTTGATGGCCGAGGGCTGTGACGTGTCGCTGCAACAGCTGGCCGACCTGTGTGACGTTTTCTATATCGGAGGCACCAAGTGCGGCGCCTACTGTGGCGAGGCTGTCGTGTTTCCCAATCCCGGCGCACCGGCCCCCGAACACTTCTTTACGATTGTCAAGCAGCATGGAGCCTTGCTGGCCAAGGGACGACTGCTGGGCATCCAGTTTGACACGCTGATGCAGGATGACCTCTACTTCAAGATTTCGCGCCATGCCGTTGAGCAGGCCATGCGCATCCGCGACGCCTTTGTCGCCGGGGGGTACAAGATGTATAGCGACTCGCCCACCAACCAGCAGTTTGTCTTGCTGGACAAGGACACGGTTGCCCGGCTCGAGAAGGATTTTGTGTTCGAGCAATGGTTCCCCGTCGGTGACCTGATGAATTGCCGATTTGTCACCAGTTGGGCCACTGAGCCCGATGACGTCACCGCCCTGATTGCTGCATTATAGCGGTTTTTCACGGCTTTTAACGGTCATGTCGATACTTTTTTGTAACTTTGCACGTTTTTTAAGGTAAAGAAGATGGCTAATATCTTGAATATAGAGACCTCGACCGATGTGTGTTCAGTGGCCCTGACCAGCGATGGGCAGGTGCTGGATCATCGTGAGAACTACGAGGGACAGACCCATGCCACACTCTTGAGCCAATATGTCAAGGAAATGCTGGACTATGCCCGCTCGCGCGAGTTGGCCCTTGACGCCATCGCCGTTAGCATCGGCCCGGGCTCTTACACGGGCTTGCGCATAGGCTTGAGCGAAGCCAAGGGGCTGGCCTTCGGGCTGAACGTGCCCCTCATCGGGGTGAACACGTTGCAATTGCTGACGGTGAGCGCAATGTTCAACCACTTCGTTGATGAGGAAAAAGTGCTCTATATTCCCATGATTGATGCCCGGCGCATGGAGGTCTATACGGCCGCCTACACGCCCGCACTGGATGCTGTGCTGGAGCCGCAGGCCCTGATTCTCGACGAGCACTCGTTTGAGCATCTGCTCGAGCAAGGCTACGCACTGGTGCTCATGGGTAACGGCAGCGACAAGGCCCGACAGGTGCTGAGCCGTGGGGGAGTGACCTTTATTGAGGGCGTCAAGCCCGTTGCCGTCGACATGATGGCCCTTGCCGAAAAAGCTTGGCGAGAGCAAGCCTTTATCGATGTGGCCTACAGCACGCCGCTCTACCTCAAGGAGTTCCAGGCCACCAAGCCCAAGAACCCCTTGAAATCACTGACAGCTGACAGCTAAAAACTGAAAACTGAAAACTGACAACTGAAATATGCTGACTTATAATTCACAACTCAAGAAACTGGTCATGCCTGAATATGGCCGAAATGTACAGCAGATGGTGGACCACTGCCTCTCCATCGAGGACCGAGGCGAGCGCACGCGCTGTGCCTACACCATCGTCCAGAACATGGCCAACATGTTCCCCCAGTTGCGGGCCGAGACCGATTACCTGCACAAGCTCTGGGACCACTTGATGATCATGAGTGACTTCAAGCTTGACATCGATTTCCCCTTTGACGACATCATCAAGGAGGAGAATCTGGAGACCCGTCCCATTCCCATCAATTATGAGCTGGAACCTATCGTCTACCGCCACTATGGCAAGAATATCGAGCGCATGATTGAGCGGGCTGCCCAGTACCCCGAGGGAGAAGAACGCGATGCCCTGGTCATGCTCCTGGCCAATCACATGAAGAAGCTCATCTACCAGATCAACAACGAGGATGTGGAAGATGCCAAGATCTTTAAGGACCTGGAACGTTACAGCCATGGTGCCATACGCCTCGATCCGGCAACCCATCACCTGCATGAGTACCAGATTGTGCAACCCGTCCAGCCTGCGGGCAAGAAGAAAAAAAAGAAATAATAGAAAAAATAGAAAAACGATCGTCGACCACACATCATTACAGCGATGATAACACGCGAGGAACTCATAGCTATCGGGCATTACAACAAGCCGCACGGCGTCGCCGGAGAAATTTCGGCTACCGTCGATGTGGACCTTGATGTGTTGCAGCAGTTGTCGTGCCTGGTGAGTGACATGGACGGTATCTACGTGCCTTTCTTTATCAATTCATGTCGCCCCAAGGGGGCTGAGACAGTGCTGCTCACTGTCGACGGTTTTGACAGCCAGCAAGAAGTTGCCCGCCTGGTCAACCATGATATCTATGCCCTCAAGCGAGATTACCGCCAGGAGAGTGATGATGCCGATGCCGACGGTTATCCCCTGGACTACTTCATCGGCTTTGAGCTGCAGGATAGCGACGGCACCGTCGTCGGACAGATTACCGATGTCGATGAGCAGACCGAAAATGCCATCTTTATTATCGATCGTGACGGCAGCCAACTCATGGTGCCGGCAACCGATGAGCTGATTGTGGAGTTTGACCTGGACAAGAGATTGATGGTCATGGACCTGCCTCAAGGACTCCTGGAATTAAACGAGTAAATGATTACGATGTATAACATGTTAAGACGACCCACCATACACAAGCTCATGCTGGCGATAGCGACCTTGGCGGTAGCCCTGGGCCCGTTGTCGATGATGGCCCACGAAGAGGACATCTATGACATGTCGCTCGACGAGAACCTGCTGTCGCCCGAAATCAAGAATGACCGCCAAGCCGACAAGATACAGGACTTCCAGTATGATATGGCGGTGGCTTTCAAGCAGTCGAACTATGAAGTAGAAGTCATGCGTGACGGCGAGGTAATCGTCATCACCATCCCTGCAAGCCTCCTGTTCGAGCCCAACGACACGGTCATCACCCCCCTGGGAGAAACGCAGCTCAAGCCGTTTGTCAGGATGGTGAAGAACCCCGGGTTCTATAAGATGTTGCTCGTCATGCACAGCGACAACACCGGCAGCGAGACCTATACGCTCAACCTCACCCGGCAACGGGTCAATGCCGTCTTTGACTGGTTTGACGAGAACGGCAGTGTCGACTATGTTGTCCCCTATGCCTTGGGAGAGACCGACCCGATAGTGGATAACAACTCGCTTGAAAACCGCAAGCGCAACCGACGGCTGGAGATTTATCTCGTTCCCGAGAAGACGATGATCCAGCAGGCCAAGAAGGGCCGCATCAATATGAACCATATCGCAAAAGAGAAAAACTAAAAAAAACTAACAAGTATAGAATAAATGGCAAAAGAATTAAAGGATTTGACCAAGAGAGCCGATAACTACTCTCAATGGTATAATGAACTGGTAGTGAAGGCCGACCTCGCCGAGCAGTCGGCAGTGCGCGGATGCATGGTTATCAAGCCCTATGGCTACGCCATCTGGGAAAAAATGCAGCACGAGCTGGACAAGATGTTTAAACAGACCGGCGTGCAGAATGCCTACTTCCCCCTGCTGATTCCCAAGTCGTTCCTCAGCCGTGAGGCCGACCATGTGGAGGGCTTTGCCAAGGAGTGTGCCGTGGTGACCCATTATCGCCTGATGAATGACCCTGGCGGCAAGGGTGTCGTTGTAGACCCCTCGGCTCGCCTCGAGGAGGAGCTGATCATTCGCCCCACCAGTGAGACGATCATCTGGAACACCTATCGTAACTGGATCAACAGCTATCGAGATCTGCCCCTGCTCATCAATCAGTGGGCCAACGTGTTCCGTTGGGAAATGCGCACCCGCATGTTCCTGCGCACCGCCGAGTTCCTGTGGCAGGAAGGTCATACCGCCCATGCCACTAAGGAGGAGGCCGAGGCCAAGGCCATCGAGATGCTCAACGTGTATGCCGACTTTGCTGAGAAATATATGGCCGTTCCGGTCATCAAGGGCATCAAGACGCCCAACGAGCGATTTGCCGGCGCCCTCGAGACTTACACCATCGAGGCCATGATGCAGGACGGCAAGGCATTGCAGTCAGGCACCAGCCATTTCTTGGGCCAGAATTTCGCCAAGGCATTTGACGTGAAATTTATCGACAAGGAGAATAAGTTGCAGGACGTGTGGGCTACCTCATGGGGCGTATCGACGCGCCTGATGGGTGCCCTGATCATGACCCACAGCGACGACAATGGCTTGGTACTGCCGCCTCACCTGGCTCCCATCCAGGTGGTCATCGTCCCCGTTTACAAGACCGACGACCAGCTGCAGCTGATTAACCAGGTTGTAGAGCCCATCGTCAACAACCTGCGGGGCATGGGCATCACCGTGAAGTATGACAACGCCGACAACAAGCGACCCGGATTCAAGTTTGCTGACTATGAGCTCAAGGGTGTGCCCGTGCGTCTCGTACTGGGTGCCCGTGACATTGAAGCCGGTACCATCGAGGTCATGCGCCGCGACACGCTTGAGAAGAGCAGCGAGCAGCTGTCGGGTATCGAGAACCGCGTCAAGGATCTGCTGGAGGAAATTCAGCAGAATATCTTCAATAAGGCCCTTGCTCAGCGTGAACGCATGACCTACAAGGTCGACACCTGGGACGAATTCAAGGAGCAGATCGAGAAGGGCGGATTCATCCTTGCTCACTGGGACGGCACCAGCGAGACCGAGGATAAGATCAAGGAAGAGACCAAGGCCACCATTCGCTGCATCCCCCTGGATGCCGTCGAGGAAGAGGGCAAGTGTGTCTACAGCGGCAAGCCCAGCAAGCGCCGTGTGATCTTTGCACGCAACTATTAATCGTTAAGTCAACAGTGAGGCCTCAGTTGGCCTCGTTGCCCAATAAGTCGGGGTGCCAGGGATTTCCATCAAAGCTCTGGTGTCCCGGCTTAATGATTAATGAGATGTTGGTTATGCGACGGCCATGGTCTTCCTGGGGCAAAAAAAAGCACTTCGTTTCACAACGAAGGTGCCCTAGGAAAAAATAGTATGAATAAAAGTTTGATTTAAGGTGTTGCAAAATTAAGCCATAATTTTGACTTGTACAACTCTTTTTATCAATTTATGCCGTTTTTCCTCGCAATTTCACTTTTTATGCACAATAATTCTTGCGCAGCCATGCTGGCTGAAATCATTATGTAATGCCGTGTTGCAGCCTTACGCATGCAATGAGAAGTCAAATGGTTGTCGCAGGCAAAAGTAATATGAGTTTTTTTATAAATTTAACATCGCAAATCGGGATTAATTGTTAATTTTGTCGTTTGATTGTTATAAACGATTTTGTCTTATGGCAGTCTAAGTGCAGAAGTGAAATTTATATCATTATCATAATGAGCAATAAACCGATAAATATAGTGCGGGCATTGAAGATGTTCTTTGGCATCTTCATGGTGTTCTTTTATCTGGGAGTGGCTGTACTGATGGCTATCAACTATTTTGGCTTCCCCAGGTATTTGAGCTGGTTCTTTGCAGTGGCATTTGCCGCCTATGGCATCTATCGCGGCTATCGGGAAGTCAATGGCGAGCACACCTATGGCATGCGACGCATCGACGATGACACCGATGCGAACCAGTACACGACCTATAGTGAACACCCAATTACCAACAAGGACGATAATGAAAAGAAGGATTGACATATTCATGCTGCTGGCAGCCGTCGTGATGTCGATGGCTGTGGCCTCTTGTGGCGATCAGCGGCCCAAGAGCACGAGCACGCGGGGCATTGCCCGCATCATGTGTGACGAGTCGTTCCAGAGTGTGCTGGAACAGGAGATTGCCGTGTTTGAATTTCAGTATCCCGAGGCGAGCATCATGCCTGATTACATCAACGAGCATGACGCCCTGGACTCGCTGTTCCAGAACAAGGTGGACCTGATCATCATCTCCCACGACTTGACCAAGGATCAGAAGACAAGTCTCAAGAAGCTGGGTCGCGGCTATCGGTCCAAGATGATTGCCGTCGATGCCATCGCAGTCATTGTCAACAAGCAGAATGACATCAGCGACCTGTCGATGGATGACCTGCGCGACATCTTCACCGGCAAGGTGAAGCGCTGGGGCGAGGTGTTCCCGACCAATCTCAAGAACGACACGATCAAGGTGATGTTTGACGGCTCAGGTACCGGTGTGGTCAATTACATGAAAGAGAAGTTTCTCAACGGCGGCAAGTTTGGTCCTAACGTGTATGCTCGAGGGTCGAGCAGCGACGTGTTTGACGCAGTCGAGCAGTATAAAAATGTGATTGGCTTTATCGGCGTGAGCTGGATTACCAGTGACCTCAAGTCGCTGGAGAAACCTATCGCCGAGAAATATGAGGAGCTCAAGAACAACAACGAGGTGAGCGTCATCGACTTCACCGACCGCATCAAGGTGATGCCACTGCGCGGCGACGACCAGGTGAAGCCGGTCAAGCCCTATCAGGCATATATCTATAGCGGTGAGTACCCGCTCGTGAGGTCAATATGGGCCATTGATGCCAGCTATAACGGAACCCTCGATCACGGCTTCTACTCGTTTATCACGGGTGTGATAGGCCAGAAGATTATCCTCCAGACGGGCATCCTGCCCGCTGCTGAGCCAGTCCGGTATGTTGAGGTTGAGTGATTCAGCGGGTTGGCATGGAAATTGCAATCAGGAATATAAAAACAGAACTAACTAATAAATATCAACATTAAATTGTTACTACTATGAAACGGAAATTCTTATTTGCATCACTCATTCTCATGGGTGCATCGCTGGTAGCCAATGCACAGGGCTACAAAGACGGTATCGAGTACTACAAGGTAGACAAGCTCGACAATGCTAAGGAGTTGCTGGAGCGCAACCTGAATGCTCCCAACACCGACAAGGCTGAAGCCTTCTACTATCTGGGTCAGATTGCTCTGCACCAGGGTAAGGCTGGCGAGGCTGCCTCCTTCTTTGAGAAAGGTATCGCTGCCAATGCCATGAATCCTTACAACTATGTGGGTCAGGCAGCTCTCGCGCTCAAGAACGGTGGCGACGCCAAGGCTCTCATGGAGAAGGCACGCAAGCTGTCCAAGAAGGACTCCAAGCTTGAGATGGAGATTGCACGTGCATTCTATGATGCAAATCCCACCACCTATGCCAAGGACATTGAGAAGTGCATCAAGAACGCCCGTAAGTGGAACCCCGACCACCCTGACAGCTACATCTTTGAGGCCGACACTAAGGCCGACAAGAAGGACTGGGGCAATGCAGCCGGTATCTATGAGTTGGCCTTCGGCAAGGATCCCAACAACATTGAGGCCTATGTGAAGTATGCCAACACTTATTTCAACGTCGTGCCCCAGATGGCTATCGAGCGTCTTGAGGAGCTCCAGGCCAAGGTGCCTAACTCGGCCCTGGTTCAGCGCGAGCTCGCTGAGAAGTATTATGCCGACAACCTGGGTGCCAAGGCTGCTGAGCAGTATGGCAAGTATATTAAGAACCCCAACCACTTTGCTCAGGACGAGGTGCGCTACGTGCAGCTGCTGTTCTTCGGTGAGAAGTATCAGGAGTCGCTCGATCTGGCCACCAGTCTGGTAAAGAAACTTGACCCCGTCGACAGCAAGGTGTTCTACATGAAGCGCATGCAGCTCTATAACCTGGTGCAGCTCCAGAAGTGGCCCGAGGCCGTTGAGGCAGGCAAGTCCTTCTTTGCCAACGTAGTTCCCCAGGGCTCAAACTACGAGGTTCGCGACTACACCGACTATGGTCTGGCCCTGCAGACAGCCGGTCTTCCTGAAGAGGCTATCGAGGCCTACAACAAGGCTATCGACCTCAATCCCAAGAACACCGACCTGATTCGCAACCTGGGTGACAGCTATGCCGATGCCGAGAACTTTGTAAAGGCAGCCGAGTATTACCAGCGTCTGGTTGACGACGGTAACCACAAGTCTAACGACCTGTTTACCCTGTCCAACTACTACCTGGGCATCGCCAGCTCCGAGGGCTTGGATGCCGCTGTCAAGGACGACGCACTGGCCAAGAGTCAGAAGTATATCGACGAGGTGGACAAGCTGGTGCCCGGTAACGTGCAGATCGTGAACCAGAAGGCCAAGATTGCCAAGTTCCGTGAGGGTGACAGCAACAATGGAGCTGCAATGGCCGCCTATCAGGAGCTGCTCAACATTCTCGACCAGAAGGAGAACAAGGCCGACTATGCTCGCTACTACAAGTATGCCTACAACTACATGGCTACTTACTACTTCACCAAGGGTGACAAGGCTACAGCCAAGACCTACTATCAGAAGTGGCTGGACTATGATCCTGAAAACGAGTCACTGCGTAACTATGTGAACAGCCTCAAGTAATTACGGCTCAGCAATAATCCACGACTGCGGGCGGCTAGATGACAGTTGCCCGCAGTTTTTTTATGCCTGTTTGTCAAGATGGCCAACGGTTCTGTTTAACAACGGTGGTCATCCATCATTTTTTTTAAATAATGTGTAAGATTCATTGAAAAAATTGTAATTTTGTGGCTTAGATAGCAAATTCAGGTTTGAAATAGTCAGATATTGATATGATGAATACTTTTTCCCTCACGAACATGTTAGTTCGGGCAGGACGTTATGTGCGTCAACTATGCTCGGGCAGTCGATGTGTGTCTTGGCTCTCGCATGGCATTTGGGGTATCTTGATGGCTGTGACAATAACGTTCACCGGCATCAATGCTAATGCCCAGAGTGGCGATGAGGCCTATTATGACGCCTTTATGTCGGTCACCGATGAAGTAAACCTCACCCAGTTGCGTGAAGCTGGCCTGGTGATTACTGCAAGGTATGATGGAATCATAACCGCTCAAGTGCCACAGCAGTATAGACCCTATGAACTAAAGTCCTTTGCTGGCGTGAACCACGTGTCGGCAGCCATTCCCCTGCTCACCTATTGTGACAGTGCGCGTTATTATTCTAGAGTCGACAAGGTGCACCGTGGCGAAGGCCTTAACTTGCCCTATAAGGGAAAGGACGTGATTGTGGGTATTATCGATTGCGGATTTGATTTTAATCACATCAATTTTGTTGATGCCGAAGGTAATCCACGTGTCAAGGCCGTCTATATGCCGTTTGACAATTCGGGCCGAACCATCATGGTCAACAGGATCATGTTGCCGGGTTCCTGTTTTGAGACGCCTGAGAGAATCAAGAATCTTACTACCGATGACCCCAAGACCACTCATGGCACCCAGACGGCAGGTATTGCTGCCGGCAGCTATGATCACAACGGCTGGTATGGCATCGCTCCCGAGGCCGATATCGTCATCTGCGCCATGCCTGAGGAAAAACTCAATGACGTGCGCTTGGCACATTGTATCAGCTACATCAACGACTATGCCACCCGCATGGGAAAACCCTATGTGGTCAACATCAGCATGGGCAATAACGTCGGCCCCCATGATGGAAGCTCGTTCATCTCGAACATCTTCCATCAGTTTGCCGGTCCAGGTAAGATTTTTGTCGTTGCTGCAGGCAACGACGGCGACCAGCAAGTGTGCATCCACGAGGAAATCCAGAGCAAGAACGATACCGTGACGACGCTCCTGAGTGGATACACCGGAGGCTTGAGGCGTTCAGGATTTGTAAATGCGTGGAGTGATCAGGGCAAACTGTTCAATTCCCGACTGATTGTCTATGATATCAGTACCAGGAAAATTGTTTACAGGTCGCGTTCGCTGGGTGCTACCGCATCGGGCGTGGTGGCCGACTTTGATACCCAGACCGATGCCGAGCTGGCACAGTACTACACCGGCAGGGTATTGTTCTCGGGAAGTGTTGAACTCAATGGCGAGGGCTTGTCGTTGATGGATATCGACATGACGGCCAGGGACCCTAGATATGTGATGGGATTCCAGTACTATAGCCCGATGGCTACAAAATTAAACATCTGGACCTCACAGTATGCCTATTTCAACAATTATGGCCAGTCGTGGGTGTCGACAGGAACACCTGACGGTTCCATCAGTGAGATCGCTGCTAATGATAGCGTGATTTCGGTGGGTTCATACAATACCAAGCAGTATGTACCATTGCGCGACAGCACGTTGTATTACCGTCATTTCAGTAAGCCGTTTGAGATCTCCTATTATTCTTCTTACGGACCCGACGAGAACGGTATCAGGCGACCTGACGTGTGCGCTCCTGGCAGTGTGGTCATCTCATCGGCCAACCGCTACGACACCAATCCGCCTAACATCCAGTTCTGGCAGCCGTCGGCGTTTGTCGATGGGGTAGAGTACCCCTATTGTCCCGACCTGGGTACCTCGATGGCCGCCCCGGTTGTGGCTGGTGCCATAGCCTTGTGGCTCCAGGCCAATCCGACGTTGAGCACGGCCGACATCAGGCAAGTGCTCAATAAAACCAGTATCCGTGACTGGTATGTTGCCACAGGCAATGCTGAGCGTTGGGGCGCAGGCAAGCTAGACATCAATGCCGGATTACGTTACGTGTTACATATCGAGGAAAAGAGCGGTGACGTGAATCAAGATGGAGAAGTCAACCTGAGTGATATCAATGTCGTGATTGACATCGTCCTGGGTGGCACGGCCGACGACGATACCCGTCGCCTGGCTGATGTGAACAATGATGGCGAGGTTAACCTGAGTGACATTAACGAGATCATTGCCCTCATTGTAGGTTGATACTGTTGTGAGAAAACCTGTATTCATATTTTTATTGCTGATTGCCACGACGGTGGCGGCTTGGGCTTTCTCAACAGTGGATGCCCGTTCCCGGTTGCTGCTCAATCAGTCTGTTGATCATGTTCGGCGCAGCAATGCCACTGCTGGCACTTATCAGGCCTTTATTACCCTCGATGACAGCGCATCAATCAAGACGTTGCAGCAATTGGGCGTCAGGGTAAGTGCGCGCTTTGGCAATCAGGTGACGGCAAGCATGACAAGAGATGAAATAGCGGCAGTCGCGTCATGTGCAGGAGTGCGTCGTCTAGCACTGGCCAAACCATTGAACTTGTGTAACGACACCGCCCGCATGCTCTCGGCAGTTGATCCGGTGCATGCTGGACATGGGCTCTCTTCTCCGTTGAGGGGCAAGGGGGTAATAGTTGGTATCGTGGACACGGGCATTGATTTTAACCACATGAACTTGTGTGATGAAACAGGGCGGACACGAGTGCGTGCTGTGTATATGCCCTGTGACAGCACTGGCCTGTCGCCTGTCATCGATGGTGATACGCTGCCGGGCAGTTGCTATGAGGATCCGGCCCAAATTGCAGTGCTCACCACCGATTACAGGAGGTCATCTCATGGTACCCATACCGCTGGCACTGCTGCCGGGGCTTATCGTGACAACGGCTGGTACGGTATGGCACCCGAAGCCGATATCGTGGCATGTGGTATTCCTGCCAACCAACTGACCGACATCAACGTGGCGCTCTCGGTCCGCTATATCTTTGATTATGCCGAGCGTGTGGGATTGCCATGCGTCATCAATATGAGTTTGGGAACCAACGAGGGGCCGAATGACGGCTCATCGGAATTGTGCCGCGTGTTCGACTCATTGACTGGGCCGGGAAGGCTCTGTGTCGTTTCGGCTGGCAACGACGGCAATGCTCCCATCTGTCTTCATGACCGAATCGGTGGCGCGAATGACACGGTGACCACTTTCATCCGCAATCGCTCTGGGGGCATGAAGCGTGAAGGCTATGTGAGTATGTGGAGCGATGCCGATCAGGTGCATCGCACGCGTCTGGTTGTCATCAACCGTTCGACTGGCGTTGTCGAGTATGCTTCTGACATGTTCAGCCATCAGCCCGAGGACAGCGTTTTTACTATTTCCAGCGATGAGGATGACGCATTTGCCGAGTACTATGAGGGAGAGGTGTCATTTGCCAGTGCACTTGAGCCACGTTTTGACCAGTCGGGTGTATTGATTGACAGTTGCCGCTACCATAGCTACTGGATGTTTGAAGTCACGTCTCAGGCTGCAGGCCATCTGTTAGGGTTCCAGTATGTAGCCGATGAGCCCCTCGGCTTGTCGGGCTGGTGTACCAACGAGGCTTATTTTTACTCATTCGGTCAAGATTATGCCACGGGGGGAACGGCTTCGGGATCAATCAGCGATTTGGCGACAACCAACAGCGTCATATCGGTGGGAGCCTACTGCTCACGCGCCTCCTATATTGATCAATGGGGTGAAGCCGTCACCTACACTGACTGCAATCCGGGTGACATGGCAGCATTCTCATCTTATGGACCTGATGAGCGAGGCATTGATCGTCCCGACGTGTGTGCACCAGGACAGGCAGTGCTGTCGTCGGCCAATCGATATGACGCATCGTCGATAAGGCTGCGCTGGCCTGCTGCCGCAGTAGTCGATAGTGTGGAATATCCCTATTATGCCAATCAGGGAACATCGATGTCGGCCCCGGTGGTTACCGGGACTATAGCGCTGATGCTGCAGCTTAACCCTAAGTTGACACCCGGCGATGTACGGTCAGTGTTCAGTCGTTCTTCCACCCGAGACAACTTTGTTGTCAATGGCGACCCGTTGAGATGGGGATTTGGTAAGCTGAATGCCCTTTCAGCCATAGAAGACGTGCTGAACAACACCATGCTGCCGGGAGATGTGAACAACGACCGCGAGGTCAATGTGGCCGATGTCATGGCTCTCATGGACATCATCCTTGATCCTGCAGCCAGCCAGGACGCAGCCACTATGCTGCGTGCCGACGTGAATCGAGACCAGGAAATCCTTGTGTCGGATATTAATTGTGTGATTGACTTGATTTTAAAGCAATAATAGAGACTTATGATAGATTATATTAAGGGCCAAGTGGTTGAGCTCAATCCTGCATATGCCGTGATTGACAATCACGGTATCGGTTACATGATGAATATCTCGCTATCGACCTATGATGCACTGAGCAGGGTGGGGCAGGACGATGCTCTGCTCTATGTGCATGAGGCGATACGCGAGGATGCTCACCTGTTGTACGGATTTGCCACTAAACGTGAGCGAGAGGCTTTTCTGTTGCTCATTTCGGTGTCGGGCGTGGGGCCCAATATAGCACGGATGGTGCTATCGTCGATGAGTGTCGATGAGTTCTCGCAGGCCATCGCCGGGAACAATGTGGCGATGTTCAAGTCGGTCAAGGGTGTGGGAGCAAAAACGGCCCAACGAATAATAGTTGACCTCAAGGATAAAATAAAACCCACTGGTGATACGTTATTAGAACAGACGGGTACCGCCACGGGTGAGGTCTTTGACGAGGCACTAGCAGCGCTTGTGATGCTGGGTTTTACTCAGCAAGCCTCACAAAAAGCCCTTAAGTCCCTGTTTTCCAGCCATCCATCGTTGACGGTGGAACAGGCTATCAAGCAGGCTTTGAAGATGATGTAGTGCTTGCGCTAATCAGTTGAGAGGCTCGGTTGACGTGCTCAATAACATGATATTGCAAAGTTGAAAAGAAAAAAAGCTTTCATATTGGCAATCATTGGCGTCCTCATCGGATTGTGGGCGGGCCATGATTCTGTGCTGGCACAGTATGTCACCAGCACGTTGCCTCCGCCTCCTCCGCCCCCCGACACACGCCCCAAGGTTCAGCAACAGTTGACACCGTCGCTCGACATGCTGTTTGACGTCCGGCCCACAACTCCCCGCAATTACGAGGATGTGCAGGGCATGGGCGAATATGCCGCCGACCTGAAAGATCCGTCCAATATCACGTCGGTTGTGGAATTTGACCCCGAGACGGGATGTTACGTCATCCACACAAGACTCGGCGACTATGACATCGTCACCCCTTATATCATGTCGGCCGACGAGTACAGCAATTCCGATTTCAGGCGCTCAATGATGGAGTATTATCGCCAAAAGAATGCCGAGAGCGCCCAGAATACCGAGCGTGACCCGTTTAATTTCCTTGACATGCAATTTGGCATGGGACCACTGGAGAGCGTGTTTGGCCCTGGTGGTCTGCAACTCAAGACGACCGGTTCGGTCGTTATCAACATGGGTGTCAAGAGCAACTCAACCGATAATCCATCGCTCTCTGTCTCACAGCGCAAGAAGACCTATTTCGACTTTGAACAGAAGATTCAGGCCAACATCACGGCAAGCGTGGGTGACAAGATGCGCTTCAACATGTCTTATAATACCGGTGCGACATTTGACTTCGACAGCAAGAACCTAAAACTGGCTTATGAAGGAAAAGAGGATGAGATCATCAAGAATATTGAGGCCGGTAATGTGAGCATGACGACGGGTTCGTCGCTCATTCGAGGCAGTGCAGCCCTGTTCGGTATCAAGACCAAGTTGCAGTTTGGCAAACTCACTGCAACGGCTCTCGTGTCGCAGCAGAACAGTGAAACACAGAACGTGAGCACCCGAGGCGGTTCACAGACCAACGAATTCAGCATTTCGGCCGATAAGTATGACCAGAACCGTAACTTCTTCTTGTCTCACTACTTCCGTGACAATTATGACAAGTGGTGCGAGACGTTGCCGACTCCGCAATCAGGAATCCAGATCACTCGCATCGAGGTGTGGATCACCAACAAGCGCAGTAACCCCAATGAGGCGCGTAATATCATGGGCTTCATGGACCTGGGCGAGAGCGAAGCAAGGCACATCTATAACCCTCACTGGAAAGGAAAAACTGGTTCATTGCCTGACAATGATGCCAATAACCTGATGGAGGAGATTAAGACCTTGTATCCCGAAGCTCGTTACATGAGCAGCGCATCGGCAGCACTGGATGACTTTGACGGTGGTACGGAGTATGTGAAAATCGAGAGTGCCCGACTGCTCAGCTCGGCTGAATATACGCTGAATCCCAGTCTGGGCTACATCATGCTCAAGACGGCCTTGACCAGTGACGAGATGTTGGGTGTCGCCTATGAGTATACCTGTGACGGCACCATTTATCAGGTGGGCGAATTCTCTAATAACGTCTCCTCTACCGACCAGTCGCTTTACGTCAAGTTGCTCAAGGGAACCACGTCGTCGCCTGAAACGCCTTTGTGGGACCTGGCTATGAAAAATGTGTATAACCTGGGCGCATATTCGATTCAGAAGAACAATTTCAAGCTCAATATCAAGTATCTGAGTGACACTACCGGTAATGAGTTGGTGTACATCCCGGCCGGTGCCATCAACGGCAAGCCGCTGTTGCAGGTAATGAACCTCGACCGCCTGGATGCCAACCAGGAACCCAACATCGATGGTCGCTTTGACTTCATTGAGCGCTACACGATACAATCATCGACCGGTAAGGTGATCTTTCCTGTTGTCGAGCCCTTCGGTGAGCATCTAAGACGACAATTCGGCGATGACGAGATTGCCAAGAATTATATTTACACCGAGTTGTATGACTCTACTCTTACGGTAGCCCAACAGTTCAGTGACAAGAACAAGTTTGTCCTCACTGGTGAATATCAGTCGAGTTCGGGTAGTGTCATCAGGCTCAATGCCACCAATGTTGCCCGTGGATCGGTAGTGGTGACCGCCGGTGGCGTGACCTTGACCGAGAACAGTGACTATACCGTGGACTACACCATGGGAACCGTGACGATTACCAACCAGAACTACATCGATGCCCAGACTCCCATTAACGTATCTCTTGAGAATCAGTCAGTGTTCAACATGCAGCGCAAGACACTGCTGGGTCTGGATCTGGATTATGCCTTCAATAAGAACTTCCATGTGGGTGCTACAGTCATGCACTATGGAGAGAAGGCCATCGGCGAGAAACTCAGTATCGGCAGCGAGTTGGTCAACAACACCATCTGGGGTGCCAATGTGTCATATAATACCCAATTCATGTGGCTCACTAACCTGCTCAACAAGATTCCTACCGTTAACGCGGTAGCGCCCTCTTCATTGACCTTCCAGGGTGAGTTCGCGCAATTGATACCCCATCAGGCCAAAACCGGTTCTATCACCGGTAGTTCCTACATTGATGACTTTGAATCGGCACAGCGCGGTTCCGATCTACGTGCGCCTTACTCATGGTCGCTGGCTTCTAAGCCGGCTAGCGTGCCTTTGTCTCCCCTCTTTCCTGAGCCAGAGAAAATTGACGACGTGAACTATGGCAAGACGCGTGCTTTGCTGTCGTGGTACTATATCGACAGGTTGTTTACTCAGCGCAATTCATCTTACGCTCCGGGCTACATCAAGAGTGACCTGGAAGCTTTATCCTACCCCTATGCGCGTGAGGTTGCCTTCAGTGAAGTGTTCCCTGGTCGTGAGCTCAACTACGGCCAGTCGTCGGTTGTCCAAACCCTTAATCTTTCGTTCTATCCTAGTGAGCGAGGCCCCTATAACGTGGATGCAACGTATGTCGATGAAGACGGTAAACTGCTCTACCCCGAGAACCGATGGGGAGGCATCATGCGCAAGATTGACGATACCAACTTTGAGCAGTCCAACATCGAGTACATCCAGTTCTGGATGCTTGACCCGTTCATGGATAAAGCAAACCTCGGTAACGCTGACGGCGGCTATCTTTATTTCGACCTGGGTGAAGTCAGTGAAGACGTCCTCAGGGATGGTAAGAAGAGCTACGAGAACGGTCTGCCCATCAATGGTGACACGACCTTTGTTTCCAACACGGTCTGGGGCAAGGTGTCGACACAGACGTCGTTGACCTATGCATTTGACAACACTAATGGTGCACGCATCCTGCAGGATGTGGGCCTGGATGGTCTATCGACCGATGAAGAGAAGACGCACTCGACCTATTCCAAGTTTGTGAGCGAACTGCGCAATAGCGATAAGCTGTCCGACGCCACCAAGTTGGCCTGGGACCAGGATCCGTTCTCCCCCTTCAATGACCCGGCAAGCGACAATTATGCGTTCTATCGTCATAACTACTATGATGCTCAGCGTAGCTCTATTCTCGACCGCTATAAGCACTATAATGGAACTGAAGGCAACTCGTTATCACAGACCGATGCCGCCGACGGCCAGTACCAGACGTCGCGCTCGACACCCGATGTTGAGGACATCAACCAGGACAACACCCTCAATGAGCATGAACGCTACTTTGAGTATCGCGTACCGATTCATCCCGACTCGCTCAAGGTGGGTATGTACTTCGTTACCGATAAGCAAATCGCCAATGTTCACACGCGTGATGGTAAGACCCAGGAGGCGACCTGGTATCAGATCACTATTCCACTGGCCAATTATCAGAAGAAGGTGGGAAGCATCCAGGATTTCTCGTCGATACGCTTCATGCGTATGTACATGACCGGTTTCCGTGGGACAACCCACTTGAGATTTGCTTCGCTGGACCTCGTCAAGGGAGAGTGGCGCAACTACAAGTTTAACCTCAACATGCGAGGCGATCATCCCGCCAACGGAGCAATTAGCATCAACACGGTCAACATTGAAGAGAATGCCTCACGTGAGCCCGTCAACTACGTGCTGCCCCCGGGCCTCTCGCGTGTCATCAACAGCGGTCAGTCACAGATTATTCAGCGCAACGAGCAGTCTATGCAGCTCAGCGTCGAGAGTCTGGATGCCGGCGACGCGCGCGGTGTCTACCGCAATACCGAACTCGACCTGCGCACCTATAAGCGTCTCCAGATGTTTGTTCACAATGAGGCTACTGTCGATAACGAGACCAACCTGCGCAACGGCGACGTGTCGTTGTTCGTCCGTCTGGGCTCTGACGTGAAGAATAACTATTATGAGTATGAAATCCCGTTGACCGTGACCCCGGCAGGACGTTATAGTACCAACAGCTCGACCGACCGTCTCAAGGTGTGGCCCGAGGAGAACATGCTCGATGTCAACCTTGATGTTCTGGTCAATGCCAAGAAGCATCGCAATGCCGACAAGATGGCCGGCATTGAAGGAGTGGGCTACTCCAACAGGTATCAGGATGTTGACGACGAACATCCTAACAACAAGGTCTATGTTGTGGGCAATCCTTCGCTCAGCAAGGTGCGCGTCATGCTCATTGGTGTCCGCAATAATGCCGCTACGACCAAGAGCTGTGTCGTCTGGGTTGATGAGTTGCGCGTCACCGACTTTGATCAAGAGGGCGGATGGGCAGCCAAGGCTACCATGACCCTCAACATGAGTGACATCGCCACCCTGAACATGGGCTTCCACAAGGAGACGCAGGGCTTTGGCTCGGTTGACCAAAGCCTGTCTAATCGCCGCCTGGACAACTATAACCAGTATAACATCGCAGTCCAGGCCGATTTGGGACGCTTTATCCCTGAAAAAGTCAAGCTTCATGCCCCCATCTACTACTCTTATAATAATGAGAAGACAACGCCCCGCTTCAACCCATTGGACCAGGACGTTGAGTTGGATGATGCCATAGCCATCTGTGAAACTAAGGAGCAGAAGGACAGCGTCATGGAATATGCCGTCACACAGCGCACGACACAGAACTTCTCTATCTCGGGACTGAAGTTTGACGTGAAGACGATGAAGAATCCCATGCCCTGGGATCCTGCCAACTTCTCGTTCAGCTACTCGTTCAGTAAGCAGCATCTCAATGACCCCGAGAATGTCTATGAGAACACCAACGATTACCGCGGTTCGATGCAGTACAGCTGGACGCCCTATTTCAAACCCTTCAAGCCGTTCTCTCACTTCATCAATGAGAAGAACAAGAACATGAAGTTCTTCCGTGATTGGGAACTTTCCTGGTTGCCCACCAATGTGGCATTCAGCACCAATATCTCTCGTTACTACTACGAGCAGCAGACGCGCAACGAGACGGGCATTGAAGTCGAGTTACCCGTGTCGGTGAGCAAGAACTTCTTGTGGGACCGCCAATTCTCTCTCAGCTGGAATTTCACCAAGTCGTTGTCCGCTACGTTCAACAGCAACACTACGGCTCATATCATGGAGCCAGTAGGACAGGTCAACCGCAGGCTCTTCCCTGATGCCTACCGTGACTGGCGTGATTCGGTCATGACCTCGATCAAGAATCTGGGAACGCCCTGGTCTTATAATCAGACGTTCACTGCTACCTATAAAGCCCCGTTCAACCAGATTCCCATCTTGAGCTGGATTACGGCTAATGCTTCCTACAACTCTACCTATCGGTGGAACCGTGGTGTCACTGTGGCTAATGTTTCGCCTGGTAACGATATCGCTAACCAGACTTCGCGATCGCTCGATGGCCGATTCAGCTTTGAACAGTTCTATAGCAAGATACCGTACCTGAAGAAGGTGGACGAGCGCTTCTCAAGCAAGAACACCAAGCGCAACCGTCAGCCGGCCAAGAAGCCCAAGCCCAAGAAGTATGAGCGCACCCTCAAGCTGAGTCCTGATTCGGCTATCATCATCAATCACAGGATAGGCAACAAGAATGTCAAGGTGACGGCCAAGACGATCGACGACGCCCCGTTCAAGATTGAGTACAAGGTGAAGGACAAGGACAATGTCGAGATCAAGACCCTGGGTGAAGAAAACCTCAAGTTCACCATTACCGAGGTCATTAAGGAAGAAACCCATAACTTCTTCACCGAGGCAGCTCAATATGCCAGCCGTCTCATGATGAGCCTGCGCAACGTGAGTGTGCGCTACAAGCACACTACCTCGTTGAATATTCCGCAGTTCGTTCCCGAGATTGGTGACATCTTCGGTCAGTCAACTCACTACGATGTGATGGCACCTGGTCTGGACTTTGCCTTTGGATTTGCCGATGATTCCTATATCACTAGGGCTATGCAACGAGGTTGGCTCAACAAAAACAAGTCGATGATGACCCCGGCCATCTATTCCAACACCAAGGAATTCAATGCCGAGGTCCAGCTGGAGCCGATTTCTGGCCTGAAGATTACGCTCACGGGTAACCGTACCGACAACCGTACAAACCAGATTCAGTTCATGTTTGACGACCCGACGGTGCTCTATGGCGGTAGCTATACCAAGACGCATATGGCCCTGCGCACAGCATTCAAGACCTTTAGTGCCGCTGACAATTATCGCAGTGAGCCATTTGACCAGTTCATGAGCAATATCCCGATTGTGGCCGAGCGCATCCAGCAGCAGTATATGGGAACGACATATCCCAGTCGTGGCTTCTTGATCGAGAAAGGACTGGCGGGCAACACCTACAGCATCGAGAATGGTGCAGTGAACCCCTCGAGCAGCGATGTGCTGATTCCGGCATTCCTGGCTGCTTACTCTGGCAAGGATGCATCCAAGATTGACCTGAATCCCTTCCCAGGCTTCAAGTCTATCCTGCCCAACTGGCGAGTGACCTATGATGGCCTGATGCGCATCCCGTTCTTTAAGAGGGTGTTTAAGAATTTTACCCTCAATCACTCCTATCAGTGTACCTATAGCGTGGGCAGCTACAACTCATTCACTGATTGGGTGACGTTAGGCAACGGGCTCGGATTTACGAAGGACGCCGTCAATAATGGCGCTATCCCGTCATCGCCCTACAACATCTCGTCTGTCTCGTTGACCGAGAAGTTCGGGCCGTTGTTTGGCTTCACGGCGACCTTCCTCAACGACGTGTCGTTCAACATGCAGTATGAGCAGCAACGCACGTTGACGCTGAACTCGGCGGCCGGTCAGTTGGTTGAGGCTTCCAGCAAGTCGTTTGTTCTGGGTGGCAGCTACAAGATTGCCAATTTCAATCAGATACTGAAGATCAAGTCGATGCAGCAGAACGTGAACAACGACCTCACGCTCAACCTGAACGTAAAGATGTCGAACAACACGTCGCTGATACGCAAGTTTGAGAACAACACGGCCCAGCCCACCAATGGAACGCGCACCTGGAACATCAACTTCACGGCCAATTATGTCGTGAGCAAGCGCATCACGATGGGCGCCTACTATGAGTACCTGTCTAACATGCCGCTTGTGTCGACCACTTCCTATCCCACCACGAGCAGCAATTATGGCCTGTCCATCAACATGTCACTTGTCAAGTAAAAGAGTCTATTGAACATCCAGTCTTAATTATTAGCTGTCATGATACTCAGTCTTGCTGTATACACCGGAACCGCCGCTGCAATGGCAGCACTGGGCTGGCATGTGAGCAAGCGTGAGCAGCGCGTGATGGCACAGGGTGGTGCGGAACTGCCGTTCTGGTCATGGGAGATTGTGATGGCGATACTGATCTATGTTGCTGTCTCGTCGGTCAGGTGGCTCACGTCATGGGACTATAACATGTACTATGGTTACTACGTGAGCATGCAGTCGCTGGGCGAGTATTCGCGTGAAAATTTCGAACCCGGATTTACCTTCATCACCACCATGATGGCCAGGGCAGGTTTTCATTTTGCCCTGTATTTCGCCTTGTGGGCGATAGTCCAGATCACGTTGTTGTATTATGCGCTCAGGCATCGCAAGGTGTTGCTGCCATGGCTGGCGTTGTGCATCTTCTTGGGGCCGTATTACATCTTCTGGATGGGATTTGTGCGTCAGTCGGTGGTTGAATGCCTCTTTGTGTTGATGGTAGAGCTCATCGTGAGGCGCAAGTTCTGGATCTATCTGCTGCTGTCGTGTGTGGCCATCAGCATTCACAAGATGTGTGTGCTGTTGCTGCCGCTCTACTTGGTGCCGCTGATCAAGGTTCCCAATGCCAAGCGTTGGATGGCCTTTGGCCTGATTGGCGTTTGCTTCGTGCTTGGCTCATTTCCACAGTGGATTCAATGGATCTTTGACCGCTTGGGCTCACTTGCCGATGTCCTGGGCTATGGACACTACTATCGCCTGTTCATGAGTCACAACCTGGAATATGCCTTCAGGAATGTGATGGGCCCGGCACGGTTGTGCCCATTGTTGACTTGCCTTCTCATCGTGTGGTATTATCCCGCCATCAGGCAGATGTTCCCCGCCGACCGTTGCCTGCCTGCACTGTTCCGTTTCACGGTGGTGTACATGGCCTATATCAATCTGTTTGCCAACACGACCCAGTACCTGACACGCCCCGGTGAACTGATGCGTAGTTGCTTCCTGGTGATGGTGTGTTTCTTGTTGCACTTCCTGTGGCAGCAGCGCAAGTGGCTTCCACTGGCGGCGGCCGCATTCTTTAACTTCTACTACGTCTACTACGAGATCGCCAAGGCATGGATCAGTCCTGCGAGCATCTATACTCCGGAGCTGTATCACACATTCCTGTTCTGATGTGATTTCACTGCATACGACAGAACCCGCCATTATTGTAATGGCGGGTTCTGTGATTAGCGTTGAAGCCGCAGTCGATGATTACTGCTTCTTGCCCCCAAATGTGTTGTAGCTGATGTTTTCCTGCTTGAACTTATCCTTGGGAGCGGGAGCCTCGTCGGGATATCCAACGCGGACAACAGCCAGCGGGATGATGTTGGTCGGGCAATTGAGCACGTTGGCCACTTCGGCTGCGCGTTCCATAGCGGGATAACAACCGGTCCACACGGCGCCCAGGCCCTGGGCATGGGCTGCAAGCAGCAGATTCTCGGTCGCAGCCGACACGTCCTGGATCCAGAATTCGGGCAACTTGCCCTTGCCGTCGGGCATGGTCGTCTTGTCGGTATCGCCACACACGGCAATGAGCAGGGGCGTATTGGTGGGCTGTTGACCAGACAGCAGATCGATGGTCTTCTTGTCGTCAATGACAATGAAGTGCCAGGGCTGCAGGTTCACGGCGGTGGGCGCAGCCATGGCCGCCTTGAGCATGATGTCGATCTTCTCTTGTTCGACAGGCTGACTCTTGAACTGTCGGATGCTCGTGCGCGTCATGATGTTCTCGATAGCGGCATTGCTACTGGACGCGGTGTCGGTGGTTTCGGGCTTTGTGTTGCCCTGCTGGTTGCAGGCGCTGAGTGTGAGCAGAGCGACGGCGATGGCTAGAATTGACTTTTTCATTAGAATAATACTAATGTTGATTGGGTGAATAATTTTGAAAATCTGGTCGCAAAGATATGGATTTTCTTGTGTAAAATCAATGTTTAGGCATAGTTTTTGCAAGGCAGAATTTAATTAGTCAAATTGAGTTTGTATTTGTAAATATTTTACTATCTTTGCACCCGCAAATTTTGTGCAGTGCAACTGAGGTGTTGATAATCCAGTGGCATCTCGGGGGATGGTGGCAAAAGTCAAGTTATTTTATTATGAGCATTTGGCATAACATATTCTGTGTGATTACTTCTCCGCGCTATGGCTGGGAGGTCATTAACGAGTCCAATATATCGACTACCAAGGTGTGGTATGGAACTTATGTGCCCTTGTTGGTCGTGCTGGCGCTCTCGTGCTTTGTGCCCATGATCTATGACCGCACAATCAGCTTCAGCTCGTCGTTGCTGACAGCCATCGTGATGACGTCGTCATACTACATCGGCTATTATGCCATATTGTACCTGCTCAGCAGCTTTTATCCTGAGTTGGTCAAGACCGAGGGCGCTCGTGCACGATTGAACGATTTCATCCTCTATAACTTGATTTTTCTGGTGCTGCTGATGATCTTGCGCAATCTCTTGCCCGACGATTTCACGCCGGTGCTGTTCCTGATGCTCTACCTGCCCTGGATGGTGTATCGCGGCACCGACCACCTGTTTGTCAAGAAGGAAAAGATGGCCCGTTTTGTTGCTGTATCATCGGTGTTGTTGCTCGTTTTGCCCATCACGCTCCAGATTTTCCTGGATTTATGCACTATCAAGTGACTTAAAACTATCTATCGGCTATGGCTTCAAATAACAATCACAATAATACAATCAATATCAAGAACCGCAAGGCCACGTTTGATTACGAGATCATCGAGACCTTCACGGCCGGCATTGTGCTCACTGGCACCGAGATTAAGTCGATTCGCCAGGGCAAGTGTGGCTTGACCGATACCTATTGTATGGTCATCAACGGGGAGATATGGGTCAAGAATATGTATATAGCCGAGTACAGCTACGGCTCTTATAACAACCACACTACTCACCGCGACCGCAAACTGCTGCTCAACCGCAAGGAGATACGCCGCATTGCCCGCGATACCCAACAGCCCGGAATCGCCATTGTGCCCTTGCGCCTGTTTATCAATGAGCGTGGCTTGGCCAAGCTGGTCATTGCTCTGGGCCGCGGTAAACGTCAGTTTGACAAGCGACAGTCCATTAAGGAGCGCGAGGACAAGCGCGCGATTGACCGCATGTTCAAGAAGTAACAACTAACACAACACATCGAATTATCAATAATGCAGAATAACAAAAGGCGGCCTGTAATTGGTCGCCTTTTGTTATTATTAAGTAAAGTAGTAATTGTGCTGCCTTATCCCAGGAAGCCCAGAAGGACACCAGCGGCAACTGCCGAACCAATCACGCCGGCCACGTTGGGACCCATGGCGTGCATGAGCAGGTAGTTGCTGGGATCGGCCTTGAGACCCTGGTCGTTGCTGATGCGTGCGGCCATAGGAACAGCCGACACACCGGCATTGCCAATCAGCGGGTTGAGCTTCTTGCTCTTCGGCAGGATCAAGTTGAAGATCTTGACGAACAGTACACCCGAGCAGGTAGCGATGACAAAGGCGCAGAAGCCCAGGAAGAAGATGAAGATGGTCTCCTTGGTCAGGAATTGCGAAGCCTGGGTCGAAGCACCCACGGTCATACCGAGCAGGATGGTCACGATGTCGGTCATGGCGTTGCTGGCGGTATTGGCCAGTCGCTTGGTCACACCGCTCTCACGCAGCAGGTTGCCAAAGAAGAGCATACCCAGCAGGGGGATAGCCGAGGGGACAACAAAGCAGGTGAGGATGAGGCCAAAGATGGGGAAGAGAATCTTCTCGTTCTGGCTGACCTTACGGGCGGGTTTCATGCGCATCTTGCGCTCCTTGTCGGTCGTCAACAGGCGCATGATGGGCGGCTGAATCACCGGCACGAGGGCCATATAACTGTAGGCACTCACGGCGATGGCACCCATCAGGTTAGGAGCCAGCTTGGACGACAGGAAGATAGCGGTGGGGCCGTCGGCACCGCCAATGATGGCGATAGCACCGGCCTGGTCGGGCATGAAGCCCAGGGCAAGGGCGATCATGTAGGCACCAAAGATACCGAACTGTGCTGCAGCACCCACAAGCATCAACTTGGGGTTGGCAATCAAGGCACCAAAGTCGGTCATGGCTCCGATTCCCAGGAAGATCAAGGGAGGATACCAGCCGTTGCGCACACCTTGATACAAGATGTTGAGCACGGAGCCCTCCTCATAGATGCCGATCTCGTTACCCGGCTGGAACGGAATGTTACCAATCAGGATACCGAAGCCGATGGGCACGAGCAGCATGGGCTCGAAATCATGCTTGATGGCCAAGTAGATGAAGAACAGGCCCACCAAGATCATGATCAGGTTAGTGTAGTCAAAGTTGTAGAATCCTGTAAAATGCCAGAAGTCCAGCAACTTGGTGAACAGGAAATTGTCAAGCAGTACCATAGCTTTTTAGTTTTCGGTTGTCAGTTTTCGGTTGTCAGTTTTCAACGTCATGCGGATGCTGCTGAAAACATTAAACTAAAAACTGATGACTTTAATTATCCAATTACCATGATAGTGTTACCCTCGAGTACCGAATCCTCCTTCGACACCTCGATGCTCTTGACAGTACCGTCAATGCCGGCGTGAATCTCGTTACCCATCTTCATGGCTTCGAGGATGCAAACGACGTCGTCGGCCTTAACCTGTTGGCCAACCTTGACAAAGATGTCCTTGATGACGCCGGGCAGCGGCGATTCAATGACGTGACCACCGGCGGCGGGCGCGGCCTTGCGTGCTGCGGGCTTGGGAGCTGCGGCGGGTGCCTCGCTCACGGCAACGCGCTTGACAGCGGGCGCGGCTTTGGGCTGCTCGGGCAGCTCAACGTCATAGGCCACACCGTTCAACTGGATGTGGGCGATGTTGCCCTCAATGTTATCGATGGCAACATTATACTCGTTACCATTGATCTTATATTTATATTCCTTCATGAGTGAATGATTTTTTTAATGGTGATTATTTCTTGATAACGGGTAATTCTCGCATCAGACCGGCCTTGCCGCTCCATGCCGAACCGTCGCGGGGAGTGAGCGTCAAGACGCCGCTCTCCTGGTCGTGGGCATTGAGGTGCTGATATAGGGCGAAGCAGATAGCTGCCATCTTCTCGCCGTCGAGGTCGCCACTAGCCACAGGTGCTGCGGCAGCCTGGGCCACAGGTGCGCTGGCTGTGCTCTCTTCTTTATTCTTGCTCACTACGCCGAAGAGCTTGAAGCAGATGTAAAGGATGGCAAGTGCTCCGAACACTACCGACATGGCCAGCAGGGCAATCCAGTAGCCATGGGGATCCTTGTCGTGGAAGGCCTCGATGTTCTCGTTCACCTCGCGGATGTTGTAGTTACCCTTGGTGACCGCGGTTTCCTGAGTTTTTCCGTCCTTTACGATCCATTCGGTCTGTCCGTCGTCCAGTACGCTGGGAAGGCGTCCCTCGGACTTGATAGCATAGGTCTCACCGGGCTTGAGTGACGCGGGAATCGTCACATCGTCCACCAGGTCACCATTCACGTCATAGAGGGCGATATAATTGTCCTTGCCGGCGGTGAAGACAAACGGCATGTGGAACGTGCCGGCCTTGGGGTCACCATCGGCTTCCATGACAAAGTGGGTGCGGGGTGCAATCTTGGTGTTGCGCTCGTCGCCACGTGGAATCTCGTAGATGTCCATGGGACGCTCCTTGCACAGCTCAAGCAGCACCTTGTTGGGCTTCATGTTGGAAGTGTCGGTCACAGCCTTGATGTAGCCAGCGATGAAATCACGGGGCAGGGTTGTGATGAACATCTTCTCGACGGCATTGGTACCATAGGACGAGTTGTAGAACTCGACCCAACCATTGCCGCCCGTAGTGTCCTGCTGCACCATCACCTCGTTGATGCGCACGTTCTTGCGGCCCTGGGCCAACGTGGGCAGTGCGAGGATGGCGCACAGCAGCATCAGTGTCAATGCTCTTTTACTCATAATTAAATGCATTGATTACAAGGGAATATTGCCGTGCTTCTTGGCAGGATTGGTCAACTTCTTGGTGCGCAGCACTTCCAGGGCGCGGATTATGCGGAAGCGGGTATTCCTGGGCTCAATCACGTCGTCGATGTAGCCATAGCGGGCTGCATTGTAAGGCGTGCAGAAGAGGTTGTTGTACTCTTCCTCCTTGTCAAGGATGAACTTCTTGCCCTGCTCGAGCAGCTCCTTGGCCTTCTTTTCGTCGCCAGCGGCCTTGGCCTCCTCGGCCTGGGTCTTGAAGTTCTTGCTGTCCTTGGCATAGAGGATCTCGGCAGCACCTGCGGCGCCCATGACGGCGATCTCGGCGCTGGGCCATGCGTAGTTCAAGTCACCGCGCAGCTGCTTGCAGCTCATCACGATGTGCGAGCCGCCATAGCTCTTGCGCAGGGTAACGGTTACCTTGGGCACAGTAGCCTCGCCGTAGGCGTAGAGCAACTTGGCACCGTTCATGATGACGGCGTTGTACTCTTGGCCGGTACCGGGCAGGAAGCCGGGCACGTCAACGAGGGTTACCAGAGGAATGTTGAAGGCGTCGCAGAAGCGGACGAAGCGGCCGCCCTTCTTCGAAGCGTTCACGTCGAGCACACCTGCCATGCAGTTGGGCTGGTTGGCAACAACGCCGACAGCCTGGCCGTTGAAGCGGGCGAAACCGACGATGATGTTCTTAGCAAAGTCCTTGTGAACCTCGAGGAACTCGCCGTTATCGACGATAGCGCTGATGACCTGATACATGTCGTAGGGGTCGTTGGCGCTCTCGGGGATGATGTTGTTCAGGGCATCCTCCACGCGGTCGATGGGATCGGTGCACTCCACGCGGGGCGTCTCTTCCATGTTGTTGCTGGGCATGTAGCTCAACAGCTGGCGGATGATGGCGATGGCCTCTTCCTCGGTCTCGGCTGCAAAGTGAGCTACACCGCTCTTGCTGGCATGCACGCTGGCACCGCCCAGTTGCTCCTGGGTCACGTTCTCACCGGTGACGGTCTTAACCACCTTGGGACCGGTAAGGAACATGAAGGAGATACCCTTGGCCATGATGATAAAGTCGGTGAGGGCGGGGGAGTAAACTGCACCACCGGCACAGGGGCCCAGGATGGCGCTGATCTGGGGAATTACGCCAGATGCGTTGATGTTGCGCTGGAAAATCTCGGCATAGCCAGCCAGAGCGTTAACGCTCTCCTGGATGCGGGCACCGCCCGAATCGTTCAGGCCGATGACAGGAGCACCCTGCTTCATGGCCAGGTCCATCACCTTACACATCTTGAGTGCCATGGTCTCGCCGAGAGAGCCGCCGATGACGGTAGCATCCTGAGCAAAGACGTAAACCAGACGACCGCCGACGGTACCGAAACCGGTAACAACACCGTCGCCGTCATAGGTCTTCTTCTCCATGCCGAAGTTGGTGCAGCGGTGCTGAACAAACATGTCCAGTTCCTCAAAGCTGCCCTCGTCAAGGAGCATATTGATGCGCTCACGGGCAGTGAATTTGCCCTTCTCGTGCTGCTTGGCAATAGCCTTCTCGCCACCGCCCAGGCGTGCTTTCTCGCGACGCTCAATCAGCTCTTGGATTTTATCGAGTTGTTTTCCCATTTTTTTCTGTTGTCAGTTTTATGGTTTTCTGTTGTCAGCTTTCTGTTGTCAGTTTTCAGAATGCCGATGCCGCTGAAAACTGAAGACTGAAAACTGAGAACTTTTTTACTTGTTGGGATTCTCGCAAAGCTCTAACAGGGCACCACAGGTGGTCTTGGGGTGCAGGAAGGCGATGTTGAGACCTTCGGCTCCCTTGCGGGGCTGAGCGTCGATGACGCGGCCGCCTTTCTCCTGTACTTCGTTCAGGGCGTTCTGTACACCGTCCTCAACAGCAAATGCTACGTGCTGGATGCCACCGCGTCCACCGTTCTTCTCGATGAACTTGGCAATGGCGCTCTCGGGGGCAGTAGCCTCGAGGAGCTCAATCTTGGTCTGGCCTACCTGGAAAAAGGCGGTCCTTACCTTCTGGTCAGCAACTTCTTCAATAGCAAAGCACTTGAAGCCCAGCATGTTCTCGTAGAAAGGAATAGCCTCCTCGAGCGAGGTAACGGCGATTCCCACGTGTTCGATGTGCGAAATGTTCATAACTTTCTGTTTTTTAAACAATTATTTAATTGAAATAGGTTGATTTTCAAAATAACGCACAAAAGTACAAAAAATATAATTATGTCATCTCGATAAAAGCCGAAAACATTGTCGGGCCGTTACCAAAATAACATTTTTTTAACTTAGCTGACCGCTCAATAGCTATTCCGATACGCCCAAGCTAAGCTGTTGATGCGCAAAAAAAAAGTCTTGTCTTGTTTGGTGGAATGGAGGTGGACGTGCTAGTCATCGATGTTGAGTACCTTGGCAAACCTGACCTGGCTCTTGTAGACGGGAAAGTTCAGTGTCAGTATCACGCCATTATCGATGGTTGCTTGTACATCGCGGTCGATGGGCTCCATGGTGGCATCGATCCAGGTCGCGTCGTAGTTGCCTGAGAAAATGGTCTTGGTGATGTGCCCCTTGAGCATGCCTGGTTGCCACATTGACTTCTTGACTTGAGCACCGCTGACGTAAATCAGGTCGTAGCCCTTGTCGGCACGCACGACAGCCAGGGTGTAACGGCCGCCCAGCCGCAGCCACTCGTCTTGCATATCGCGGTCTAGGTAGGCCCAGTAGCCCTCGACGGGGTCGCTGCTGGTTGCAAAATACTGGTCCAGGGCTTCGCGGGTCCATAGGGTAGTGATGGAAGTCTGATTCTCGTTCTCGATGGTGAGTACTGCCCGCTCAAGCGCAGTGCGCGAACCGGGACCGACAAGGTAGCCGACCTGTACGGGGCCGACGGGTCGCTTCACGCTGGCTTCAAACACCTGTTGCAACTCGTCTTTGCCGACCGATACAAGGACGCGCTCCTGGCTGACATCGACGCAGATGGTGTTTAAGCCGTCCTCTAGTGAGATTCCCTTGTCGAGCGTTGCTTGTGCAAGGGAGTGGCGTCCGTCTCTATCCTCGCTTATCAGCGAGACTTGCATGGTGCGTATGTCTGATATGTCGTCAAACGGGGCGCTGTTGTCACAACTCAGGACAACAGCACAATAGTTGCCGTATTGATCCATGTTGAACACAAGGCCCCATTCGGGACTTGAAATCGTGGTTTTGCCTCCGGTCATGGGGTTCTTGATTGACATGGTCTTGCCCTGCTTGTTATTGAGGTTGGCCATGCGTATCTGATAGCGGTAGGCTGTACTATGGACTTCGGCTGTGTCGGTGGTGATGGCAGTCGCCATTGTGGCATTCTCTTCAATGAGTCGTTCACCGTCGATTGCCTTGTACCGGCCTGCCATGCGCATGCCGGGGTTTGGGAACAGCCCGCCGAACTGATTGCTGGCCGAGTTGTAGTGTGACCTGCCTTGGGCGTCAAGGGCGGTCAATGTTATCAAGCACGCTACAAGGGTTATCAGTAGATGTCTCATTGTCATAGGGTTATAGTGAAAACACAATAGTCAGAGTCAGTGGGTCATTCATGGTGGTAGGGCTCGTTGCGCAGGATTGTGAACGCGCGATAGAGCTGTTCGACAAAAATCAGGCGTACCAGCTCATGCGGGAAGGTCATCTTGCTGAGCGAAATCTTCTCATTGGCCCGCTGGTAGACGTCATCCGAGAAACCATAAGGTCCACCAACGACAAACACAAGTCGCTTGCAGCCACTCGCCAGTCGTCGTTGCAGCCACTGGCTATATTCTACCGAGGTGCGCTCGGAGCCGTGCTCATCGAGCAGGACGACGTGGTCACTAGTGTCGAGCGCGGCGAGCAGCGCTCGGCCCTCGGCAACCTTCTGCTGGGCCTCGCTCATGTTACGGGTCCCCTTCACGTCGCTGATATACTGTATGTTGAACTGCACATAGTGCTGCAGCCGCTTGACATATTCGTCGATGCCTTGTTTGACAAAGCCGACCTCGGTCTTGCCGATTACGGCGAGGGTTATCTTCATAATTAGCCAGATTAGAGCAAATTCAACGACAAAATTAGCAAATCCGCTGAAATTTCCCTAATTTTGTGGTCTTAATTGTCAAAAAATAAAGTATTGAAGATATGAAAACTCGAGAAGAACTGATTGATGAGCTGATTGACTTGGCGTTTGCTGAGGACATAGGAGATGGTGATGCTACAACGCTGTGTTGCATTCCTGAAGACGAGATGGGGCGCCAGCGCCTGATCGTGAAGGAAGAGGGCATCCTGGCTGGTGTCGAAATCGCGCGGCGCGTGTTTGAGAAATTTGATCCAGAGCTGCAGATGCAGGTCATGATAGGTGACGGGGCTGCGGTGAAGCCAGGCGACATCGCCTTTGTCGTGACGGGCAAAGTGCGCTCCCTGCTGCAGACCGAACGACTGATGCTCAACATCATGCAACGCATGAGCGGCGTTGCCACGACCACCGCTCGCTACGCCAAGTGCCTTGAAGGGCTCAAGACCCGCGTACTGGATACCCGCAAGACGACGCCAGGCATGCGCATGCTCGAGAAGGAGGCTGTCAAGATAGGTGGCGGTTGCAATCACCGCATAGGCCTGTTTGACATGATTCTGCTCAAGGATAATCACGTTGACTTTGCAGGCGGTATCGTTCCGGCCATCGAGAAGGCCCAGCAGTGGTGTCGCGACAATGGCAAGGACCTGAAGATTGAGATCGAGGTGCGCAACTTTGACGAGTTGCAGCAGGTGCTGGACCATGGCGGAGTAGACCGGGTAATGCTAGACAACTTCAGCGTGGAGAACACCCGCAAGGCAGTCGAGATCATCGACGGCAGGGTAGAGACCGAGTCAAGTGGCGGCATCACGATTGACACGTTGCGGCAGTATGGCGAGTGTGGCGTTGACTATATCTCGGTGGGAGCACTCACACACTCCATCAAGTCTCTCGACATGAGTTTCAAGGCTTGCTGATGTACAACAGCGACATGTTACAAGATATCAGGCCGCTCGATCTGCCGGGTTCCGGCGATGGGGCACCCATCATCATAGCTGGTCCATGCAGTGCCGAAACCGAAGCTCAGACTCTGGAAACGGCACAGGCTTTGTCGGCCCAGGGCGTGAAAATGTTCAGGGCCGGCATATGGAAACCTCGCACTGTGCCCGGCGGCTTTGAGGGTGTGGGAGATGTCGGCCTGGCTTGGTTGAAGCTAGTAAAGCGTGAGACCGGCATGCTCACCGCCACCGAGGTGGCGACAGTCGACCACGTCAATGCAGCCCTTGAGGCCGGTGTCGACATCCTGTGGGTGGGAGCCCGCACAAGTGCCAACCCGTTTGCCATGCAGGACATTGCCGATCGGCTCAAGGGACATGGTGAGGTGACGGTGCTTGTGAAAAATCCCGTCAACCCAGATCTGGACCTCTGGGTGGGTGCCTTGCAACGGTTGTTGAGGGCCGGCATCACCCGACTGGGTGCGGTACACCGGGGATTTAGCACGGCCGGAACCCATATCTACCGCAATGATCCGCAATGGCACATCCCCTTTGAATTGCGTCGCATGGCCCAGTCGATGACCATCTTGTGCGATCCGTCGCACATAGGAGGCCGGCGGGAATATGTGGAGCCATTGTCACAGCAAGCCCTGGACATGGGCTTTGACGGACTGATGGTTGAGTGCCACTGCAATCCAGGTGAGGCTTTGAGTGATAGTGCTCAGCAGATTACACCTGAAACGCTTGGTGCCATCAAGCGCCGACTTGTCGTCAGGTCGAGTACTCCTGTCGAGGACGAACTGGCACTGCTGCGACAACAGATTGATGATTGTGACCATGAATTGCTTGCGGTGCTGACCCGTCGCATGAAAGTGTCTCGCCAGATAGGACGTTATAAAAAGGCCAACAACCTGCGGGTCGTGCAACCGTCGCGCTATCAAGATGTGATGAGGGCTAGACAAGAAGAAGGCGAGCGCCTGGGACTGGCGGCAGATTTCACCCAGCGAGTCATGCAGGCCATTCACGAGGAGAGCGTGCGTCAACAGCTCGATTTGTTTGATTGAACTCACGGATGATGAAAAATGTTGTGATTATCGGGGCCTCGTCAGGTATGGGGCTGGAAGTGGCCAAGCTCTATCTTGAGCGCGGCTACCGGTTGGGTGTGGGCGCTCGTCGTGAGGATCGCTTGCAAGCGCTGCAGCAGTTGGCACCCGACAGGGTTGTCACTCAGGCCATTGATGTCACCGACGCCGATGCCGGAGAGCGCCTGCGTGAACTCATCGACAAGATGGGTGGCATGGACCTGTTCTTTTATAGCTCAGGCATCGGCAAGCAAAATCGTCTGCTGGCTGCAGATATTGAGCTGAATACCATGAACACTAATGCGTTGGGGTTTGCCCGCATGATAGGGGAGGCCTACCGTTACTTTGCCGAACGAGGTGAGGGGCATATTGCTGCCATCACTTCGATTGCAGGAACAAAGGGGCTGGGACCCGCACCATCCTATTCGGCAACAAAGGCTTTGCAGAATAACTATCTTCAGGCTCTGGAGCAACAGGCACATGCGCGTGGATTGAACATCCGATTCACTGATATCCGGCCAGGCTTTGTTGATACCGACTTGCTGAACGGTGATTTCCGCTATCCCATGATGTTGAAGCCCGGTAAAGTTGCCCGGCAGATTGTCGGCGCCATAGACCGTAAGCGCCATGTAGCAGTACTTGATTGGAAATATGCCTTGTTGACAGCCTTGTGGCGTCGCGTGCCGCGGTGTGTGTGGCGCTGTGTCAAGCTTTAATGGCGTGAGTTGACACGTGCAGCAGCATGAAAATGGGTGGCATAGTAGTTCTGGCGCAGGTCATCGACAGCTACGCCGCGTGACGATGAAGCGTGAACAAACTTATTGTCTTTCAGGTAGATGCCAACATGAGAGACGCGCCCGTCGCCATTGGTGCAAAAGAATACCAGGTCGCCCTCCTGCAAGTCTTCCAGATCAATGATGCTGCAGTTCTCTTCCAGCATCTTGGCCGAATTGCGATGGACCTTGATGCCGTAGACTTCCAGATAGACTTCCATGACCATTCCCGAGCAGTCGGTGCCTTCACCACAGGTGTGGGCGGCATAGACATAGGGCGTACCGAGCCATTTCTTTAATTCCTTGTATAATTTCTTATTGTCATGGCGGCCCAGCTTGATGTCAAGCTTGGCCCATTCGTCACTCACCAGACCGTGGCCTGATTGTGGAATGGGTTTTCGGGTCTCGGTCGTGGCGGCATTGCCTGCTCCGGTATCATCGTTAGATGAGCCGCCGCGGTTGCGTCGCTCATGATAGGGGCGATAAGTGTGTGTGTTGCTCTTGGTACTGTGGCACGATACTATAGGCAGCGACAAGAGAATCGCCGCTGCCAGGTATAGTATCTTGTTGCCTAACTTGGTCATAGGTTGACTTTAGTCTTTCTTCTCTTCGGGAGCATCTTCTTCGGCGGGAGCATCCTCTTCTTTGGGCGTGAACTCAGTGATGCCGGCACCAACCAGGATGTTATACCAGGAGATGATTTTCTTGATGTCGCTGTTGTGTACACGCTCGGCGTCCCAGTTTTCAAGAACACCGTTCATGAACTCGTGCAACTGGTCGGGGGTAGCGATTGCCTTGGCGTCAATAGCCTTGTTGTCATATTTCTTGCCAATGTTCTCAAAAACCGTTGACAGGGGCGTGTCTTCAGTAGTGGTGAAGATGGAGATATCTCCCAGCGACATCACGCGTTCACGGGAGTGAACGGGGAAGCGCCTGTTGTCGGCAAGGCCTTCGACGAGCAGCATGTTCTTGCCGTAAGATACCAGTTTGTAGAGTCCGGGACGTCCCGAGATTGATAAAATTTTCTTCAGCATAATGTTGATTTAATAATGTTGATTTTAAAGTAGTTGTTTAGTAATTCTTATCAGTTGAGCAGTTGCAGCACTTGAGGCATCAGGGCATGGTCATTGTCGTTGATGATGACATGCTCACCGCTGGCGACGGCTTCTTCGCCTTGCTGGGCTGCGATGCGTTCTTGTACTTGCTGAGCCGTGAGCCCGCTGCGTTTCATCACGCGGTCGATGCGCACGTCGGTGGGAGCCGTCACGTGCCACACCTGATCAACGACTCGGTCCAGCGCCGCAGTGCGCAGCAGCGCTGTCTCGACAAAGGCCAGTCTTGCGTGGTCATGGTCCTGCCGAATAGCCCATTGCTGGAGGTCGAGTGCTGTTGCGGGATGGACGATGCCATTGAGTGTGGCCAGTGCTGAGTCGTCGGTAAAAGCTCGCGCTGCGAGCCGTTGCCTGTCCAGGGTGCCGTCGGCCAGATAGATATCATCACCAAAAGCGTGCTTGAGCTGCTGGACGACGTGGGAATCGGTGGCCATGAGTTGCTTGGCACGACTGTCACAGTCATAGACCTTATATCCCATGACTTGAAGCAGGCGCGAGACAACACTCTTGCCGCTACCTATACCGCCCGTGATGGCAATGAGTTTCATCTGGTCGTCTCAATGATGTATTCCACACTGTCCTGTGACAACTTGACATCTTGATAGGCCGCTGGCATCTCTCCGATCATCACCTTCACCTTGTTGCCTGATGCATTGAAGTCTACCGACTGGTAGTCAACGACGATGGTTATGCCCGATTCGTCCTTGATGCGGCTCACCGGAGTACGGTAAGTCACCTTGACATCGCTGGGGAAAAGCAGCATTTTCACTCCCGGAGGTGCATTGCGCACGTCAATCTTAATGTTGCGAGACTGGGATTTCATCTTCTCGATGGGAACCATGATGTCGATGGCTTGTGGCTCAAAGACTGCATCCTTGATTTTGGCAATCCAGACCCTGCGGCGCAGCGTGTCGGTAAGATCTGTTTCCTTGACGTGGTGGGTATACACTTCGTTGATCTGACTCAACGTCTGGGCATCGCTAAAGACCATCACGGAGTCTTGGCTCTGGATGAGTGCTCCATACTGGGTGTAGTCCTCACGAGGCTCGACAATGATGTCGGCCCTGACGGGTACCAGCTTGCCCGGCAGATCGGTGAACTTGATGTTGATGCTGCTGGGCAGCACGTTGATAATTTCAGCGTTCTTATTCAGGATATGTCCCAGTGCTTCCTTGAGGTGGCTCTCATCTACCTTAAAGGTATAGGAGCCGTCGCTATAGTCCCTGAAGTTGAGACTGAGCGAAGGCGCCTTGCGGAAGAAGTAATTGAAGAACCTGTAGCCACGATCCTTGACAGTGATGCTCAAGGTATCAGGCACGTTGGTGAGCAGATGCACGCTGTCGGGCACGTTGATCTCGACTGGGACTTTCATCTCGAGCTGAATGTCGCTATTAAAAGTGAGGAAACTCCAGAATATGGCTGATATTACCACAAACATAATATAAAGCAGCGCCGACCTCATGCGAGGCGACTGTTGCAGTTTATTACGGATCCTATCCCAGAATTTCATCGTGGTGCGGCATTATGTTCCCAGCAGGAGAACGGGTGTTACTTCTTGACGTCGGCTCCGGTCTCGGCTACATCCTGCATCGACTGATAGATGGAATTCTTGTCGATCTTGATGCGCACACCGTCAGCAATCTCGAGGATGACGGCGTTGTCCTTGATGTCACGAATGCGGCCATAGATGCCACCGGCGGTCATCACCTTGTCGCCATTCTTGAGGCTGTCGCGGAAGGCGTTGATCTTCTTCTGCTTCTTCTGCTGTGGAGCGATCATGAAAAAGTAGAAAATGGCGATGAGCGCAATGATCATGATCATGCTGCTCCATCCGCTGCCAGCTGCGCTAGCATCTGCGCCAGCTGCTGCATCCAGTAAAATCGTGTTAAGCATAATTTCTCGTTATTAAAAGTTGATAGATAATTGATTTTGATTGATTATGGCTTCATGAGCCGACCCTGCTTGCGCAATTGCTTGACGGCATTGTTGAGGATGCCGTTGACAAACTTGCCGCTGGCAGCGGTGCTGAAGTTCTTGGCCAGCTCGATATACTCGTTGAGCGTCACGGCCGTGGGAATCTTGTCGAATGTGAGCAGCTCGGCTATAGCTGTGCACATGATGATGCGGTCCATGAGCACGATGCGGTCCTTGTCCCATCGGCTGTCCTGCAAGAGCTCGTCGATGAGGTTGTTGCTGTTGGGCATCTGGGTCACCGTGGCACTGAACAATTCCTTGCCGAAATCCCTGTCCTCATCGTCCTTGAACATGGGCATGACGGCCTTGTCGTCACCCTCGGCCATGCGGCGGAATGACTTGCAGACAAACTGGCTCATCATGTCAAGGTCGTCCTCGCTCCAGAACAGTGAACGCTGCTCAATGGCATCGATCATGTTGTCATCGGGGAGGATGACTTGCTTGATGAGTTGCTGCCAGAGCAGGCTGTCGGCGGTCATCGAATCCTCGTCATCAGCCATATAGTCCTTGTAGAGGTCGCTCTTGATGATCTTGTCCAGCATGAGCCGCTCAAAGATGGGGTCATCGTTCCATGTGACGGAGTTCTCCTGGGCAAACTGCTGGAGCTGTTCGTCATTGGCCAAAGCAGCCACCAGCCTGTTGTTGACAAACTTCATGTTGGGATTGAGCTCCTCCTCGGTTGGCAGGTACTTGTTGCGGGCCTCGTCCAGGCGCATTTCCTGGATGTGGGTCAATTCCACGGGCAGACGCATCAGGTAGTGATACAGCTCGTAGGTCTTGTCAAGTGAGGCGTTCAGGTCTTTTAAAGCCTGGTCGAGAGTCCGCTCAGGTCGAGTGAGCATATAGGAGTACAGGTTCTGTACGACTTTGGTCCGGATTAATACGCGATTTATCATATTCTTTTTAAGTTTGAACTTGCAAAGTTAGTGATTTTTGGCGGCTCGGGCAACTTTAGGGCCGTTTTAATTGACTTGCTGATTGTCGTTGAGTCGCTGCCTGACCACTTCATAGATCATGATGCCGCCGGCTACCGACACGTTGAGCGAGTTAATGTGTCCGAATTCAGGGATGAAGACGCGGGTGTCGCACAACTTCATGATTTCGGGCGAGATGCCCTTGTCCTCGGCGCCAAGTACGATGGCAACCGGCCCCGTGTAGTCGGCCGCGGTGTAAGACGTGGCGTTCTTGTCGCTGGTGCCCACAATCTTGAATCCGCTGTCGCGCAAGAACTTCACGGCATTGACCAGATTGTGCTCGCGGCACACGGGCAGATAGTTGAGTGCTCCCGCCGAAGTCTTGACAGCGTCGGCATTGACGCTGACGCTCTCGCGGTCGGGGATGACGATGGCACTGACACCTGCGCACTCACAGGTGCGAGCCACGGCACCGAAGTTGCGGACATCGGTCACACCGTCCAGAACGACGATGAACGGGTTCTCGCCGTCGTCGAACAGTTGCGGCACCAGCTGCTCGACGCGGTAGTAGGTTACAGCCGCCATCATGGCGAGCACGCCCTGATGATTGCGACGGGTGATGCGGTCGATCTTCTGGACAGGCACGCGTTGCACGGGCACCTGCAAGGCGCGAGCGCGGTCGATGATTTCCTGTGCGGTGTCGTTGTTCAACGTCTTGCTCAAGAATATCTTGTCGATGTCCTTACCGGCATCAATGGCTTCAAGAACGGCATGTATGCCGTAGATGTACTGGGTCTTGTCAATCATGTTTCTGTTGGTGTTTAATCAGCGATTTTGCGTTTTCGATGGCTGCCTGGTCCAAGTCTTTGCCGCTGAGCATGCGAGCGACTTCCATGACATGCTCCTCCTGGTTGAGTGTCTCGACGCGGGTGAGTGTCTCGTGCTCGGTATCGGTTTTGTAAACGCGCAGGTGGTGCATGCCGTTGGCGGCGACTTGTGGCAGGTGAGTGATGGCAATGACCTGGATGGTCTGGGCAATGCCAGCCATCATCTCGCCAATCATGTTGGCCACATCACCGCTGACGCCCGTGTCCACCTCGTCAAAGATGATACTGGGCAGCTGCATGTGTCGGGCGATAATGGTCTTGATGCACAACATCACTCGGGATATCTCACCGCCCGAAGCTGTGTCTTTTACAGGCATGGGGCGCTGATTCTTGTTGAACGACATCATGAACTCAATGCTGTCGGTTCCCGACGGGGTCAGGTCAGTTGACGTGAATTCCACTTCAAAGGCCAGGTTCTTCATGCCCAGCGGGCTGGCCAATGCGAGCAATTCACTCTTGAAACGCTCGGCGGCCGCATGTCTGCTGTCTGTGAGTTGTTGAGCTAGTCGGGTCGCAGCCGTCTTGCATGCAGCAACTTTGGCCTGAAGCTCTTCGATAATGTCGTCGTTATGGTCTATTTCTCCCAGCTGGCTTTCGTAGTCATGCTGGATGTCAAGCAGTTGATTGACATCTTGGGCATTGTGCTTGCGCAACTGGGTATAGATGCTGCTGAGGCGGTCATCCACACGCGCCAGTTCGGCCGGATCGTCGTTCAGGGTGTCGATAATTCCGTTCAGGCTCTGAGCTATATCCTTGAGGTCGATGAGAGCCGTGTGCACTCTGGCGGCCATGCCCTCCACATCGGTGAGATGTCGCTCACTGTCCTCTAGTCGTTGCACTACCATGGACAGACGCTCAAGGATGTTGCTCTCGTTACCGTCAAGCTCATTCTCGACGTTCCACAAGTCCTCCTTGAGTTGGGTGATGTTGCTCAGCTTGCTTTGTAGCGCTTCAAGTTGCTTGTCTTCATCGGGCTGGAGATTTAGCTCGTGCAACTGGTCGAGCTGGAAACGGATGTAATCCTCGTTCTGCCGCAACTGTTCCATAGCACGGCGCGTATCCTCGAGCTGCCGCAAGGCGTCGCGATACTCTTGATAAGTCGTGCGGTAATTGTCCAGAGTCGCCTGGTTGCCAGCGATGCTGTCCAGTATAGACAACTGGAAGGACTCACGAGAGAGCAGCATGTTGCTGTGCTGGGAATGGATGTCGAGCAAGCGTGTGCCCAACTCGCGCAGCGTAGCCAGTGGCACAGGCGTGTCGTTGATGAAGGCGCGTGAGCGACCCGAAGGTGACAATTCACGTCTCATCAGGCACTCGTGCTCGTCCCAGTCGATGTCGTTCTCGTCAAAGAACCGTTCCAGGCCATAGCCGGCGATGTCGAACGTTGCCTCGACAATGGTCTTGGCCGACGAGTCGCGGATGGCCCTGGTGTCGGCTCGCTCTCCCAGAATGAGCGACAAGGCCCCCAGGATGATAGATTTGCCGGCACCAGTCTCGCCGGTGATAATCGTGAGTCCGTCGTCAAACAGGATGTCGAGCCTGTCGATGAGCGCATAGTTAGCGATGTGCAGTCGTTTAATCATTTACACATCAAGTGGTTTTAGTTGCTGGATTGTTGTTTAATCTGTTCCAATCGCTTGTTCTCACTGGGGTAAACCTGGTACAGCATTTCGTAGACCGATTCCTTCTCGGTCGTGTTGGCTTTGCTGTAGATGTTGACGAGCTCGTCGAGCTTGGCGTCCTTGAACATGGTCAAGCACACCGACAGCGGCGCCACGTCATAGATTTTGGCCAGGTTCTCAAGTGTGTGTGTAATTGTTGAGCGTCCCTTGTCGACGGTGACCACCATCTGATCCAGCCCCATGCGATGATAGTCGTAGAGCATCTGCCTGATGGGCGCCGTCTTGGTGTCGGTAAAAGCGCTGAGTACGGCACTGCGGTTAGTGTTGTCCTCAAAGGCCTTCCATCCGGTTTCGCTAGTGCTTTGAGCCAAGCGGACGACGTTGGCCGCACGTTCATAGTATGGATCTCCACCCTTGAGCTCAAAGGTGTCAAAGTCCATAGCTATGATCATGTAGGCCCAGAAGTTGAGGATGGCCGTGAGATTATCTTCCATCTCCATCTCAGAGAACGTGAGAGGCCGTCCGCTCTCATAGGTGAAGTTGAGCTTTGTGTCCCTGAAGTTGATGATGGCCGTGGTGTAGGAACTGTTGAAGACAGGCCGTTGAGACTGTATCTGCAGGTCGCCCTGCATGACTCCGGTAGCGTCGTCCCAAGAGCTGAGGGTGAGCAAGAGTTTGCAGTAAATCTTCTCGTTGGTGCCAAAAGTGGCGTTGGTCCACTTGGTCGTGTTCATATAATCGGTGATGGCCTGTTTGAGGTCATTGAACACATCCCTGCTGCCGTTGGAAATCTTGTCACTGTTGACCTCGACCTCACAATTGAGCTCGGTTGCCTCGTCGTCGGCAACGGCCCACAGGCAGCAAGTCATTGCCATCACAATCATCAATAGTACTTTCTTCATCGCTTTGACAGATACTTGTGTAGAACATCAACAATGTCATGGGCCACATCGCGTTTTGACTTGCAGGAGCCCTCGATAGTCTCGCCGCCATCGGTGAAAATGGTTACCTTGTTGGTGTCGACCTGGAAACCGGCATTTTTGTCGCGCAATGAGTTCATAACGATGAAATTCAGATTTTTGCGTTGCAGTTTGCTTTGCGCGTTCACATGTTCGTTGTCGGTTTCCAGGGCAAATCCCACGCTCACCTGATCAGGCCTCTTGGCTTGTCCCACCGCACGGGCAATGTCGGGATTGGGAGTGAGGTGCAGCACCGGAGCTGCATCTTTTTCCCGCTTGATTTTCTTGTCGGCGACATTGTCGACGCGGTAGTCGGCGACTGCGGCACACAGGATGATGGCATCGCTGCCTGGCAGAGCCTGCATGACGGCGTCATGCATTTCTACAGCCGTGGTCACATCGATGCGCTTGATGCCCGGATGGTCGGCCTTGATGGTGACGGGCCCTGAAACAAGTGTCACCTGTGCGCCACGGCTGGCGCACTCCTCGGCCAGGGCATATCCCATCTTGCCCGACGAGAAGTTGCTGATGTAGCGCACGGGGTCAATCTTCTCGACCGTGGGTCCGGCTGTGATGATGACATGTCGGCCTTGCAAGTCCTGCTGAGCAGTAAAGAAGTCGTCAAGCACCTTGACGATGTTCTCGGGCTCTTCCATGCGTCCCTTGCCAATGAGGTGGCTCGCCAGTTCCCCGGCAGCCGGCTCAATGATGTGGTTGCCATAGCTGCGCAGCAGTTCCAGGTTGCGCAGCGTGCTCGGGTGACGCATCATGTCCAGGTCCATAGCCGGGGCGACAAACACGGGTGCCTTGGCCGAGAGATATGTCGTCACGAGCATATTGTCGGCCACACCATTGGCCATCTTGCCGATAGTGGAGGCTGTAGCAGGGGCGACAACCATAGCGTCGGCCCATAGGCCCAGGTCAACATGGCTGTTCCACTGCCCAGTGTTGGCGGTGAAGAACTCGCTGATGACAGGCTTTCCGCTCAACGTCGAGAGAGTGAGCGGCTGTATAAACTGCTTGGCATTGGGAGTCATGATAACCTGCACCTCGGCTCCGGCCTTGATGAGCAGACGCGTGAGCGATGCACACTTGTAGGCTGCTATGCCTCCAGTGATGCCCAGGATGATGTGCTTGCCTTTCAACATGATGCAATCAGGAATGGTAATAAAAAGCGTTATTTCTTCTTGTACTGGATGTAGAGGCGGGTGATGACCTGCTTGGTGTTTTCGGCAAAGTCACTTTTCATCATCCAGTCATAGTAGCCCAGGTCGAGCTTGGTGAAGACTTCCTCGACCGTTTTGCCGCGATGCTTGCCAAAGTTGAAGACGGGCCTTTTCTGCTCATCATAGATGATGCGGCCGGCCAAGTCTACATTGCGGTTGTGGGAAGAATACTGTGACAGGTAGTCTACGTCATTGAGCAATGGTTCGGCATCGTTGGCGTAGTGGTCGAGCTGAGCCTTGAGCACCTCGAGCGTCGTGCGTGCATCGTCATTGGCCGAGTGGTGATGCTGCATGGGGTGCCCGCAGTAGAAGATGCAGGCGGCCTCCAGGTCTCGCTTTTCACGCTTGTGGTAGATGGTCTGGACGTCGATAAACTTGTGGCTCGACGGGTCGAACTGTATTCCGGCCCGGCTCATCTCTTGTGCCAGCAGGGGGATGTCGAAGTGGTTGCTGTTGAATCCGGCGATGTCACTGCCTTCAAACACACGGGCCACATCGTGGGCTCGCTGCTTGAATGTGGGCTTGTCCTTCACGTCCTCGTCGGTGATCCCATGCACGTCGATGGCCTGCTGAGGTATCTTTTTCTCAGGATTGAAACGAAGTGTGTCGCTTTCCTCGCGGCCACCGGGGAAAACCTTGACGTAAGACAACTCGATGATGCGGTCCTCAGTGATGTTGAGTCCGGTCGATTCCAAGTCAAAGACTACCAGTGGTCTTTTAAGATTCAATTCCATGCTGTGGTTGTGTGATTGATCTTGATGCTGGTGTGCATTAAATCATCATGGGCATCTGGAGGACGATGAGATCCTCGCCGGCCTTCTGCTCACTGGGTACAAACACGCCTGCACGTGCGGGATCGAGCAGCTTGAGGAACACGCCGTCACAGTCGATGTTGTTCACCACATCGATGACGTCGGCGCTCTTGAAACCGATGTTCATGGGTTCGCCATTGTAGTCACACTTGATGGTCTCCTCGGCTGCAGTCGAGTGGTCGACGTCCTGGGCTGTGAGAACAACCTCGGTAGGCTTGAGGTCAAGGCGTACCAGACCGCCCACATTGGCAAAGACAGCGACACGACGAACTGCGTTAAGCAACGTCTGGCGGTCGACTGCCATGGTGTAAGGATTGTCCTCGGGGATTACCGAGTTGTAGTTAGGATAGCGGCCATTGATGAAACGGCACGACAGCTGATAGTCGGCGTTCTCAAATGTTGCGCTGCTCTCGTCAACGGTGATATTGACCATCTCCTCGCTGTTGCGGTCGATGATGCTGGCGAGGATGGCTGCGGGCTTGGCTGGCAGGATGAATGAGCGTTCAAAGTTGGGTGTCACGTTGGTCTGGCGGTAACGTACCAGCTTGTGGGAATCGCTGGCGACATAGACAATCATGTCGGGCTTGATGTCCCAGAAGATGCCCATGAACTGCGGGTGCATATCGTCGTTGCCCACTGCAAACAGGGTGTGTCCGATGCCCGAAGCAATGCTCTTAGAGGGCAGGCTGAACTGCTTGACGTCGTTGGCGTTGGCGGCCTTCTCGGGGAACTCGTCGCCATTCAGTGCCATAGCGTCATAGTAGCCGTTGATGTAGGTGACCTTGACGGCGAGTGTCTCATCGTTGATTTCAAACGACAAGGCCGTGTCGGGCAGCTCCTTGAGCGAATTGATGGTGCGCTTCACGTCAAGTGCAAACTTGCCGGTGCCTTCTACATTCTGCACCTCGATGTTGGTGGTCAGTCGTGTCTCCATGTCGCTGCCGGTAACAACGAGTCGGTCGCTCTGCAACTCAAACAGGAAGTTGTCAAGAATGGCATAGGCATTCTTGTTGCTCACCACTTTGCTCACGGCATTGAGGCGAGTGAGCAATAATTTACTTTGAACGTTGAATTTCATACAGTTATGTCTCTAAATATCGTTATTAATTGTTTGTTCCATATTTTAACCTACAAATTTAGTGATTTTTTCTTTAATTAATGTAGTCTTGTTAATAAAAAAACGAAAAAAAGCGCTATCGATTGCCTCGATAACGCTTTTTAAGTTTTGTCTGGTCAGGGTTTCACACCTGGCGGTAATGACGTGAATCAGTCGAGCTTGTGAATGATGAGGCCCGAACGGAGCTTGGGCTCAAACCAAGTGGCCTTGGGAGGCATGATCTTGCCGCTGTCGGCAATGTCGATAATCTGCTTCATGGTCACGGGATAGAGAGCCAGGGCCATCTTCATCTCACCACTGTCGACGCGCTGCTTGAGCTCGCCTAGGCCGCGGATGCCGCCAACGAAGTCGATGCGCTTGTCGGAGCGCAGATCGGTGATGCCCAGAATGTCGCGCAGGATGTAGTCGCTGCTGATGGTCACGTCGAGCACGCCGATGGGATCGTTGTCATCGTAGGTGCCTTCCTTAGCCGTCAATGAGTACCACTTGCCGGCCAGGTAGAGTGCAAAGTTGTGCAGCTTGGCAGGCTTGTAGATCTCGGTGCCCTTGTCCTCGACGATAAACTTGTCGGCCAGCTTCTGGAGGAACTCTTCCTCGGTGTTGCCGTTGAGGTCAACAACCACGCGGTTATAGTCCATCACCTTGAGGTGAGACTGGGGGAAGCATACTGCCAGCAGGTAGTTATACTCCTCGGTACCGTTGTGGTTGGGGTCGGCCTTGGCCTTATCCTCACCCACGTGGGCGGCAGCAGCAGTGCGGTGGTGACCGTCGGCGATGTAGAGGTAAGGAATCTCGCCGAACTCGCGGGTGATGGTGTCGATGGTGTCCTTGTCCTTGATGACCCACAGGGTGTGGCCGATGCCGTCCTCGCTGACGAAGTCGTATTCGGGCGTGGTCTGAGCGGTGCGGTCGATGATGTCCTCGAGAGCGCTGTTATCGGGGAAAGCCAGGAAAACCGGCTCGATGTTGGCATTGTTAATCTCGATGTGGTGCATGCGGTCGGCTTCTTTCTCGCGGCGAGTGAGCTCGTGCTTCTTGATGCGGCCGGTGAGATAATCCTCAACGCTGGCGCCTACGACGAAGCCATACTGGGTGCGACCATCCATGGTCTGTGCATAGATGTAGTAGTATTCCTCGGGGTCTTGAACGAGCCAACCCTTGTCCTGGAACTTCTTGAAGTTCTCGACAGCCTTGTCATAGACCTTGGGCTCATGCTCACCGGTACCCGGCTCAAAATCGATTTCGGGCTTGATGATGTGATAGAGAGACATCTCGTTGTCACCGGCCTCGGCACGGGCCTCTTCGCTTGAGAGGACGTCGTAGGGCTTGGATGCTACTTTTTCTACATACTGTTTGGGCGGTCTCACGCCACGGAACGGTTTTACTTTAGCCATGATAAATTAACGGTTTTAAAAGTGTTAATAGATTGATGTTATAGTATTAAATGTTATTGTCGACGTTTGTTGCCTTGGGGCTCCCTAGCGCGCTTGGACTTGCGTGCACATGTGCTGCACGTGCCGTACACGTAGAGGCAATAATGGTCGGCATTGAAAGCGTTGAATCGTCGAGCGTTCATGAAAGCTGCAAAATTGGTGTCACGCACCTCCTTGACCTTGCCACAAGTGGTGCAGATGAGATGAGTGTGAGGCAGGCTGATGCGTTCATACTGGGCCTGCATGCCCTCAAACACGTGCCGCCTGAGCATCTTGGCCTCCATGAGCAACTCAATGGTATTGTAGATGGTGGACCGACTCACCCTGAACCCATCCTCATCCAGCATGTGCTGCAACTCCTCGATAGTGAAGTGCCCGTTGATGCTCTGGATGCGGTTGAAGATAGCATATCGCTCGGCAGTCTTGCGCATGCCGCGAGCGTCCAGATAGTCGCTGAACTTGCGCACTATCGGGCTATTGCTGGAAGCAAATTCCTCGATGTTAGGATCGGTTCTCATCGGTGTGACAAAATTACAACCATTTTTGCAATCCCACAAAGATTTATCCCAATAAAACAATTATCATTGTTTTTTCATGATATGCTCCAGTGTCAACTGGCTGATGTCGTCGACCATCAGGTCGCATAGGGGGGCAACCATGTCACGGCTCATGGTGGTGGCAATGCCGATGACACGTGCACCAGAGTCGCGACCGGCTATCAGGCCGTTGCGGGAGTCTTCAATGACGACACAGTCGTTGATGTCTGCGCCGATTTGCTGAGCGGCAATGAGGTAGCACTGGGGATCGGGCTTTGCCTTGCTGACCATGTCGCCGGTCACGATTTGGTCAAAGAGGGTGGGGAACTCGGGGTGTTGGCTGTAGAGCGCCTGCATCTTCTTGCGATCGCTCGATGTAACGATTGCAATGGGAATGCCGGCATCGCGCAGTTGCTTGACGAGGGCAATCGCACCAGGGAAAAACTCAAAGCGCATGTTGCGCTCATAGTCCAGCAGCTTGTCCAGGACCTGTTGCCGGGTGTCATCACCCTTAAAGTAACCCAATATACGTGACAGGTGAAACCCCTTGATGTAGTTGGCAAAATTGTCGATGCCAGTCTTGTACTCATCATCCATCTGCTGCCAGAAGATGGTGTACAGGCCCTCGCTGTCAAGCAGTACGCCGTCGAGGTCAAACAGCACGCCACGGGCTCGGTTGGTGGTTTGGCTCATTTTATCGTCTCTTTTTGATGAATTCAAGTCGCAAAAGTACTGAAAATCGCCCGAAATTCATTAATTTTGTGGCATAAATTGTTTATGGAACTATGATTCAAGAACTGCAATTACGCGTGAGCCCCCGCACGGCGGCTAGCATGGGCGACATTGCCCAGCATCTGGCAAAGCACAACGATATCCCCGTCGGTAGTATTAAGGGCGTCAGGATATTGAAGCGGTCCATCGATGCCCGTCAACGCAATGTGGTTGTCAACCTCAAGGTGCGTGTCTATATTAATGAGCCGATGACTCAGGATTATCTTGTACCGCCCATCGAGTATAAGCCGGTGGACGGCAAGCGCCAGGCTGTGGTCGTGGGCATGGGGCCTGGTGGGCTGTTTGCTGCACTCAGGCTCATCGAATTGGGAATCAAGCCCATCGTGCTGGAGCGTGGCAAGGACGTGGTGAGCCGCCGCATTGATGCTTCCCGCATCCAGCGTGAGGGCGTCGTCGACCCTGAGAGCAACTACTGCTATGGTGAGGGTGGGGCAGGCGCCTATAGCGACGGAAAACTCTACACCCGCAGCAAGAAGCGTGGTTCGGTGGACCGTGTGCTGGGCATCTTTGTCCAGCATGGTGCCCGCGAGGACATTCTCGTTGATGCTCATCCACACATCGGCAGCGATAAGTTGCCTGGCGTCATCAAGGCGATGCGCGAGACTATCCTGCGTTGTGGTGGCGAGGTTCATTTCGAGACTCGCGTGTCACGACTCATTGTTGACGGCGATAAGGTGACTGGTGTGGAAACGGCAGTTGACCAATGCTTTGACGGTCCCGTTATTCTGGCGACAGGTCATTCGGCCCGCGACGTGTATCAGATGCTTCATGATAGTGATATCACCCTTGAGGCCAAGGGAATAGCCGTGGGTGTCCGTTTAGAGCATCCCCAGCGCATCATCGACCAGATCCAGTACCACAGCGTGCTCGGTCGTGGCGAATACTTGCCGGCAGCCGAGTACAATTTTGTCACCCAAGTGGACCATCGCGGCGTGTACTCCTTCTGTATGTGTCCAGGGGGCTTTGTTGTGCCAGCCGTGAGCGAGCCCGACGGCCTCGTGGTCAACGGCATGTCGCCCAGCAATCGCGGGTCGCACTGGGCCAACTCGGGAATGGTCGTGGAGCTGCATCCCGAGGACTTGCCCGATGAGTATAAGAAATATGGTGTGCTGTCGATGATGCGTTTCCAGCAGGACATGGAGCGACGTGCTTTTGCCGAGGCTGGAAACACGTTGATTGCAGGAGCCCAGCGCATGAAGGACTTTGTGGACGGCAAGCCGTCACGCAACATCCCGCCTTCATCCTATCTGCCTGGTGTCCAGCCGTCAAGACTCGACCTTTGGATGCCGCCCTTTGTTGCCAATCGCTTGCGCAAGGGCTTTAAGATCTTTGGCAAGAATGCGCGAGGTTTCCTCACCAACGATGCCATCGTCATCGGCGTCGAGACGCGCACGTCATCGCCCCTGCGCATTCCCCGCGACGCCATGCAGTTGCACCACATCGACCTGCAGGGCCTGTATCCCTGTGGCGAGGGAGCAGGCTATGCCGGCGGTATCGTCTCGAGTGCCATCGACGGCGAACGCTGCGCCGAAGCCCTCGCCGAAGCCTTCAAATGACCGTACAAAAAACAACAGAATACTCTGAATAATCTGAAATTGTGATGTGACGTGATAATTCAGAGTATTCAGTTGTTAATCAAGACAATTGATTTCAGTTGAGGATTTGATAGTGGAGAGCACCTGAATTGTCAGCGATGACAGTCATTTCATGTGTTTCACCATTGGCAGACAGTATGCCGTGGTAACGGTTTCCCATCTCGTGAACCAAGCTGATGTCAGACACCTCAACTCCATCCTTGGCCAGCATTTTGCGGATGATGTCTTGTAGCAAGTCAATTGTCACAATCGAGTTGGGACCATGCTTATGCATGATATACATGAGCATGAGCGACTTCCCAATATCAGACTTGTTGTAAAACTGAATGATTGCGATAATTATGAATATGACGATAACAAAACCAAGAACAATAATGACCATAATTGTTTCAGACTTTTAGTGATGATAGGTTAAATCCATATTCATCAAATATGTTATCAACTGCCGAGTAATCTATTTGTTCATTAAGACTCCAGGCTATATGATTTATGATATCATAAGTCTGTATGATCTCTCGTGTAAAGAGTTCCTTGGCATGTCTTCGATCATCGTCAGAGTCATAGGGGTATTGAGGACTGCAAGACAATTCAAAATCTAATAGTTCTAAAGCCCATGTATAGTTCTGAGGATGAATTGCGTTATGTAATATCTGATTGTCATGAAGCGTTCTGAGGTTGTGAACGAGAATGTCAGCTGCTATAAGATATGGTTTATTGAATTTATGAGAGGTGGGCCATTTCTTGACTGTATCGAATAATAAATCTTGTGGCATATATGCCGTATCACATATTCGGTAAGGACATTCAACTGAATACTGTAATAAGACTGGATGTAATCTGCACATGTTAGGCAGAATTATATCAGTATCCAACTCAACAACACATTCCATCGTATTCGTTTTTATCCCTAAACCTGAGATTTCTAATCCTAGATTATAATCTCTTATGGCATCTTTTCTCAAGAGCAAACCCCATGTGTCATTACCAAATTCACCTGAATTCAGAAATCTATGTTGAGTATAGCTCAATCCATTCCCTTTGCTTACAATGTATTTGCCATTGCATATCGACATAACATAGCTTCGACCATGATGGGGACTAATAAGATACATGAGCTTACTTCCATTAATATCTCTAAGTAGTGGATGCACTTTTTCACATGTATCATTCATGCACAATATTTGATAATTGCATTCCGACGCACTAATTGTATTCATAATTAATTTTATTTTTTGAGGAATCAAAAGCGGATATAGGCATCAAAACTATCATGCCTATATCCGCTATGGCATCAATGTTGTTTAGAAGCTACGATACATAATACCGCATGAGGGCTGACTTGTCTTTGCGCAATTTGACATAGTCACTACCTTTGATGCCTTGCTAATCTTTAAATCTACGTTCATAGTATTTACAGATTTAATGTTATAGGACTATTTCTTGGGGAAGTCCGTTTACCCACCTACCATTTAACTCTTATTTGTTCTTCCTTCGTTATTAAAGGAAAAAACTCTCTTGATCTGCTGCAAATCAGTTGTCGTTATATGCTGAAGCCTTTCTTTTATTTCCGTTGGATTAAGCGGTCTCTCTCCGTTCATCAATCGATGTGCTAATCGAAAGCGACACTTTGCCATATAACAGTTGTTTTCCCCAGCCTTGGTGACATCGCCGTTTTCTGAGTAATTGTTTCCAGCGCACAGGTTGCAGTAGTCACAGTAATCATGCTTGCCACAATCCTCATATTGCTTTAATGTCAACATCTGCCATTCTGAGAGTGATTCACTTCGCAGTATTTCATCAATATGGCTGTCCTTCAAGTTGCCAAAAGATTGATGAAAAGCGCAACATGGGATTAAATCTCCATCAGGTGTGATGCAAAAAGTGTTGTAACCAGCACCGCAGGCATTAATTGTCATCAGACGTGGTTGTCCTCCGTAATTGGGTGCCTCTTTTCCCACATACATCGGGGTGTTGTCGTCTTGAAGGACAATATCCATCATTTCAGGCGTCAACCTTATGTAATGGCTGGCGCATTTGTCACCTTCAATAGAGTCTGTGATATTAAGTTCATACTGAACAGGGAGACCATATTTCCTTCCCAGATCACCAACAGTATAATAATTCTTCACATTCTGTCTCATCACACAGCATTTAATCACTGTTGGCACTCCTAGTGATGACAGTTGTTCAATAACAGAAATAGATTTCTGCCATGATCCATTTATACGTGTAATGGCATCGTGAGTATCTGCATCACCGCTATAAATAGATATTTCAACTGTACGAGGGAAATAGTTCGCTAATCTTTCAACATCATTAATTAATCGTTGCCCATTGGTATAAATATCGGTAGCTATTCCTTTTTGGTATAAGTAGTCGATAATCTCCCATGAGTCGGGCTTAGAAAAAGGATCGCCACCAGAAAGACATACTTTTGTAAGACCCTGTTCAATCAACTCATCAATTATGCGCTGGTAGTCACCGAGTGATAACTCTTGAGGGCTGCTTCTATAGCTCACTTCATCATCATTCCTGGTTGCTCCAATATTATAGCAATGGATACATTTCTCTGAGCAGTTATAGGTAAGTTCCATCATTACACTGGTAATTCCGCCCGCCTTTTCTGTGTAATCCATTTCAGCATTACTTATCGCTAAAGGCAGTTTTTCTTTTGTTGTTTTGACCAAAGAATGGACATCTTTTAATCTTCTATCAGCGATAGATTTCCGATAACTCTCAATTTCATCATTTGAGGGTTTATGATTGGTTATTAATTGCAAATCAATAAGTTCTTGAATAAAAGGTGAGAGGCACTCTATCGCAATCCCAGTTTCTTGGGCAATTCTTCCAACAGTTGTGCTTCCATTTCTAGGTAAAGCCAGCAAAAACGAAACGACAAGAGCTGAATAATCCTCAAATAGGTAACTTACCCCATCCAATAGATTGTAATAAATTGCGACCTTTCCTGTTTCATGATATTTGCCGCAAGTCCAAATTGGACGAAAAATCTGTTTGGCAGAAGAATAAATCGTCATAGTTACATCGTTGATAGAGTCTCTTCAACTGATATTCTCTGCAAACCTTCTTCAGCGACGTGAGCGGACCACTCTCCACCATCACCTTGTTTTTGATAAGCCTCAATTGCCTTATTATAGTATTCCTTTGCTTTATTGAGGTCTTTGATTCGTCCACGCAGACCCTGTTCGTATTCTTCGCCTAATGTAATCAAACCCGGTATTGAGCCGTTGTCAGCTGCTTTTTCCACCCACGATTTCGCTTCCTTGAGGCTTATAAATCCGCCGTTTTCTGGATTAGAGAACCTGGCTAAGTAGTACATGGCATCTGCATGGCCTAATTCAGCAGCCTTCATACAAAATTTAAACGCTGTTTCATGATTAATCTGACGATGTCCATTATAGCTCCATTTTTTATACTCTTCATCAGCAAATGCTCGAGCTAGTTCAAAACAAGCCTCAGCGTTACCTTCTTTTGCTTTTGCCATCAAGTTTTGTATGGGATCGCCGCTCCATCCCTCAACAGGCTCTTCGATATTATTCCACCACTTTACGACAGCATAAATAATTAATGCTATAATAGAGATTAAAACAATGTACAACATAAAAGCATTCTATAATTAAATTAGTGAATAATTGTTAGTTTTGAAATGAACTTGAATACTGTTTTTGCCAACCCTTCACAAAAGTAGGTTACTGTGTTTATCTGGCAATCATCCATTTCGTCCATTTGCTTTTTTCAGTCCAGGGGTCTTGGGTATAGACAATAAAAAAACGCGGACTGATACTTCGTCTACGCTTTCTAAGGTATCGGCAAACACCTATGCACCATATCCGAGTAAAAGCCCACGCGTATAGCGTGAGCGTCTCACTTTTACTCTTGGTGCTTCTTAAAATTTGCCGATTTCTAGAAAGCAAGAATAAAGCTAACGCCTTTTTATTATAATGTCTTCAATTTGTTATGCTACATAGGCAGATGATTTTAATTGATTTTACGATTGCAAAAATACTCACAATTCTTCAATTACCCAAATATTATTTGATTATTTTGCCACAATATGATGATCATTGAGTTGATGATATTTTTTTCGATTGATGTGAATTATTCTTCGGTTTTCACACAATATGGCCCACTTTTTGCAGTTATTCATGCAATAAGTTTTTAACTAAACACATGACACTATTATGAAAGAGAAAATGATTATTTCGTCGGCCCTGATTGCGCTGAGCGTATTTTGTCTGGGCTGGTTTATCAAGGCTGGCATCGACGACTTTGCCAGCAAGGACCGCAAGGTCAGTGTCAAGGGTCTCTCCGAGCAGGAAGTGCCCGCCGACAAGGTGACGTGGCCCATCGTCTCTAAAGAAGTGGGCAACGACTTGCCGGGGCTATATGACCGCATCGCTGCAACCCAGTCCAAGATCAAGGCATTTCTCTTGAAGGGAGGTGTCAAGGAGGACGAGATCAGCCTCAATGCTCCACAAGTGGTCGACCTGACGGCCCGTGAATATGACTCGGGCAACAAAGCCTACCGCTACATCGTGACCTCGGTACTTACCGTCACCAGCAAAAATGTTGACGTGGTGCGCAAGCTTATTGCTAAGCAAGGCGACCTCTTGAAAGAAGGCGTTGCCATTACCGGCGACAGCTATGACAACCAGGTACAGTACGAGTTTGTCGCCTTCAAGGAGATGAAGCCCAAGATGATGCAGGAGGCTATCGAGAACGCTCAGACTACGGCCGAGCAGTTTGCCAAGAACTCCCACAGCAAGCTCAACAAGATCGTGACTGCCGACCAGGGCCAGTTCTCCATCGAGAACCGTGACGAGTATACCCCCTGGATCAAGAAGGTGCGCGTCGTCACCACGGTCACCTACTCCCTCAAGAACTGATCAGCACAACACAGAACAAGCGTTACCGACTGAATATCTTGAAATGGCCATAACTTATGGCATATCAGGGTATTCAGTCGTTGTATTATCCTGTTCCTCGTCATCCTCGAAATGGCCTTTGGGTGTTTCCTGGAGCTGGTTGATATCGATCATGCCGGTGTAGAAGTGTAGTGTCTTGCTCAGGGGCTTGAAGTGGTTCTGGTTAGGGGCCCAGCTGCCGCGTTGCAGTCCAGGGGCAAGTTTAATAGAGCGCGAGCCATACATGTCGTTGATGCTGTCGATGCTCGACATCAGGCGCCGTAGCTTGCCGTGGTCCTCGGGGTCGAAGACGTTGAGCTGGATTGCCCCGCCGTGTTGGATGTCAAGGGCCATGACTCCAGCCTTGCGGTAGGTGAAGCCGTCGCGCCAGATGTTGTTGAAGGCGTTGAGTGCCATGCGCACGATGGTCATGGTGTCGCTTGATGGCGTGGCGAGCTGCAACTGGCACGAATTGGAGTAGAAGGGTAGGTCCTCACGGAAGTGGTCGCCTCTCACATATGTCATCACGCTGCCAGCCACGCCGCCCTCGGCCCGCAACTGGCGTGCTGTACGCTCAGCAAAGCTGACAATGGCATCGGCAATCTCATCTCGGTCGGTGAGCACCTTACCAAATGTGCGCGACGTCATAATGGTCTTGTGGGCGATATCCACGGGGTTGGCTATCTGGCAGTCGTGGCCCATGAGTTCCCGTTGTGTGCGCTCGAGTGTCACCGAGTACATGCTTCTCACCAGCGAAGGCGGCATCTTGACAAAATCGGCCGCCGTCTTGATGCCTTTGCTCTTAAGAGACGCCGAGAGTCTGCGTCCAATGCCCCAAACGTCCTCGATGGGCGTGCGCCGCAGTATGATGTCAATGGCCTCGGGCCTGACGAGCCAGTAGACACCGTCGGTGATGCGAGGGTCGCGCTTGGCGATATGGTTGGCAATTTTGGCCAGGGTTCGGGTCGGGGCAAATCCCACACTCACGGGGATGCCGACATATTGCTTGACACGATTGACGACATTGGCCATCGCACGGTGGCTGGTTTCCACGTCCTCATGCGGCAAGACAAAGAAGGCCTCGTCGACCGAATATTGTTGCACATTGTCGGCCTCGTCGCTCAGGATGTTCATCACGCGGCAAGATAGGTCGCGGTACAGGATGTGGCGGGCCGATAGCTGAATGACTTGTCGTGGATCGGTGTGCTCCTTGATTTTAAAGGCAGGACAGCCCATGGGGATGCCTGCTGCCTTGGCCTCGTTGCTGCGGGCAATGACGCATCCATCGTTGTTGGAAAGCACAACGACCATCTTGCCATTGAGCCGTGGATCAAACACGCGCTCGCATGAGACAAAGAAATTATTGCAGTCTAGCAGGCCGTACAACGTTTTTATCAGTTAATAGTTATCAGTTAATAGTCAATAGTTAATAGATAATAGATAACAGATGATTCTCACTCCACACTTTTAACTTCTAACTTCTAACTCTCGGAAAGTTCCAGCCAACGCATCTCTTTCTCGTCGAGGAGGTCTTTGACCTCTTGGTATCGGGCGGCCTTGGCGGCGACATTATCGAGCGCCTGGCCGCTGGCAAACAGGGCATCCAGTTCATCTTTCTCCCTATTGAGGGCCTCGATGTCGATGTTGAGCTGGTCAAGTTCGCGTTGCTCCTTGTAGGAGAGCCGCTTCTGCTCGCTGCGGTTGGCCCAGGTGTTTTCTTTGGGTTTGGAGACCTCTTGTTCCTTGGCCAGTTGGGCGGCTTCCTGCTCGTGGCGCTGTTTCCAGGCTCGGTACTCGCTATAATTGCCAGGGAAGTCCTTGATGTGTCCGTTGCCAGTGAAAACAAATGTGTGGTCCACGGTGCGGTCCATGAAGAAGCGGTCGTGGCTGACGATAATGACGCAGCCGTTGAACTGTGTCAAGTATTCTTCCAGAATCTCGAGGGTGGAGATGTCCAGGTCGTTGGTGGGCTCATCCAGAATGAGGAAATTGGGCTTGGTCATCAGCACCATGGCTAGATAGAGCCTGCGGCGTTCGCCGCCGCTGAGCTTGGCGATAAACTTCTGCTGGTCTTGGGGCGTGAACAGGAAGTGGTTCAACCATGCCATGGCGGTGTAGTGGTGCTTCTCGTCGAAGTAAATGTACTCGGCCACGTCGCGCACAGCATCAATTACCCGCTTGCCCTCGTCGAAGTGCATGCCCTCCTGGCTGTAGTGGGCAAATTTCACCGTCTCACCGATTTCAAAGTAGCCGCTATCGGGCTTGACTATGTCGAGCAGCAGCTTGATGAACGTGGTCTTGCCCACACCGTTGTCGCCAACGATACCCAGCTTCTCGTAGCGCGCAAACGTGTAATTGAAATCGTCCAGAATGACTTTGTCACCATAACGCTTGTTCACGTGGTGGGCTGTGAAGATTTTCTTGCCGATGTAGGCACTCTTGACGTTAAGTTCCACCTCGCCGTCGTCGCGTCGTTGCTGGGCCCTCTCCTGCAGGTCATAGAAGGCATCGATGCGGTATTGAGCCTTATGAGCTCGAGCCTGTGGCTGTCGCCGCATCCAGTCAAGCTCGGTGCGCAACAGGTTGCGGGCACGCTCCACCTGCACATTCTGGGCTTCGATGCGCTCGGCGCGCTTCTCGAGGTAGTAGTTGTAGTTGCCGCTATAGGAGAAGATGCTGTGTTGGTCCATCTCCAGGATGCGGTTGCAGATGTTGTCCAGGAAATAGCGGTCGTGGGTGACCATGAGTAGCGTCACGCGGCTGCGCTGCAAGTAGTTCTCAAGCCACTCGATCATGTCGATGTCAAGATGGTTGGTGGGCTCGTCGAGAATGAGCATCTGAGGCTCGTCGATGAGCAGGCGGGCTAGTGCAACACGCTTGACCTGCCCGCCGCTCAACTCCTTGACTGGCTGATTGTAATCGGTGATCTTGAGTTGGGTGAGAATCTGCTTGAACCGTTCCTCATAGTCCCATGCCACGCTGGCATCCATCGCTTGGATGGCTGCCGTCATGGCATCACTGTCGCCCGTACGCAGGGCCTCTTCGTAGTCATGGATGGCCGCTGAACGCGGGTCATCGCCGTGCAAGCAGGCATCAAGCACCGTGTGGGCACCGCCCAGGTCGGGCAACTGCGGCAGGTAGCCCACTCGCAGGTTGTTGCGGTAGATGACCGTGCCGCTATCGGCCGATGCGACACCAGCTAGAATGTCCAGCAGTGTGGATTTGCCAGTGCCGTTCTTGGCGATGAGACCGATTTTCTCACCCTCGGCCACGCCAAAGGTGATGTCCTCAAAGAGCACATCGATGCCAAAGGCCTTGCTTAACCCCTCGACTTGCAGATAGCTAACCATCACTGTGTCGGTTTAATGTGTGTCGTAGCGCAGCTGTGGCTGTCTTGTTTAACTGAAAAACTTCTTCATCACCTTGATCATGTTGACATGGTCGTCACATGACCCGGTCTCGCGCACCGAGTGCATTGCCAATACGGGATTGCCCACGTCAACACCCTCGATGTCCATCTGTCCTGTGAGAATGTTGCCCAGTGTGGAACCACCGGCCACGTCGCTGTGGTTGACAAAGTACTGGAATGGCGATCCGGCTTCCTGGCACAGGCTCTTGAAAATGGCTGCCGAGTGGGCGTCGCTCATGTACTTGCAGTTGGCATTAACCTTGATGCACGGACCACCGCCCAGCGAGGGGTGGTTGGTCGGGTCATACTTCTCGGCATAGTTGGGATGGAAGGCGTGAGCATTGTCGGCCGAAACCATAAACGAGCGATGGATGGCACGCCCATAATCCTCAAAGTCTCCGCCCAATGCCATGACGAGCCTGAGCAGCATGTTGCCCAGCACGGGCGAGTGGGCACCCTGCTTGGTGCCGCTGCCGGTCTCCTCGTTGTCAAAGATGGCAGCGACCAGTGTCGAATCCTTGTCCTGGGCCTCGGTGATGGCTGTGATGGCGGCATGCACCATGCTCAGGTCATCAAGGCGGCCTGCTGAGATGAACTCGTTGTTCAGCCCGAACACGCTGGCTTTGCTCACATCGTAAAGCATCAGGTCAAAGTCAATGATGTCGGTGGCCACAACCTGCAACTCGTCGGCGACAAGATTGAGGAGCGTGTTCTGCCACTCAAAGTCCTTGTTGATCTTGGCAAGGATGGGCAGCATGTCCTTCTGTTTTGACAGATGGTTGCCCTCGTTGACGGCGCGGTTGAAGTGGATGGCCAGATGTGAGATACACATCAGTGGACGGTCTATCTTAATGAGCTTGGTCACGGGATGCAGGGCATCCTTGCCCTTGAGAATCACGCGTCCGGCAACTGACAAGGGCCGGTCGAACCAGGTATAGAGAATCGGGCCGCCATAGACCTCGGTGTTTAGGCGCAGGATGCCGCCATCGCCAGGAATCTCGCTAGCGGGTTTGATGCGGAAGCACGGCGAGTCGCTGTGGGCAGCGATGATCTTGAATCCCGAGTCGGCGGGTTTCTTTTTGCCGACCTGCACTGCAAACACGGCGCTGTCATTCTTGGTAAAGAAGAATTTCTCGCCAACGCTGGCCGTCATCTTGTCGTCGATCTTTTTTTCCTTGAAACCGTTGGCGGTAAGGATTTTCTTGACTGTATCCACTGCAAGGAAGTTGCATGGACTGTTATCCAGGAACTCGAGCAACGAGCTCACATAGTTATCGGTCTTGTTCATATTTAAATAGAGCTATTGTTTTGATTAGTTTATATTCCGTAGTAGATGGCATTCAGGGCCCTGAGCACGTTGCACAGCGTTTGGCCCCAGTAGTTGATGAAGTTGATCTTGCACTGGCACAGCATCTCGTGTTGGGTCTCGGTCAAGGCATCCTGGATGGAATGGATGAGATTGAAGAACTCCTGGTACAGATCAGCCAGGTTTTCTGATACCGAGGCCGAGATGGGCGTGTCGCTGTATTTCATGTCCTCGACGAACACTTCAAGATAGATGTCCTCCTCGGCCATGATTTGTGACACGCGGTCGCGCACCAGGTCATACACGTCCTCCTCAAGTGCCGAGTCGATAAACTCCTCGCTATATGTGTCATCGTCAAGGTCATTGATGGTTATATATAACCGCGGCAGCAGCTTAAGCATCTGTGCGATGAACTGGTCGCGCGACTCACACTCGTGAGTGCGCTCCAGGGCGTGGCAATACTCGTTGGCCAGGGCGATAAACGCCAGTTCGTTGGGTGTCAGTTTGTCCATCTTTTATTCTTGATTGTTGCTGTATAGATTGTGGCGCTCGATATAGTCGTTGACTTCATCGGGAACAAGGTACCGGGCACTCTTGCCTGAGGCAAGTCGTTCCCTGATCTGGGTAGATGAGAGTTCGATGATGGGGGCATTGACAAGCATCACACGGTCAAGCAGGTTATCGGGAATCACGACATCATGACCAAGCCGTGGATACACGAGCACATGGAATTTTGCCAGGATTTCCTCGCTACTGCGCCACTTGTCGAAGACCTCCCAATTGTCACCACCGATGACCAAATAAAACTCATCGTCAGGAAACTTGACCTGGAGTGCGTTGAGCGTGTCGATGGTGTATGACGGACGGGGCATGGTGAACTCAAATGCCGACGTTTCAACGCCGTGCATCGGGCGTGACACCATCTCCACCATGCGCAGGCGGTCGGTGTCGGCCACCTGGCGCTGCTTGCCAGCCTTCAACGGGTTGACAGGTGACACCATGAACCATAACCGGTCGACCACACCGCTGCCTATGATGTGCTGCGCAATGATTGCGTGCCCTATATGTATTGGGTCAAACGACCCTCCAAATATTCCAATCCTCATAAGTGTGGGTAAAATAGGGACGGTTCTTTTGATGTAAAAATGGGATTTCCCAAACTCTATTGGTTAACGAACTGGGCGATGAGGGTGTGGACCTGGTTGACTGCGGTGTCTAGGTCGTCGTTGATGACCGTGTGGTCAAATTGGGGGCCGATGGAGATTTCGAACTCGGCTTTGTCCACACGGGCGTTGATGTCGTCGATGCTGTCGGTGCCACGGTTGATGAGTCGTTGGCGCAGTACTTCAACGCTGGGCGGCTGGATGAAGATGCTCAGCGCGCGGTCGCCATACATCTTCTTGACGTTCACGCCACCCAGGACGTCGAGGTCGAGGACAACGTTCCTGCCCATGGCGGTGATGCGTTCTACCTCACTCTTAGGTGTGCCGTAGAAGCGCCCTTCGTATACCTCCTGATATTCCACGAGTTCGTCGTGGGCAATCATCTGCTTGAACTCGTCGACGGTCTTGTAGTGGTAGTCGACGCCGTCCACTTCCTGGCCGCGGCGGGGTCGGGTGGTTGCCGACACCGAGAACGCCAGCCTCAACGATTCGTCTTGCATGATGCGGCCGATGATGGTCGACTTACCTGAGCCCGACGGTGCGGATATAATGATCAATTTGCCTTGTTGCATGGTGATGACAGTTGATTTAGAAGGTGTACTTGAGTCCGAGCGCGGTCACTGACTGGTTGTAGTTCTTCATGATCTGGAAACGTTGCTCGGTGAAGAAGTGCAGCCGATCTTTAACCTTGTACTGTGCGCCCAGGCCGACATTGGCGCCGCAGCGGTCGTCGGATGCGCTAAGGCCGGCTGCCGACACCTTGTAGTGGCCATAGGAGAAGCCTGCTAGGGGATAGAGGGCGAACACGCTGCTCGTGGGAATCACATAGTGGATGTTGATGTTGACATTATAGGCCGTCCTGTTGTCGTTCTCAAAGAAGTAAATAAACTCAGGAGCAAATCGCAGGTTGGTGACGGGCTCAATCTGGACTTGTGCGCCCAGGCCGGCCATCGAATGCCTGGAAGCGTAAACAAACTGTGCCGCTGCACTGATGTCGCCTTGTTCGGCGTGCAGGTTGATCGTCGATGCGATGGCCAATATGGCCAGGATGATATACTTCTTCATTTTGGATATTGGTTAAGTTGTTGATTTTTATAGTGATTCTTAAAACATTGGTCGTGATGCAGCTGGTTTATAGCACATTGAGCACTTGTTCCTTGATTTGCTCAAGATGGTCTTTCATGCGCACTACCAGATTCTGCAGGTCGGCTTGGTTGGCCTTGGAGCCCATGGTGTTGACCTCGCGCCCGATTTCCTGGCTGATGAAGCCCAGCTTCTTGCCCTGTCCGGGCTCATCGCTGCGCATGGTCTCGAGGAAATAGTTCAGGTGGTTCTGCAGCCTGATTTTCTCCTCGGTGATATCAAGCTTCTCGATATAGTAGATGAGTTCCTGCTCAAAGCGGTTCTTGTCGTAGTCCATCTCCTTGATCTTGGAGAGGGCATCAAGGATGCGACCCTTGATCTTCAGCGTGCGTGGCTCTTCGTATCGTGGTACCTCGTCGAGCAGGGCCTGGATGGCAGCGATTTTTTCTTCAAAGAAGGACTCGAGCCTCTTGCCCTCCTGGCTCCTGAACTCGATGAGCTGTCGGGTGGCCTGTGCCACGACTTCACGGACGGCCTTGAGCTCCTCGTCATCGGCTTCAGTGGCCTTGGCGTCGGTCTTCAAGGCATCGGGCATGCGCAGCAGGGTAGCGTACCAGTCGTCGGGCTGGGGCAGATTGAGTTCGTGGGCCATTTCCTCGATCTGCAGTTTGTACTGCTTGAGCATGGGAATATTGATGGTGCCTGATGTCGCGCCGTCGATGGGTTCACAATAGACAAACAAGTCAATCTTGCCGCGCATCAACGCCTTGGAAACGAGGTTGCGCAGTTCCATCTCAATCTCACGGTGATTCTGGGATAATCTTACCCCAAAATCGAGCTGTTTGCTGTTCAGGGATTTGACTTCGGCGGTGATTTTCTTGTTGTTGAAAACCTGAACGGCCTTGCCAAATCCGGTCATGGATAGTATCATAGTCAATCAGATTTATAGCTAATCGGCAAAATTACAAAAAATATCGTTTGTAGCGCTATCCGGGAGCCCAAATAATGATTATTGTGTTTAGGGCTTGCAGGTTTTGTCTAAAAAATGTATCTTTGCCGATTGGTCGCATAATGACCGAATGATGTAATGGAAAAGACGACTCTAGCTATCGTTGTTCCTTGTTTCAACGAGGAAGAAGTGTTACCGCAAACCAATGAGCGCCTGCGCGGACTGCTTGACGAAATGATGCGTCAGCACCTTGTGGGCGAGGAGAGCTATATCCTCTATGTAGACGACGGTTCGCGTGACCGCACATGGCCCATCATTGCAGGATACAGTGATGCTGATGTCCACGTGCGCGGCCTGAAACTGGCAGGCAACGTAGGGCACCAGAATGCGCTCATGGCTGGGCTTGACACTGCCCGGCTGGATGCCGACGTGACTGTATCGATCGATGCCGACCTGCAGGACGACATCCATGTCATCCCTGAGATGGTCAGGAAGTTTGATGGGGGGTGTGACATCGTGTATGGCGTGCGGCGCAAGCGCACGACCGACTCCTTCTTCAAGCGCACGACGGCCCAGATGTTCTACAAGTTCATGTCGGGCATGGGTGTGAAATCGGTATATAACCATGCCGACTTCAGGCTGATGAGCCGTCGGGCAGTGGACGCGTTGTGCATGTATGAGGAGCGCAATCTGTTCCTGCGGGGACTGGTGCCGTTGCTGGGCTACAAGACCGACTCGGTGTACTACGACCGTCTGGAGCGTCAGGCCGGCGAGAGCAAGTATCCGTTGAGCAAGATGTTGTCGTTTGCTGTCGATGGCATCACGTCGTTCAGCGTCAAGCCGTTGCGCCTGATCTTCTATCTGGGCTCGGCCTTCTTGCTGATCAGCCTGGGTATACTCATCTACGTCATCGTGGCCCTGTGTGAAGGACGTGGTGTGCAGGGATGGGCCTCGCTGATGCTTTCGATATGGTTTGTGGGCGGATGCATGCTCATCTGCCTGAGCATCATCGCGGCGTACATCGGGCGCATCTACACCGAGGGCAAGCATCGCCCCCGTTACAACATTGAGCAATATCTGAAATAAGCACTATCCTTTATGACCGAGATAATGAAAGATACCCCCAGTTGCCGTGACATCAGGCTGTTCATGACCGATGTGGACGGCACGCTCACCGACGGCGGCATGTACTATGGCAGCGATGGCACCGAGTTCAAGAAGTTCAACACGCGCGACGGCATGGGCCTGCAGCTCTTGCAACGCGCGGGTGTCAAGGTGGGTATAGTCACCAGCGAGAATACGCCCATCAACGTGAACCGTGCCCGCAAGCTGGGCCTTGACTACCTCAAGCAGAGCGCCCGTGACGGCGGCAAGCTGGCTGCAGTGGGTGAGATCTGTGACGAGATGGGTATCACGCTGCAGCAGGTGGCCTATGTGGGCGACGACGTGAACTGCTATGACCTGCTGGCGGCTGTGGGCTGGGCGGCTTGTCCGGCCGACGCCTGCGAGAAAGTGAAAAACATCCCCGGCATCCGCATCCTGTCACGGCGTGGCGGTGATGCCTGTGTGCGCGAGTGGATTGACATGATATTGAATCAGGAATGAGTGAGGAGAACGGCAATCAGACCTTAAAACAGAAAACTGCCCAAGGGTTGTTCTGGGGTGTCCTCAGCAGTGGGGGCATGCAGTTGCTCAACCTGGTCATCGGCATCTTCCTGGCACGCCTGCTCTCACCCGAGGAATACGGCATTGTGGGCATGCTGGCCATCTTCTCGCTCATTGCCGGCAACCTGCAGGAGAGCGGCTTTGGCGTGGCGCTGGTCAATGTCAAGGACATTAAGCACAACGATTATAACTCGGTATTCTGGTTTAACGTCTTGTCGAGCCTTTTCCTGTACGGCGTTCTGTTCTTCTGCGCCCCGTTGATTGCGGCTTTCTTTCATCAGCCGTGCTTGACGTCACTTTCCCGTTTTGTCTTTCTGGGACTTATCTTTGCCGCGGTGGGCATCTCGCCCAATGCCGTGCTGGTGCGTAGCCTCAAGATGAAGGAAAAGGCCATCATCTCGCTGTCGGCACTTGTGGTGTCGGGCACAGTGGGCGTGGTCATGGCCTTCAAGGGCTTTTCCTACTGGAGTCTGGCCACACAACAGGTGCTCTACAATGTGGTCATCTGCATCGGCCGTTATACGTTTGCCCACTGGTGGCCCACATTCAAGGTGGATTTCACGCCTGTCAAGCGCATGTTTGCCTTCAGTTACAAGGTGTTGATAACGGCCGTGCTGAGCACAATCAGCAACAATGTGCTGACGGTCATCTTTGGCCGCCTGTATCCGGCTCATGCCGTGGGCAACTTCACCCAGGCCAACAAGTGGAACACGATGGCGAGTTCGCTCGTCACGGGCTCAGTGTCACAGATCACTCAACCCGTGATGGTTCAAGTCAATGATGACAATGAACGCCAGCGGCGGGTGTTCGGCAAGATGCTGCGTTTCACGGCTTTCCTGTCGTTTCCGGCGATGTTTGGCCTGTCAATGGTTGCACCTGAGTTTATTTTGCTCGCCATTGGCGATAAATGGATTGACAGCATCTCGCCGTTGCAGATTCTCTGCATGGGAGGCGCCTTCCTGCCGCTGTACAGCGTGTATCAGAATCTGCTGCTCAGCTTGGGCAAGTCTGATGTCTACATGTGGCTGAACATTGCCCAGATTGCCATCGTCATTACCGCGGTGCTGGCCTGCCACTCGATAGGCTTCACTGCCATGGTGGCGGCCTTCGCTGCCATCAATGTGCTGTGGCTGTTTGCATGGCAGTTCTTTGCCTCGCGCCTGATAGGGTACAGGCTGGTCACCATGTTGCGTGACATCATGCCCTTCATGCTTATCAGCCTGGCTGTGATGCTGGTCACCAACCTGGCCACTGCCTTCATTACCGACCTGCGTCTGCTGCTGGTAGTACGGGTGGTGGTGGCAATGGCGCTCTATGGACTGGTAATGAAGTTGACCAGGGCCAAGATATTTGAGGATTGCATAGAGTTTATCCGCTCCCGTTTCAAGAAATAATAATTAAAACTAATATAATAATAAAGGTATTCAGTCATGAAAGGAAAGATTTTGGTCACCGGTGGAACCGGCTTTATCGGTTCACACACTACGGTAGAGTTGCAACAGGCAGGCTACGAGGTAGTCATTATCGACAACCTGAGCAACAGTAACATCGAGGTGCTGGACGGCATCGAGCGCATCACCGGCATTAGGCCCGCATTTGTCGAGGGCGACTGCACCGACCGCGCTACGGTGCGCAAGCTCTTTGAGAATCACCCTGGCATCAGTGGCATCATCAACTTTGCCGCCAGCAAGGCGGTGGGCGAGAGCATCGAGAAGCCCATCATGTATTACCGCAACAACATCAACATCCTGCTCAACCTGCTGGAACTCATGCCCGAGTTTGGCGTGAAGGGATTTGTCTTCTCCTCGTCATGCACCGTCTATGGCGAGCCCGACAAGAACCCCATCACCGAGGACGCCCCCACCAAGAAGGCCACCTCGCCCTATGGCGCCACCAAGCAGATCTGTGAGGACATCATCACCGACGTCATCCGCAGCGGCAGCCCCATCAAGGCCATCCTGCTGCGCTACTTCAATCCCATCGGCGCCCATCCCAGTGCCGAGATTGGTGAGCTGCCCAACGGCGTGCCCCAGAATCTGGTGCCTTACCTGACTCAGACGGCCATCGGCGTGCGCAAGGAGTTGAGCATCTTTGGCGACGACTATCCCACGCGTGACGGCTCATGCATCCGCGACTTCATCAATGTCGTTGACCTGGCCAAGGCTCACGTTAAGGCACTGGAGCGCATGCTCGAGGATAAGAGCGACGAGGCTCTCGAAATCTTCAACATCGGTACGGGTAATGGCGCATCGGTGCTCGAACTGCTGCACTCGTTTGAGCGTGCCACGGGCGTGAAGGTACCCCACAAGATTGCACCGCGCCGACCTGGTGACATCGTCCAGATCTGGGCCGACCCCAAGCGCGCCAACGAAGTCCTGGGCTGGCACGCCGAGATTTCCCTCGACGACACCATGCTCAGCGCCTGGAACTGGCAAAAACGCCTGCGCGAACGCGGCATCATGTAAAAAAATAACCGACATAATTGATGGTATCACAACCGACATTTAACGCTGCTGAACTCAAGGCTCGATTTAACCCTGAGGGCTCACCCTTGCGCCGCCAGCAAATGGTAATGCTGGAGATGGTACGAGAACTGGATCGAATTTGCAAGAAGCATGATATCCCATACTTCCTGTATGGTGGTACGTTGCTGGGCGCTTTTCGACACGACGGATTTATTCCTTGGGACGATGATTTGGATGTGGCGATGATGCGTAAAGACTACAAGCGACTGCTAGAAGTCTTGCCCGACGAGTTGCCAGAGCACATCGCTTTGCAAACTAACGATACCGATAAGAACTATTTCCTTTTCATCACAAAATTGCGTGATCGGCGCTCATTCCTGGATGAAGGGAACTTTGACAAGGTGTTCAAGGAACGCGGCATTTTCATTGACATCTTTCCTCTGGACAGGCTCTTGCCATGGACTCAGCGTCTGCGCCTACAAAGCTTGGCTTACAACTTTTTCCGCAAAGGTAACGGTGATGAATCGTCAATGAAAAAGATAAGGGCATTGACTTGGTTCAATCGTCATGTCTCATTTCCAATCCTTCGTTGTATCAGTCACTTGAGTGGAACAAAATCTCTCATGTGTGATTACGGAATCCAGTTCCACAACGTATATGACCTGCGGGATGTATTCCCCCTGAAAACCCATGTTTTTGAGGGTGTCCAACTCCCAGTCCCGGATAATAGTCACCACATGCTCCAAACCATGTTTGGTGACTACATGCGACTTCCCGACGACCTCGACCACGTCTATCACCACGTCGAGCGCCTCGAATTCTATTAAAAGATGATTAAAATGGATTGAGTTATAACTATGTCGTGAAGTTGTTGTATTTTTGCAATTTAATTAAAACTTTGATGATGTTATAAAGGTTTATTACTTTTTCAGTTTAAGATTAATAATGGGAAACCATTCTTTAGATATGAAGAAAACAGTTTATTTAGGCATGATAGGAGACATCATGCATCCAGGGTTGATCAATATTATCAATGAGGGCGCCAAGTATGGCGAGCTGATGATAGGCTTGTTTACCGATAAGGCCATTGCAACGCACAAGAGGCTTCCCTATCTCAATTACGAGCAACGCAAGCAGGTGGTTGAGAATATCAAGGGCGTTTCGGCTGTCGTTCCTCAGGATGAATGGAGCTATGTCCCCAATCTGCTCAAGTACAAGCCCGACTATATCATTCACGGTGATGATTGGCAGTATGGCTCACAGAAGTACCTGCGCGATGAGGTGTTCAAGGTGATGGAAACGCTGGGAGGTGAAGTGATAGAAATTCCTTATACCAAGGGCATTTCAGCTTCTGGACTGAAGCAGGAAATTGATTCGCTGGGAGTGACTCCCCAGCAGCGCCTGGCCACGTTGCGTCGTTTGATATCGGCGAAGCCTGTGGTCCGCATTCTGGAATCACACAACGGATTGACTGGCCTCATTGCCGAGCACACGAGTGTGGAAGTCAATGGCCAGCACCGCGAGTTTGACGGTATGTGGGCTTCGTCCCTCACCGATTCCACCTCCAAGGGTAAGCCTGATATCGAGGCTGTGGACTTGACAACGCGTCTGCACGACCTGAATGATACCCTCGAGGTGACGACCAAGCCTGTGATCTATGACGGAGACACCGGTGGCAAAACCGAACATTTCGTCTTCACCGTGCGCACGCTTGAACGCTTGGGCATTTCGGCCGTGATTATCGAGGACAAGGTCGGCCTCAAGCAGAACTCCTTGTTCGGCACCGATGCCGTTCAGACCCAAGACACCATCGAGGGATTCTGCAATAAAATCAGGGCGGGCAAGGATGCTCAGGTGACCAACGACTTCATGATCATCTCTCGCTGCGAGTCGCTGATTGCCGGTAAATCTGTCGAGGATGCCTTGGAGCGCTGCCATGCCTATGTTGCCGCAGGCGCCGATGGCATCATGATTCATTCCAAGAACAAGAGTGGGGAAGATATCAAGGAATTCTGCCTGCGCTTCCGCGAGACGGATGCTCACACGCCGATCGTGGCTGTCCCCACCACCTATAATCAGTTCACCGAGGAGGAATTGGCAAGTTGGGGCATCAATGTGGTCATCTATGCCAACCATATGCTGCGTTCGGCCTATCCGGCCATGGTGAAATGTGCCGAGACGATACTCCGTTGCAGCCGCAGCCTGGAGGCATCTGACGAGTACTGCATGCCCATCAAGCAGATTTTGAACTTGATTCCAGGAACGAAAAAAAGCTAAGTAAACGCGCACAAACAAATAGATTGTAATGATAAGTCCCAAATTCTTTATCGAGGCGCTTGCCAGCCGCGGCATCAATTTCTATGCCGGCGTGCCCGACTCATTGCTGAAACAGATTTGTGCTTATATCACCGACACCCTTCCCCGTGAGCAGAATATCATCGCCGCCAATGAAGGTGGTGCCATGGGTATTGCCGCAGGCTACCATATCGCCACTGGAAAGATCCCGGTTGTGTATATGCAGAACTCGGGCGAGGGTAATATCATTAACCCGTTGGCATCGCTGACGGACAGGGAGGTGTATAATATCCCGGTGCTGCTGCTCATCGGTTGGCGAGGCCGTCCCGGTGTGCATGATGAGCCCCAGCACGTCAAGCAGGGCAAGGTGACGACAGGTCTGCTCAATGTTATGGGCATCAATTATACTGTCTTGAGCAAGGATGAAGCCCTTGCCGCCAAGCAGATTCAGGTAGCTGTCGACCACATGATCAGCACTCACGAAGTCTATGCCCTGGTCGTGGAGAAGGACACCTTTGAAGCCTATACTCCCTTACATACCTCAGACTCAGGCTTTTCCTTGCCGCGCGAGCAGGCCATTGAGACGGTCGTGAAGGCACTTCAGCCCGACGCCGCAGTGGTTTCAACCACTGGAATGATTTCAAGAGAGTTGTTTGAAATCCGCGAGCGTTTCGGACAAGGGCACGAGCATGACTTCCTCACGGTTGGGTCGATGGGGCACGCTTCCCAGATTGCTTTGGGAATTGCCCTGCAGCAACCCGACAGACCCGTCTACTGCTTTGACGGTGACGGCGCGAGCATTATGCACATGGGCAGCATGGCAATCACCGCGAGCATGAGCCCCAGCAACTACATTCACGTTGTGTTCAACAATGGAGCCCATGATTCGGTGGGAGGTCAACCCACCGTCGGCTTGTCGATTGACCTGTGTGGAGTAGCTCAGGCTGTGGGTTATCGTCATTGCCTCAGCGTCGACAATCAGGATAACTTGGAGAAATCGATTGTCGAGGCGCAGAAGATGCAGGGTCCCGTCTTTCTTGAGGTCAAGGTGAAGAAGGGCAACCGCAAGGACTTGGGGCGCCCCACGACGACTCCGATTCAGAACAAGACTGCACTGATGTCTTTCCTAAATAACAAGAAGTAATGGCAATCAAGACAGCTGTCATCATGGCGGCGGGGCTGGGAACCCGCTTCGGGAAATACACCGAGAAGATACCCAAGGGCTTCATTCATTGTGGCGACAAGTCGATGGTGGAGCGCAGCATCGAGACGTTGATTGATTGCGGGATTTCACGCATCATCATCGGCACAGGCTATCACAAGGAGATGTACGAGGCGTTGCAGACGGTTTACCCGGGTGTTGAGTGCGTGTTCAGCCCCCGATATGCCGAGACCAACAGTATGTACACCCTCTATAATTGCAGGGAAGCCATCGGCGACGACGATTTTCTGTTGCTGGAGTCTGACCTGGTGTTTGAGAAAAAGGCCATCACCTCGCTGCTGGAATGTCCCGAACCTGACGTGATGCTGATCACGCCCGTCACCAAGTTCCAGGACCAGTACTATGTGGAATATGGCAGGGGACACCGCTTGACCAATTGCTCGACCGACAGCTCCGAACTGGATGCTAAAGGGGAACTGGTCGGCATCCACAAACTCTCCTCAGCGTTCTATCACCTGATGTGTGAGGACTATGCCGGCAAACTTGAGGATAATCTGAAATTGGGCTATGAGTACGAGTTGCTCACGATGTCCAAGGACATCCGCAAAGTCTATGTCCTTAAGGTGGACGGACTCAAGTGGTATGAAATCGATGATCTCGATGACTTGAACTATGCCGAAGAGAATATCTTAAAATATCTATAACACTGAAATTATGAACATCAAGAGAAACGTGCTGCTGAACCCGGGCCCGGCAACGACGACCGACACGGTCAAGATGGCCCAGGTGGTACCCGATATCTGTCCGCGAGAGAAGGAATTTGCCGGTCTGATGAAAGGCTTGCGTTCCGACCTGCTCAAGGTCGCACATGCCCCCGAGGACCAGTACACATCAGTATTGTTCTGCGGCTCAGGAACAATCAATATCGACATCTGTGTCAACTCTCTCGTGCCTGAGGGCAAGAAAATCCTCGTTGTGAACAACGGCGCTTATAATTCCCGTGCTGTGGAAGTGTGCCAGATGTATCACATCCCGCACATCGACCTCAGGTTCAGCGTTTTTGAACAACCCGACTTGGGTGAAATCGAGAAGGCGTTGATTGCCAATCCCGATGTGGCAGTCGTCTATTGCTGCCATCACGAGACAGGAACTGGTGTGCTCAATCCCATCAGGGAAATTGGCGCGCTGGCCCATCAATATGGGGCCATCTTTATCAGTGATACTACTTCATCCTTGGGTATGATCCCCTTTGATATCGTTAAGGATAATGTGGACTTCTGCATGGCATCAGCTCAAAAAGGTTTGATGGCAATGTCTGGTTTGTCGTTCATCATCGGCAAGACCGACATTATCAAGGCTTCCAAGGATTATCCCACACGTTCCTACTATTGCAACCTCTATCTGCAATATGAATACTTCGAGAAAACTGGCGAGATGCATTTCACGCCGCCGGTACAGACCATTTATGCAACAATCCAAGCGCTGAAGGAGTATTTCGAAGTGGGCGAGGATGCCAAGTTTGCTCGCCATCGCGCGGTTTATGAGGCTATCCATAAAGGACTAGATGAATTGGGCTTTGAAACCGTCATTGATCCCAAGATCGAGTCTGGGCTTGTAGTGTCGGTCAAGTATCCCGATGACCCCAACTGGAGCTTTGAAAAAGTACACGACTATTGCTATGAAAGAGGATTTACCATCTATCCAGGCAAGATATCGACAACCAATACCTTCCGCCTCTGCTCGTTGGGTACGATAGTTCCAAAAGATGTTGAGGATTTCTTCGTAGTACTCAAAGATGCTCTCCAGCATTATAGTATTCAGCTTTAATTTTTTACTTATGAATATCACTTCTGAGATTAATTCAAATATAAGAATTGCCATCTGTGGTGGTGGTGGTTTAGGACATAATTGTGCAGGCGTTCTCTCATCTCATGATGGCGTGAAAGTTGACATGTTGACTAACCGGCCAGAGAAATGGAACCATAAATTTAAGGTAAACATACCAGATGGCAGTAGCATAATTGGGAGATTAGAATGTATAAGTTCTAATCCTGAAGATATTATACCAAAAGCAGATATTGTCTTTCTATGTTTGCCTGCATTTTTAGTTGAAGAGACTTTAATAAAGATAAAACCATATTTGAAGCCAAATACTTTAGTTGGCTCCGTTTTTGGTTGCACTGGTTTTTTCATTTTTGCCCATAAACATCTGCTTAATACAGTTAAACTATTTGCATTTCAACGTGTTCCATACGTTTCTCGGGTCGTTGAATATGGTAAAGAATCAAATTTATTGGGTTATCGTGATAAACTCATTATGGCAATAGAGAATATCAGGCACATCCAGCAATTTCAACATCTTATTGAAGATTTGTTTATGGAGCCTGTAGTATTATGTGATAGTTTCTATGAAGTAACACTTAGTAATAGTAACCCGATACTTCACACAGGTAGGCTTTTCACGATGTGGCATGATTGGGATGGCAAGCCATTTGAAAAATGTGGTCTTTTTTATAACGATTGGACAATTGAAACATCACAGCTTGAGATAGAAATGGATCGTGAGTTTTTTAGTCTTCTGGAGTTCTTGAAAATTAAAACGACCCACATAGAGACTCTTCTAGAACATTATGAGTCAACTGATGCTTCGTCAATGACTGCTAAAATCAAGAGCATAAAGCCATTGTCAACAATTCTTTCACCGATGAAGAAAATCGAAGATGGTTGGGTACCTGATTTCTCAAGTCGATATTTTACTGAAGATTTTCCATATGGCTTAAAGTTCATTCATGATTTGGCCCATGAGAATAACATTTCATGCCCTACAATCGACATGGTGTATGAATGGGGTATGTCAATGATAAAAGATAGTTGAACCATTTTATATATTTTGACTATAAATAACAAGCTCCCAACTGTGATGTCGGGAGCTTGTGTGATTTTAAAAAGAACGGGGTTCTTTTTATGCCTCTGCGGCGGGAGCCTCTTCGGCAGCGGGAGCGGCGTCCTCAGCGGGAGCCTCGGCGGCCTCTGCCTCCTGAGCGGCCTTAGCAGCCTCAGCCTCGGCAGCAGCCTTGGCAGCGGCGATTTCGGCCTTCTTCTTGGCTACGGCCTCGGCCTTAGCCTCGTTCTTCTTGGCCTCCTCGGCGATGGCCTTCTTGCTGGCGGCCTTCTTGTCGTCGCGCTCCTTGTTGCGGATTGCGTCGAGCTTAGCCTGCTTCTCGGCCTTCCAGGCCTCGAAACGCTTCTGAGCCTCTTCCTCGGTGAAAGCGCCCTTCTTGACGCCACCCTGGAGGTGCTTCATCAGCATCACGCCCTCGCGAGAGAGAATGTTACGTACAGTGTCGGTGGGAATTGCACCTACGTTGATCCAATAGAGTGCACGCTCGAAATTCAAACTGATGGTAGCAGGATTAGTGTTGGGGTTATAAGAACCAATCCTTTCAATAAATCTACCATCTCGTGGTGCCCTGCTATCGGCAATAACAATGGGATAGAACGCATAGTCCTTGTGACCGTGGCGCTGCAATCTGATCTTTGTTGCCATAATAAATCTAACAGTTTAAATTTTTAAAAATATTGTTTTTACTCATAAAAAAAGCGACCTTGTTTAAGGGTCACTTTTCTTTGTTGTCCTGGAAGGATTCGAACCCTCGCAAGCGGAACCAGAATCCGATGTGCTACCATTACACCACAGGACAATTCCTAATTGCGACTGCAAAGGTACAGCTATTTTTTATACTGGCAAGAAAAAAATGAACTTTTTTTCAATTTTTTTTTCATTTTGGGTAAAAAAGGACGGTTTTAAGGTGGTTAACACACCGTTCTCCATCAAAAAACCGTCCTGGTTGCGATCATATCAGCCGTGGCCTCTTCATTGCTGAGGGCACTGTGGCTCTTGGCCAGGGGGTATTGCGGTTTCCCGGTTCCCCCCCTGATTTGATTTTGCTGTTTTTGGGCCGTCGTTATTTAGCTTTGCGCTTGGGGACACGCTTCGAGACACTGATGGCACCGGTGGGGCAGACGAGGCGGCACAGGTGGCAGCCGACGCACTTGCTGCCCACGAGACGGGGCTTGCGGTCGTCGTCGAAGGTGATGGCCTGGTGGCCGCCGTCCATACAGGACACGTAGCACCTGCCACAGCCGATACATTCCTCGGGGTTGAAGATGGGGAAGACGACGGTGTCGCGGTCCAGGTCGCTTGGCTTGGAGAAATTGGGTGTTTTTTCTCCTACCAAGGCTGACAGCTTGTTGATACCGCGGCTAGCCATGTAGTGCTGCAGACCCAACTTGAGGTCATCGATGATGCGGTAGCCATATTGCATCACAGCGGTGCACACTTGCAGATTGCTGCAGCCCAACTGGATAAACTGGAGCGCGTCTTGCCAAGTCTCGATGCCGCCAATGCCGCTCAGTTTCAGGTTCTTGAGTACGGGATTAATGGCCAACTCAAGGATGAACCGCAGGGCGATGGGCTTGACAGCGCGTCCCGAGAGTCCCGAAACAGCCCACGAGCCCGACACCTGGGCGCGTTCATCCATGGTCACGCTCTTGATGGTGTTGATGGCACTGATGGCATCTGCTCCGGCATAGTGGGCGCCGATAGCTGGATCACTCATCATGGTGATGTTGGGCGTCATTTTGGGAATGACGGGGATGGATACTGCATGCTTGACATAGGCGGTGAAGAAGGTGACCAGCTCACGATCCTGTCCCACGTCACTGCCCATGCCGGTCGCACGCATCTGCGGGCATGAGAAGTTCAACTCCACAGCATCGACACCGGCAGCCTCGGCCCTCTTGGCAAGTTCAATCCATTTTTCTTCGGTTGAGCCCATTATCGAGGCCACCACAATTTTGTTGGGGTAATTCTGCTTGAGGCGGTGCAGGATTTCAAAGTCGACCTCGGGGGGATTCTCGCTCAGCTGTTCCATGTTGCGCAATGCGGTGAAATCTCCCTTGTCGCCTTCACGGTGCACGACATCAAATCGTGGCGACACCTCATTGATGTCGTCCAGGCAGATGGTCTTGTAGAAAACGCCCGCCCATCCGGCATCAAATGCGCGAGCCACCATCTCGTAGTTGGTGCAGATTGACGATGAAGCGAGGAAGAACGGGTTCTCGCAGGGTAGGCCGCAGAATTCGATGGACAGACTGGGCAGGTCGACAGGGGCAGCCTCGGGCAGCTGACTCGCCATTTCCCGGATGCGTATGGGGCGGTCGTAATGGATACACGCCTGCTCGGCTTGCTCCAGGTCGCTCTCGTCACACCCTTCTAGCCATTGACGTGCAATGGCCTCGTTGCCGAAACGCACGGCACGGATGGCCCGGGCTACATCTCCCTTTGCGCATGCACGGCTGCATGGCGCGTTCTCACATAACAGGCAACGGGCTGCTTCTTCTCTAATGTTCATTTGCTTAGTCTTCATGTCGATATCTTTTAATATGGTTATAGTGATTCTGTGATAGATTCATCTTGAGCCATTACTCAAAGCGCATAGTGGACGTGGGCTTGATGGTCGAGATGATGTGGCTGGCGCCAAGGAGTGTCAGATAAGACACGACGATGATGCCCAGGTTGAGCAGGATGAGGGTGGAAAAGCTCAACTGGACGGGCACGTAGGGCATATAGTATGCAGACGGGTCTAGTCGCACGATGTGGCCATGCTTCTGCAGCAGGGCTAAGCCGATGCCGATGGTGTTGCCGATGACAAGGGCCTTGAGGATAAGTTTGCCCGTCAGATAGATGAAAATGCGACGGATGCTGCCGTTGGTCGCTCCCAGAGCCTTGAAGTTGCCGATAACGCGGATGCGCTCGAGCACAATCATCAGCATGGCCGAGATCAACGTGAATGCGGCGACAATCATCATGAGCGTGAGGATGATGACGACGTTCATGTCGAGCATCTCGAGCCAGGCAAAGAAGGGCAGGTTGTTTTGATGGGTCGTGGTCACGAAAAACAGGTTCTTGCTCTCGTGCTGCAGGGTATTCTCGGCCAGCAGGGTGTAGAGGTCGTAGCCGTCGGCATCGAGGTCGGTCGTTCGCTTCATGTTCAGGGCGACCTGTGTCCCGGTGTCTCCGTTCCAGCCGTTCACGCCCTGGACGATTGAGATGTCTCCCACGACATAGGCGTTGTCAAATGCCTCGAGGTCGGTCTCAAACACACCAGCGATGGTGAGTTTTCTCACCTTGATTTTGTTGTCGATGAAGTAGGTCATCACTTGGTCGCCGGCATGGAGCATCAGGCGGTCGGCAACGGCCTTTGAGATGACAATGGCGTTGGATGCAGCCGAGTCGGTGGCAGCGGGTACGTTGCCCTCAATCATGTTTGCCGCGATGTAGCGCCAGTCGTAGCCCCCGTCCACACCGCGGTAGATGATTCCCATGAAGTCCTGGTCGGTCTTGAGTATGGCACTCTTGTCGGCAATGAGGCTGATGCTCTCGACACGCTCGGCAAAGGCGGCCTCCTCGGCGATGGCCTCGCGCACCTCGCGTCCGTTGACCGAGGCATAGTTGTCGTCGATGCCCAGTGCGGCGTTGTCCACCCTGAGGTGGGCGTCGAGGTGCATGATCTTGCCCGTGATTTCTCCCTTGAATCCCATGACGATGGCGATCGACAGGATCATCACCACCACGGCCAGCACAATGCCCACCAGGGCAACCGTCAGGCTAGGGGAGCCCTGCCTGCGTTCGCCGTCCAGTGTCATGCGCCGTGCTATGTACAGTTCGTGGTTCATGATTGAAGCCACAAAATTAATGAAAACTTTTCAGTTCCGGGGAGAGCTCAGTAATATATTTGAGGTTTATTTTTTAAGACTTTTATTGACAATCATGATTACAGACGGATTTTTTGTTATATATTTGCAATGTTAATGGAGCATGGCTGCTGCTTTGCCAGTAATAGTTTATTTATCCTTTATCTTGTGATGATTTACAATTCTTTACCTTGGTTTCGCGATTTGATTGATAAGTTGCCTTATCTCAAAACGCCGGGTGATGTCCAGGATGTCACTGACTCGATGCTGTCGATGGCCGGTTTGAGCGGTGCCATTGGTATTGTGCTGGCCGCGCTGGCGATACTGGCGCTGGCGCTGATTATCAATGGTGCCAAGAAGTGGGATTGGCACGTATCGGGCAAAGTCCTGACCTCGTCGTTTGCGCTGGTATGGCTTGGCGGCTTTGTGGTGTATGACTTGGGAATGTATGTGGGCGACAGCCACTGGTCGCTGATTGGCAACATGCCCATGGCTGCCATCTACTCGCTGCAGATGTTCTTGATGCAGAGCGACATCTCGGCCATCCACCCGTCGTTTTACCACAACTGGATATTCATGTTGGCCTTTTCGGCTGTTCATATAGCAGCAGCACTGGTCACGCTGGTGTTTGTCATCAAGCACTTTGGTTACAACATCATTGCAGGCTTCAGGATGCTGTATGCTGCCTATTTTGGCCGTAAGAAGGCGACCTATGTCTTCTGGGGCATGAATGACGCTTCTTTTGCGTTGGCCAAGAGCATCAAGGACCACTATTCAGAGCTGAAGAGCAACAAATATCGCATCATCGTCGTCAGGACCAACGATGACAAGACGATGAGTGTCAAGAACGGTATGGAGCGTCTGTTCAATTTCCTGTCGCTACGCAACCATGACCTCGACCGCATGCTGGAACTTGACTGCCTGACAACGAGTACCTATGCCGACCTGGCACGCGTTAAGGTCGAATCCATGCCCGAGGATGTGCTGAGAAAGAAACTTAACCTGCGGCAACTGGCACGCATCATCAGCTGCAAGACTCTGGGCGAGGCCCACCTGTTTGTCCTCACCGACGATGCTGCCTATAATATCCAAGCCGTGGCCAACCTCAAGCGTGATGAAACTATCAAGGCCTTTGTCGAGAAGGTGGTTAAGGAGAAGAAAAAGAATGACAATGCCGCGCCTGAGCAGTCGGGTGATGCCCCGGCGAATGATAATGGCAACATGGTCTACTTGTATTGTCGGGCCCGTTACAACAGTCTGCACCGCGTCATCGAGGACGAGCAACTGCACGAGCGCATCGAGGTCAGGGTCGTAGACCCGTCGCACATGAGCGTCGAGATCCTGAAGCAGAATGTCGAGTTCCACCCCGTCAGCTATGTAGACGTCGAGAAGGATGCCACTGTGTCGTCGGCGTTCAAATCCCTCGTGGTTGGCTTTGGCGAGGTGGGTATGGATATCGTCCGTTTCCTCTACGAGTTTTCGGCCTTTGTCAAGACAGGTACTGCTGATAAGGGCCCGGTGCAGCGCTCCGAATTTGAATGCCACGTCGTGGATGTGGAATTGAAGAAACAGGCCGGCCTGTTTATTTCTGGCGCTCCGTCGATTGTCACTGACTACTCCAGTACAAAAGACGGCCATTACATCTACCTTCACGAAATGGATGCCCGTGCCCCCGAATTCTATAATCAACTGTCGGAGCACATCACGGAGCTGAACTATATCGTGGTCGCTCAGGGTGATGATGAGCTGAATGTCGCGCTGGCCGTGCGAATCTTCAGGTTTGCAGTGCGCATGCGCAAGGACATGAATCATTTTCGCATTCTGGTGATGGTGAAAAACGACGAGGACAAGCATTTCTCGCGCATCATCGGTCATTACAACCGCCTGTGGGCTGCCGAGGAGCATGCCGAGGACAAGGCGAAACCCTTGCACCAGCGAGTGATAACGACGACTGCACCGATTACCCAGCCTATCACCATGTTTGGTGAGATGAATGACATCTTCAACTACAAGTATGTCATCGCCGACGCGTTGAGGCAGGAAGCCCAGGTATACAAGAAACGGTATGACAAGTCGATCTTGGCCTCTACCGGAAGAGCCGAGCCCGACTGGATCACCGAGCACAAGCAGCTCATGCAGCTTGTTGAGCCTTACAAGGGCTACTCGCCCACGCTGTCGGGCCTGATGAGGCTGCGGCGCACCCAGAGCCAGAACATCGAGAACTGCTTCCATCAGTACACAAAGCAACTGCTTGCCCAGGCGGCTTTGGGCGACAAGTATCAGATCTTTGCCACACATTGCCTGACCCGTGAGGAGAACCACATCGACTACCAGTGGAACGGGCGCGAGAAAGACGATCAAGTCATTGCTGTTCTGGATGTGCTGGCCCGTACCGAGCACTTGCGCTGGGTGGCCTCTCATGAGGTGCTTGGATATACCGACTACGGTACCGAGGAAGACAAGGACGAGGCCCGTCTGATGCATGGATGCCTCAAGCCGTGGGGCAACCTTTCGACCAAGGTTCAGAGCTATGACTACAACGTGGTCGACGTCTCCCTAGGCATCATATGATGAAAGATCTCAATGCCTTGTGGCGAGAGTGATGTTTTAGAAAGATTTTAGCGATATGAAACAAGAGAAGTCAAATCAGGATTATGTTCCTTGCCCCGTAGACACGAGCGATGTCATGCTGCCGCCCGAGGTCGAAGCGCTGATTGAGCAGATTGCCCGCAACGTCCATGAGGTGTGGGCGCTGTCGCGCAAGTCTCAGGGCTGGACCTGTGGGGCCGAGCGTAACGATGAAAAAAAGACACATCCGTGTCTCGTGCCCTATGATGAGTTGACCGAGGTTGAGAAACAGTATGACCGCGACACGGCACAGTGTACGCTCAAGTTTATCTTGAAGCAGGGTTTCACCATTACGAAGCCCGAGTAAAATACAAAGTTTTTTATATGGTAAAGAAGAGAAGTTTTCTGTTTTTATTGGTCACCTTGGCATGGGCGCTTGCCGTGCAGGGTGGGGTGGTGAAGCTGGCCATACTGAGCGACGTGCACGTGACGCCCGGTAATGCCAACGAGGGCAAGCTGCGCGAGGCGGTGGCCGAGATCAATGCTGCCGACGTCGATGCGGTTATGCTTACCGGCGACCTCACCAACGAGGGCAGCGACGAGCAGCTGCGCAACATCAAGGGCATCCTGGACGCAATCACCCATCCGTTCTATATCATTCCAGGCAACCACGAGAATAATTGGAGTCAGAGTGCCTGCAAGACGTTCAACGACCTGTGGGGCAGCGACCGCTTTGTCTTCACCGTCGACAATCTGGTGGTCGTGGGCATGAACTGCGGCCCGTTCATGAAGATGGGCGACGGCCACATCAAGCAGGAAGACCTGCTGTGGCTCGACAGCACCCTCAACGCGATGGTCAAGCCGGGCATGCGCGTGCTGAGTGTGAACCATTATCCCATCCTTGATGACCTGGACAATTACCGTGCCTATGTCGACATCCTCAAGAAATATCCCGTCATCACCCACCAGTGCGGCCATTACCACAGCTGGCGCCTGTATGAGACCGACGGCATAAACGGCCTGATGGTACGTGCCCTGGACATGGGCGGCGGCAATTACGGCTACACCTTGATGACCATCGACCTGGACCGCCAGTGGATATATGTATATAATAAGGTGATAGGCAAGGAACCTCAACAGATGTATGCCTACCACATCAACCTGGACTACTACACGCCCCAACTGCCCGAAATCGCCTTTGTGCCGGAATTTGAGTATCAGCAGCGCCTGAAGTTCAGGATTAATCGTGTCCTTGCCGACAACGCCTCGATTTTCACCCGTGTGGGTACCGATGACAAGAACCTGTATTTCGGGAACTCGCTGGGCTATTGCAAAGCCGTGGACAAGCAGACAGGCGACCTGCGCTGGCAGTACAAGACCGACGCCATGCTCTTCTCGCGTCCTGCCGTGAGCGGCAAATATGTGATTCTGCCCACCAGCGACAAGCGTCTTGTATGGATAGACAAACAGACGGGCAAGGCTAAGTGGCAATACAATGCCGATGGACCATACGTTGCCGACGGCGTGGTCAAGGATGGAGTCCTCTATCAGGGCGGATTCAAGACGTTCCAGGCCTGGGATGTGAAACGGCACCGCCTGTTGTGGCACTATGACAGCATCAACAACTATTGTCAGGCTGCTCCTGTTGTCGACGGCAACGATGTCATCTTCGGCGCCTGGGACACTAACCTGAGGTCGATCAATCGCCGCACGGGCAAACTCAATTGGCAGTGGAATAACGGCAAGAGTGCCAACCTCTACAGTCCCGGCAATGTCGTTCCCGTCGTGACCCCTGAGCGCGTGATCATCGTCGCTCCCGACCGCGTGACCACAGCCATCGACCGCCGTGACGGTAGCCAGGTGTGGCGAGAGAAGAACGACAACAAGGTGCGCGAGAGTCTGGGACGCAGCGCCGACGGCAACGTGTCTTATGCCAAGACCATGGACGGCGAACTGGTGGCCATGAGTACCGGCGACCGGTATGAGTTCCTGTGGAAGGTGGATCTGGGTTTCGGCTACGAGCATGCTCCCTGCATCGTGCTGGAGCATGATGGCTTCATCTACTGCGGTTCGCGCCGAGGTTTGCTGGCGGTGGTCGATGCCGCTACCCATCAGCTGGTCTTCACCTCCAAACTAGGCAGCAGCGAGTTCAACGGCTTTGAAGTCGATAATAACGGCGACATCTACTGCTCCCTGATCGAGGGCACCATCTTCCGCATCGCGAAATGGAACGTCGCTTACTGTGAATAAACCGTAGAAAAGAAAAGCAGTGCCGGGGGCTGATGGCTCTCGGCACTGTTTGTTGTACGCACGGCATGGTCATGTTCTAACGGGTGTAAGTCCCGAGCGCGCCCT
>CAMJXD010000005.1 GCA_946409635.1 uncultured Prevotellaceae bacterium
ACACGAGTTCTTCAAAAATATCGCTAATTTTGCACTTGCTAGTTGAACCTGCGAGTCGACAACGCATGATTCATTAACTTTAATTAATCATGCAATGTAGAGCTTGTATGGCGAAATTGTAGTAACTTTGCCAACTTGATGCTACAATTCAGAAACAATGATACAAAACATTATAGCTCAACATACGATAGAGCAATTGCGTGTGCTCATCAATAGCGTTCAGCGCATAGCCATCACGTGCCACAAGTCGCCCGACGGTGACGCCCTGGGCTCGACGCTGGCCTTGTGCCACGTGCTCAGACGCTTGGGCAAAGAAGCCGTCGTGGTCACGCCCGACATGGCTCCCAAGGCCCTGGAGTTTGTCCCAGGCGTGCGTGATCTGGTTGTGTTTACCAAGAACGACAAGCGCGCCCGACAGGTTCTGAATGACGCGCAACTCCTCTTTTGCCTGGATTTCAACTCGCTGCATCGCATTGATCGTCTGGGCGAGCTTGTAGAGCCGCTTCAAGTTAAGCGTGTTCTCATCGATCACCATCTCGCCCCCGAGGATTGCTTCGATGTCATGATCTCGCATCCCGAGGCTTCATCGACATGTGAACTGGTGTTCAGGGTGCTCATGCAGCTGGATCTGCTCAAGTTTCTTGACACGCGAGCAGCCTCTTGCCTATATGTGGGCATGGTGACCGACACCGGAGGTTTTGCCTACAGCTGTGATGATCCCGACTTCTACAAGATTGTGTCGAGTCTGGTCAGGCGCCGTATCAATCGCGGCTGGCTGTATAACCAGGCGATGAATAACTTCAGTGCCGACAGCCTGCGCCTGCAGGGTTATGCCATCAATGAGAAAATGCGACTGTTCCCCGAACAGGGTGCATCCCTTATTATCCTGACCAAGGAGGAGCTGGAGCGTTTCCACTACATGAGAGGCGATACCGAGACACTTGTCAATAAGCCACTTGCAATCCCGGGCATATACTGGAGTGTGTTCCTGCGCGAGGATGCTGACAAGATCAAGGTGTCGTGCCGGTCACAGGAAGACTTCTCGGTGAGCGAGATATGTGAACAATATTTCAATGGCGGAGGCCATACCAATGCAGCCGGAGGAGACTTTGCCGGAACTATCGAAGAGGCCGAAGCCGTGTTTTACCAGGTGCTTGCCGACAAGTTCCCGGGGACGGCGCCTGAAAGCGATACAACGAATAACGAACAAACGACAACATCACAATAATGAAGAATTACATTTTAAACCGAACCATGATTATGGGTCTGTTGACCCTCGCGTTTTTCACCTCATGCAACAATGACCAGAGCTATGCCGACCGCTTGAACGACGAGCGCAACGCCGTCAACGCTTATCTGGTCGATCATCGCGTGGAAATGTCGGTTCCCGCCGACTCGGTCTTTGAAGTAGGGCCTGATGCTCCGTTCTACCGCCTGGATCCTGACGGCAATATCTACATGCAAGTGCTTGATGCCGGCGACCGTGCTACTGACAAGGCCAAGGTGGGCGAGCCCATCTACTTCAGGTACTCACGATATAACCTGGCGACATGGTATGCCGATGGCATACTGTCGCTGACCAGCGGTAACGAGAACACGATGGATGCCGTATCATGCACGTTCAATTACTCTGATTTCACACTGCCCAGTTCATCGCAGTGGGGATATGGCCTGCAGTATCCCCTCAAGTACCTGGGTGTAGAATGCGAGGTGAATCTTGTGGTCAGGTCGCAGTTTGGTTTTACCAGCGAGATAAGCTATGTCACGCCGTTCTTGTATCACGTGCGTTACTATCATAGCCAGATTTAACAAAAACAAAACACATTCTTAAAAAGCAGTATACAACACATGTCACTCATCAAATCAATATCTGGAATACGCGGTACCATCGGCGGCAAGGCCGGTGATGGACTGTCACCGCTTGATATCGTCAAGTTCACGTCGGCTTATGCTACCTTCATGCGCCGCAATTCTCCTGTACAATCAAACGTGATTGTCGTGGGACGCGATGCCCGCCTATCGGGTCGCATGGTGCTCAATACCGTTGTCGGAACCCTCACGGGCATGGGCTTTAATGTCGTGAATATCGGCCTGGCTACAACGCCAACGACCGAGCTTGCTGTGGTAGGTGAGCAGGCCTGTGGCGGAATTATCATCACAGCATCGCACAATCCACGACAGTGGAACGCCCTGAAGTTGTTGAACCATCGAGGCGAGTTTCTCACCGATGCCGAGGGCAAAGAAGTGCTGCGGCTTGCCGAGGCCGAGGACTTTGACTACGCCGATGTGGACCATCTGGGCCGGGAGATGAAGAATTACACCTGGTTGCGCAGGCACATTGACCATGTGCTGGCACTGGACCTGGTTGATGTGGAGGCTATCAGGAAAGCTGACTTTACAGTTGCCGTCGATGCCGTGAACTCGGTGGGCGGAATCGCTATACCTCAGTTGCTTGAGGCACTGGGCGTGAAGCGAGTCGAAAGACTTTTCTGTGATCCGACAGGCAACTTTGGCCATACACCAGAGCCTATTCCCCAGAACCTGACCGCCATCAGCGACTTTATGCGCGAGGGCAAGGCCGATGTGGGCTTTGTCGTTGACCCTGACGTGGATCGCCTGGCTATTGTGATGGAGAACGGGGAGTTCTTTGTCGAGGAGTATACCCTGGTTGCCGTGGCCGACTATGTGCTGGCCCATACCCCTGGCCCGACCGTGAGCAACCTGTCGTCGTCACGAGCCCTGAGAGACGTGACCGAGAAGCACGGTTGCACTTACACGGCCGCTGCCGTGGGAGAAGTCAATGTCACGACAGAGATGCGACGTAGCGGTGCTGTCATCGGCGGCGAGGGCAATGGCGGAGTGATTTATCCTGCAAGCCATTACGGACGCGACGCTCTTGTGGGCGTTGCCCTGTTCCTGTCGTTGCTGGCCCGCAGTGGTAAAACGGTGTCGCAGCTCAAACAGGGCTATCCACAGTACAGCATAGCCAAGACCAAGCTTGAGCTGCGCGAAGGCATGGATGTGGATGCCATCCTGCGAGCTGTAGAGAATCACTACCGCGGCGAGCAGATGACGACCATCGACGGCGTAAAGATCGACTTTGCCGACAGCTGGGTGCATCTGCGCAAGAGCAACACCGAGCCCATCATTCGCATCTATAGCGAAGCCCACACGATGGAAGAAGCCGAGCGCCTGGGTGAGGACGTCAAGCGCATAGTCCTGTCGCTCATCTGATCTAGCTCGATTTTAATGAAACACGACGGCTCCCTGGTCGGCTAAGTTGTGGACCCTCACATTGAGGCTGTCGCACTCTTGCATGACAGGAGCCGCCTGGTGTATAGCGCCCGATAATATCAGACGGTCGAAACGGTACAGTTGCGTGAGCTTGGCAACAGTGCTGTGATAGCGCTTGGTGACGATGATGTCATCGAGCGCCAATGGCCTAGTGGTTGACAATGATTTCCATGATCCCCTGCCCACTGCCACCAGACGGCGATTCATCAAGAACGCGACAGGCGGTTTGATAAACTGGCCATGGTCAAGCCGCAAGGTGTCATTGTTGCCCACTATTGTGAGTCGGTCAATGGCGTGCCTCGCCATGAAGCCGGCATGGAAACGCATGAAATCGGCCGAGTCAGTGTCTTCGTTATCAGGCGTCCACACGTAGCACTCACTGCCCTGATAATACAGAATCGGGGTCGAGTCAAACGAGTTGAGAACCACCAAACCGCGGCGAGGTGTCGTGGCATCGACCCACAACGAGTGGGCCAAGAGAGCAACTACGGCAACAGCAGCAGCCATCAGGTAGCGATAGTTGCGACGATAGAACCACAACAGGAGAAATGCCATCACGACAAAGTAAGCTAAGACGCCAAATGAGCTCACATAGACGCCATCGAAATGAGCCCAAGGGATGGAATTGACCGATTGTGCTGACCAACTAAGGTAATGACTCATGGCATCCAGGGCCGCCTCGAGCCAAGGCCAACTCATCCCAGCCGCCGCCACCAGCAGGAAAATGGCACCCAGTGTCATGAAAACAGGCATAATGGGGAGAATGTGCAGATTGGAAATCACCGTCAACACTGATACCGTGTGGAAATAATGAGCAGTCAATGCGACCGTTGCCAGCATCGCTACAAGTGAAGCCATGGCAGATGCCGTGAGCTTGTTTACCCACAGAAAACGGCTCTGCATGGTATCAGGGACCCTGGCCAACGACAGGAGCGCAGCAACCGTGATAAAGCTCAGCTGGAAGCCGACACTGTAAACAGCCGATGGCGAAAAGATGAGAATCAGCAATGCCGACATGGCCAAGGCGTTCAGGGATACCGATCGCCTGTAGAAGATGAGCGAGGCAAACACAAAGCCAGTCATGACCGTGGCACGCACAACACTGGGCGACAAACCCGTAAAAACAGCAAACAAGGTAATGGCCAGAATTGTTATCAATAACCTCGCCCAGCGTAACCGCAGGTAATCCAGCGGGAATAACAGCCACCAGACGAGCAAGGCAATCAACCCCACATGCAATCCACTCAAAGCCAGGATGTGGGCAATGCCTGCGGCCGAAAATTCCTGTCGGGTTTCATGTTCGATAAAGCCACTGTTGCCCAAGAGCATAGCAATGACAAACTGCTGTGACTCGGGGCTCAGGCGTGAATTGAGAACCATGAGCTGGATGTTGCGCCTTGCGACGGACAATCGCGTCATGGGCGTAGGGGAAATGCCGACCTTCTTGATCTTATCTAACGGTAGGTGCTGCTGATAGCGTATGCCCTTATTGTGAAGCAGATAGGACGCATAGTCCATCTCATCGGGATTGCCCATGTTGGTCACTTCATGTAGCCCGGCTTGCCATGCGACCAATGTCCCTGGCTGCATGGTATAGTCACACCCTCTTGTCGAGAGCAAGACCTTGCAGTCAGAAGCGTCCTGATGGATGACATCCACCGTGAGACGCATTGAAAAGTCGGTGAAATCGACCTCGGCCACACGTCCGCCGAGGACAGTTCCTGAGCGGATGCGATCATCGAGATGCGGTGGCGTGTGGATGATCGCAGTCAACCATCCCAGTGACATAGCCACAAGCGCTAATGGCAGAATGAAAAATGGTCGCCATCGCAGTCGGGCTGAAGGCGATGACGAAGACATGCGTGAAATGACCGTATAGGCGGCCATAGCCACGGCTATCAGGACAACCGGTAACCACCAGCCTCCTGAGCAAACGTGACTGATGAGGATGCCGATAACAAACGGTAGCAGTATCCTCAATGCCGGAATGCGTGAAAGCGATGGTGTGGCAGGCATAAGACTCGACTCCGGTATTAGACCTGTTGCCAGTAGCGGTCAAGACAGGAGATGACTATTCGGTCTGCTCGGTCCAAATACTATAGGCGTCAAAGGCCTGAAGGAGCAACATCTCTATGCCGTTCTTGGTCTGGGCTCCGTATCGAGCCGAGTTCTTCATGAATAAGGTCTCCTCGGGGTTATAAATCAAGTCATAACAGATGTGGTCATGGGTGAGGAAACGGTAAGGGAAGTCGGGGCACTGGTCGTCGTCAGGGTATTTGCCCAGTGGAGTAGCATTGACAACAATCTTGTGCTGTGCTACCATAGCCCGAGTGATTTCTTCATAGATGAGGGTGTGTTCTGACTTGCGGCGAGAGACAAGCTGGACATCGATGCCACGCGAGAGAAAAGCCGCCCTTACAGCCTTGGCTGCGCCACCGGTGCCAAGCACCATGGCGCGGGTGCGTTCAGGTGTAAGAATCGCGTCGATGGTCCTGTCAAAGCCCGAAACGTCGCTGTTGTATCCCCGCAGATGAATGAGGTCGCCCGTCTTGCTATCGCGGATGAACTTAACGACATTGACTGCACCAATGTCGCGAGCGTCGTCGTCGAGGCTGTCGAGATAGGGAATAATGGCCTCCTTGTAAGGAGCGGTGACATTAAGGCCGTTGAGATTGGGGTACTCGGCGATGATTTCCATGAGCAGTCCCAAGTTGTCGATCTCGAAGTTGATGTACTGTGCGTCAATGTCCTCGGCAAGGAACTTCTGGTTGAAGTATTCCATCGAGAACGAGTGGACTAGCGGATAGCCAATCAGTCCGTAAAGGGTCTTATATTGAAGTGGAGAGCTCATCTTGATTGTTTATTTCTTAATAATGTAAAGCTTTGCTGTAAAACGTAATCTCGCAAAATTAGTCAGAAAAGTTGTAATAGCCACCGATAACAATTAAAAAAATGTGTAAAAGCCTCATTTTTTGTGTCAATTATGGCTTAGTGTGGCCCTAAGGCATTAAAATAGTCTAAAATTGATGAAAAATAATCAGTTTTAGAGAACATTTTTGTACTTTTGCCGTTCAATAGGAATTGAAACAACAATGATATTGTCATGAAGTTTTTTAATAAAAACGTGAAAATTGCGCTCACTGTGCTAGTGGGACTTGCGTTGCTCTACTGGGGCATCAACTACCTGAAAGGAATTAACCTGCTGACACCTGGCAACAGATTCTATACTGAACTTGACAGCACCGAGGGCCTGCTGGTGGCGGCACCGGTGACGGTGAACGGTTTCCAGGTGGGCCAAGTGAGGGAAATCAATTATGACTATAGCAAGAACAAGATATCGGTCATGCTGGCCATGAACGACGAGATGAAGGTGCCCGAAGGCAGTACCGTGATGCTGGTGTCGGGTTTGCTGGGCAGTGCGTCGCTTGAGCTGCACTTGGGAGACGGCCCGATGATGAAACCGGGCAGCATGTTGCCTGTGGTGCGTGAGCCAGGCATCATGGATCACGTGACGGACAACATCATGCCCGTTGTCAACCAGGCGTTGCCCAAGGTGGACTCGATTCTGACCAACGTGAACATGTTGACGAGTGATCCAGCCGTTGTTGCCTCATTGGCACGACTGGATGCCATCACTCGCCAGTTACAAGCCAGCTCACAGCAACTCACCATCATGCTGACCAACCTGAACCGTAGTGTGCCGGGCGTGATGAACAACGTGAACGGTATCACTACCAACTTGACCGGAGCCAGCGGCAACCTGTCGGACCTGTCGTCGTCGCTCAAGGAACTGCCCCTCGACGAAACGATGACCAAACTCAATGCCACACTGACTAATCTTGAAAAGCTGTCGGAACAACTCAATGACAAAAACTCGTCGCTGGGCAAGCTGACGACCGACCGCGAACTGTATGACAACGCCAACCACGCTCTAGCCAGCCTGGACTCGTTGCTCATCGACATCAAGGCCCATCCCAAGCGTTACATCAACGTGAAAGTGTTCTAAGATGCTAACGCGACAAGAATTAAGCCAAGAATTGAAATTACAGGGTGCCCAATCACACCCCTGAAACCAGCTCAAATGCTCTATTTGGAATAAGTCCAAATAGAGCATTTTTTGAAATTTACTATTTTCGGGATTTGCAAAATCAAACCCTTACTAATACAGCGCTTTGTGGTGTTGCAAAACCAAACTGGAATTTTACTAGTATAAATTCAAACGACTGAAAAACAAGAAGATAGGCTAATTTAGGACACTGGATTTGTAAAAAAATTGTAAAGAAGAGTTAACCCTTTGTTTTTCAACATCGTTACACTTGAAATGAAATTTGCAAATTTTTTGAGCATTTTTTTAAAAGAAATTATTGACCGAAATTTGTACTGCTAAAAGCACGAACAAACCAACCATTACTAAGAAAAGAAATACAATATGTTTAACGTTGCACAACAGTGGAACCGTTGTCTTGACGTCATCAAGGCAAACCTCCCGGCCGAACAATATGATGTTTGGTTCGCACCCATTGTTGCCGTTGACTATGACCAGGAAAACAGCCGTGTGACGCTCAGAGTGCCCTCGAAGTTCTTTGTTGAGCAGATAGAGGGCCGCTACATCAATATCCTCTCAGCAGCCTTGAAGAAGGTTTTCGGCGAGAACGTCAAGCTGACTTATAAATATAATGTGGTAGGCAACGACGACACGAGCGCCGTAGAGCAGAGTGAGGACAACTCTAGCGTAAAGCTCAAGCACGAACTCAAGATCAACAAGCCCCGCGTGGCTAATCCATTTGAGCGCGAAGACGCGCTCGACGATATCGATCCGCAGCTCAATCCGCGATACACCTTTGAGAACTACTGCAGCAGCATGAGCAACAGGCTCGCGCTGAGCATAGGCCAGGCCATTGCCGAGCATCCCGAGGTGAAGACCTACAACCCGTTGTTTGTCTTCGGCTCGACAGGCGTGGGCAAGACCCACCTGCTGCAGGCTATCGGCATCAAGCTCAAGGAGGAGAATCCGCGCATGCGCGTGCTCTATGTTACGGCACGCGTGTTTGAGAGCCAGTACACGACGGCCGTTGTCCAGAAGAAAGTCAACGACTTCATCAATTTTTACCAGAGCATCGACGTTCTGTTGCTTGACGACATCCAGGAGTTTGCCGGCAAGCAAGGAACACAGAACACCTTCTTCCATATCTTCAACCATCTGCACCAGCACCAGCATCAACTGGTGATGTCCAGTGACTGCCGTCCGTGTGACCTGGATGGCATGGTGCCCAGGCTGATCTCGCGATTCAAGTGGGGCATGACGGTCGAGCTGGAGAAGCCCGATTATGAACTGCGCCGCAAGTTCCTGGCGATGAAGGCATCACAGGACGGCCTGAACATCGACAGCGAAGTGCTTGACTTCATCGCAGCCAACGTTGTTGACAGTGTGCGCGAGCTCGAGGGTGTCATGGTAGCCCTGCTGGCCCATGCGACCATGCTTGGCCAGGATATCACAATCGACCTGGCCCGCAGCGTGATCGGTAATACTGTTAAAGTGGCCGAGAAGCAGGTGACCTTTGAGACCATCGCCGAGACGGTTGCCGACTTCTATAACTTGCCTACCGACGTGCTCTACGGGAAATCACGCAAGCGCGAAATCAGCGACGCGCGACAGCTGGTCATGTACCTGGCCAAGAAGGAGGCCCAGATGTCGTCGACCAGCATCGGAGCCAAACTGGACCGCACCCATGCCACTGTGCTTCATGCGTGCATTCAGATTGAGCAGCGCATGTCGATTGAAAAAGACTTCTCACGTGAGGTACAGGCCATTACTGCCAGCCTGACTCAATAAAGTGTATTAATTGATAACACTGAAACAAGGGTGGAACGACCGCAAGGTGTTCTGCCCTTGTTTCATCGTGTCGGCAATGGTATCGTTACAATATCTTGATGGCGATGTGGGCACAGGCTTCGGCGTCGGCCAGGGCGTGGTGATGCCTGAACAGGTCATAGCCGCAGTAGGCGGCCACGGTGTCGAGCTTGTGGTCTGGCAGTTGCCTGAGCTGGCGCCTAGATGCCACGAGCGTACAGTGAAACTCATAGTCGGGGTAATCCATCTGGTAGCAACGGAACACGGCTTTCAGGCAATTCTCGTCAAACGCCTTGTTGTGAGCCACAAGGGGCAGGCCCTGGATGAGCGGCTCAATCTGGGCCCAGACATCGGGAAACAGGGGCGCGTTATCGGTGTCCTTGTGCCCTAATCCATGAACGCGCTGGCACCAATAGCTGTAGTAATTGGGCTCGGGCTGAATGAGGGAATAGTAAGAGTCGACTATTTCCCCGTCCCTGACAATAACCACACCGACAGAGCAAACGCTGGTGCGCTCGGCATTGGCCGTCTCGAAGTCAATTGCAGCAAAATTCTTCATGTTGCTTCAGGTTAATGATGATTCACATCTTGTCGTTGTCATACATGGCGCTCATGTTGTGGGCGATTGCGGCTATAGAAGAGCGCAAACTCTGAGGCTCGAGCACTTCGACCTCGTCACCCATCGAGAGCAGTTCCATCATGAAATCGAACTCCGGACTCAGATGAAAGGTGAAGATGCTGTAATTTAGACTCTTGTAGACCTCCTGCTGGGATTGATGCAAGGGTAGGGAGCGCAGATAATTGGCCTGAAAGGCGTTCACCTTGAGCTTGATGTCGCGAGGCAGTTCGTTGCCAATCATCACACCGTAGGCGTTCTTGAAGAAAACCGATGGCGAGAAGCTGGCGGGAACCACAAATTTCTCGCCCCGAGGCTTGATATCCAGGATGCGGTCGAGCGCATAGGTGCGAATCGCGTTGCGCTCCGGACAAAAAGCAACCATGTACCAGCGCTGCTTGAATAACTTGACGCAGTAAGGATGTACGAGAAGGGTTTGCGCATGTTCGTGCCAGTAGCTTTGATGGGAGATTGATAAGACATGGCTGTCGCTCATCGCATCAAGGATGATCGGCAAATATTGCTGTCCAGAAGGCACGTACTCAAGCAGTATCCTGTCCTTGAGAGCCATGTTGTGCATGAGCACCTGGCTGACGCTGATGGTGTCGATGAGCCAGTTGTTGAGGTCATGGCCTTCAAAATTCTCGGGATTAGAGATGTAATATCGGTAGCCGCCCTTGCGCCTGCACTCAATCTCGATGCCAAACTGCTTGCTGATGGCGACACACCACTTGTGGAACGTGCGCTTGAGCAGGCCAAGCCCCTCGCTCAGGTGCTGGTTGTCCTTGCGCAGCCATTCCTCGTTGATCTGCTCAAAGGAGATGCCCGTATCGCCTGCCTTGCGTATCGTGTCCATGAGCCACACATATTTGTCAATAATCTTTGCCATAGTACAGTATGCATTAGAGATGTGCAAAGATAACGAAAACATGTGAACCGACAGGGCCCAAGCAGGGCGAAAAAATAAAAAAACGTGACAATCGGGGTGTTGATTAAACATTTTATCTTCAATTCAGTCAAAAAGTGGCGCAAAACGAATTGCCGAATGAGAAATAATGCGTATTTTTGTAAGTTAAACCTAATGTCGTGGCATTCGTGCTAGCCTGGGGCCAATAGTCGGCCTGCAGTGCGGTGTCCGAAACAGATTTAAAAGTAAAAAATACAACATGGACAACGATCGAATTTTAGAGATCAACATTGAGAACGAAATGAAGACCAGCTACATCGATTACTCGATGTCGGTCATTGTTTCGCGAGCGCTACCCGATGTGCGCGACGGCTTCAAGCCTGTGCACCGCAGGGTACTCTTCGGCATGGACAAGTTGCGTAACTATTCCAATGCCCCCTACAAGAAATCGGCACGCATCGTGGGTGACGTGCTTGGTAAGTATCACCCTCACGGCGATTCGTCGGTATACCTGGCCATGGTGCGCCTGGCCCAGGACTGGGCAATGCGCTATCCGCTGGTCGACGGCCAGGGTAACTTTGGTTCGGTAGACGGCGACAGCCCCGCCGCCATGCGTTACACTGAGGTGCGCCTCGACAAGATGGGCGAAAGCATGATGGAGGACATGGACAAAGATACCGTGGACTTCGTGCCCAACTTTGACAATACGCTCGACGAGCCGTCGGTACTGCCTACCCGCATTCCCAACCTGCTGGTTAACGGAGCAACGGGTATTGCCGTGGGTATGGCGACCAACATGGCTCCCCACAATCTGGGCGAGTGTATCGACGGTTGCCTGGCCCTGCTGGAGGATCCCGAGATGGAGGTGAGCGACCTGATGAATTACATCAAGGCCCCCGATTTCCCCACCGGAGGCATCATCTATGGCTACCAGGGCGTGAGAGACGCCTTTGAGACCGGTCGCGGGCGCATTGTCGTTCGGGCCAAGGCCGAGATTGAGACCGAGCACAACCATGAGCGCATCGTGGTCAATGAGATTCCCTATAACGTCAATAAGAAAGACCTGATCGAGAATATTGCCCGCTTGGTCGAGGAAAAGAAGATTGAGGGCATTGCCGACATCAATGACGAGAGCGACCGCCACGGTATGCGCATCGTCATCGACGTGAAGAAAGACTTCAACCCCAATGTGCTGCTCAACAAGCTGTACAAGATGACTGAGCTGCAGTCGTCATTCAGCGTGAATAACGTGTGTCTGGTTAACGGACGCCCCATGCTGCTCAACCTCAAGCAGTTACTGCACTACTTCCTGGAACATCGCCATGAAGTGGTCATTCGCCGCACGCAGTATGACCTGAAGAAGGCTAAGGAGCGTGCCCATATCCTGGAAGGACTGATCATCGCCAGCGACAATATTGATGAGGTGATTGCCATCATCAAGAGCAGCGACTCGACCGATCACGCTATCCAGCGCCTGTGTGAGCGCTTCAGCTTGACCGAGGTTCAGGCCCGCGCCATCGTGGAGATGCGACTGCGCCAGCTCACCGGCTTGGAGCAAGAGAAGCTTCACAACGAGTTGGCCGAGGTGCGCAAGACCATCGAGCACCTGCAGTCGATTCTTGACGATCCCGCCGAGTGCCGCAAGGTTATCGAGGAGGAATTGCTGGAAGTGAAGGAGAAATTTGGCGATGAGCGCCGTACCCAGATTGTATATTCCAGTGAGGAAATGAATGCCGAGGACTTCTATAGCGACGATCCCATGATCATCACCATTTCCCACTTTGGCTACATCAAGCGCACCCCGCTCAAGGAGTACCGTGCCCAAGCACGCGGTGGCGTGGGCGCTAAGGGCAGTGACACACGTGATGAAGACTTCATCGAGTATGTCTACGAAGCCACCAACCATAATTACATGCTGTTCTTCACGGCCACGGGACGCTGCTTCTGGCTGCGTGTGTTTGAGATTCCTGAGGGCACCAAGAACAGTAAGGGCCGCGCCATCCAGAACCTGCTGAACCTGGATGCCGAGAATCGCATCATGGCCTTTGTGCGTGCAACGGCACTGACCGATCCTGAGTATAACCAGTCACATTACATTGTCTTCGCTACCAAGAACGGTATCGTCAAGCGCACCAGTCTGAGCGCTTACTCAAGACCCCGCGCCAATGGTGTACGTGCCTTGAACATCGCCGAGGATGACCAACTGGTTGGTGCTATTCTCACAGAGGGCAACAGCGAGGTGATCCTGGCTAACAGCAAGGGCTATGCCCTGCGCTTCCCCGAGACTAAGGTCCGTTCAATGGGCCGCACCGCTACCGGTGTCAAGGGTATGACCCTGAGCGAGGGTGACGAGGTAATCGGCATGATCTGCATGAGAGCCGGAACCCGCGATGACGTTCTTGTCGTTTCGGAGCAGGGTATGGGTAAACGCAGTGCCCTTGAGGACTACCGCGTGACCAACCGTGGCGGAAAGGGTGTTAAAACCATTAACATCACTCCCAAGACTGGCAAGCTAATTGCAATTAAGAATGTGAACGACGATAACGACCTTGTCATCATCAACAAGAGCGGCATCGCCATCAGGCTACGAGTTAGCTCACTGCGCATCGTTGGACGCGCGACCCAGGGTGTAAGGCTTATCAACCTCGAGAAGAAAAACGACGAGATTGCAAGCGTTTGCAAGGTAGATACCGAGCCCGAGGGCACCGACGAAGAGAGCGTTCGCGACGCCTTCAACGAGGAGCCCGTACAGGACATCCAGGACAACGGCCAGGGCAGTGAGGACATCCAGCCCAATGACAATGCAGACGAACAACAAAACGATAACGAACAAACATTATAAACCAACTTAATTGTTAACAAAAATGAAAAAGACGATTCTTCTCGGCGCAGCCGCCATCATGATGGCGTTTAGCGCATCGGCTCAGATGAGCCTCGTGAAAGACCTCGAAAAGAAGGCCGCTTCGAACGACATGAACGCCATGATGGAGGTGTTGCAGAGTATCGAACCCGCTTTCACTAATCCTGAGAGTGCCAATAATGTGTTGACCTGGTACACCGCCGGTAAGGCAGCCTTTGGCTTGTTTGACGAGTTGTATAAGGTTCAGCTTCTTCAGCCTGATGCTGTTGACACTGAGATGATGGGTGCAGCACTGCTTTCGGGCTACGAGTACTACCTGAAGGCTTTGCCTCTTGACAGTGTTCCTGAAGTAAACAAGGACGGCTCCTTCAAGTTGAACAAGGACGGCAGCAAGAAGATTAAGACGAAATATAGCAAGGACATTGCCTCTAACCTGATTGCTCACATGAATGACATCCTGCGCGTGGGTGACAATTGCAGGAATGCCGAGAAGTGGGAACTGGCAGCCGATGCCTATGGCTACTTCGCCGACATGGCAACCTCGCCGTTTGCCAAGAAGAATAACATCGAGTATGCTGACAGTTCGATTGCCGAGATTCGTTTCCTGCAGGGCTTCTCGCAGTATTTCAACAAGGACTATGCAGGTGCCTATGAGAGCTGCTCCAAGTCTTACAAGATGGGCTATAATAGCAACAACATCGTCGGCATCCTGACTTCATCCCTGGCCAATCTTGTACAGGGCATGATTGACAACAAGGAATATGACAAGGCCATGGCCTTTATCGACAATGCCATCAGCAGCGATCCCAACAATGCCGTATTGTATGACATCAAGGGCTTTACCGCTGAGTTGCAGAACGGTCCCGAAAAGGCAATGCCTTTCTATGAGAAAGCCATCCAGGTTGATCCCAACTATGCCAATGCCTATGCTGACAAGGCAAGATGCCTCGTGCAGTTGGCACAGAATATTTTTGACACCAATCTTGACGCATCCAACAAGGATCTGCTGCCCAAGGTACAGCCCCTCTATGACCAGGCAATCCCCCTGCTGGAGAAGGCCCTTGAGCTGAATCCCGAAGTTCCCAACGCCAAGTCCCTGCTGGATAACATCCGTTACTGGCTGGTAGACGTCATGGGATTGCAGCAGTATGCCAAGTAATAACTGAAGTTCCGTAGTGAACCCGATAGTGAGCGCTGGAGCTTGGCTCTGGCGCTCATTGATTGTAGACCCGTCGTGAATGCACGGAATTATTGCACAGTCGGGGAATTTTCTCTACTTTTGCAGCGATTTTAATGAGGAAAACAGATTGTGAAAAGAATCATCATCATATTTACCGCCATTGTAGCCATCGGTTTCACCGGTGCCGCTCAGAATTCCAATGTCGCCGAGGCCAAGAAGGCCATCAGCGGACTGACGATGACAGTAGACAGTTACAACAGAGCTTTCAACAAACTGCAACCGGCGCTCACTCACGACGAGACCCGCAACAAGGCCGAGACCTGGGCCCTGGCCAACCGCATCAAGATTGAACAATATGACAAGTACATGGACAACCGTCGTGTGGGCAAGAAAATCGACATCAAGGCGATGGGACACACGCTCATCGATGCCTATGAATACAGCCTGAACGCATTGAAACTCGACACGGTACACATCCTGGACAAGAAAGGCAATCCGGTCATCGACAAGAAGACCCGCAAGCCCAAGGTAAGAACAAAATACAGCAAGGACGTGGTCAACCGTCTAGTGGAGCATCACAACAGCTATCGCATGGCCGGCAGCGAACTGTATAATGTCAAGGACTGGGACGGAGCCTACAAGGTGTGGGAAGACTATTGCCAGATGGCTGCCCGGACCGATGACCCGCGGTGGATCACTCCCGACAGCATCGTTGCCGAAGTGCGATATTATCAAGGTATTGCCGCTTGGCAGAAGGCCGACACGATTGATGCCGTGCGCTTGTTCAGTATCGCCCGTCATGGCGGATACAACCGCAAGGAAGCCTATGACTACGCCCTGGTGTGCCTCAGCGACCTGGGCAATGACCGCGAGGTCGTGAAACTGGCTTGGGAAGCATTTGTCAAGTATGGCACCAGCGACCCTCAATACATCCGCATCCTGATCAATGACTTTATTGCCCGCGAGGACTACTCGGGTGCCAATGACCTGATTGACGAGGCCATGGAAGCGAACCCCAATGATGACGAGTTGTTGAACCTCAAGGGGCTCATTATCGAGAGCAAGGAAAGCATCTATGAGGCATTTCCCTATTATCAGCGTTGCATTGAGCTGAATGACAGCAATGCCAACGGATTGTTCAACGTGGGTCGCTATTTCTACAACAAGGCACAAGAGACCCGTCAGAACAGCCGCCAGTATGGCAAGAAACTGGCCAATCTGGTCAACCCCATCTACCGTGAGGCGCTGCCATATCTAGAAAAATCGTATGCGATCAATCCGCATAACCAAGAACTCATCAATGCCCTGCGCGACATCTACTACAAGCTGGGCGAAGCTGACAAGTTACAGTCGATAGAATCGGCACAATAAATAAGTCGAATAAAACAACAACCTGGACAACAGAGGTTTATAGACCTTATTGTCCAGGTTGTTGTTATTATGTCGTTACCGCAGCGGTAATGAGGTGTCAGCTGGCGGGCTTGCGGACGATGCCGCGCTTGCTAGAGCGAACAAAGTCGATGATCACGTCTCGCTCGGGGCTGGCCGGCAACTTGGCAGCTTCTTCAAGCGACTGGGTCACATTGAGGCCCGAGTCGTAAATTGTGCGGTAAACGTCGGCAATGGCGTCGATCTGCTCGCTGGTGTAGCCACGGCGATGCAGTCCCACCTTGTTCACGCCCTCATAGGCGATGGGGTAGCGAGCGGCCATGCAATAGGGCGGGATGTCCTTATTGACCAAGGCTCCACCCTGGATCATCACGTGGCAGCCAATCAGTGTAAACTGGTGAACCAGTGCACCACCGCCAATGATGGCCCAATCGCCGGCAACGACCTCGCCGGCCAGTTGAGCAGCATTGGACATGATGACATGGTCGCCGACAATGCAGTCATGGGCCACATGGCAATAGGCCATGATGAGGCAGTTGCTGCCCACGACGGTCTTGCCCCTTGAAGCTGTTCCGCGATGGATGGTGACAAACTCACGGATGACGGTGTTGTCGCCGATGATGGCCACGGTGTCTTCGCCCTGGAATTTCAGGTCCTGGGGGATGTCACCGACCACAGCGTTGGCGTGGATGTGGCAATTCTTGCCGATGCGCGCACCACTGCGCACGACGGCTCCGCTGTCGATAATCGTTCCGTCGCCGATTTCCACATTGGCATCGATGGTCACAAAGGGACCAATTTTCACGTTTTCCCCGATTTTAGCGTCAGGGTGAATGACGGCTAACTGATGGATATCCATTTTCTAGTTTTTCAGTTTTCAGTGGTTAGTTGTTTTTGACGATTTGTGCCATGAACTCGGCCTCGGTGACGATTTTTTCACCGACAAAGGCGTATCCCTTCATGATGGCTGTTCCGCGGCGGATGGGAGTCATGAGCGACAGATGGAATACCAGCGTATCGCCGGGGACAACCTTGTGGCGGAACTTCACGTTGTCGATCTTGAGGAAATAGGTCGAGTACATCTCGGGATCATCCACGCTGCTGAGCACGAGAATGCCGCCCACCTGGGCCATTGCCTCGACCTGGAGAACGCCAGGCATGATGGGCTCATGGGGGAAATGTCCCTGGAAGAAAGGCTCGTTGGCTGTCACATTCTTGATGCCGACTATATGTTTCTTGCCCTTCTCGATGATCTTGTCGACCAGCAGCATGGGGTAGCGGTGGGGCAACATGCTGCGAATCTGGTTGATATCATAAAGCGGCTCCTTGTTGGGGTCATAGACGGGAGCCTGGACGTTCTGGTAACGCAACTCCTGACGGATTTTCTTGGACAACTGGGTGTTGATGGTGTGTCCGGGACGGGTTGCGACAATGCGGCCCTTCAAGGGGCGGCCTATCAGGGCGAGGTCACCGAGCACGTCGAGCAACTTGTGGCGTGCGGGCTCATTCTTGAACGCCAGCGGCTTGTTGTTGAGATAGCCCAACTCGTTGGCCGGCTTGCGGGGAACCTTCATCACGTCGGCCATGTGGTCGAGGTCTTCCTGTTTCATGGTCTGGTCATAGATGACGATGGCATTGTCCAGGTCACCGCCCTTGATCAGGTTGAGCTGGATGAGCGGCAGCACCTCGCGCACGAACACAAAGGTGCGGCTAGCTGCTATCTCGGCCTTAAACTGGCGTATGTCGGTCAACGAGGCGAACTGGTTGCCTAGTACCGGGGAGTCGAATTCGATCATGCAGTCGATCGAGAGGTCGTCGTCGGGCAGGACGATGAGCGACGAGCCCGTCTCCTTGTCGACGACCTTGATGCGCTGTTTCACGACATAGAACTCCTTTTCGGCTTCCTGCTCGACGATGCCGGCTTTCTCAATCTCTTCACACCACTGTATGGCGCTGCCGTCGAGAATGGGCACCTCGCCACAATTGACCTCGATCAGGCAGTTGTCAATGCCTGCGGCATACAGTGCCGCCATGGCATGCTCGATGGTGCTCACGCGTGCCAGCTTGTTGCTCTTGCTGGCGATAACGGTGCCGCGCGTTGTCTCGATGACATGCTCGGCAAGGGCTTGTATGGTTGGCTGTCCTTCCAGGTCGATGCGCTTGAACACATATCCGGTGTTGACGTCGGCCGGCATGAATGTGGCCGTCGACAATTGCCCGGTGTGCAGACCCTTACCCGTAACGGTGAAGGCTTTCTTCAGAGTCGTCTGTTTCATTATTTTCAGTTGTCAGTTTTTCAGTTGTCAGTTTTCAGTCATGTGTGAAAACTTGGGCGTGAAAAAGTATCGCTGATCAGTTGTTGATTTTCTTTTTCAGGTCCTTGATGTCGCTGTACATCTCGCCCAGTCGCTTCAGGTAGACCGTCTGTCGCGCAAACTCCATGGCGGGCTGCACAGGGGCGCCCAGCCACTTGCCGCCCGAGCCGATGCTGTTGTCCACACCGGTCTGAGCTCCGATGCCGTTCTTGTCGCCCACGGTGATGTGTCCGGCAAAGCCCACTTGGCCGCCTACCATGTTGTACTTGCCAATCTTGGTCGAACCGGCGACGCCCACCTGGGCTGCCATAACGGTGCTCTCGCCAATCTCTACATTGTGGGCAATCTGGATCAGGTTGTCGAGTTTAGCACCCTTCTTGACCACCGTGGCACCCATGGTCGCGCGGTCGATGGTGGTGTTGGCGCCAATTTCCACATCGTCCTCCAGAATGACGATGCCCACCTGAGAAATCTTCTCGTAGGTGCCGTCCTGCATGGGAGCGAAGCCGAAGCCGTCACCGCCGATGATTGCTCCGCCCTGCACGATGCAACGATTGCCGATGCGGCAACCGTGGTAGATTTTCACTCCAGGATAGAGAATGACGTTGTCGCCCAGGGTGACGCCGTCGCCGACATAGACCTGGGGATAAATCTTGACATTGCGGCCAATGGTGACACCCTCGCCGATGTAGGCAAACGCGCCGACGTACACATCGTCGGGCAGGGTAGTGCCCTGACCCACATGGACGGGCTGTTCGATGCCGCGCTTCTCGGGACGCTGGCTATTGACAAAGTTCAGCAGGTCGGCCAGTGTCTTGTAAGGGTCATCAACGCGAATGAGTGTCGCCTTGACTTCCTGCTCGGGTTCAAAATCCTTGTTGACGAGCACAGCCGAGGCTTGGGTAGTGTAGATGTAGTGGGTGTATTTGGGGTTGGCGAGGAAGGTCAGGCAACCAGGTGTCGCCTCCTCGATTTTAGCGTAATTGTTAATGACGGTATTGGCATCGCCGTCAACCGTACCGTTAACCATTGCTGCAAGTTGTTGTGCAGTAATCTCCATGATGGTAATCTAAATAATGACTAGTCTCTTATATAATATTGATGATGACAGTGAAATCGGCCGCAAAGTTCGCAAAAAAAACACAAAGCCACAACTTTATCGCCCACACATTATGTTAAAGGTGCCAAAAAGGACAATTAATTGCACTTTTAGCACCTAAAAACCACAGTAAATAAAAGAATAAATTCCTGTACAAGACACCATTATCGGGCACTGCGATTGAGCAGGGCGTCGACCTTGGCTTCGATGACAGCCCTCTCATTCAGGCCCACCAGGGTCTGGTATTCACCCCTGGGGGTGACAAACATCAGCGTGGGGATGGCTTGAATACCGAACTCCTGGGCCAAATCGGGCTTCTCGTCCACATCGATGCGCTCAAAGATGACTTTGCCCTTGTATTGCTCCTCTATCTCGTCCAGCAGGGGAGCCAGCTGCTTGCATGGGCCGCACCATGTGGCATAGAAATCGATGACCATGGGTTTGGCGGTCATGATGGTGGTCTGCTTGGTCCACTCGTCCTGTCCCTGGTCGTCGGCTGTGGCTTCGGGTATGGCCCGCTCGGTTGTCTGGACTTCGTCGGCCTGGTCAGCCGTGCTGCTGGCGTTGTCACTGTTGCCACTGTTGCATGCTGCAAGCAGCAGAGCGGCTGTCATGCACATTACTATTTTCTTCATTTTGTTGTCAGTTTTCAGTTGTCATTTTTCAGTTGTCAGTTGACAGCGGCATCCGCATTCAACTGAGAACGAATGTATTATTATTTTCAGATGAGTTCGCCCTTGCCCTGGCGCGTAATCTCGGGTTCGCCACTCGTGCAGTCAACGACGGTCGACGGCATGAGCTGCCCGCGACCGGCATCAATGACAATGTCGACCTGTGACTCAAAGGCCTCGGCCATCAAGCCCGGTTCACAGCGGTAGTCCTCGTCGTCGCCTGGTACTGATGTTGTGAGAATCGGCCCCTCGAGCGTGCGCACGATGGCCAGCGCGATGTCGTTGTCGGGAATGCGGATGCCCACGGTGCGGCGTCCCTTGAAGGCCTTGGGCAGCTTGGACAGTGCCGGCAGGATAAACGTGAACGGCCCGGGCAGGTTGGACTTCATCAGCCTGAACAGGGTGTTGTCAAACTTGGCATACTGTGCCACCTGCGAGATGTCGTCACAGATGATCGACAGGTTGGTCTTGGCCGACTTCATCTCCTTGATGGCACAGATGCGCTCTATGGCTTGGTTGTTAAGCGCATCACAGCCCAGGGCATAGACCGTGTCGGTGGGATAGATGATCAGTCCGCCCTGCTTGAGCGTCTCGACCACCTGGTCGATGTAGCGCTGGTTGATGTTGTTTTCAATAATCGGTAGAATTTCCATATTGTTTTCTCACTGTTGTGTTGTGTCTGGAATTGATGTGTCCTGACTGTATCAGTGCAGCGGGTCATAGATGCCCGTCGTCACATGGGTGGCCTGGGCATACTTGCCCAACAGGGCCGCCATCCACTCGACAGCTTGCTCAAGTGGCATCTCGGGGGCGAAGGCATTGATGTTGATTTGAACCCGGGTGGTGAGCAGCGTGAATTTGGTGCGCTCCTCGTCGCTCGTGGGCGTGGCGATGGGGCCACGGGCATCGCGGTAGACCGGCATGTCCTCGATGTTGAGCAATCCGCGCCCGATGCCGTGATACTCCTCGCCGGCCCTGCCCACGCCCATCGTGAGCCGGTCGCCCTCGATGCAGTCGGCATCAAGCCCGCTGATGGCATATCCACTCTTAATCGAGACCAGGTTGACGACATCGATCAGTGTGGTCAGTCGGTAGATACCCTTGCCGCTGACGATGCGGCGGCACAAGGCCTCGCTGGCCACACGGTAGCGGCTGGGGTCCTTGCCCAGCGACCGATAGAGGTGTCGAGTGGCGGCGATAGCCGGGCGCTCATTGATCTGCAGTAGCTGGTAGCGCTGCTTGACCTCGAGGGCAGCAGCCTCAATTTCGGCCCAGAGCTCGTCGCTTGTGGAACCGTTGACCACATCGGCGCTGATGAGCCCGATGCGCGCCTGCGGGCAAGCCTGCAGGATGCGAGGATCTATTGTTACTTGTATCATTGCCGCATGAAAAATACCTTAAACTGCGCTGCAAAGGTACGCATTTTTTCCGTTTTTTTTCATTTTTTCTACACGCGCACAGTAGAAAAAATCTAGCGTGCGGTAGAGAACGAGTAGGGGGAGTCTTGCTTGGCGGTGCCACGATGGGTGTCGGCCACGTTGCTCATGTCAAACACGATGTCACATCCACGGGTGAGCAGGTTGTGATCCAGATAGTTGTGGCTGTAAGGCTGCCCGTCGACAGTCATGGCTTGGATATATCGGCCCTGGCCGCGTCGTGTCAAAGTCACGTTATTGCCGTTCTCGAGGTGTAGGGTGACCCGATGCAGATAGGGCGAGCCGATGACATACTGGTCGCTGCCGGGACACACCGGATAGAACCCCAGGGCCGAGAAGACATACCACGCCGACGTCTGTCCGTTATCCTCGTCACCGCAGTAGCCATCGGGTGTGGCGCTGTACAACCGGTCCATTACCTCAGTGACCCAGTATTGGGCTTTCCACGGTTGACCGGCGTAGTTATACAGGTAGATCATGTGCTGGATGGGCTGGTTACCGTGGGCATAGTTGCCCATGTTCATGATCTGCATCTCACGTATCTCGTGGATGGTGAAGCCATAGTAACTGTCGTCAAACACTGGCGGCACGGCAAACACCGAGTCGAGCATCTGACAGAACATCTGTTTGCCTCCCATCAGGTTGATCAACCCCTGCGGGTCATGAAACACGCTCCAGGTATAATGCCAGCTGTTGCCCTCGGTAAAGGCATCGCCCCACTTCAGGGGGCTGAAGGGCGTCTGGAATGTCCCATTGCTCAACCTGCCGCGCATCAACTTGGTCTCCGGGTCAAACACGTTGCGGTAGTTCATCGCCCGTTCCTTGAACACGGCTATCTCGCTCTCTGGTTTGCCCAGGGCCTTGCCCAGGCGGTAGATGCACCAGTCATCGTAGGCATACTCCAGCGTGCGGGCCACGTTCTCGTTGATGCCCGCGTCATAAGGGATATACCCCAGGCGGTTATAGTATTCGTGTCCCAGTCGTCCCGTGGATTTCACTTGGGGGTGGACGGCGGTAGTGCCATGCACGACAGCCTCCCACAGGGTCTTGATGTCGTAGTCGCGCAGGCCCTTCAGGTAGGCATCGGCGACAATCGAGGCGCTGTTGTTGCCCACCATGCAGTCGCGATGTCCGGGGCTGGCCCACTCGGGCAGGAAGCCGCTCTCCTTGTAGGTGTTCACCAGTCCCTCCTGCATCCAAGCGCCCATCGTAGGATATACCAGGTCAACAAGGGGGAACAGGGCGCGGAACGTGTCCCAGAAGCCCGTGTCGGTAAACATCCGGCCCGGCAGCACCTGGCCGTTGTAGGGACTGTAGTGGACGGGATTGCCATTGGCGTCAATTTCATAGAAACTGCGGGGAAACAGCACCGCGCGGTACAGGCACGAGTAGAAGGTGCGCAGGTGGTCGATGTCGTTATCCTCAACCTCAATGCGTCCCAGCACGTCGTTCCAGCGCTGGCGCCCTTTTTCCTTGATGGCCTCCAGATTATTATTTCCTAGTTCCCTCAGGTTGAGCAGTGGTTGGTCAAGGTTGATAAATGATGAGGCTACGCGGGCATTGATCTGCTCGCCGCGTTGAGTCTTGAACGTCACGATGGCTCCGGCATGGTTGCATCCGATGCCCTTTTTGCCCTCATGTATGATGCTGTCCTCAACGACTCGATAAGACGAGAACGGTTTGTCAAACATGATGATAAAGTAGTTCTTGAACCCTTCGGGAACACCGCCACTGTTGCGGGTCGTGTACCCCCACACGGCCTGTTGCTCTGGGTCTATTCTCACGACCGACCATTGGTCAAAGGCATCGATCACGACGTTGGCCTGGTCAGTCTCGGGAAAGGTAAACCGCAGGATAGCGGCGCGCTCGGTAGGGGCGACCTCGGCAGTGATGTCATAGTCAGCGAGATATACCTTATAATAGTAAGGTGTGGCGGTCTCGGCTTTGTGCGAGAACCAGCTGGCACGCTGCTCCTCGTCCCACACGGGCTCGCCCACCGTGGGCATCAACGAGAACACGCCATAGTCATTGATCCACGGGCTGGGCTGATGCGTCTGCTTGAAGCCGCGTATCTTGTTGGCTGTGTAGGTATATTGCCACCCGTCACCGTTCTTGCCCGTCTGCGGCACCCAGCAGTTCATGCCCCACGGCATGGCAATGGCAGGGTAGGTATTACCCGTCGATAGTTGGAAACTCGACTGCGTCCCCACCAGCGTGTTCACGTAATCCACCGGTTCAAGGTCGCGGCTGCTCAGGCTCTGCCAAGTCAGCAAGGATGCGATGATGATAATGATAGCTCTGTTCATGATTGTCGATTATGGTCTGTTTTTCTTGCTGGTGCCCCACTTGCTGGGCTTCGGCCCCATGGTGAGGGTAAGGGTGCCGCCGGCGATAATGTCGCCGTAGTGGATATAACTCTTGTCATAGCGTTTGCCGTTGAGCGTGGCGCTCTGGACGTAGATGTTCTCGTCGCTGTTGTTCACGGCCCTGATGGTGAACGTCTTGCCATCACCCACGTTGATGCTGGTCTCATTGAACAATGGAGAGCCGATGATGTACTTGCCGCCAGCGGGCTCGACTTGATACAACCCCATGGCCGAGAGGACATACCAGGCCGACATCTGACCCACATCCTCGTTGCCGCTCAGGCCGTCCACGCCGTTGCGGTACTGCTCCCGAAGCACTCGACGGATGAGTCGTGCTGCCTTCCAGGGCTGTCCCACATAGTTGTACATGTAGATGATGTGGTGGCTGGGCTCGTTGCCGTGGGCATACTGGCCGATGAGGCCGCTCACGTCGGGCGATGCCTCGTCGCCCAGGTCACCCTCGACGATGAACAGCGAGTCGAGTTTCTGGATGAAGGCTTTCTCACCACCGAAGAGCTTGACCAGCCCGTGCACGTCGTGAGGCACGAGCCAGGTGTATTGCCAGGCATTGCCCTCACAGTAGTCGTCGTTGCGGTGCTTGGTCGACAGCGGGTCAAACTCGCTGTTGTCGCGGAAGTTGCCCTTCGAGTCCTTGCCGCGCATGAACTTCAACTGCTTGTCGAAATAATGCTCGTAGGACTTGCTGCGGTTCCGAAAGTAGTTGTAGTTTTCCTCATCGCCAACAAGGTTGGCCACCCGGGCGATGCACCAGTCGGCCAGTGCATATTCCAACCCTCGGGCCACGGTCTCTTTCTCGGGTTCCAGGTCCCAGGGGATGTAGCCATATTGCTTCAACAGGCCCATCGAGCGCTCGTCGCGCATCGCGCTGGTGACCATCGCCCTGAGCGCCTTTTCCCGGTCCACGTCAAATCCCTTGAGCACCAGGTCGGCCAGCACGGGGATGGCGGGATTGCCCACCATGCAGTCGGTCTCGTTGCCCATCAGGTGCCACACGGGCAGCTTACCCTGCTGCTCACAGATGTGCAGGAACGTTTGGGCAATGTCCTGCTGCATGTCGCGGTGGATGAGCGTCATGAGCGGGTGGGCGGCGCGATAGGTGTCCCACAGCGACAAGGTGGTGTAGTTGGTGAAGTCGCCGTGGTGTACCTGCCCATCGGCCCCACGGTACTGGCCGTTCACGTCACTGAAGACCGACGGGGCCACCATCGTGTGGTACATTGCTGTGTAGAACACTGTGCGGTCGTCCTCGTTATCGGTGTCGATATGAATTTTGTCCAGTTCATCGTTCCATGCACGAGCAGCATTGGCAGCCACAGCACTGAACAACCAGTCGGGATTCTCGGCTTCAAGGTTCTCGATGGCATTCTCGATGCTCACAGCCGACAGCCCCACCTTAACCACTAGCGGAGCGACTGGATAGATGTTGGGAGCCGAGATGATGCCCGTGGTGTCGCCATTCAGCTTTTCTAATGTTACTTCTTGCAGGAAATCCATGACAAAGAAGACCTTTTGATCTCGTGCCCAACCGAGTGAATGGCGGTACCCTATAATGCGATGAGGTGAGCGTTGCTCCATCATCACTTGTTTGGGTGAGTCCCACCCGATACCTTGACCCAGGTCGAGCCGAAGCAGCATGGTGTCCTGATCGGCTGTGAACACATAGCGGTGCATCCCCGTGCGCTGGGTCGCGGTGAGTTCCACATTGACGTATGGCCTGCCGTTATTCCGCAGTGTGATGGAATAATAGCCGGGTTTTACCGTCTCATCGTCATGGCTGAATATCACCTGGCTCTGGTCACGGCTGGTCACGGGCAGCAACGCGATGTCGCCCAGGTCTCCGATGCCCGTGCCGCTCAGGTGCTGGTGGCCAAAGCCGATGAGTACCGAGTCGCTGTCATGGTAGCCCGAGCACCAGTCCCAGCCGCGCGTGGGCTCGGTGGAACCTAGCTGTACGTAGCCAAACGGCACATTGGCTCCCAGGAACACATGCCCATGCCCGCCGGTGCCGATGCGGGGATTGACCCAATTGCTATTGATGACGGGAAGATTTACTGGCCTCAACATGCCACAATGTGCGCTGACAGTGATGCACAGGCTACACATAACGGCTGTCAGGGATATGAAGAATCTACTTTTCATTATTGGTTTTTGTTGGTTAGTGGTTGCAAATATAGCGATAAATTGTCAAAAAACACGCAACATTTGCCACCTATTGGCAATAAATGATTAAATTTGCAGGTTGAAACATCTGGAAAACCAATTTAACTATAATACATTAACAGTACAACAATTATGAAATTCTTCAAGTTAACAGCAATGTCGGTTGCGATGTTGGCCCTGTTGAGCTCCTCGACCTGCTCCAAGCAGGAAGCATCGGCTCCTGGCCAGACACCCGCTACCGAGAAAACTTCCGGTAAGATGGAAAAGAAAGAGTTCACCCCCGAATTCCTTAACCAGCTGGGCCGCGTGGGCGGCGTGCAAGTGTCACCCGACGGCAAGAAGGTCCTCTATGGCGTGACCTACTATGACATCGCCAGCAACAAGGGCAACTGCGACTTGTGGGTGATGGACGTCGACGGCAAGAATGCCCGCCAGATCACCAACACGCCGCGCAGCGAGAGCAACGCCGTGTGGATTGACGGCGGCAAGAAGATCGCCTTCATCTACACCGACGAGGGCGAGGGCAAGACGCCCCAGTTGTGGACGATGAATGCCGACGGCGGTGGCCGCAACTGCGTGAGCGACATCGAGGACGGCATCGAGGGCTTCGTCTTCTCGCCCGACGAGAAGCGCGTGGTCATGATCAGCCAGGTGAAGTATGGCCAGACGGTTCAGGACACCTACCCCGACCTGGACAAGACCACCGGCAAGCTCTATGACGACATGATGTACAAGCACTGGGACGAGTGGGTAACCACCGTGCCTCACCCCTTTGTCGCCGACTTTGACGGCAGCAAGGCAGGTAACGTCAAGGACGTGCTTGAGGGCGAGCCCTACGAGTCACCCATGAAGCCTTGGGGCGGCATCGAGTCGTTGGCCTGGACGCCCGACGGCAAGTCGCTGGTATACGTCTGCCGCAAGAAGACCGGCAAGGACTATGCCTTCTCGACCAACAGCGACCTGTATCGCTACAACCTCGAGACCGGCAAGACCGAGAACCTCACCCAGGGCATGATGGGCTATGACACCTATCCCATCATCAACAGCAAGGGCGAGATGGCTTGGCTCTCGATGGAGCACGACGGCTATGAGGCCGACAAGAACCGCATCTTCTTTATGGATGCTGCCGGCAACAAGAAGGACCTGACCGCCGATTGGGACTACAGCGTCGATGCTATCGCCTGGTCGCCCGACGAGAAGGCCATCTACTTCATCTGCCCCTTCCAGGGCACGCAGCCCATCTTCCGCATGGATGTGGCCACGATGAAGGTCGATACCATCGCCATGGGCGTGTGTGACTACGACGGCCTGGCATTTGCCGAGGGCGGCAAGGTCATCACCTGCCAGCACAGCTACCAGACGCCCAACGAGGTCTACTGCGTCGAGCCCGGCAAGGAGCCCGTGCAGCTCACCCACGTCAATGACGAGGCGCTCTCACAGGTCGACCCCATCGGCATCGAGAAGCGCATGGTGCCCACCACCGACGGTAAGCTCATGACCACTTGGGTTTGCTACCCGCCCAACTTTGATCCCAACAAGAAGTATCCCGCCATCCTGTTCTGTGAGGGTGGTCCGCAGTCGCCCGTGAGCCAGTTCTGGAGCTACCGCTGGAACATGCGCATCATGGCCAGCAACGGCTACATCGTCATCCTGCCCAACCGCCGCGGTCTGCCGGGCTTCGGCACCGAGTGGAATGCCCAGATCAGTGGCGACTACGGCGGCCAGAACATGCGTGACTACCTCAGTGCAGTCGACTACATGAAGAAGGAGCCCTACATCGACGGTGACCATATCGGCGCTGTGGGTGCCAGCTACGGCGGCTACTCAGTCTACTTCCTGGCCGGTAACCACAACAAGAGGTTTGCCTGCTTCCTGGCCCATGCCGGCATCTTCAACCTCGAGGCCCAGTACCTCGAGACCGAGGAGATGTGGTTTGTACAGTGGGATCTGGGCGGCGCATTCTGGGACAAGGGCAACGCCACAGCCCAGCGCTCTTACACCCAGGCCAATCCCAAGAACTACGTTCAGAACTGGGACACCCCCATCATGTGCACCGCTGGCGAACTCGACTACCGCATCGTCTTCACCCAGGCTTGCCAGGCATTCAATGCCGCCAAGATTAAGGGTCTGCCCGCACGCCTGCTGCTCTTCCCCGACGAGAATCACTGGATCCTCAAGCCGCAGAACAGCATCCTGTGGCAGCGCGAGTTCTTCCGCTGGCTCGACACCTGGCTCAAGCCCGGCAGCGAGGCTGCTAAGCAGTACAAGGCCGAACAGGACAGCATTGCCGCTGCCAAGGCAGCTGTAGCTGCTCCCGCCCCTGCACAGCAGAACTAATTCTGCAACTTCCTAACTGCGAATTACACGGATTCAGCGAATTGGCATCTGCTGCGTAGCCGTCGTTGAATCTGTGTAATTTGCAGTTTTTTATTACCTTTGTGATGATGAAATATACTGTAACCAATAGAGAGGCTACCATAGCAGCCAGCGAGTTTATCGCCCGTTACCGCGACATCGAGCGCATCAGGCAGTACTGCCTCGAGTGCCCGGGCTATGGCAAGTCATGGGGCTGTCCGCCCTTTGACTTCGACCCCGCCATGGTGACCGACGGTTTCGAGGCCGTCAAGGTCATGGGCACTATCATCGAGTTTGACGACCAGACCCGTGCCGCCCGCAAGACCCCGCAGCAGGCCATTGCCGTGGGCCGCCAGGCCATGGAAGAGGTGTGGCAGACGCTGTTGCCGCGACTCTATGAAATGGAACAAGAGCAGCCTGGCAGCCGCTGCTTTACCTTCCGCTGCGTGTTGTGCCCCGAGGGATGCACGCGTCCACAGGGCCTGCCGTGCCGCTATCCCGAGCGGTTGCGGCACTCGCTGGAGTCGGTGGGCTTTGATGTCGAGGCCATCACCCGCGACCTGCTGGGCATCGACCTCGAGTGGAGCCTTGACGGGTCACTCTCACGGCACATCACACTGGTCACCGCCCTCTTCCATAGCAAATAAAACTACGAATCACACAGATTAAACAAAAGGCATCCGCTGCGATAGCCTTAGCTGAATCTGTGTGATTCGTAGTCTAGTATTGTGGTGTGATCGGTAGTATTAAGTTTTCACTTGTAAAAGACAAAGAACACGGCCATCACCAGGCAGACGAAGGCGGCGAGATGGTTCCACCGCAGCGTCTCGCCATTGAAGAGCAGCATGACAAAGACGGTGAACACGGTGAGTGAGATAACCTCCTGGATGACCTTGAGCTGCATGATCGTGAACGGGCCGCCGTTGCCGTCAAAGCCGATGCGGTTGGCGGGTACCTGGCAGGAGTACTCGGGCAGGGCGAGCATCCACGACAGGAGGATGATAATGTAGAGCGGCGTGTCGCTGGTGAAGACCTTGAGCTGCTGCAGCTTGAGGTGGCCATACCAGGCAAAGGTCATAAAGATGTTGGATACAATGAGCAGACCGATGGTATAGAAGTGTTGCATAAGAGTTTTCAGTTTTCAGTTTTCAGATCTCAGTTTTCAGTATTCTGTTTTTGCTCCACGTTGATGACGACGTACTCCGAGTCGGTGCCTATGCGGAACTTGCCGCCCCAGATGCCGATGCCCGAGCTGACGTAGTAGTCGGTGGAGCCACGACGGTAAGAACCGTAATCGTACTCATACATCGCCCGTGTGACCCAGTTCAGGGGCCACACCTGGCCACGGTGGGTGTGCCCGCTCAGCTGCAGGTCAACGCCATTGCGCTCGGCTTCTTCCAGATGATAAGGCTGGTGGTCGAGCAGGATGACGTAGTTGTCGCGGTTCACGCCCTGCATGAGCGTGCCCACGCTCTTGCGCGTGTAGTTGCTGCGGTCGTCGCGGCCCACAATGGTCACGCCGTTGATGGTCAGGGTGTCGTCGCGCAGCACGGTGATGCCTGTCGTGCCCAGCAGGTCGAGCGCCTTGTCGATGCCGGTGATGTACTCGTGGTTGCCCAGGCACGCGATGGCCGGGGCATTCAGACGCCCGAGCTCCTGGGCGGTGCCTTGGGCCAGCAGGGGGCGCACGTTGCCGTCAATCAGGTCTCCGGCGATAAGGATCAGGTCGGCCTGCTCGGCATTGATCATGTCGACCCAACGGCCGACTTCGGTGCGCGGGTTGTGGAAACCGGCATGAATGTCGCTGAGCATGACAATCTTGAGGGGACGCTCCAGGTGCTTTGCTGTCGTGAGATGGATCTCCTGGCGCTGCTTATCACGATAATGGATGTTGCCTGCGATAAAGGTGGTGAGCATCACGCCGGTCAATACTACCGAGGTTATGGCATTATCCTTAAGCCAGGTAGCAGGCACCAGATGCACCAGCCGGCCGATGTCAAGCACCAGAAAAGCCATCAGCAAGTAGAACATGATCACTAGCCACGAGTTGCCGATCTCATACATAGCCGTGGCTACTCCCAGCGGAGCGGCGTCGCTCTTGAATTGCATCACCATGCAGGCCAGAGCAGCCAGCATGAGCAACAGGACAACGACCTTGATGGGGGTGGAAAAGGGAAGCACACGCCACACGTGCCATGATACATAACCATACATGACCAGCATCACGGTCAATGCCATAATGAAGAATTTTGCCATATCTGTCGATTTTGGCCGCAAAAGTAATAAAAAAAACGCTCTGTCGCTACTGGTATGGGCTTTATTCATTAATTTTGTGGGTGATTGAAAACATCGATACCGCATGAAGGAAAAAGAGATATTGCTCACGGTCAAGCAGCGCATGGGTATTCAGGCGCTCAACGACATGCAGCAACAGGCGCTGCAGGCCTGGAAGTCGGGTGGGGGAGATCTCATCCTGTATTCGCCCACGGGCACCGGCAAGACGCTGGCCTTTGCCATGTGCCTGCTGCAGGCCATGCAACCGCCCATGCAGCAGTTGCAGGCCGTCGTGCTGGCCCCATCACGCGAACTGGTGATGCAGACTGCCGAGGTCTTGCGGTCGCTGGCCGAGGGCTTCAAGGTCACTCCCTGCTACGGGGGCCATGCCGTTGCCGACGAGAAGGCCTCGCTGGCCGTCACTCCTGATGTCATCGTCGCCACTCCTGGCCGGCTGCTGGACCACCAGCGCCGCGGCCACATCGACCTGGGTGGCGCGCGGTTGCTGGTGCTCGACGAGATGGACAAGTCGCTCGAGCTGGGGTTTGAGGACGAGATGCGGCAACTGCTCAAGAGGATGCCCAGGCTCAACCGCCGCATCCTTGTCTCGGCAACCGTACTCGATCCAGTGCCCGAGTATGTGAGAATCCACAATCCGTTCACCCTCGATGTGCTGGAGCAAACCCAGCAGCGGGCCGAGCGCATTACCATGCACCGGGTAGAGGCTGACAGCAAGGACAAACTCGACACGTTGCTGCGCTTGCTGTTGAGCCTGGACGGTGGCAAGACAATCGTGTTTGCCAACTATCGCGAGAGCGTCGAGCGCATCCATCAGTTCCTGGCGTCCAAGCGCATCGATGCTGCACTCTATCATGGTGCACAGGAGCAGCAGGACCGTGAACGCGCCGTTGCCATGCTCAACAACGGCAGCATCAACGTGCTGGTGGCTACCGACCTGGCCTCGCGCGGATTGGATATTGACACTGTGGATCATATCATCCACTATCACTTGCCCGTGAGCGAGCAGGTGTATATTCACCGCAACGGGCGCACCGCCCGCGTCGATGCCACCGGGCATGCCTATGTCATCACAGCGCCGGGCGAGAATATGCCCGCATGGGTGCATGTCGACGACGCATTTGAGCTGCACCCCGCCGCCAGGGTTCCCCGAGCCCCGATGGCGACACTCTATTTCCAGGCGGGCAAGAAAGAGAAACTCTCGCGTGGCGATATTCTGGGATTCATTGCCGGTAATGGCGGTGTCGAGGCCAGTGCGGTCGGGCGCATCGACGTGCGCGACCACTACGCCCTCGCGGCAGTGCCCCGTACCGTTGCCAGTGAGGTGATCGCCCGGCTTCAATCCGTCAAAATCAAGGGCAGGAAAGTAAGAATTTCGCTGCTCAGATAATATTTGTTAACAATTATCGTTTATAGTATAGATAACGTACCTTAAGACTTAAATCAAGCTATAGCATCACTATGAAACCAAAACAACGAAAAAGAGACCTCTACTTCCTGAAGTTGCTCTCCCGCAGTTTCCCCAATGTGGCGACTGCCAGTACCGAAATCATTAACCTGGAAGCCATCCTCAACCTGCCCAAGGGTACCGAGCACTTCCTTGCCGACCTGCACGGTGAGTACCTGGCCTTCCAGCACGTGCTGCGCAATGCCAGCGGTAGAATCAAGCGCAAGGTCAATGCGATCTTCAACGACTCGTTGAGCGCCCGCGAGCAGAAGGAGCTGTGTACCCTCATCTACTATCCTGCCGAGAAGCTGGAACTTGTCAAGGAGGAAATTACCGACAAGGAAGACCTGGATGACTGGTACTTCATCACCATCAACCGCCTGGTTAGGGTGTGCCGCCATGTGTCGTCCAAGTACAGCCGCTCCAAGGTCCACAAGGCGCTGCCCGAGGACTTCTCCTACATTATCCAGGAGTTGCTGCACGAGCACAGCAGTGACCCCAACAAGCAGGCCTATGTCGATGTGATCATCAAGACCATCATCTCGACCAACCGTGTCGACGAATTCATCATCGCCATGTGCAACCTCATCCAGCAGTTGACCATCGACATGCTGCACATCCTGGGTGACGTGTATGACCGTGGTCCCAGCCCCGACAAGATCATGGATATCCTGTGCGGGTTCCACAACTTTGATATCCAGTGGGGCAACCATGATATCCTGTGGATGGGCGCGGCAGCCGGCAACGACTGCAGCATTGCCAACGTGCTGCGCATCGCGCTGCGCTACGGCAACCACGGCGTGCTCGAGGACGGTTACGGCATCAACCTGCTGCCGCTGGCCACGTTTGCCATGGACACCTATGCAGGCGACCCCTGCGAGCGTTTCCTGCCCAAGGACGGCAGCGCCAAGGATCCCAAGCGCGCCCGCACGGCACAACTCGTTGCCCAGATGCACAAGGCCATCAGCATCATCCAGTTCAAGCTCGAGGCTGCCGCCATCAAGCGCCGTCCCGACTTCGGCATGAAGGACCGCCTGCTCATGGACAAGATGGATCTCGAGCGCGGCGTCATCAAGATCGACGGCAAGGAATATGAGCTGCTCGACAAGAACTTCCCGACGGTGGATCCCAAGCATCCCTACAAGCTGACCGCCGAGGAGGAATCCATCGTCCAGAAACTCCACCAGTCGTTCACCGAGAGCGAGAAGCTGCGCAAGCACATGAAGTGCATCTTCCGCAACGGCTGCCTCTACACCATCACCAACGGCAACCTGCTCTATCACGCCTCCATCCCCCTGAACGAGGACGGCACGCTCAAGGACGTGAGCATCCGCGGCGAGAAGTTCCACGGCAAGGCCCTGTTGAAGCGCGCCGGGAACCTCATCCGCGAGGCCTACTTCGGCTGCGAGGACCCCGACGAGCGCGCCTTTGCGCTCGACTACCTGTGGTACCTGTGGTGCGGTCCCGACTCGCCCGCGTTTGACAAGAGCAAGATGGCGACCTTTGAGCGCTACTTCGTGGCCGACAAGGAGACCCACAAGGAGGTCAAGGGCTTCTACTACACCATGCGCGACAACCCCGAGGTGGTAGATGCCATCCTCGACGAGTTTGGCGTCACGGGCGAACATCGCCACATCATCAACGGCCACGTGCCCGTCAAGACCATCAAGGGCGAGAACCCCATCAAGGCCGGCGGCAAACTTATGGTGATTGACGGTGGCTTCTCCAAGGCCTACCAGCCCGAGACCGGTATCGCCGGCTACACGCTGGTCTATCACTCCCAGGGCTTTGAGCTGGTGCAGCACGAGCCGTTCTCATCGATCGACGAGGCCGTGAGACTCGGACAGGACATCAAATCGACCATCAGCATCGTCGAGCACACCCACCAGCGCATCCTGGTCAACGACACCGACATCGGCACCGAGCTCCAGTCCCAGATCGACGACCTCAAGGAGTTGCTCGACGCCTATCGCTCGGGCGACCTCAAGGAGCGTAACCTGCGCCCCATCACCAACAAGCGCTGACCCTTCTCCCCGCAACCAGGCGGCACGCTGTGGATGTTTCGCACGGTCCATAACCACGGCGTGCCGCCTGCTGTGCTTGCAACTAGAGCACTGAAAATGGCTAGTCTTTAAACTGCAACAAGTTTTTTTCGTCCAATATGATGGCTAGTAAAAAAATGTTTGCTACATTTGCCGTTTGTAACGACAATTAATTCACATTATTCATTAAAATATCACTGAAATGAAAAAGACTTTATGTGCATTATTGAGCGTATTGCTCATGCTGGGTGTTTCGGGTTGTGGTTCAATGAACAATGCCACCAAGGGCGGTCTGCTCGGCAGTGGCGGCGGCGCTGCTATCGGTGCTGGCATCGGTGCCCTGATCGGTAAGGGCAAGGGTGCTGCCATCGGTGGTGCCATCGGTGCTGTGGCTGGCGGTGTTGCCGGCACGCTCATCGGCAAGAAGATGGACAAGCAGGCCGAGGAGCTCCGCAAGATTGCCGGAGCCCAAGTCGACACCGTGACCGACGTCAATGGCTTTGAGGGCATCAAGGTGACCTTTGACAACGGTATCCTGTTCGGCTTCAACAGCTCCAAGCTGGGAAGCGATGCCAAGGCTTCGCTCGACAAGTTTGCCGCTTCGCTGATCAGCAACCCGCAGACCGACGTCCAGATCTATGGCCACACCGACAACGTGGGCACCCGTGCTGCCAACGAGAAGGTGTCCAATGCCCGTGCCAGCGAGGTAATGAACTACCTCACCGGTGCCGGTGTCCCCAAGGGTCGCCTCACCAGCAAGGGCCTGGCCTATGACTATCCTGTTGCCAGCAATGACACCGAGGCCGGCCGCGCCCAGAACCGTCGCGTCGAGATCTACATCACGGCCAACGAGGACATGGTCAAGGCTGCCCAGGACGGCACGCTCCAGTAATCATTTCCAGTAAGATTTTTAGCGGGCATCCCATAGCGGGCATGCCCGCTAATTTTTTGTTCAAGTTGTTTGTTTTGAGACACTTCGGTGTGTGTGTGGTTTTGGTTTTGGATAACTTTTTTATAGAAGAAAAAATCCAATCATCTGATAATCAGTCTTTTAATTTTTTACATGTAAAAACTTTAGAAAAACCATCAATAATTTTGTTATTCAAATCAATCTTATTACCTTTGCAAGGTTTTTGCCGCCATGTGACGGCTAACATTAAAAATTATTCCTAAAAGACCGAAAAATAACTAGATAGCAATGGAACAAAAGACTTACACCTATCAGCAGGCTTATGAAGCCTCGCTGAAATACTTCGACGGCGATGAGCTGGCTGCAAGAGTATGGGCGACGAAATATGCCCTCAAGGATTCCTTTGGGCACTTGTTTGAGTTGACCCCCGACGACATGCACCGCCGCATCGCCCGCGAGATAGCCCGCATCGAGAACAAGTATCCCAACCCGCTGAGCGAGGACCGCTTGTTTGACCTGATGAGCCACTTCCGTTACATCGTGCCTCAGGGCAGCCCCATGGCCGGCATCGGCAACAACTTCCAGGTGGGCTCGCTGAGCAACTGCTTTGTCGTGGGCCTGGACGGCGAGCCCGACAGCTACGGCGGCATCCTCAAGATCGACGAGGAGCAGGTGCAGCTCATGAAGCGCCGTGGTGGCGTGGGCCATGACTTGTCCCACATCCGTCCCAAAGGGTCGCCCGTCAAGAACAGCGCCCTGACCTCGACCGGACTGGTCCCCTTTATGGTGCGCTACAGCAACAGCACGCGCGAGGTGGCACAGGACGGCCGGCGTGGAGCCCTCATGCTCACGGTGAGCATCAAGCACCCCGATGCCGAGTCGTTTATCGATGCCAAGATGGAGGAGGGCAAGGTGACGGGCGCCAACGTGTCGGTGCGCATCGACGATGCCTTTATGCAAGCCGCCGTCGAGGGCAAGCCCTACCACCAGCAGTATCCCATCGACAGCGACAAGCCGCTCTATGAGAAAGACATTGACGCTGCCCGCCTGTGGAACAAGATTGTCCACAACGCCTGGCGCAGTGCCGAGCCCGGCATCCTCTTCTGGGACACCATCATCCGCGAGTCGGTGCCCGACTGCTATGCCGACCTGGGCTTCAAGACCATCTCGACCAACCCCTGCGGTGAAATACCCTTGTGCCCCTACGACAGCTGCCGCCTCATCGCCATCAATCTGTACAGCTATGTGAAGAACCCGTTCACTCCCGAGGCCTACTTCGACTTCGACCAGTTTGCCGAGCATGTGGCATGCGCTCAGCGCATGATGGACGACATCATCGACCTGGAGATGGAGAAGATTGAGAAGATTCTTGACAAAATCAAGTCCGACCCCGAGACCCAGGAGGTGAAGACTACCGAGCTCAACCTGTGGAACAAAATCCGCAGCAAGACGCTCAAGGGCCGTCGCACCGGTGTGGGTACCACAGGCGAGGGCGACATGATCGCCGCCATGGGCCTGCGCTACGGCACGCCCGAGGCCACCGAGTTCTCGGTGAGCGTTCACAGGGCGCTGGCACTGGCTGCCTATGGCTCCTCGGTACAGATGGCCAAGGAGCGTGGCGCATTTGAAATCTATGATGCCAAGCGTGAGCAGAACAATCCCTATATCAATCGCCTGCGCGAGGCCGATCCGAAACTCTATGATGAAATGGTGAAGTACGGACGACGCAACATCGCCTGCCTGACCATTGCCCCAACGGGCACCACCAGCCTGTTGACCCAGACCACTTCGGGCATCGAACCGGTCTTCATGCCCGTGTATAAACGTCGCCGCAAAGTCAATCCCAGCGACAAGGATGTGCATGTTGACCTCGTGGACGAGAACGGCGACTCGTTTGAGGAGTTCATTGTCTATCACCACAAGCTCATTACCTGGATGAATGTCAACAACATCCCCGTGCGCCGCGACTACACCCAGGAGGAGCTCAATGCCATCGTCGAGAGGTCTCCCTATTACAAGGCCACGGCCAACGACGTGGACTGGGTGAACAAGGTGCGCATGCAGGGCGAGGTGCAGAAGTGGGTCGACCACAGCATCAGCGTGACAATCAACCTGCCCAACGACATCAGCGAGGAGATGGTGGGCAAGCTGTATGTCGAGGCATGGCGCAGTGGCTGCAAGGGCTGCACGGTCTATCGTGACGGCTCACGCACCGGTGTGCTCGTTGCCTTGAGCGACAACGACAAGAAGAAGGAGAAAGAGAAGGAGCAGGCCGCCCATGAGGAGCAGGCCGCACGCTACATGGCCGAGGAGGAACACATCCTCAAGCGCCCTGTGGAGCTGGAGGCCGACGTCGTGCGTTTCCAGAACAAGAAGGAGAAGTGGATTGCCTTCATCGGCTTGATTGACGGTCGCCCCTACGAAATCTTCACCGGTATTGCCGACGATGATGAGGGCATCTTCTGCCCCAAGTCGGTGACCAAGGGCAAGATCATCAAGGCCGTGGGCGAGGATGGCGTGAAGCGCTATGACTTCCAGTTCATCAACAAGCGCGGCTTCAAGACCACCATCGAGGGCCTGAGCGAGAAGTTCAATCCCGAGTTCTGGAACTATGCCAAGTTGATTTCGGGTGTGCTGCGTTACGGCATGCCCATTCCCCAGGTGCTCAAGCTCGTGAGCAGCCTGGAACTCGACAGCCAGTCGATCAACACCTGGAAGATGGGTGTTGAACGAGCCCTCAAGCGCTACATCCACAACGGTGAGGCTGCTGCCGAGCGTTGCCCCAACTGTGGCCAGGACACCCTTGTCTATCAGGAGGGATGCCTCATCTGCACCAACTGCGGCACCTCGCGCTGCGGTTGATCGAACACTGAATTAATTGTACGGCAAAATAAGTTGAGTGTCCCTGCTGCTGATTGTGGCGGGGACACGCTTTATTACTGGGGACGGGCTACTTGTCAGCCGCAGTCCCAGCAGTAGAAAGCATTGTCAAAGATGCGGCGTTGAAGGTCGTTGCAGTTGACAAAAATGAATCCGCTGCCCATGTCGCCCCACATGACGAGTTCCATGCCGTTGGCCTTAGAGAACTGCGAGTCAAGCTGGAACAGCAGCGTGTCGTGCCTGTCAAGATCACGGCGGATTTCGTCCTGGCTATAGACAGGATAACCCAGCATCTGGTGGCAAGGACGTTTCATGCCCAAGTTTTGTTCATAATAGAGGCAATCGTCGTTATCCAGGTATTGATACCACTGCTTGTGGGTGTGACGGATGCCGGTTATCTCCTCGACTATGTCAAAGAAGAGGCGATTGAAGTGTCCGTCATTGACGCCGATGGCTGTAGGTTCTACTGCCACATCAACAGCGACCTCACGCTTGACGGGCGAGAGCATCGGGTCGACGGTGTCATGAGTAGGCACGTCGGCCGGGACGGCGTTATTCTGATCCACAGTCTCATGATAGACGATGCGGAAGCCATTGCCGCTTGCATCATAATTGCCCTGGCAGCCATACAACAACATGGGATCCACACTGATGAACCATTGCAGCATGCCATGCTCGGGCAGGGGATCTTTGAATGCAGCTTTCTCGCAATTGACCTGCAAGAGCAGGAGCATTTTGTTGCCATTGGCATCCACGGGAAAATCCCTGTTTTCGGGCCAATAGGGCAGTCCTCCTATCTTGCTGGCGGTGATATCCGGAGTGCGTTCCTCGTTGAGTACGAGGCGATAATGCTCGGCCGCGGTGCGCTTGGACAACTCCTGGGCAATGCGTAATGCCCGTTCACTGACTTGATTCATAATGTGGCTGATAATGTCGATTAATTGTTGGTGTTATAAGCCTCAATGTTGTTGATGCAGGGGCAAGCCCGCGAGTCGAGGATGCGGATGCGCCATTCACGGGCCGTCTTCTCGTGGAAGCGAACGATGCGCTTGTAGCCGATGGTCGTCGTTTCCTCATCGACCAGCAGTGGTGCCCACTTGCCGCAGCACGTCTTGTACTCCAGCTCAAACGCCTTGACACGCTGGCCCAGCGGGATGTATTCCTGCAACACGAAGCAGTTAAGCGTGACATCCTTCTTGGTCTTGATAACAATATCGGCGCTAGTCACTCCGTCGCTTGGAGCCCAATAGGTTTCCCATTCCTTATCGCCCATCATTGCCGGGCCGAAGGCCTTGCCACGGGTATCGGTTGCAGTGAACTTTGCTCCTGTCAGCAGATTGACACTCATCTCGCGGCTGATGCGCTCATGCCACTGAACAGCGGTTGCCGAGTCGATGGGGTGAATGAGGCCGTCACGATTGACAGGGAAATTGAGCAGCAGCGTGCCGTTGTGCCCCACGCTGCGGTAGTACAGGTCGGTCAGCTCGTCGACGGTCTTGACCTTGTCATCCTCGCTCTCGTGGTAGAACCATCCCGGGCGGATGCTCGTGTCACACTCGCTGGCACACCAGGCATCGCCGTCGGCGTGGCCCGACTGCAGCTCCTCATATTGCGGATAGCCGGGATAGACATCCTTGCTGCGCACAAAGGCCCAGTTGGTCGCACCAGCAAATCCTTTCTCATTGCCCACCCAGCGGCAGCCCGGGCCGCCGTCCGAGAAGATGACCGCACCAGGCATCAGGCGGGCCACGATGCTTGCAATGCGCGGATAGCAATAGTAGCTGCGACGGTCAATCTCGCGTTTCTCGCAGGCACCGCCATACCAGCCGTCGCCGCCGTTAGCCCCATCGAGCCACACCTCAAACAGGTCGCCATATTGGGTCAGCAGCTCGGTCAACTGGTTATAATAATAGGTGACATAATCGGGCGTGCCGTAGCTGGCTTGATGCCTGTCCCACGGCGAGAGGTAGATACCGAAACGCAAGCCGTGCTTCTTGCAGGCATCCGACAGTTCCCTCACCACGTCGCCCTTGCCGTCACGCCAGGGTGAGCTGGCCACGCTGTAGTCGGTGAAGCGGCTGGGCCACAAGCAGAAACCGTCATGGTGCTTGCACGTGAGGATCACTCCCTTCATGCCCGCCTTGACCAGCGTCTGCACCCACTGCTCACAGTCAAGCCTGGTGGGGTTGAACGTGCTGGCCGGGGTGTCGCCATAGCCCCATTCCATGTCATTGAATGTGTTGAGGCCGAAGTGGATGAAGGCATAGGTCTCCAGTTGCTGCCAGGCTACCTGCTGGGGTGATGGCAGGGGCGCAACGGGACTGGGCGCAGTATTGTTGTCGGCCATTGTATGGCTCACCATAAGCAGCGCGCAAGCTATTGTGGACAAGAGGCGTATTGTCATAGGAAAAAAGTCTTTTTTTTAGATTACACAAGTTTAACGGTGTCGCCCAGGGTTACGCGTTGTTGCTTGTAGAGCAGGCCCAGGGCTTTCTTGAAGTCTTTTTTGCTGCAGTTGAAGGCCTTGTTGATCTCGTCGGGCGAGCTCTTGTCGGTCAGGGTCATCTCGCCGCCGTGGCAATGCAGATAATTGAGAATCTCATCGGCCAGGTCATCGACACGCATCTTCTCGATTTTGGCCAACGTGAGGTCGACCTTGCCGTCGGGGCGCACTTGCTTTACATAAGCCGTGAGGCGGTCGCCGACGTTAACGTCCTGGTAGGTCTCGTTCTGGTAGATCTGTCCCCAGTGGGCATTGTTGACGATGACGCGGTAGCCCAGGTCGCTGCGCTGAACGACCAGCACCTCGACCTTCTCGCGGTGATAATAGTCGGGGTCGCTGTGATTGAGAAACTTGGCGAGCTTGGCGCTGGCGACAATGCGCCCGCTGGCCTCGTCAAGATAGACGCGCACGATATAGCTGCGACCAGCCTGCATGTCGACACGTTGCTCGCTGAAGGGGACCAGCAGATCCTTGGCGACCAACCCCCAATCGAGGAAAGCACCCACCTTGTTGACGGCCTTGACACGCATAAGAGCGAAGTCGCCGACAACGGCCTTGGGCTCCTCGGTTGTGGCTACAGGGCGGTTCTCGCTATCGTTATAAACAAACACTCGTATTGAGTCACCCACCTTCATGTCGGCAGTCAGGTAGCGCTTGGGTAAGAGCACCTCGTGGGTATCATCGTCGATAAGATAAGCGCCGAAGTCAACCATGCGGTTGATGAGCAGTTGGTTGTATTCTCCAATCTTCATAATCGTAATTTTTTTGCAAAGTTCGTCAAAAAAATCCATTTGCCAAGTTGGTTTTACCCAAATTTGTCGTACCTTAGCGAAATTAATCAGATAACGCTAAACCAGACGAACATGAAAATAAAGGCTTACACCCTGCTTATATTATTGTCACTCATTGCGTTGCAGTATTCCTGCAACAAGTCGAAATCGAGTGGTGTCGGTACCGACACGCCCGCAGTCACCGTGAAGACGCAGCACTTGAGCGACACGTCGGGCTTCACGATGAGCAACGGTGAGCGCTGCAGTATCGTGGCCGAGGCTTCGATTGACTATCCCGTCATGGCAGGCCAGGGAGTGCCCGTCGACTCGTTGCAGCGCTTGTTTGCCGCCTATGTCCTGGAGTCGGGCGACTCGCTGTCGTTGCAGGAAGCAATGCGCCAGGTCGTTGCCAACAGCATGCACCAGTATGACTTCATGGAAGAGCCCATGAGTGATGCCGAAGCAGTTGAGGGAGCCGACATGAATGCGTTGCGCTATGTCACCAGCACACGCATCACGCCCATCTATAACAAGAACGGTGTCGTGACCTTTGAGCGCGTGGATGTGGTGAAGAAGAACGACAAGGTCACGTCGGTCACCCACCATTACTATACCTTTGATGTCGAGAGCCAGACCTATGTGGATCTGAGCCGCTTGTTCCGCGACGATGCCCTGGCTGATGTGTGCCAGCTGCTGAGGACTCAGTTGCTCAAGCAGAACAATGCCACCGGCAACGAGCAGTTGAACGACCTGGGTTACTTCAATGTCGAGAACATCAACGTGACATGTAACTTCTACTTTGACGAGCAAGGCGTGACCTGGAGTTTCCTGCCTAACGAACTGGCCGTTGAAGCCGTGGGAGAGCCCAAGATCACCGTACCCTATAGCGACCTTGAATCTTGCTTGTGTGACGACAGCATCCTTGAGAAGGTGAAACATTGATAGTTAATAGTTAACAGTTAATAGAGCTTTGATAGACCTTAACAAGTGATGGAAACGATACTGAAATATTTTCCCGAGCTAGATGAGCTACAGTGTTCCCAACTGACACAGCTCGAGCAACTCTATCCCGAGTGGAACGCCAAAATCAACGTCATCTCCCGCAAGGACATCGACAACCTGGAGGTGAACCATATCCTGCACTCGCTGGGACTCGTGAAGTTTGTCAAGTTCACGCCCGGGACACGGGTGATGGACCTGGGGACGGGTGGGGGATTTCCCGGGATTCCGCTGGCCATCTATTATCCCGAGGTGACCTTTCATCTGGTTGACCGCATCGGCAAGAAACTGAGGGTGGCACAGGATATCGCTGAACGCATCGGGCTGACGAACGTCACCTTCCAGCATGGTGATGTCAAGGAGGTGAAGGGCCGGTTTGATTTCGTCGTGAGCCGTGCTGTGATGGACTTGGGCGACATGGTGCCACTGGTCAAGCGTTTCATCGCCCGCGAGGGCCACAATGCCGTTCCCAACGGCTTGCTGTGTCTCAAGGGCGGCGACTTGACGGCCGAGGTGGACAAGTTCAAGAACCAGGTACTCATCGATGAACTGTCGAGCTATTTCAAAGAAGAATTTTTCCGAACCAAGAAGATATTGTATTTGCCATTATGATCAATGCGACAATGATGACCGTCAACCCGTTTGGCGAGAACCTGTATATCCTGTGGGACGAGGCTACGCGCGAGGCCGTGGTTGTTGACCCTGGCATGATGCGCGAGGCCGAGCGCGACATGGTGACCAAGTTTATTGAGGGTCAAGAGCTCAACGTTAAGCACATCCTTCTCACCCACCTGCACATCGATCACATCGCCAGCGCACGCTGGCTGGCCGACAAGACGGGCGCTGACGTGTACGGTAACGCCCAGGATGCCCAGTTGGGGCTGGAGCTGCCCGATCAAATCGCTCATTTTCGCATCAATGTCGAGGCTGAGCCCTTGACGCTCGACCGCTACTTGATTGATGGTGATACTATTCCCCTGGGTGATGAAACCATCCAGGTGCTACACGTCCCGGGTCACAGTCCTGGCGGTCTGGCATTCTATTTGCCACAAAGTGGACTGCTCATCAGCGGCGACACCATCTTCAACGGCAGCGTGGGCCGCACCGACTTGTGGGGCGGCGACATGGCTCAACTGCTCAACAGTATCCGCGAGAAAATCTATACGCTACCCGACGAGACCGTCATCGCCTCGGGTCACGGCCCATCGACCACCGTCGCCGACGAGAAACGCTTCAACCCCTTTCTGTAAGTTAATAGTTAATAGTTAACAGTTAATAGTTGGCATCCGCACTCTTTGAAAGAATGAGTACGGATGCCACTCCTGACTTCTCACTTCTCTCCGAGCACTCCTCACTTCTCAAAGTGAAATGATGCCGCCTAGCGTCCAGGTGTTCTTGATCTCGGGGCCGAATCCCTTCTTGAATACGCTGCAGGGGCTATAGCGGCAGTAAACGCCAAAGCGATTATAGGACAAAGCGCCATATACATCAAAGGTCAGCTTGTTCTGCTTGATGCCGCGATAGGACACATCGTGGTGGGTCTTGTTGACCTTATAATGGGTGTTGCACTTGGCATACACGTTCCAGTTCATGGTCCCGCCCAGTGTGATGTGGAATTTTTTACCGATGAACTGCTGGAACTGGAGCGGAAACTGGATGGTCCTGACCGAGATGACCGACGAACGGTCGACGGTGCCCTCGGGATAAGACTCGATGCCCACAATGTTGGTCGCCTCGTCCATGACGAAACAGTTGGGGCGCTTGAGCGAGAAGCGCTTGTTGTCATAGCCCACGCCTATCGAGAACTGCTGCCCATGCAGGGTGTTGTAATTGAGGCTGGCCAAGTTGAGGAGACCCCAGTTGAAGCTGTTGTTGACCAGATCATAGGAAGTGGCGAGTCCTGCTCCAAAGTATAATCCCGAGCACACGATGCTCCAGTGATATTCCTTGTTGCTGCTCTTCTTGAACGGGAAGTTCAGTTCCCAGTCGCTGGTGGTGTGGACGGTGTCGTTGGAGGAATGCTGCACGGTGTAAGTGTAACTGTAATCCTCTTTGTCCTTCTTTCCCACGACATTGACACGTGTGCCAGTGCTGGTCTCGGTGATGATGACCTGGTTGGGAGACTCAATAACGGTTACCGTGTCGGCCGATTGGCCCAACATCGTCGTTACTGCCACGATGGCAGTGATGATAAATAAAGAAATCTTCTTCATAATGCGATTGTGTATTGATTGTGATTATTTCCTGATCAACTTCTTGATTTTAGCCGCACTGGCTTCACCTTCCATATAGATGAGCGTGACGACATTTTTGGGCGACTTGCGCGCGAGATTCTGGTTAAGGAAGAAGATGTAACGATTGGTACGTTTTTGCCTGGGCATCGTGTAAAAACCATAATACAGCTGCCCATTGCGATACTCCACTTCCTTGTCAACCGCCTGTGAACCGTCCTTAACAACTAGGTTTTCGATGATTTCGGCCTGTGTCTTGTCGGTCACGGTCACGCTGTGATAGACTGTGAGGCCATATTCCCGGGCCTGCGAGCCAGTGACGATAATCTCGGTAGCACCGGCGGCCTTCTTGTATCGCCCGTCAAACAAACGATTGATATTCAGTCCGTTCTGGGCCATTGCTGCCATCGAGGCGAATAGGCAGGTCAGGATAATAAGGGTTATTCGTTTCATATCTGTCTGGTGTTAGTCGTTTTCGGTTTCCAGTGCTTCGCCCAGGCTCGACAGTTGTGATGCCATGCCCTGGGCGGCATTGTCCATGTTACTCAAGTCATTCTCGATAAGAGCCATCACTTCTTCATCGTCATTGATGGTCACCCCGTTGACATAGGCAATGCATTGGTCGGCTGGTTGGCTCTGGTGCCACAGGACATAGCCGCCTATAGTCAAAATGACGGCGATGGATGCTGCTATGCCCATCATGCGCCGGCGCAGTGGATTGGCAGCCTGGTGCCTCTTGTAGTGACGATGGGCCGCAAAGTAGCCCATGACCACACGGGCGTCATCGATAGTCTCACTCTCCCACGGGCAGTGGGAGAGAGCCCAGCGCAATTCGCATTCCTCCTCGAGGGTGGTATCACCATTGAAGTAGCGCTCGATGAGCGTTTCCAGAACGGCTTGACTGCTGATGTGATGTAATTCTTTCATGACTAGTTTTCTTTTCTTTTACGGTAAATCTCTCGCACCCGTTTACGGGCCCGGCTGAGTTCTACCCGGACCGTAGCCGGCTGCATTCCCAAAGCGACAGCAATCTCGTCAAACTCCATTCCCCGCACTTCCCTCATGTCGATGATTGCACGCTGATTGTCGGACAATTCCTTGTGGATGATGTCACAGACTTGTAGATAAGCAGTTTCGAGTTCTGTATCGTCGATCTCGGCCACGACCTCGGGTGCATGCTCGATGGAAACGTCGCTGCGATGAGCGTTGCGGCGGGCGATGTCTATGCTGGTATTGCGCACCGTGGTTATGCCAGCACCCCGTGCATGCTGTGAGCTGAGATAGTTGCTGTGCTGCTGCCAGAGCTTGACAAATGCATCCTGTACAGCATCGGCTGCATCATCACGGTTACCCGTGATGCGCTGTGCAAGCGAGAGCATCTGCTCCCTCAAAGCAGTGAAAGCGCTGGTGATGCGGTCAGGTTGGTTCATCGTTTAATCAATGTTTTCTATATACTAGACGCAGCAACAGGCGAAATGTAACATCAATTGACAAAAAAAAGAAGTTTTGGATTAATTCCAAAACTTCCATTTCCTTGCCATGGGCGTTGAAGTTAGAGTCCCATCGCGATTCCCACAGTCCAGGTGTTCTTGATCTCGGGGCCATAGCCATCCTTGAAGAACTTGCCGGGGCTGTATCGGCAGTAAAGGCCAAACTTGTTCCATGAGAGAGCACCCATGACGTCGATGCCGATCTTTTGCTGCTTGAGTTTCTTGAACTTAGTATCATGTACCACATTGTCCATTTCATAATGATTGTCGACCCGGGCATAGGTGTTCCAGTTCATGATGCCGGCAACCGTGACGTTCAGTTTCTTGACAATCCTCTGCGAAAACATCAGCGGGAACTGGATGGTCCACATGTTGAGGTTGGATGACCTTTTCTTGATCTGGTCAACGTCGATTGAGGGGTATTCATCAACCACGACTATATTGCCAGCGTCACGCACGAGCATGTTAGGGCGCTTGATGCTATAAGAGCGGTGGTGAATGCCCACACCCAGCGAGATGTTTTGTCCGTGAAGGCTATTGTAGTTGACGGCGGCAAAATTGAGCAGACCGATTTCAAACGAATTGTTGATGGTCTCCCAACTGTGCTTCACGCCCATGCCGACATAAAAACCGCTTGTCGTGACTGACCAGTGCTTGGTGCTCTCGTCGTTGTTGGCAAAGGGGTGCTGATAGGCCGACTCATTATCGTTGTCGCCGTCTTGTGCCTCGGTGGCAACTTGGGGCAATGCATTGTCGCTAGCGGCTGCGTCGTTGGCGCTTGTTGCATTCATCTGGCTCATGGCAAGCATGGCTGTAATCAAAAGTACAATTTTTTTCATTACTCAGTTCTTTATTAATTTATACAATTTTAAGGGGTTATACATAGCTGTTATAACCAGACTACCTCAGGCGGTAGAAGTAGCCCAGTGAAACCACAATCGACATCGAGTTAGAGCTGGAGAAGACGTCGGTCTTGTGGCTGGAGAAGACATCGGCGAGGCCGTAGTAGAATCGCCCCTCGAGCAACAGTGAGTGGCGGGCATTGAGGTTGAGTTCCAAACCCGCACCGGCACAGATGCCATAGTCGAGACGGCTGTTGATGTCCATCGTCATCTGCTCGATGCGGCGCGCGTTGAGGGAGAAGTACTCCATGCTGGCCGCGTTGCGGTAGTCGTAGTTCGACGAGATGCCGTCGGCAATCATCACATTGAGTTCCGGCCCAAGGTTGAAGAAGCCTTTCACCCGGTTGTTGCCAAAGAAGATATGGGTCATTATCGGGAGTTCCAAATAGGTGAACCGATGTGAATAACTATAGTCAGCGGCATCGTAGGCCTCTTTCCATCCACGCTGCGTGACATTGAGCTCGGCCATCAAGCCGAAATGGTTCTCCTCGATATAACGGAACATTGCGCCTGCTGTCATGCCAGGCAGCATTGCCTGTTGCACCGATGGGTTGAAATTCACCCTCGAGAGGGTTGCTCCGCCCTTGGCACCGACGGCGATGGTACCCTCGTAGTGGGTCTGTCCCATGGCCGTTATGGCCAGCACCAGTACAGTCAATATCGAGGCCAGGCGTTTCATTTCACGTGCACGGTAATTTGATGATCGGTCGAGAAATGGATGATGTCGATAGCCTGGTTGGTGAAACCGCGCCAGTTATCACCACGCTCCCAGCGGAAGCTCGTCTGAACTCCCTCATAGAGCGGAGTGTCCTCGTCGATGCGTCCATCGGATGCCAATGACTTGAGCAGATACATGCCTGTGTCCCAACCATACAGGGCCATGTGTGGCTCGCCGGTCAAGGGGTCACCGTCGAAGTTGGCCTTGTAGGCCGCCTCGAGGTTGCGCGTACGGTAGCCCTTGGCATTGAAGAAGCGCGAGAACATATAGGTGTCGATGTCCTGAAGGTCGGTCTGGTAGTCCTTGAGATAGAGCACATACTCGGGGTAGGCGATGAGTGCCATGTCGCAGTCAAAGCGCTCACTCTTCACTTGCTTGAGCGCCTTGATATACTTCTTGATGAGGTTCTTGTCGCCCGACGACGGGATAAAGACATACTTTGACCCCGGATCCATACGGTTAGAGATGTCATCGTATGACAGCTCATTGTTGACGTTGATCGTGACGTTGTTGTACTTCTTGCCGTTGATGTGGCGACGAATGTGCTCAAACATCTCCTTGTCATTGTCACCGGCGGCAGCCAAGAAGATGACGTTGTATCCCTTGAATTGTTCATCGAACCAGTGCATGACGTTGTGCATCAGCTCACCGGTAGGGGTGTTGACTTGGTATACATAGGGATTGTCGAGGTAGTCATCGTTCTTGGTCGTGAAGCAGTTGAGGACAGGCACTCCGTTGGCTTTGCCGAAGGCGTTGATGCGCGCTAGCTGCTGTGGCTCGCTGGGAGCGATGATGAGATTCATTGTCTTGAGTTCGGGTATAGCCAGGATGCTGTCGGTGACATTGAGGTTGTGCTGGGTGTCATAGACCTTGAGGTTGATGTGCCGGGGTGAATCCTTGGCGGCATTGTCCATTGCAAGCAGGAATCCCTTGTAGAAATCGGTATAGAGATAGGCCTGCTTGGGCGGAGCACTCTTGTGGAGCTGGAAAGGCAGCACCATGGCAATGTTGACCACATCCTGGAGCTGTTTTTCCACCAGATTGTCGTAGATGTCATTGATGCGTGGGCTGTAATACTGTCGCAGCTCTTCTAAGGGTATCGTCGCCATCTCGCCGGTGACGCGCTCGGTGAAGGGCTTGGGCAAAATGATGGTTTTGCCCTTCTTGGCCTTCTTCATGTCGGGATTGGCCGCTTTGAGCTCCTGTTCGGTGATGCCGTTGGCTGCTGCAATGGAAGCAAACGTCTCGCCGCGCTTCACCTCATACTTGTAGTTGCGGCGTCCCTGGCGCTCGTAGATGAACGGCAGAGCCGAATTGGGGACGATTTTCACTTTGGCTCCAGCGACATATTCCTCGGGCTTGAGGCCGGGATTGGCCAGGATAATGCCCTCGATGGTCGCATTATACTGCTTGGCTATCGTGTAAATGTCCTCACCGGCAAGGATAGTGTGAAATACCGGGTCGGACCCTTCGGGTACCGAAATCTGGGGTGAAGCGGCTGTACCATGTTCAAAGGCGTTGCGCACCTGCTGTCCGGCATCGACAGAGGCATGGCCAGCCTTACTCTGTGGGATGGTCAGTTGTTGTCCGGCCTTAATTCCGTTTTCCGACCCAGGATTGGCGGCGACCAGCTCGTCGACAGTCAGGCCATAACGCTTGGCTAGGCCATATAGCGTCTCGCCTTGCTCGACCAGATGGACAGTCCTGGTTGACTGGGGTGCGGCTGCAGCGGTTGCAGCCTGTTTACCCTCGACAGGGAACCGAAGGGTCATGCCGGCAGTGATGCCCTCGGCTGCATCGGGATTGTTCTTGATGATATAGTCCTTGGTGAGGCCCAACTTGGCTGCAATATCATAGATACTCTCGTTGGAGCCCGTCATATAATAGTAGTACTCGGTACCATTGATGACGGTTTTAGGCAGGTTTAATTGGGCAGAAGATGCCAAAGCGACCATAGCCAAAGTCGCTAGAGCGATGAAATATTTTACTTTCATAATCAATTGATTGTATAATCGCGCTTAAAGTAATGATTCAAATAATACAGCCATTAAGGCTTAAAATAATGGGCAAATTTAGTAATAAATACTAGATTTGCCATCCAATGTGGCTGATTTTTTATAGAAAAAACTCGCGCCACGGGTCAATTGTCACGAGCGTTATCTGGGGTTCACCACACGGTCGCCGATGATGCGCGCCAGCTGATGCCGCAACTGATAGAGTTCCTGCAACTGCTCGATGAGTGAAGGCTGCTGGTCGGCCGAGGCTTTGGCAATCTGGGCCTTCACCTCGTTGATTTTTATTCCCAGCAAGGCATTCTTCCAGTTGTATAAACGCTCAGGAACCAGGGTCAAGAGTCGGTCTCGCTCCTCAACGATGACTGCAAACTGGGTGTGAATCTTGCTGAGCTGAGGCAAGTTGTCGGCCGCCAGGTCGCAAGCTAGCTGTCGCACCTGATCATCATCGATTGAGCAAAGCACCTTCATCAAGTAACCGCTGGAGAAAGCCATCTGTTTACTGTGGGCGCGGGCATTGGCCTGGGCTTGAATGCTCTGCTGCTTGTGCTCATGAGCGCTGATGAGTGAGGCACTGTCCATGGCATCGGGATCGTGATCGATCTCTTGAGCCATCTCATGGGCGATGAACTCACGGGTGTCCTCATCAAGCTGCTTGTTGAACGCGTCAAAGTCGTTGTAGAACGGTCCGACGTATTGCAGGGCCGTCTGGAAAGTGTGCTTATACAAGGGAACGCTGAACGTCATCTGGTCCAGATTCAGCTCGTTGTTGATGTATTCCAGCACTGTAGTCGGCTTGACGGTGCCGTCGGGATACTCGGTGTCGATCAGGTAGCACATGCCGTAATTGACAATGAGGCGGATGACCTCGCGCTCCTGTACATCGACCCCACTGGCAGCCGATGTCACGCTGGGCGTGGTGGAAGAGACGCTCTGCTGCATGGGCTGTTGCTGGAAATCGTCGGGTAGGGGAGGCGGTGGAATCTGTTCGGCCGGAGGCATGTCAGCAGGAGCGCTCTCGCCCGCTGAGGTTGCCAAGCGCTGCTCCCGGGCCTGCTGTTGCTGTCGTTCCTTGCGCCACTGCTCCAGGTACTTGCCACGGTAGTGCTTGATCTGCCTCAAGATGGCCTGTTCGTCCATGCCGAATAGATTGCTGCACTCCTTGGCATAGACCATGCGGGCAATCTCGTCGGGGATGAGAGCAATGGACTTGACCACATCGGTGATGGCGGCGGTGCGCTTGATGGGGTCGTTGTGTGCATCATTGAGGACGACGTCTGTCTTGAAATGGATAAAGTCGGCCTCGTTCTGCGCGATGTATTCCTCGACCTGGGTGTGGCTGTGTGCCCTGACAAAGGTGTCGGGGTCGTCCTCGGGCGGCAGGGGCAGGACCTTGATGTTCAAGCCCTCCTTGAGCAGCATGTCCACACCACGTATTGCGGCCTTGACGCCTGCTGCATCGCCATCGAACATCTCGGTGACGTTGCTGGTGAACCGACGTATGGCATGGATGTGCCCCTCGGTGAGAGCGGTCCCTGACGAAGCAATGACATTCTTGAAGCCTGCCTGGTGCATCGAGATGACGTCGGCATATCCCTCGACAATAAAGCACTTGTCGGCCTTGCTGATTTCGCGCTTGGCCTGATGGAGGCCAAAGATGACGTTGCGCTTGGAATAGATGGCCGACTCGGGCGAGTTGACATATTTGGCAACCTCCTTATCCTTTTTGAGCGTCCTGCCGCCAAAGGCGATAACCTTGCCGGCGATATTCATGATGGGGAACATCACTCGGCCCCTGAAACGATCCCTGCCGCCGCCACGGTCGTCGGGGATGCAGAGTCCCACATCGAACAGCAGTTGCGGATTGAAGCCTTGGGCTACAGCAGCCTTGTACAGGTCATCGTAGGACTCGCTGGAATAACCAAGCCGGAATTCACGTATCGTTGCATCGTTAAATCCTCGTTCCTTGAAATAGGAGAGGCCTATCTCGCGCCCGGCTTGCGTGTCGTGGAGCTGGTTCTCAAAATAAGTGCATGCCCACTCGTTGAGCATCAACATCGACTCGCGCACGGTCTGTGCCTGGCGCTCCTCATCCGAGAGTTCTTTTTCCTGGATCTCGATGTGGTATTTACGAGCCAGATAGCGCAGCGCCTCAGGGTAGCTGAGCTGCTCATGCTTCATGATGAAATTGACGGCACTGCCGCCCTCGCCACAGGCAAAGCACTTGCAGATGCCCTTAGCCCTGGAGACATAAAACGAGGGGCGCCTGTCGTTGTGGAACGGGCACAGTCCAATCCAGTTGGCGCCGCGCTTCTTGAGGGCGACAAAGTCACTGACAACGTCGACGATGTCGGCGGTGTCTAGAATCTGCTGAACTGTATTATGGTCAATCATCACTGAAATTCTAAATTAAGTCGTAATCGTGGGGTCGGGGGTGCACACTGCATCCAGAATCAAAGCTTGGTCGACAGTTGAGACACCGTGGGCGCCCAGTTCGGCCGCGTCGCCCTTGAAGGCCTCCCGGAATTTAGCGGCATCACCATCCATGAACTTGAGCGACCGCCTGTAGGCCTGGATGGCTTCTCGCATCCGTCCCATGCACAAGAGCACATGTCCGCGATTGAGCATGTCTTGGGCCGAGGGCTTGTCATCATGGGCAATGCGGTCATAGTAGTCGAGCGCTCGCTGATAGTCGCTCAACACAAACGAGCACCAGGCGATGGGCCGCCATGCTCGATGTGCGGCACCATCCATGAGGTCGGCCTTGTAGTACTGCTGCAAGGCATCGGCTGTATTATTCTGCTCGAGCAGCACGTGCCCGACGGTGAGCGTGAGCGACACGTTGCCTGGCGATAAGGCCTCGGCACGTCGGTAGTAGTCCAGCGCCTTGTCAAGCTTGCCCAAGTTGCGGTAACAGGCAGCCATGTGCCGCATGTTCCAGCTGTCGTTCTCGTACAAGAGTTCGTGTCGCTTGTAATAGGTGAGTGCCTGCTGGATTTTGCCTGCCGACTGATAGGCGAAACCTATCTTCTGATAGATATGGTCATCGGTGACATCATCCATGCCCTCGAGGCGAGTGAAGCACTTGATGGCGTCGTCATAGAAGGCATTCTTGAAATACAAAGTGCCTAACAACTCAAGCACATGGCTGTCGCATGTGACATGAGCAAGTGGTTGGCAATCGGTCATGTCCAGGCCGGGATTATCCATCACCGCAATGAACTCACGCCGCCGTGAGAACAATTTGAAGAAACGGTACAAGTCCTGGACAAAAGCGTTAATGATGCTGATGCGCTGCTTGCGTGCATCGGGCAGTTCGGCCTGGCGAGCCTCGTTGAGGGCTGCATTCTGCTCCTCGAGCTGAGCCGACATCATGCTGCGCTGCGAAGACGGCAATGAGCCCAGCGACAGGCAGAAGGAATACTTGTCGCTGTTGCACAAGTACGGGGCGTGCTGGACCACCTCGGCCAGCGATAGTTTATCGGCCCCAAGATTCTCGACTACCGACGAGTGGGCGGGATAGAAGGGCAAGAACCAATTGCTCAAGGTCTTGAAAAACGGGAACGTCTTGAGGTGGGCAAAGGTGGCTATAAACACGTCGCTGCCCTCGAGCTGCATGGCGTTGAACTCCTCGATGCGCCGTGTGATGCCACTCTTGTCCAGCCACTGCTGCCAGTCGGGGTTAGCTTCGATGTCGCTCAGGTCAATGATTTGGGAATCCTTGTCCTTGAGCTTGTCGATGATATCGGGACGCATCTTCATGATGTTGGGAATCAAATCGTTGCGAACGCGCTTCTGAACATTCTCGGTGTTGCGGGAGCGGGCGAGCTGCACCTGGATGCGCCACACGTCGTCGTTGAAGTCGGGCGCATCGCTCATTGTGGCAAGGCGCAACTGTATGGCCTGAGAGCAGTCTGTCCTGCCTGGGTGGGCAAGCAGAGCCAGCATGGCACAGGTCAGAGCACGCAATTGCACTTGGGGTTCATCGCTGACCGAATAAGCCTCGAGCAGGATCAACAGCTTGGCCTCGTCATAGAACGTCATCAGCCCCAAGAGCAGCGCTGCCACCATCAGGCAACGCGTGTGCACGGGCAGTAAGTCGCCGGTGATACACAGCTTGAGATTAGCCGCATCGTCTTTGGAAAGAGGGAAAGATGACCAGATACGGTTAAAAATTTTGGTCTCCAGTGACTCTGCTTCATGCAATCGTGACAAAATGGCATGACTGTCATTCTGTTTATCGGGAGCCGACTGCACGAGAGACAGCTCCTTGAGGGCACTGCGGTAGGTCTCGATAATCTCGACAAGCGATGTGTTGCCTAATTCCCTGCGGCGGGCATAGAACACCTCGGGACTGAGTGGCTCCTTCAACGCAATATAGCTTTTATCGCTGAGTAGGTAAAGCCCTTGGCAGATGTCGGCCAGGATGTGGTCGCGTTGCGGGTCTATGATGCCTTGAGCCAAGTACTTGAGCATGAGATTATAGGACATGTGCAGCCTTTCCAACTCATCGGTCAGATCAGGGCGAGACAAGGCATGAGCCATCGCCTGGACATGGGTAAAAGCAGCACCCACCTCGGCATTGTCGAGGCATTGCTGGGCCCGGCGATGGGTATTCTCGATTTCTTTAATTGTCATTGTCAGTATTGTTAATCACGCGTGGCGCTATTGTCATTACTGCAAATTGTATGCAAAAATAGCAATAATTGCGATTACTGACGAATTTTCTTGGCCTTTTATGCTGATTATAGAAATATTTCCGTAATTTTGCGGCAAAATATATCTACACAAACTCATCAGATACTATAATTATTATGGTTATTCAACGTATTCAATCGGTTTATCTGCTCATTGCAATCATCTTGATGGCAGTATTTGCATTTTTCCCTGCTTTGTCATTTCAGGTAGGTGACAGGTCATTTGTTTACGGTGCTCTCGAGGCCGGTAAAGTGGGCGCAACCCACATCGACCCGCTGATGCTCATGCTCGTGGTCCTGATTACATTGCTGGCACTGATTGACATTTTCCTGTACAAGAACCTGCAGCGGCAGATGACAGTTTGCTTTGTCGACATCATTATCGGCCTGGCGATGCTTGTTGCCATCGGCATTCAGGCTTATCTGTTCGGTACTCGAGAGAGTGTTACCATGAACTGGCAGTGGACCTTGTTGTTGCCTGTGTTGTCAGTCATCTTCCTGATGATGGCCCACAAGTCGATGTCCAGCGACAAGAAGAAGCTGCGTGATGCCTACAGGCTCAGGTAACCAGTATTCCTGGATTAGAGAGTATTACTTCACTGACCCCTCCAAGACCTTCAAGTAAACAAGATACTTGACCTAAAATCATTGAACAAGCAATGATTACAGCGATGATCATCATCTTTGTGATCGGCTACCTGCTGATCACCCTCGAGCATCCCCTGCACATGAACAAGGCGACGTTTGCGCTGCTCATGTGTGGCATCATGTGGTCAATATATGCCATCATGGCCGACGACCCTCACATGCATGAGGACATTGTTGCGCAGCTGGGCGATGCCTGCGAGATTGTGGTATTCCTTATCGGAGCCATGACCATTGTGGAAATTATTGACCGTTACGGCGGCTTTGGTTTCATCACCGAGAACATCAATGCCAAGAGCAAGCGCCACTTGCTGTGGATCATGTGCAGCCTGTCGTTCGTCATGTCGGCTGTGCTCGACAACATGACAACGACCATCATCATGGTGATGATGCTGCGCCGGTTGCTCAGCGACCAGAAGGAGCGCTGGCTGTTTGCCGGCCTGATTGTCATTGCCGCCAACGCTGGCGGAGCGTTCTCGCCGATTGGCGACGTGACGACCATCATGCTGTGGATGGACGAGAAAGTGTCATCCCTGGGCTTGATTATCAATCTGCTGATTCCCAGCATTGTGTCGATGGTGATACCCGTGCTGATTGCCCAGTTCTACATCAAGAAGGACGGCAAGATGCAGAAGATTACCCGCATGGCCGACCGCAACCCCGACCTGCATGACCGCCATCCCCACCTGAGCAAGGCTATGCTCATTATCGGCATTGCCGGCCTGCTGTTTGTCCCCGTGTTCAAGACGTTGACCGGACTGCCCCCCTTCATGGGCATCATGATTTCGCTGGGTGTCATCTGGGGCGTTACCGAGTTCTGGGTCAAGCACTTCAAGATTGACTCCAAGATGGGTGGCCGCGTGTCGTCGGCTTTGCACACAATCGACATGCCCACAATCCTGTTTTTCCTGGGCATCCTGATGGCCGTGTCGGCCCTGCAGCAGGTGGGCATCCTGTCCAAGTTGGCTGTAGACATGAACGAGCATATCCATCAGCCCGTGATCATGACTACCATCATCGGAGCGCTGTCGTCGGTAGTGGACAACGTACCGCTTGTTTCAGCCTGCATCAAGATGTTTGAGGGCATGGCACCGGCCGGGACCACCGACCCCTATCTGCTCGCGTTTGTCGAGGATGGCCTGTTCTGGCATCTGCTCACCTTCTGTGCCGGCGTGGGCGGCTCGCTGCTGATTATCGGCTCGGCTGCCGGCGTTGTCGCCATGGGCATCGAGAAGATACCGTTCTTCTGGTATGTGAAGCGCATCTCCTTACTTGCCCTGGCAGGCTACTTGGCCGGTGTCGGCATCATCTGCCTGGAGAGCCTGTTCCCCATTTTCCTCCAGACGGGCGGTTGACATCCCTCTAGAAGTATCAATGAAAGCTCCCGCAGGCTACATCAGCCCAACGGGAGCTTTCATTTTTGAGACACGTCTCGTATAAGGGTCAATTCACGTGAATCAGGTACACTTTGCCGTCGGGGGTTGAGAAAGCAATTGTCCCTGCTGCCGACGAGGGTTGCGGATAGGTGGCTATGACGTCATCGCCCGTGAGCGTCTGACGCCTGCCGTCAAGGGTGCAAGCCACGATTCTTGACGAGACGATCGAGTACTCATCATCAATCTCGTCCATGCCGACAACGGTGTTGTTGTCCCACCACTTGGGAGCCGTGATATTGCCCATTGCAGTCAAGTTGCCGCCATCGATGTCACAAACAAACGCGCCATGGCCGCTCACGTAGTAGAGGACTCGCGTGGCATCGGGCGACAGCGACGCCCAGATGTAACGCTCATCGCTGCCGTTGGGAGCAAAAGCCGTTGTCATGCCATCACGGGTAATGTAAAGCTTGAGGTGGTGATGCGAGAGCACCGGACGAGAGGACTGAGCGTCCTTTCCTTCCAAGGCTTGTCGCTTGAGTTGGCCGTCGGCGACGACAACTGCAGTTGACTTCTCGAGCTGTATTGCGTGAAGATTGCGCGAGGGCTTAAGCAAAGTCTTGGTCTTGCCCGTCTCGAGGTCAATGGCCTTTACACTCTCATGACGTCGACGGTCCTTGTACGACACCTGGCCATACACGACGTGACGTCCATCTTCACTGATGCAGACGTCGGACCCCGTGCCTGCATCACTTGTCAGTATTGTAGCCGTTGAAGTGCTCAGATCCCATTTCACAAGGCCCTGCTTGGTGTCGGACGACAACAAGAGGTAGTCACCTTGTGGGCTGAGAGCAACAGCCAGCGTGGGGCCGTCGACTACCTGTGGAAGCTCGATACGCTCGATGGTCGTGACATTCATGATCTGGGCTTGAACAGCCAGCGCTGAAAAGAATGCCAACAATATTATTGATTTTTTCATGATTTTACGGTATATCAATCGGTTAATAATCATCTGTTATTCAATAGCCTGTTGATGAGCATCGTGGCATCGGTGACGTTGACCTTGTTGTCTTGATTGGCATCGGCAGCCTGCATATTGAACGGCTGAGGATTGCCGCCACCCAGATAGTTGATCAAGGCGATGACGTCACTCACGTTGAAGTTATTGTCGCAATTCACATCACCGAGGATAAAGCTGGCGGCCTTGATCACCGTCAATGATGACTTGGCGGGCGTTGTGCTCTGATTGTCGGCGGTGGGGATGGAGTAGATGCCGATGTTCTTGCCGGCGCACACGAGATTGCCACCCCAGTCAAATGCCATCTGATAGATTGCATTCACGTCGGAGCGAGCGTCGGCGACAAAAGAGGTGCCGCTAGACGCGAGGGAGGGCACATTTCCGTTCCACGATATATTATAGAGCTGTACCACTCCGTCGCCATCGTTGATGACCATCAGGTCGCCGTCGTTATCAATGGCGAAACCCGACATGAGTGAACCATTGAGCGAGGGGAGTTCACTGCCAGAATTGTAGACCACATTGCCGTCGGGCGATACAAAGATGAGCGACGGCACGGCCGACATGTTCATGCCCTTGCTGCGATACTGCATCACCCAAGTGCCACGGCCCTCGGAGTCGGCGATGATGTTGCCGTTGCCATTGATCATGAGTGAACCGACGTCCAAGAGTTGGTCGGGAGCCTTGTCCCATGTGGAGAGCAGGCTGCCATCGGGCTGGCCGATATTGTAGATGCCCACGTTGTTGCCCTTGCCCGAGGGAGCAATCACGTCCTCGAGGAAGGCATATAACCTGGTATCGGCACCAGTGCCCTCAATCCACACTCCAGGAACCGAACTGCCGACGCTCTGGCCGTTGTTTGTAATCAGTCCGGCAGCATTGCGTGAGCCTACAAAGAACTGTGTGAATGCACCCTCCAGGTTGTCGGGATCGGCAATATAGATGCCCGAGGTAGCATCGCCCCACTCGGGGATGTAAATCTTGCCCTGGCCGTCAACCGCCAGTCGCATGTTGTTGGCCCAAGTCAGTCCGCCATTGTAAACGCTGGTGTTGCGAGGTCGGCCGTCGATGTCGCAAGCATAGATGCCGTTGGCAGCATCATTCTTGGCAACTCGCTCGCCCACATAGATGTCGCCAAAGTGGTCACTCTCAGGACTACGGTCGATGGCTACAGCGGCGCGGGTATAAGTGGCATGATTCTCATTCAGGCGCGTAATGCGTGTGATGGGATTGCCCACGACATTGACGGCCCAGTTCATCGACTGACCGCTCTCGCCCGGCAATTGGTCGCTAGCGAGCGTAACCGAGTTCTGACCATCGATGACATGTTCAAGCGCTACCCGGCCCACTTGGGCGCCCGTCATCTCGTCGGTGAAAATCAGGTAGGCCTCACGGGCATCGCTATTGGACTTGAACGTGAACGTGTAACTGCCATCGCTGCCCTGGGTGGAGTTCAAGGCATAGGCAAAGATGCCCTTGACAAACGATGTGTCGACAGCCAGTTCCTTCTTGACCACACTCAGTGCAGTTCTAGCGGGTGTGGTGCTCTGGTTGTCGGCGGTAGGGATGGAATAGATGCCGATGTTCTTGCCGGCACACACGAGGTTGCCGCCCCAATCGAAGGCCATCTGGTGGATGGCTCCAGCACCGGTGCGGGCATCGGCGACATAGGATGTGCCGTTGTGAGTCAACGTGGGCCTATTGCCGTTCCATGAGATGTCGTAGAACTGCAAAGTGCCGTCGCCATCGTTGATGACCAGCACATTGCCGGCATTGTTGATGGCAAAGCCCGCTATGACCGAACCGTTGAGCGACGGGAGTTCGGTACCCGAGTTATAGAGCACGTTGCTCTCATAGTCGGTGAATACAATCGATGGCACCTGGGCTGTATTCTGCCCCTTGCTACGGTTCTGTACTACCCACACACCGCGGCCCGTGGGGTCGGCGATGATATTGCCGTTGGTGCTGGCCTCTAGCGCGCCGATATCCAGATAATTGCTGGGTGCATGATTCCACGAGGTGAGTAGCGTTCCGTCGGGCTGGCCAATGTTGTACACACCGATGCCGTTCTTGTTACCCGAGGGCCCGGGAACGTCTTCCAGATAAGCCATCAACTTGGTGTCGGCTCCAGTGCCTTGTATCCAGACTCCAGGTACCGAGCTGCCGACGGCCTCGCCATTGTTGGATATCAGTCCATTGGCCTCACGGGTGCCCACAAAGAACGGAGTAAAGGTTCCACTCAGGTTGTCGGGGTCGGCGATATACACACCCGACGAAGCATCAGCCCAGTCAGGGATATAAATCTTCCCTTCTCCATCAACGCAGATGCGGAAACAGTTGCTCAAGGCCTGGCCACCGCGATAGACACTGCTGTTGAGGGGCCTGCCGTCGACGTCACAGACGTACAAGCCATTGCCTGCATTGGACGAACCGACGCGTTCGCCCACATAGATTGTACCAAAGTGTGCACTCTCGGGACTGCGGTCGATGGCCACCGTGGCGCGGGTATAGGTAGCATTGACACTGTTAACCCGCTCAATTGAGGTGATTTCATCACCAACCACATTGACAGCCCAAGCCAGCACTTGGCCGTCGCTGCCAGGCAGGTCCGCAGGAGCTACAGTCACTGAATTGTTGCCCTTAACGATATTGCTAAGAGCAATCCGTCCCTCCTCCTGGCCACTGACGCTGTCGGTGAAAATCAGGCAGGCACTCGTGGCTGCGGTATTGCACTTGAACGAGAAGACGTAGTTGCCGCCTTCGTCGGTCGAGCGGTTCAGGTCATAAGCAAAGATGCCCATAGCCTTGTCTTCGACAACAGGCGCCGTGCCACCGGTCATGTAGAGCACCATGTGGGTCGTCTCGTTGGCCTTGACAGTATAGGAGCCCTGGCCCGAAAGGGCATCAAAGCCACTAGCCGTGACACTGATGGTATAGTCATTGCCTGGTTCAAGACCACTGAAGACAAAGATGCCATTGTAGTTGTTGTCGGTCTTATACGTGCCCACAAGACTGCCGCCCTTATACAAGTTGACGGTTGCGCCATTGACAGGCGCATGAGCATCGACACTCCCCGACATATAGTTATAGAGGTCATTTTCCAGGCTATTGGCCGCATCCTTGACCGCGCCCATGATGTAGCCCGTGTTCTCGCCGTTGATGCCGAAGTAATCGGCTGCACCGCGGGCAAGCCTGATGCCCTCTTGACGGCAATAGTCCTGATTGAGTGCACGGTGACGGGCGGGCTGGTAGGTATGGAAGAAGCCCTCGACCAGAAATCCAGGCACGCCATGCTTGAGGGCGCCCAGGTAGCCATAGTAGGTCACCCCCGATGAGCTGTTGGTCGAGTTGGAGCCGCTGCCATAGAACGATACATCACCCACGATGTAGCTGCTGGTGCTGCTGTAGCTGCTGGTGGGATCCACCTCGTTCATCCAGTGTCGCGGCCAGCTGACTTGACACATGGCCTTGCTGCCCGTTACAGACTCGCTGGCGTTGGTTCCCCGATAGATGTACAAGGGGTAGTTGCTCTTGATGTTCTCGGAGGCATTGGAGTGAATGGAGACAAACATGTCATAGTCGCCCTCCTCGGCCTCGGCTGCGATGACCGACAGATTCTTGCTGTAGGCACCATAGGTGTTGCCGTCGTAGGGGTAGGGACCGTTCTTGGTCCTTGACATCGTGATGTTCTCGCCCTTGACGCCCATGCGCATGAGCGCCTGGCGCATTTCCAGGCCTTTCCACAGGTTGGTGTTGCTCTCATAGAAGCCGCACGTGTCGGGCCTCCCAGTCGATGACAGGAACGGGTAGGGGATTGTGGCCATTGGACGGTCATTGGGCCCCCATCCGCCATGTCCCGGGTTGATGTAGATGCGCACATCGTCGGCCGTCACAGCGTGAGACAGGCCGGCGATGCCCATCGCCATCAACAACAGTAAAATAATTCTTTTCATTTTGGTTAAAGTTTTAAGAGGTTAGTTGGAAGTATCTGGTTGGCAGTTGCCATTGGTTATTTTTTTCTCAGCTCTTCGGGGTTGCGGTAAGTCCAGCCATAGTGCTTATACACATCTATCAGTCGCGGCAATCGAGCAATGAAGTCCTGGTAGTCCTTCAGCTCGGGCGGTAGCCACTGTAGCTCGGCCAGGGCGGCCATGCGTGGCAGGATCTGATACTGGATCTGTGGCTCACAGGTGATGTATTCGGTCCACACATTGGCCTGGGCACCCAGGATATGGTGTCGTTTGTCGGCTGGCAGGTCGGCTGCGACGGGGTCAAAATCATAGACTTTTTTCAGCGTGTTGCAGCCCCCAAAGGCAGTGGGCTCATTCCATGTCTCACTGGTCTGGTAGTAGTCAAAGTAAAGCGGATCGACGGGCGTCATGATCACGTCGTGCCCTTGCATGGCGCCTTGTGAGCCCGGCTCTGCACCTCTCCACGACATGATAGTCGCTGTGGCGTCTACATCGCAGCCCAGCAGTTCGTCCCAACCGATCAAGCGACGGCCGTGTTGGCTCAGGTATTGCTGCACCTGGGTCGTGAACCAGCCTTGCAGCAACGCTTCGGCACTCTGCTGACCGCTTGTCTTGAGTCCTAAATCCTTGATAAGCCGCTGACAACGGGGACACTCCTGCCAGCGCACTCGGGGAGACTCGTCGCCACCAATGTGGATATAGTCACCGGGGAAGAGCTGCATCACCTCGTCGAGGACGTCCTTAACGAATCGCAGCGTCAGTTCGTTGCCGGCGCACAGGATGTCGTCGGTCACACCCCACCGGCACCACACCTCGTACGGGCCACCCGTGCAACCTAATTCGGGATAGGCTGTCAGTGCGGCGACCATGTGTCCAGGCATGTCTATCTCTGGGATGATGGTGATGTAGCGGTCGGAGGCATAGCGCACAATCTCATTGATTTCTTCCTGTGTGTAGTAACCGCCATAGCGGATGCCGTCGTTCACAGGCGAGTTGTGGCCCAGCACGGTGCCATCTCGCCAACCGCCCACCTCGGTCAGGCGGGGATACCGCTTGATCTCGATGCGCCAGCCCTGGTCATCGGTCAGGTGCCAGTGCAGACGGTTCATACCGTGCAGTGCCATGATGTCGATATAGCGTTTTACAGTCTCTACACCGAAGAAGTGGCGCACGCAGTCAAGATGCATACCCCGATAGCCGAAACGAGGGTTGCCCACTACCTGGGCGGCGGGCATAAGAACCTGGGCGGCATCGCCCACCGGAATTGACTTGCGCAACGTCTGGATGCCGTAAAACACGCCGGCAGGAGTCTTAGCGACAATTTCAACACATTTGGAAGTCACAGTGATACGGTAACCCTCGTCGCTGTCCATCCTGGGGTCGAGCAGCAGCGAGATGCAGCCATCATTGTTCATGGTACGATTGACAGGGCGAGTGCTCAGGTGCATCCCCGTCATGTCCTCGATATACCCGCTCAACATTGCGGCATTGCGCTCCATCTGACGGTTGCCGGCGGGATAATCAATCAGGCGGTCGTTCTTGAGCACAAAGTCCTTGTCCTTGATGCCGTCAATTCTGTCGGGGGCGGGCACCACCCGATAGTCGGCCCGGCCAGTCAGTGCGGTGGCGCTGACGGAGACCAGGGCGAGCATGAGGCTTAAAATCAATTTGTTCATTTTCTCTCTAATTTTGGTGATTGATTGTCGCAAAAGTAATGAAAAAATGACAATCCTGCAACTTTTTATAACATGAAACGAGGAGGCAGACACAGATGGTGCTGGCTGCCTCCTCGCTGGTATTGTAAGTAAACCCTTGCTGGAATCAACGGGTCAGGGGAGAGTAGTCCTGGCCATAGCGCAGCATCTGGTCGATGTAGCCCTCGGTGTAAGAAACCTTGACGTCGACAAGCTTGCCGCTGTTGTCATAGACGGGCGTGTAGATGGGGTTGACAAAGCCCTTGTAGGGGGCAATGTTCAGGCCCTCGTAGCGGGCCAGTACCTCCTGATGGATGGCGGGGTCTACCTTGACACCGTAGGTCTCGACGAGCTGTCGTCCAGCCTCGTAGTCGCCCTCGCTCTTGATGCGCTGCACCTCGGCCAGCAACTGAGCGAACAAGCCGCGCAGCTTCTCATAGTCGTTGACACGGATGTAGGTCTTGCCGTCGCGCTTGACATACTCGATGACGTTATCCTTCTTGCCATGCTGGTAGCACCACTCGCTGATGAACTTGCGGTTGCGCATGTGGGCCTCCTCGATGTCCTTGCCCGGCTCGATGCGGGTGAGCTGGGTCATCAGGCCATTCATGATGTACTTGTAGTACTCGGCCTTGTAGGTGTCCATGTTGGGGAAGATGCCGAGTTCAACGAGCTTGGGATCGGCCAGGTAATACAGGGCGAACAGGTCGGCACGGCCTTCCTCGAGCGATGAGCCGTAGGCCTTGAGGGCGTCAGGGTCTACACCGGGGAGCAGCTGGCCCGAAGCATGGCCCAGGCACTCATGCAGGTCGGTGTGCAGGGCATCGGCCAGGTCGAGGTACTTCTTCATGAGCTCGACCTCGACATTGCTGTAGGCAAACTCCTCGTTGAAGCCGGTACCGGCAGCCACCTTGTTGTAGGCATCGGTGATGTTGTCGATGCTCACCGACTTGGAGCCATGGGCGGCGCGTATCCAGTTGCTGTTGGGCAGGTTGATGCCGATGGGGGTGGAGGGATAGCTGTCACCGGCCAGGATTGCGGCGGTGATGACCTTGGCGCTCACGCCCTTGACGTTCTTCTTCTTGAAGCGGTTGTCGACGGGCGAATTGCTCTCGAAGTACTGCGCGTTCTCGCTGATGAGCTTGCTGCGGCGCGAAGCGGCCTGGTCCTTGAAGTTGACCATGCCCTCCCACGAGCCAGTCATGCCCAGGGGGTCGCCATAGCTCTCGATAAAGCCGTTGATGAAGTCAACCTGGCTGCTGGTCTCCTCGGCCCACATGATGCTGTAGTCGTCAAAGGTCTTGAGCGAGCCCGTCTGATAGAACTTGATGAGTTCGTTGATGTAGGCGCGCTGGCCCTCGTTCTCGGCCACGGTGGCAGCCTTCTGGAGCCAGTAGACGATCTTCTCGATGGCCTTGCTGTAGAGGCCGCCCACCTTGTAGGGCTCCTCGACAATCTTGCCGTCCTTCTTCACGACCTTGCAGTTCAGGCCCCATGAGATGGGGGTGAGGTCGGTGGTATCCTTGAGGTTATTGTAGAAATCCTCGACCTCCTGCTGGGTCACACCCTCATACATGTTGCAGGCCGATGTGAGAATGAGGTCTTGACCGTCGGCCTGGTTGACGCGCTTGGCCATGAAGGCGGGGTCAAAGAGGATGCGGTCGAGCACCTTCTTGTCGTCGACACGCTTCTTGGCCCCGGGGAGATGTGCAAACTGCTTGTCAAAGAAATCCTTGCTGAACTCAGGCGTAAACTTGTCCATCGAGTAGTGGTGATGGATACCGTTGCCAAACCACACCTGCTTCAGGTACTTGACAAAGGCCAGATAATTCTTGTCGTTCTTGTCGCCGCGATAGTTGCGATAGATCTCTTCAAGCGTCTGGCGCACCATCAGGTTGTACTTGCAGTTCTGGTCAAACAGGATGTCGCGGCCATTGAGTGCGGCCTCGGTGAGGTAATAGACCAGCTCCTTCTGCTGGAGCGAGAGGTCCTCAAAGCCAGGCACCTGGTAGCGCAGTACCTCGATGTCGGCAAAGCGGTCGACCGTGTAGTCAAATGTGTCGTTGTTCTGTGCCATAGCGGTAGTGGCTAACGCCGTCACAAAGACGGAAAGAATGATTTTTTTCATGTTATACTTTTAAATAATGATAATAGGATACCTGAGTATTAATTCTCCTGGTCGGGCGAGAGACGCTTGAATTGAAGGTCGCGCAACTCATAGACCGTGTAGCGGCCAGGGATGATGCGGTTGTTGTCATCGGTGACGTAGGCATAGAAGCGGCGAGCCTTGGGGTCCCACTTGAACAGCTGGCCGACAGGTGTGTTACTCGAGTCGGCATACTCGTTGTTGCCGGCAATCTCCACGCCGTCAAACAGGTTGGGAAGCAACGATAGCTGGACGCCCACAATGGTGGCACCCGAGACGTAGCTTCGCTTCAGGCCGGCCTGGTTGAGATAGGACTGGGCGATGAGGTATATCGTGCGCCCTCCCGCCTCGAGTTGATATATCGTGTCGATGCTGTGGACATAGGATGAGCGCTTCTTGATGTCACTCTTGCGACCGGCAAGCAGAAAATCGAGCGGACCACAATAGCCCACAAAGTCGTCGCCTGATGTCCACTGGAGGACGTTGGCATACATGGCCTCGTTCTCGCTGCCCGAGGTAATCCAGCTATAGGTGCGCAGCTTGCCGTCGGGGCTGGTGCAGATTTTCATGCCCAGTTGCTCACGCATGTGGCTGAAGTCGTGGGTCATGGTAGACCTGTCGTTCTGCAACCACTTGCAGAACTCGTCGAAGGCCTGGGCCGACTTCTCGTAGTCGTCGCTCTGCATCTCACTGAGAAACTTCTTCTCGTTGCGCTCCACCTTGGAGCAGGCTGCCATCACAAGGGACAGGCATGCCAGCAGAATGATCGTCTTTTTCATGATGCTATGCCCGATTACATGTTCACTTTAGGATAGATAATGTTGTCACCGTCCATGATGACAAGCTGTTCGGCCCCCTTGGTGGTGTTGACCAGGTAACGCTTGCCATCGGCGGTCTCCATCATGTAGCTCTTGCTGTCATAGAGGCAATTCTTGGTCTCGGCCACCACTTCGGGCTTGCCCTTCTTGTCCTGTCCCGCTTTCCACAACGAGATGCGATAGGTACCGTCGGCCAGATTCTCAAGCTTCACCTGATAGGTGCTCTCGGCAAACTCGGCCACCACGTGGTCCTTGCCATCCTCGGTGGGCTTGGCGCGCTCCACGCTGACCTTGACGTTTCCGGCAGGAGCGGCGGTATCGGCACGCTCCACGCTAGCGGCCTCACCAGCAGCGTCGCCGCTGTTTTTGGCCGGTTTCTCGTTACATGCTGTCATGGCCATCATCGCCACGGCTGCGATAAGGATAGAAAACTTTTTCATCTTGATTAGAACTGATTTTTATTATTGATTTTATGTAATTCTTCTAACAAAAACTAAGGACTAAGGACTACTCCACATACAGCACCAGTCCCTTGAGGTACTCGCCCTCAGGGTGATAGATGCTGATGGGGTGGTCGGCCGGCTGGGTGAGCTGGTGCAGGATGCGCACCTTGCGACGGGTCTGGGCCGCAGCGCTGAAGACGGCCAGGCGGAACTGCTCCTTGTTGACGGCCTGTGAACAAGAGAAGGTGAACAGGATGCTGCCGCTGGGCATCTTCTCCAGAGCCTTGGCATTGAGCCTGCGATAGCCCACCAGGGCATTGTGCAGGGCGCTCTTGTGTTTGGCAAATGCCGGGGGGTCGAGGATAACCAGGTCGTAGGCGTCGCTCTCCATTCTGTCCAGGAACTTGAAGGCATCCTCGGCAAAGGAGCGATGGCGACCGTCCTCGGGCGGGAAGTTCAGGGCCACATTGTCGTCGGTCAGGCGAACGGCCTTGGCCGAACTGTCGACCGAATGGACCGACTCGGCTCCACCCCTGAGGGCATAGACCGAAAAGCCGCCGGTATAGCAAAACATGTTGAGTACGCGCCGTCCACGGCTATAGTGCTCCAGCAGGCGGCGGTTCTCACGCTGGTCGACAAAGAAACCGGTCTTCTGGCCCTTGAGCCAGTCGACGTGGAAGCGCAGTCCGTTTTCCAGCGCCTCGTCGGTCTCCATGCCGCCGATGATGTAGTCGTTGACCGGGTCGAGGTGGGCCTTGTAGGGCAGGGTAGTCTCGCTCTTGTAGTAGACGTTGCGTATGCCCGGCAACCCAGTCAACGCCTGAGCGATAATGTCACGGGCAAAGTGCATACCGGGGGAGTGGGCCTGCATCACAGCGGTGGGCCCATAAATGTCTACCACCAGGCCGGGCAGGAAATCCCCCTCGCCATGTACCAGACGATAGGCGTTGTTGTCCTCACGTTGCAGTCCCAGGGCCTGACGCATGCGCCAGGCATCGGCCAATCGGTTGGCATAGAAGGCCTCGTCGATGGCCGTGTCGTCAAACGCCAGCATCCTCACGGCGATACTGCCTATCTGGCTATGCCCGTTGCCAAAGAGTGTGCCATCGTGGGCATACACGGTTACCAGGTCACCCTCCTCGATGCTCTCGTCGGCCGCTGCGATGGCTCCCGAGAACACCCAGGGATGAAAACGCTTGAGCGACTCCTCCTTGCCTCGCTTGAGTGTTATAGTCTTGTATTTCATTTTTTTTAGTTTTTAGTTTTCAGTTGTCAGTTGTCAGCGGCATCCGCATTCAACTGGAAACTGACAACTCTTACCACCTACTTGATCACAAACCTAAAGATGTCGTTACCTATCGCATAGACCATCAGGGCCAGAATCAGTCCCATGCCCACCATCTGGGCCACCTCCATGAACTTGAGGCTGGGCTTGCGACGGGTAATCATCTCATAGAGCAGGAATACCACGTGGCCGCCGTCCAGAGCAGGGATGGGCAAGAGGTTCATAACGGCCAGGATTACCGAGATGAAGGCGGTAATGTCCCAGAAGCTCACCCAGTTCCACGTCGAGGGGAAGATGCTGCCGATGGTGCCGAAGCTGCCGACGCTCTTGGCGCCCTCGGGCGTGAATATCAGCTTGAGCTGCTTGACGTAACCCACCGTCTGGTCCCAGCCCATGCGTATGCCTCGAGGTATGGCCTGGAAGAAGTTGTAGTGGCGCACGCTGGTGCCGTAGACGGTATACATATTCTCGAGCATGATGCCCAGTTTGCCGTCGGCGTCGACGGGGACGTCGGTGACTGTCATCTTCTTGCCGTCGCGCATGAAGTCGAGCGTGACAAGCTTGTCCTTATTTTTCTCCAGCTCCTGAGCAAACAGTTCGTAGCACGGGGTGGGCACGCCGTTGACGGCTAGCATGCGGTCACCCTGCTGCAGGCCGGCTTTCTCGCCACCCTGGTGCAGCATGGTTTCCTTGACCATGACGGGAACACGAGGGCTCATGAAGATGATGCCGTCCTCGGCATCCTTTTCCAGGTCGCTGAAGAAGCCCTTGGGCAGATTGATTACCATATCCTGTCCATCGCGCCTCACGGTCACCTGTCGCGCCGTAATCAGGTCGGCCGAGCTCGACTTGTCGGTCATGTATTCCAGCTTCTTGCCATCGGCCGCTACCAGGATGTCGCCGTCCTTGAAACCGTACTTGTGACCGGTCTCGCTGAAGGTCATGCCCTCGGTGATGTCGCTGTAACGGATGATCAGCTCGCCCTGGCTGTAGACGATGCCCGTGTAGATGATCATCGCCAGCAACAGGTTGAACAGCACACCGCCCAGCATCACCAGCAGGCGCTGCCATGCCGGCTTGCTGCGGAATTCCCAAGGCTTGGCTGGCTGTTTCATGGCCTCGGTGTTCATCGACTCGTCGATCATGCCCGAGATGGCGCAGTAGCCTCCCAGGGGGATCCATCCGATGCCATACTCGGTAGCGCGCCACGAGTTCTTGTTCTCGTCCTTGTCATCGCCTTCCATGTTGCCCATTTCGGAGCCGAGGGAGAACCACTTGAGGTATTTGCCCGGTTTCCACTTGACCAGCGTGAGCTTGTAATTGAAGAACATGTAGAACTTCTCTACCCAGATGCCGAACAGTCGCGCAAACGAGTAGTGTCCAAATTCGTGAAAGACGACCAGGATACTAAGAGCCAGAAACAATTCGGCTACTCTTACCCAGAAGGATGATGTCATTAAAAATGAAAGGTCCATTTATGTTAGTTTTTGGTTGTCAGTTTTTAGTTTTTAGTTTTCAGTTGAATGCGGATGCCGCTGACAACTGATGACTGAAAACTATTATCAGTTAATAGACGGGAGGCATACTCGCGGGCTGCGGTGTTGCTGGCCACATAGTCGTCATAGCCGGGACGCTCCACGTGGGGGGCATGCTCCATCGTCTGTTCAATGATTCGATAGATGTCGGTAAACTTAATCTTGTCCTGCAGGAATGCCGCCACGGCAATCTCGTTGGCAGCGTTCATCACACAGGGGGCCGTGCCACCCAGGTGGGCGGCTTGATAGGCTGTCGTCAGCAACGGGAACTTGTCAACGTCGGGGCGCTCCATCGTGAGCATGGCCATGTCCTCGATGGTCATCTTGCGGCAATCGCTCGCCAGGCGTCCGTCGGGCAGACCCAGGGCATAGCGGATGGGCAGGTGCATGTCGGGCAGCCCCAGCTGCGCCTTGACCGACCCGTCCTTGAAGGCCACCATCGAGTGGATAATCGACTGCGGGTGCACCACGATCTCGATGCCACGGGGCTCGATACCGAACAGCCAGCGCGCCTCGATCATCTCAAAGCCCTTGTTCATCATTGTAGCACTGTCGATGGTAATTTTGGCCCCCATCGACCAGTTGGGATGCTTCAGGGCGTCGGCAGCGGTGACGGTCTCCAGTCGCTCACGCGGCAGCGTGCGGAAGGGGCCACCCGAGGCCGTGAGCCACAATTTCTCCACGTCCTGCATGCGCTCGCCCACCAGGCACTGGTAGAAGGCGCCGTGCTCGCTGTCAACGGGGTAGAGCACGCTTGTAGAGTCTTTCAACAGGCGGTCAATCAGTTCGCCCGCCACCACCAGCGTCTCCTTGTTGGCCAGGGCAATGCGCTTGCCCGCCTGGATAGCGGCGATGGTCGATTCCAGCCCGCTGTAGCCCACCATGGCAGTCACCACAGTGTCTACCTCGGGCGCCGTTACAGCCTGGGCAATGGCAGCGCTGCCGGTGGCCACCTCGATGTCGGTATCCTCGAGCGCATCGCGCACGTACTCATAATACCGCTCATCGGCAATGATGACCATGTGCGGACGGAATTGCCTCGCCTGCTGGATCAGCAGGTCGGCACTGCTGCGAGCCACCAGCAACCAAGCACTAAAGCGCTCGGGGTACTCGGCAATGATGTCGAGCGTCTGCCGTCCGATAGACCCCGTGCTACCCAGCACCGCAATATTTGACTTCGTTGAGCTTAATTCTCCCATACCTGTTTTTATTACAAACTGCGAAGATACTGCATTTTTCCTTCATGGCAAGCGACCGAAAACATAATTTTAGAGTTAACGGCCTTTGTTTTCGTTTTTTCACTTTTTCCACTCTTTCCACCCTATACGTGCCATTCCACAATTTCCACCCCGCAGTGAAAAACCCCACGCCCATGTGAACAGGGTGGAAAATGTGGAAACGGGTGGAAAATCCGACTGATTTCAACCGCCCGGCAAAAAGGCATCCGCACGCCGTCAGTCAGGCATGCGGATGTCATCGGTACGTTACTGTGCCAGCACAGTGAGCATCAATCCACTCCCAGGTCGTGCAGGGTGCGGGGTGCGGGGGTCTTGGGCAAGGGCTTGCGGTCCTTGAGCTGCTCGAGGATGACCTCGATGGCCTTGTCGAGCTGCTGGTCGATACCCTGATACTCCAGCACGGGGTCGTTGTCGATGAGGATGTCGGGATCCACACCATGGTTCTCGACAATCCAGTTGCCGCGGGTGTCATAGTTGGTGAAGAAGGGCACGCGAATGTCGGTACCGTCCATATAGGGCAGGGAGCCGCTGATGCCCACGATGCCGCCCCACGAGCGGGTGCCGATGACGGGGCCTATCTTGTTCTCCTTGAACGACCAGGGGAACAGGTCACCGTCGCTGGCGCTATACTTGTTGACCAGCAGCACCTTGGGACCGACGAGTGTGCGCTCGGGCGTGGTGCCGTTGTGGTTGCTGCCGCGGAACATGGTCAAGCGGTAGGGCTGACGCAGCAGGCGCTCGATGACCATGGGCGAGATGTTGCCGCCGCCGTTGCCGCGGTCGTCGATGATGAGGGCCTCCTTATCGGTCTGGGCGAAGAAGTAGCGCGAGAATTCACGCAGGCCTTCGGGACCCATGTCGGGGATATAGACGTAGCCCACGCGGCCACCGGTCTTCTCGCTCACGTAGTCGATGTTGTGCTGCACCCACTCGTAGTGGTACAGCGGGTACTCGTCCTGGATGGGCTTGACAACGACCTTGCGGCCGCCAGCCAGTGTCAGCTCGGTCATCACGCCGGCCTTGTCGCGCAGCAGGGTGTAGACGTTGGCGACGCCACGGGTCGACACGCCGTCGATGGCGGTGATGACATCACCCTCCTTGACGTTCATGCCCGGCTCCAGCAGCGGTGAGCGAAGAGTCTCACGGTCGGGAGCGCCACGCAGTATCTTCTTGATCTTGAATCCTTCGGCTACAGGCTCCAGCTCGGCGCCCAGCATGCCGATGTTGTGCTTGTCGACCGTGATGTGGTCGCCGCCGTCGACATAGGCGTGGCCCACGGCCAGCTCACCGATCATGCCGCCGATGACGTAGGTGAGGTCCAAGCGATTCTTGACATAGGGCAGCAGTGCGGCATACTTGTCGTGCATCGCCTGCCAGTCCACGCCGTGCATGTTCTCGAGGTAGAATCCGTCACGATAGGCACGCCAGGCCTCGTTGAAGATCTGGTTCCACTCCTGGTCATAGTTGACCGTGGCAATCATGTCGTCGAGCTTGACAGGCTCGCTCAGGTCGGCCTTGCGGGGTGCCAGGGGCTGGACATAGATGTCTTCGCCCTTCATCAGCAGGGCGTTTTTGTAGTCGGGGCTGGTGGCGACCATGTAGGCACGGTCGGCCACAACTTCGTCCTTCTGCTCAGCGAAGTCAAACACGCGCACACTGCCGCGGCCGCTGTACCACAGGTGGCTGCCGTCGCACACAAAGTTGCCATAGCTGCCCGTGCCGACGGGGACCTTGACGATGCGGTCACTTATGCCGTCAATGTCGATGCGGACCGTGCCTGCATCGGCCTGGGCCTTGCCCTTGCCACCCTTCTTGTCCTTGGGGGCATCTTTGGGAGCCTCCTTTGAGGCATCGTTGCCGGCATTCACCTGGTCATCCTTGGGGAGGAAGGGCGAGGGGGTGTCCTTGGAGAGCATCACCAGGTAGATGCCTTCCATATCGCGGTAGGCAAAGTTCCACTCGATGCTGCTGTAGATGGGGTTGAAGTCACGGGCCGAAGCGAAAATCAGGTACTTGCCGTCGCTGCTGAACTCAGGCGAGTTGCTGTCATACCAGCGGTCGGTCACGGGATACTCCTTGCGCTCGGCGATGTTGTACAGGTAGACCACGCCAAACTCGTTGGGAGCCTGGCGGTAATAGGTGAGCCACTTGCCGTCGGGTGAGAACGAGGGGGTGGGGATTTCGCCCATCTCGTCGGTCAACAAGGTCTGCTTGACCTGGGTCTTGACATTGAGCAGTACCATGCGGTTCTTGCGGTCGGTATAGACGATCTGGCTGCCGTCGGGACTCCACACAAAGTCGCGGATGTAGGTGTCGTTGTCACGGGTGAGCTGGATGGCCTTGTCGCTGTCCACGGGGCGCATCCAGAGCTCGGTCTCGCCCGTCTGGTCGCTGATGTAGGCGATGTTCTTGCCGTCGGGGCTCCAGGAGGCATCACGCTCATGCACGCCCGGGGTGTGGGTAATGTTGCGCGTCACGCCATGCTTGGCAGGCACGTCAAACACCTCGCCACGGGCACTCAATGCCATACGGCTACCGTCGGGAGCCAGGCTGCCTGCCGTCAGGTTGTCCCTAACCTTGCGCTGCTCCTCGCGGGCAAAGTTGTTCTCGCTGTTGAGGTAGACCGTGATCTTCTCGCTGCGCTTGGTTGCGGGATCGAGCACATAGAGGTAACCGCCGTTCTCAAACACCACCTTGCCGCCGCCGCAGCTGGCAAACTTCACGTCATATTCCTTGAAGTCGGTCACCTTGGTGGTCACTCCGTTGCCGGTGTTGTAGACAAAGATGTTCATGCGCCCGTCGCGGTCGCTCATGTAGTAGATCTCGTCGCCAATCCACATCGGGTCGATGTCCTGGGCGATGTTGTCGGTGATATTGGTCACCGTCTTGGCCTGGGTGTCATAGATCCAGATGTCGTCGGCCATACCACCCTTGTAGTACTTCCACGTGCGGAACTCGCGAAAGACGCGGTTGTAGGCCATCTTGCTTCCGTCGGCATTGTAGGAGCAGAAGCCGCCCTCGGGCAGCGGCAGCTGCTGGGACATGCCGCCGTCGACGGGTGCACACCACAGCTTGCCGTCAAAGCTGTCGCTGATGCGGTTGCGATAGATCACGCCGCGGCCGTCGGGGGTCCACGTCATGGTGATGTTGTTGGGGCCCATGCGGTCGCCCCAGTCGTCACGGGGATTGGTGGCGGTGAATGTAATGCGCTTGGGCTCGCCTCCCTGTGCGGGCATGACATAGACCTCGGTGTTGCCGTCATACTGGCCCGTAAAGGCGATGGTCCGTCCATCAGGGGAGTAGCGGGCAAACGCCTCGTAGCCCTGGTGGGAAGTGAGTTTACGCGCCATGCCGCCGCCGATGGGTACAGTGTAGATGTCGCCGGCGTAGCTGAAGGCCACCTCCTGGCCGTTGGTGCCGGGGAATCTCAACAGTCGGCCCTCGTCGGCCTGGCTTGTCAGAGCCATGGCAGCCATCGCTGCCATCAATAATACTTTTCTCTTCATAGAACACACGATATTAATAATTGATTGATTTTGAATTGCTGGTTATTTTATCTACTAAAACTTGATGGTCGGTTACCTCACAAGCTGATAATGCGCAGGTTGACGGGCTCGCAGCTGGTGAAAGGCTTGGGCAGCCTGATCTGCCTGATGGTGATGACATTCTCGCCCTTCAACAGCATGACCCGGACCATGTTGCTGTAAGACAGCCCGTCGACTTCCTGCTGATTGCCGCTGGCCATCAGCAATGTGCCCATAGGATGCCCGTTAGCCGCTATCTTGCGCACGTCGAAGGTGCCAGTCGCTCGATAGCCTATGTCCATCAGGTAGTCACCGCCATGGGCTACACTCACCTTGATGGAAACGGTGTCTCCGTTCTCTTTAGGGAAAAATGCGACCTGAGGAGTCAAGTGATAACTGAACAGGGGCTTGGACATGAATCCGTTGACATGCTTGCCGGCAATTTCGACCGAGAACTCGGTATAGCCCTGAGTCTCGGGCAGGACAAAGACCGAATCGTCAATGGTCGACAACTCACCGTTGACCGAGAGGCGATAAGGCGTTCCCGGCACATAGTCCACGATGTGCCCCGTGTCGCCGCTCCACCGGATCGTGGGCGTGAGCGGCAAGCTGATATCACCATGCTGCAGGGTGACCTGCTGGCTGGGACGATTACCCTGGCGCAGGGTAATCACGATGTGGTGCTCACCCTCGACATTACAGGGCAGATAGGCGCTCTCGAGTGGCTTGCCATTGTCGGTTATCGATGCGATATCGTTGCCGGTACCATCAAGGGTGAAGTTGAGCACGGCCTTGCGGTATTGGAATCCCTTCAGCGTCTTCTTGCCAGGCATTCCGTGGGGTACCATCGGGTCAAACTCTATGCCCTCGGGCTTGAAATTCATGCCCAGCAACACGCGCAGGATCATGGCCGCGTTGCTTGCGCCGGTACCCAGGTGGTCGATGTCGGTACCTCGCAAGTGGATGTCGCGCGACTCATACAGCGCTTGGGCACGGTAGAGCGAAGCCAAGCCCTGGCGCAGCGCATTCTCGTTGCCCACATAGGCCGCGGCCAGGTTCCACATGGCCTGGGTCGTTGCCCATGAGGAATTGGAAAAATAGGGCTCCAACGGATTGTTGGCAGGGTAGGTGACATTGACGCCACGGGTCGAGACGGGCGTGTTGGCGATGAGATTCTCGGCCCGCTCATCGTCGGCTATGCCCCACAGGACACACATCGCCTGAGACGTGTTGTCGGCAGTGGGCGACTGGCGCAATATACCCATGCCGTAGAGGAAGGAGCTATAGCAGCCCCGGTCCTCGTTCCACAGGTGCTGGTTGATGGCATCCTTGAGGTGCTGGGCATCCTTGTCGTAGGACTGCTCGATGCCCAGCTCGTCGCACATGTCACTCAGGATATTGTAAGCATGAACCGTCAGAATGTTGTTACCCAGCGACATGCAGGCAAACAAGTCGTTGTAGCTCATCCACGTCATGCGTCTCACGCCCAGCGGCCTGGATGTCGTGTATCCGGCACCATGGACTAGCCCAGTATTGCCGTCGATCAGCACTTCGCTGTTGATCTTGAGGGTTTTCTCGATTACGTTCTTGCTATAGAGCAGCCACTGGCGGTCGCCGGTCACTTTATAGACCTCCCACGCTGCCGTGGCCCAACCGATATGGTCGCTCACCACCGGCCACTGGCCTTCGCGCTGCATGATGATGCTGTCCTTGTCGACCATCGATCGCAGGGTCTGCATCGACTGCTGGGGCTTGAGACAGGCCAGCGAGAGATACACGGCACAATAGAGGCGGCTGATGTTGTGCTTGACAACAAACCGGCCCGAGCCGTCGACGGCGTCGACAATGCGCTCAAGCGACATGTTGTAGAGGGCATCGACCAGCGGCTGGTCGCTCTCGTAGGCGGGCATGCGAGCCGGACGCGACGGGCGCATGTGCCACGTCTTGCCCTGAACAAACTGAACGCGCTCGGGATCGATACCGCCATAGAGGCTGTCCAGGCGGCTGATGGAGATATTGGTTTCAATGCGTTCACGCTTCTTGGCGGCTGTGGCATATACCGTGTCCTCGATGATGCTGTCACCTGTCATGGTGAACGTTGAGTTCTGGACAATCACGCGGCTGCTCATCGTCTTGCCGTCGCTGCAGCCACACAACAAACATACGCCCACGGCAAGTGCCGCGAGAGCCATAGCAATGCGTTGCGTCCTATTTCTCAACATTTCATCGCAAAGATACACTATTTTTATATCAACCGCATAAAAAAAACGGAAAAACTGAAAACCGCAATTCTCAGTTTTTCCATTTCAAAGGTGTGGGCAGCCCTGAGGCCGTAATCACACTACAATCTACAATCAGAGCAATGCATTGGCCATGTTGAGGGCGGCACGGCGACCGTCGCCCATGGCCAGAATCACGGTAGCACCGCCACGCACGATGTCGCCACCGGCATAGAGGTCGCCCACCGACGACTGCATGGTCTCCTCGTTGACAACGATGGTGTTGCGCTTGCTGATGTCCAGACCAGGAATCGAGCGGGGCACGAGCTGGTTGGGCGACACACCCACGGCCACAATCACCAGGTCAACGGGAATCTCCTCGATGGCTCCCTCGACGGGCACGGGGCTGCGACGGCCCGAAGCATCGGGTTCGCCCAGTTCCATCTTCTGTACACGCATGGCTACCACGCGACCCTTGTCGTCACCGATATACTCGATGGGGTTGTGCAGCGTCATGAACTCAACACCCTCTTCCTTGGCATGGCCAATCTCTTCGCGGCGGGCAGGCATTTCCTCCTCGCTACGGCGATAGATGAGGATGACGCGCTCGGTGCCCATGCGCAGGGCTGTACGAGTCGAGTCCATAGCGGTATTGCCGCCACCAATCACGGCGATGGTCTTGCCACGCAGCACGGGGGTGTCACCACCGCGACCGGCTTCCATCAGGTTGATGCGGGTGAGGTACTCGTTGCTCGACATGATGCCGTTGAGGTTCTCACCGGGGATGTTCATGAAGCGGGGGAATCCGGCACCACTACCCACAAACACGCCCTTGAATCCCATCTCATGCAGGTCCTCATAGCTGATGGTCTTGCCCACAAGGCAGTCCTTGACAAACTCGACGCCCATCTTCTTGAGACCCTCGATCTCGTAGTCCACGATGTGGTTGGGCAGACGGAACTCGGGGATACCATACTTCAAAACACCGCCAATTTCGTGCAGAGCCTCAAACACGGTTACGCTGAAGCCCTTCTTGGCCATGTCACCGGCAAACGACAGTCCCGAGGGACCACTGCCGATAACGGCCACCTTGATGCCGTTGGCAGGAGCCATGGCAGGTACTTCCTGGGGCAGATTGTCACGCTGCCAGTCGGCGGCAAAGCGCTCCAGATAGCCGATTGCAACTGCGGGGTGACCCATCTTGGTGTGGATGCAACGCGACTCGCACTGCTTCTCCTGGGGGCACACGCGGCCACACACGGCGGGCAGCGAGCTGGTCTCCTTGAGCGTAGCAGCGGCCTCGCCAAACTCGCCACGCTCGATGTTCTTGATAAACTTGGGGATATTGATGTTAACCGGGCAGCCAGTCACACACTGGGGGTTGGCACAGTCCAGACAGCGGCTGGCCTCAACAACAGCCTGCTCGGCATTGATACCCTGGTTCACCTCCTCGTTGCAGGTGATGCGGTACTTGGGGTCAAGCTGCGGCATCTCGACGCGGGGAATTGCGGTGCGCTCCTTAGGAGTCTTGGAGTTGCGCAGGTCGATGCGCCACTGTTCGTTACGCGAATCCATATTGTTTTGTTCCATTGTTTTACAGTTTAATAAGGTTATTGTGCACCTTTCAAGCGCATCATCAACTCGTCGAAATCAATCTCATGGGCATTGAACTCGGGACCCTCGACGCACACAAAGCGCGTCTTGCCGCCCACGGTCACGCGGCAGGCGCCGCACATGCCGGTGCCGTCAACCATGATAGCATTGAGCGAAGCCTCGGTGGGCACCTCATACTTCTTGGTTAACAGGGCACAGAATTTCATCATGATGGCGGGGCCGATGGTCACGCAGTAGTCGACATGCTCACGCTTGAGCACTTCTTCCATACCTACGGTAACGACACCCTTGTTGCCATAGCTGCCGTCATCGGTCATGATGATGACCTCGTCGCTTGCGGCACGCACCTCATCTTCGAGGATGATCAAGTCCTTGGTGCGACCGGCAAGCACGCTGATGACACGGTTGCCGGCTTCCTTCATGGCACGGATAATGGGAAGCAGCGGAGCGGTACCCACACCGCCACCGGCACACAGCACAGTGCCATACTTCTCGATGTGTGTGGCCTGGCCCAGGGGACCTACCACGTCATGCAGGCATTCACCCGGCTCCAGGGCGCAGATTTTGCGCGTGCTGTCGCCCACGCTCTGGATAACTAGAGTGATGGTGCCGGCCTTGGGATCGCTGTCGGCGATGGTCAAGGGGATGCGTTCGCCTTTTTCGCCGGCGCGGACGATCACAAAGTGACCAGCGCGGCGCGACTTGGCGATGAGGGGAGCCTCAACGACAAGCTTGGTCACGTTAGCAGAAAACTGCTCTTTACTAACGACTTTGTTCATTGTGTTTCCTTTAAAAAAGTAGATTAGTTATTGAGTTGTAAGTTGTTTTCTAGTTTGGTCTCTAGAGAGCCTGGGCAAACTCCTTGCCGAAGTTGCGGCACTGCTCCAGGGCATCCTGCTCGGGAACCCACATCGTGCGGATGCCGTCGTTAACGGGCTCGATTCCGGCGGCCTTGAGGTGCTCGGTAATGAGCTTGATGCCCTCACCGCTCCAGCCATAGCTGCCAAAGGCGGCGCCTTTCTTTTTCTTGAGCTTCATGCCCTTCATCATCTCGAGGATGCCGGCAATGGCATAGCTGTAACCGTTGTTGATGGTGGGCGAGCCCACGAGCACGGCACGCGAACGGAACACCTGAGTCAGGATGTCGTTCTTGTCGTTCTGGGCTGCATTATAGATCTTGACGGTCGTCGTGGGCGACTGCTCGCGGATGCCGTCGGCTATGGCCTGGGCCATCAGTCGCGTGCTCTGCCACATCGTGTCATAGACGATGGTCACTTGGTCCTCCTGATAAGCATCGCTCCACTGCAGGTATTTCTCGATAATCAGGCCAGGGTTGTTGCGCCAGATGATGCCGTGACTGGGGCAAATCATCTTCACGGGCAGGTTCATGCCCAGGATTTCTTTCACCTTGCGATTAGCCAGGGGACTGAACGGGGCCAGGATGTTGGCATAGTACTTCTCGGCCTCCTGGAGCACCTCGTCGATGCACACCTGGTCGTCGTAGAGCGACTCGGTGGCATAGTGCTGACCAAAACCATCGTTGCTGAACAGGATTTCCTCACCGCTCAGGTAGCAGAACATCGTGTCGGGCCAGTGCAGCATCGTGGCCTCGATAAAGGTGAGCGTGGTGTCGCCCAGCTCCAGCTTGTCGCCGGTCTTGACGTTGACAAAGTTCCAGTCCTTGTGATAATGGCCACGGATGATGGCCTCGCCCTTGGCGGTGCAGTAGATGGGCGTGTCAGGTATCTCGCGCATGAGGTCAACGAGGGCACCGCTGTGGTCGATCTCGTTGTGGCACATCACGATATAGTCAATCTTGTCCAGGTCAATCTCCTTCTTGAGGTTAGCCACAAACTCGCGGCTATAGGGCAGCCACGCCGTGTCGATCAACACATTCTTCTTGTCACAAATCAAGTAGGAGTTGTAGCTCGAGCCGCGGTGTGTGGACAGCTCATCACCATGAAAACGCTTCAGTTCCCAATCCACCTTGCCAACCCAAGTCACTCGGTCAGTCAATTTCTTACCCATGTTGATTAATGTCTATAATAGTCGGTTAATAGTTGTGTTTGAAACAATCTGCAAAGGTAATTATATTTTCTGAACCAAATACAAGTCTTAAAGAAAAAGGTATACAAATAACCAATTCGAATGTTCAACGCATGTTCAACTATCAAGCGTAAAAATAATTAATAGAACAATATAAATTCTCACTATGTTCACCCATTATTTTCTACTCAATAGCCTGTGATGATACCAGCTCAAAACTATCGTTATAATCACATATATTAGTGTTAACAATAATGGATACGTCGAGAAATCGCCAAAAAGTGTGTGTTTAAAAATCATTCTTATAAGCGGGTGAATTACAAAAATACTTGATGAAATAACACCCAAGAAATATATAGATTTTAATGAAAAAAGACTCACTAAACAAATGGTGAAACAAATCATAAAAATTTCAGCAAGCGGCACAAGTAACTTATTAGTAAAACAGAAACACAATGCAATGAGGGAAGATATACAAATGATAATAACATAGACTTTGTGAATGGAAAATGAACACCTATCATATATAATTCCAATTACAAACGGAGCAAGCCAGCCACAAAAATTGTATCTAAAATGCAACATAGCTTTGACTGAACAAAAAAACAATATATAATAATGACTTAATAGAGCAATAATAAGTATTCCAAACAGTAATCTATTGCTGAACTTTCGTATAATCATGAAAAGAATATAAAACTGAAAAATTGCTCCAAAAAACCAATAAACTCCTGGCTCGAAAAAAGTGTCGGCAAAGAAATTGGCAGTAAATGTCAGAATTGTAAATATGCCCTTAATTTGATATGTTTGACCAAAAAGGAAGTGAGATATCACGATATAAATTAGATATATCGGAACAAGTAATTTCCAAAGCTTTAGAGCATGATTTACTACATATGGTTTGATTTTAATATGCCTTATACCATATTTCTTACTCAAGCCATAACCACTTAAAAAGAAAAAAAGAGGTACACCTATCCAGCCAACGAATGCAAAAATGTGTCCAATAAAATTTGTAAAGCCCGCACTATGTAGGTTGAAGATAAACTCATCAGTATTTGACTGAGAATATGACATCTCATTACATTGTACCTTTAACAGATGATCCACAAAATTGTGTATCATAATTAGCGCTATGCCGATGCCTTTTATATTATAGTATTGTTTATTAGTAAGGTCCATCGAGTTAAGATTAAGCAATTATATCGTTTCAGGCGCGATAAACACTGAATTTCATTGAATATATGTGTATTATAAAATCTAATTCTAGACATCAGGTGATCTGGCGGCCGGTGTAGAGTTGGTAGTACTTGCCCTTGAGGGCGAGAAGCTCGTCGTGGGTGCCTCGCTCGATGATGTGGCCTTTCTCGAGGACGATGATACAGTCGCTGTTGCGCACCGTGGAAAGCCTATGGGCTATGACAAAGGTGGTGCGCCCCTTCATCAACGAGTCCATGCCTCGCTGGACCAGGGTCTCGGTGCGGGTGTCGATGCTGCTGGTGGCCTCGTCGAGGATGAGTACGGGCGGGTCGGCCACAGCAGCACGGGCGATGGCCAGCAGCTGCCGTTCGCCCTGGCTCAGGTTGCCTCCGTCGGCATTGAGCACCGTTTGATAGCCGTTGCTCAAGCGGCGGATGAAGCCGTCGGCGTTGACGAGTTTGGCTGCTTCGATGCACTCCTGGTCGGAGGCATCCAGACGGCCATAACGGATGTTATCCATAACGGTGCCGGTGAACAGGTGGGTCTCTTGCAACACCATGCCCAGGCTGTGTCTCAGGTCACGCTTGCTGATGTCGTTGATACTGATGCCATCGAGCAACACCTTGCCGTCCTGGATGTCATAGAAGCGGTTGATGAGATTGGTGATGGTCGTCTTGCCGGCACCGGTACCGCCCACAAAGGCTATCTTCTGGTCGGGCATGGCATCAATGTCGATGTCAAAGAGCACTTGCTTATCGTCGGTGTAGCCAAAGTCCACGTCGTTGAACTTGACGCCACCGTTGACCTGCTGGTACTTGTAACTGCCATCGGGCTGTTTGAGTCTCCAGGCCCAGATTCCCGTTCGCACCTTGCAGGGAACAAGCAACCCGCGCCCGTCGTGGCCCACATTAACTATAGTAATCTTGCCATTGTCGGGTTCGACGGGTTCGTCGTTGATCTTGAAGATGCGGTCGGCACCCACCGATGCGTTAAGGACGCTGTTGATCTCCTGACTGATGCTGGCTATGGGACGCGCAAAGCTCTTGTTGAGGGTGAGGAAAGCGACCAGCGTTCCCAGCGTCATGCCGCTGTAGCCACCGATGATGAGTGCGGCGCCCAGTACGCCCATGAGCACATAACTCAAGTGGCCCAGGTTGCCGTTGACCGGCATGACGATGTTGCCGATGCGGTTGGCATTGTAGGTGTTGCTGCGCAGTTCTTCGTTGATCTGTTCAAACTGCTTGATGGCCTGCTGCTCATGGCAGAAGACTTTGACCACCTTCTGCCCAGTCATCATCTCCTCGATAAAACCGTTGACCTCGGCCAGCTTCTGCTGCTGCACGCGGAAGTGCTTGCGCGAGCGCTTGCCCAGATAGGCCGTCGACCAGGCCATGATAAGCGCCATGACAATCGAGAGAATGGTCATGGGCACGCTCATCACAATCATGCTGGCAAATGTGATGCTCAGCGTTATCAGCGAGTTAAAGGCCTGTGGCAAGCTATGGCTGATCATCTGGCGCAGGGTGTCGACATCGTTGGTGTAAGTCGACATCACGTTGCCATGGGAGTGGGTATCGAAATACTTGATGGGCAACGACTCCATGTGGTCAAACGTGGTGGTTCGCAGCTTGAGCATCGTTCCCTGGCTCACGTTAATCATGAGACGGCTGTGGAGATAGGAACACAAGGCACCAAAGGTGAGCACGATGCCCAGCTTGATGAGCGTCTGCCCCAAGGGGCCGTAGTCGGGATGAGCCTGTCCCATCATCGGCGCAATGTAGTCGTCGATGAGTGTGCGGGTGAACAGGGTAGAGGCCAGTGTCGTGCACGATGTCACCACGATGCACACTGCAACGGCCACAAATGAGAATTTGTAGTTCTGCATCACTATCTTGAACAGGCGCCACAGGGTGCTGCGCTTGTTCACGCCAGTCGTGTCGACCACGACGTTGCGATTACCATGTCCTCCGGGCATTCTCATAATTGGGCCTCCTTTCTGTTGTCATGGGGTTTGTCAAAGTCACCGCCTGCCTCTTCCTGAATGGCACAGATTTCTTGATAAATATTGCATGACTTGAGCAAGTTGTCGTGGCTGTCAAAACCTGCGATCTTGCCATTGTCGAGCACGATGATACGGTCGCAGTCCTTAATGCTGCTGATGCGCTGGGCAATGATGAGCTTGGTCATGTCGGGGCGATGCACCCTCAATGCTTCACGGATGCGGGCATCGGTAGCATTATCACATGCACTGGTGCTGTCGTCGAGGATCATCACCTTGGGTTGCTTGAGCAGGGCCCTAGCGATGCACAGTCGTTGTCGCTGACCGCCCGACACATTCGCACCACCTTGTTCGATGCGGGTCTCGTAGCCGTCGGGCATTTCCATGATGAACTCGTCGGCACAAGCGATGCGGCAGGCTTCGCGACACTGCTGCAGTGTGGCATTCTCATCTCCCCAGCGAAGGTTGTCGAGGATCGTTCCGGTAAATAGCACGTTTTTCTGCAAGACCACAGCCACGTTGTCACGCAGAACCGTGAGGTCGTAGGTCGACACATCCTTTCCACCCACCATCACAGAGCCCTTAGATGCATCATAGAGGCGGCTCACCAAGTTAATGAGCGATGACTTGCCGCTACCCGTGCCGCCAATCAGCCCGACAGATTCGCCGCTGGCAATGTGCAGGTCAATGTTATTGAGAGCATACTCGCCGCTACCGCCCTTATAGGCAAAATAGACCTTGTTGAAATCAATGCTGCCGTCGGCAATGGTCGTGACAGGCTCGTCGGGATTGACGATGTCAGGCACCTCGTTGATGACCTGTGCCACACGCTGGCCGCTCGCAAGACTCTGGGTTATGGTCACAAAAATCATGCTCAGCATCATCAACGACATCAGGATTGACATTACATAGGTAAACAAGGACGTGAGCTGGCCTGTTGTGAGCGAACCGCCGACCACAAACTGAGCACCGAACCACGAAATGGCGATAATGCAGCCATAAACAACCATGTTCATTACCGGTCCGTTGAGCGCCATCAGGCTTTCGGCTTTGACATTCAGGTCGTAAAGCCGCTTGGCAGCCTTCCAGAACTTGCTCTTCTCGTAATCCTCACGCACAAAAGCCTTGACCACCCTGATGCCGGTAACATTCTCCTGAACGACGCTATTGAGCACGTCATACTGCTTGAACACCAGGGCAAACATCTTAGACACCTTGCTGATGATAATAGCCAGAATTGAGGCCAGTACCACGCTGGCAACGATAAATATCACACTCAATTCAGGACTGATAATGAAGCACATGACGATGCTGGAAAGCAAGTTGAACGGGGCTCGCACCGAGGTGCGGATAATCTGCTGGTAGGCATTCTGCAGATTTGTCACATCGGTCGTCATGCGGGTAATCAGGCCCGAAGTGCTGTACTTGTCGATGTCGCTGAACGCAAAGCGCTGAATATTCTTGTACATCGCATCACGCAGGTTGCATGCAAAGCCTGAAGAGGCATAAGAAGCATACCGGCCAGCCATAATGGCGCAAATCATGCTCATGAACGCCATGGCCACCATGATCAAGCCATACTTGTAGACGCTAGGCATGTGGCCAGCACTGATACCGTCGTCGATAAGCTTGGCCGTAACAAAGGGTATCAGCACATCCAGGACCACCTCAAGCATGATAAAAACTGGCGTTAGCAACGATGCCGTCTTGTATTGCTTGACTTGTTGAAGTAGGGTTTTAAACATCTTTGAAACAATGGATGTGGTTTGTTATGGCACAAATTTACAACTAATTCTCATTTTATATAGCAATACTGACGATTATTCGTTAAAAACAACGGCAACAGATAGGGTAGTAGAGTAGGGGGAAAATCTCTGGACTATATAATATAAATAATTGGTTTAAATATCAATTTATATTTTTATGAAAATAAAATAATTATAAAATAATTTTTTGTATTATATTCGTAAAAATTAGATGATTCACGCACTAAACCATAAAAATGGATTTCAATTTGTCACAGAACAGAATTAATATATTTAATTTTCACTTTAATATATAAATGATAATCTATTGTAAATAAATCGTTTTATGAGAATAACGAAGTTGATAAATAATTACTATCAATTCGGGATTGCTGGTGCATGGTAATGGTTGATTGTCTCATTTTTTAAGAATCGTCAACCCGCTGAGAATTTAAAATCTGTCGCGCATCTTAATACTTGTCAAGAATAATCCAATCGTCAGCAATCTATATTCTCAAAGGCCGTTGATATTCTTGACGAAAAGTGATTGATATTTAGTCCGTTTGGTTCAATTAACTAATAAGACATTATTGAGTGGAAATCAACGACGGACTGTTAGCTTGCTCCATACAATATCTATAACTCCATGAACCTCTCTGATTTGACACCACAATTTGATAAATATTGATATTATGTAAAATAGAAACATCCAAAATCTACCCTCACTGCGGCGATTCAAATAATTGATAAGGAAAACTAGCGACTGCGTTTTCTCTTGGTCTTTGATTTAAACAGTTCTTTGCGGAGACGATCAGCGATTGCCCTTTCGTTATCGGCCAGATCATCCAACCCGACGTTCTCATAGATTGCACACAGGCAATCATGCGGTTGTGGTAGTTTCCGGTCGGCCTTGGCTGCGCGTTTGTATGATTTGACCGCTTCAGGAATATCTTTAAGAATCTGCATCAAGTCACCCATGGCCATGTGGGCCTTATAGTTATTCTTGTCTATATCCAAAGCCTTGCGAAGCTCTTGCTCAGCACCATCCAGTTCGTCGATAGTGACCAACAGGCGCGCTTTGCCTATCATGGCATCAACACAATCAGGCATGATACGCAATGCTTTGTTATAATTAGCTAGTGCTGAACGCATTGCGATATCATCAAGCGGTTTACCATAGGAGACACTACCCTCTTGCACTCCCCCACTGTCGTCCATGTCCATGGCTTGATCACCCATAGCGACAAATTCCATCGCAAGCCCCTGCAGAGTCTTCTTCTGGCTCTCAATGATTGCTTCCAAGCGGTCGATTTGGGCAAGACACTTCTTAAACGAGTTCAATTTCCTTGAAATCAGTCTTTTTACAGCCTCGTTTTGAAGTTGATCTTTAATCTTCATCGCTTCAGCGAAATAGTTCACACAGTCAGCATATTCGCCATGGTCAAACGCATGAATGGCTCTCCTGTAGAGTTGATTGGCCCGCTCCTGATTCATCGCCTCGTCGATGAGCTGACGACTGTTGAATTGACGGCTGAAATCAACAACGGCAGGATTGACAATGATATCCCTTTCACTCAATGGTTTTAGCAGGGTAATTCCTTCTAATGACGTGCAACGAGAAAGGGCCACATAGGTTTGTCCACCGGTAAATGCGCCCCCAGCGAAATCAATCACCACATGGTTGAACGTGAGGCCCTGGCTGCGATGCACCGTCAAGGCCCATGCGGGCTTGATGGGAATCTGTGAAAAAGAACCCAGGACTTTCTCCTCGACCTTTTTTTCCTTCTCGTTGTAGGAATACAGCACATTCTCCCACACTTCTCGTTCTACCTGCACCTCAGAGCCGTCCTCCAGTGCAACGTAGACCGAGGAATCGTTCAACCGAGTTACCTTACCGATGGTCCCATTACACCAACGGCCATCCTTGTCGTTGCGGATAAAAATCACTTGAGCCTCTACTTTCAAAGCCAAGTTGAATGCCGTGGGCAGGCTATTCTCGGGGAAATCGCCCTCGATTGCTCCTTCATAGAAAAATTCAGGAGTCTTGAGCGCCTTCATGTGTTCGTCATTGATCGAGTCAACCGTGTCACGCCGCGTGGCTAGGGTAATAGAAAACTGGCCATTCACTTCCTGGTAGTCGGGGTTACACCGATGATTGAGCATGGCCATATCGGCGCTGGTAGCCCGATTGACACGCACTCGGTCAAGCAACGAGATAAACTGGTTGTCGCTCTGGCGATAGATTTTGCGCAACTCAATGGAAACCACATTAATCTGCTCAAAAGCCCTGGCATTGAAAAAGAAGAAATTCTTGTAGTACCGCCGCAGGATGTCACGCATGTCGTGGGTAACTACCGGCTCAAGCTGGAAAATATCACCCACCAGCAACAACTGTTTGCCTCCGAAAGGCTCACGCATATTGCCGGAAAAGACCCGCAGCACACGGTCGACAAAGTCGATGATGTCGGCGCGCACCATCGAAATCTCATCGATGATGATCAGTTCCAATTGCTGGATGAGCTTGACCTTATCCTTGGTGTAGCGCAGCATCTTGCGCATGCGGGCTGGATTGGAATAATCCGGATCGTCGGGCAACATGGGCTTGAACGGAATCTTGAAAAACGAGTGCATCGTCTGTCCACCCACGTTGACCGCGGCAATGCCAGTCGGAGCCAATACGACCGTCTTTTTCTTGGTATTGGCTCGGATATATCTCAGAAATGTACTCTTGCCAGTGCCCGCCTTGCCGGTGAGAAACACCGAGCGGTGGGTGTGTTGCAAAACATCCCAAGCATCTTGAAACTCAGGATTATTGAGGTCTATATTCTGCACTTCATCGGCCACAGCCCCTGACTGAAGGTTAGTCAAGTTTCAGGACGGCAAGGAAAGCCTTCTGCGGCACCTGTACGGTACCAATCTGCTTCATGCGCTTCTTACCTGCCTTCTGCTTCTCGAGCAGCTTGCGCTTACGGCTCACGTCACCACCATAGCACTTGGCAGTCACATCCTTGCGCACCTGCTTAACAGTCTCACGAGCCACAATCTTGGCGCCGATGGCTGCCTGAATGGCGATGTCATACTGCTGGCGCGGGATGAGTTCCTTGAGCTTTTCACACATGCGCCGTCCCAGGCTCACCGCATTATCCACGTGGGTCAAGGTACTCAGTGCATCTACCGGCTGACCATTGAGCAGGATGTCGAGCTTGATGAGTTTGGACTCACGGTAGCCATTGATATAGTAGTCAAACGAAGCATAGCCCTTGCTGATGCTCTTCAACTTATCATAGAAATCAATCACGATCTCACCCAGGGGGATATCGAAGGTCAGTTCCAAGCGGTTGCCCGAGATATACTCCTGCTTAGCCAGTTCGCCGCGCTTTGAGAGGCACAGGGTGATAATGGGACCCATGTATTCGCTCTGGGTGATGATCGACGCACGGATGTAGGGTTCCTCAATGTGCTCAATCACAGCGATGTCGGGCAATCCTGCCGGGTTGTGCACCTCGGTCATATTGCCCTTCTTGTCATACACCTTATAAGAAACATTAGGGACAGTCGTGATGACCTCCATATTGAACTCGCGGCTGAGGCGTTCTTGGACAATCTCCATGTGCAACAGTCCCAGGAAGCCACAGCGGAAGCCGAATCCCAGAGCGACCGATGACTCAGGGGTGAAGGTCAACGCGGCGTCGTTGAGCTGCAGCTTCTCAAGCGAGGCTCGCAAGTTTTCAAAGTCTTCAGGGTCGATAGGATACACGCCGGCAAACACCATAGGTTTAACCTCCTGGAATCCCTCAATCGCCTTCTCGCACGGGCGCTGAACGTGGGTGATGGTATCGCCCACGCGCACCTCGGTGGAATTCTTGATGCCCGAGATTATGTAGCCCACATTGCCGGCCGAAAGGCTCTGGCAAGGCTGTTGACGCAGTTTGAGCACTCCCAGTTCATCGATGTTATACTCTTTCTCGGTGTTGACAAACTTCACAAAGTCGCCCTTGGCAATCGATCCATTCAAGATTTTGAAATAGACAATGATGCCCCTGAACGAGTTAAAGACCGAATCAAAGATCAATGCCTGCAGCGGTGCCTCGGGGTCCCCTTCGGGAGCAGGAATACGGTCCACAATGGCATCCAGGATGGCTGGCACGCCCTCACCCGTGCGGGCACTGCAGCGGATGATGTCGCTAGGGTCACACCCCAGGAGTTCAACAATCTCATCCTCCACCTCATCGGGGTGTGCACTGTCCATGTCAATCTTGTTGATCACGGGAATGATTTCCAGGCCATTATCGATGGCCATATAGAGGTTGGAAATAGTCTGAGCCTGCACGCCCTGGGTAGCATCCACCACGAGCAACGCCCCCTCGCATGCCGCAATCGAGCGAGAGACTTCATAGGAGAAGTCGACATGTCCCGGAGTGTCGATGAGGTTGAGTGTGTATTTCTGTCCATCTTTGACATAATCCATCTGGATGGCGTGACTCTTGATGGTGATGCCGCGCTCGCGCTCCAGGTCCATATCATCAAGCACCTGGGCCTGCATATCCTTGCCGGCAACGGTGTTAGTGTACTCGAGCAGACGGTCGGCGAGCGTGCTCTTGCCGTGGTCGATGTGAGCCACGATGCAGAAGTTGCGTATAGTCTTCATTCTCTATATTCTATCGATAGATCTCGTGTTTCTTGATTAAGTGGTGCAAAATTAGTGTTTTTTTTCCACATTTTTGTGTTTTTAGATTGATATTCTATTGATGAAAACCGAAAACTTGCATTATCTTTGTCGTAACAAAAACTATAACAACACCGATGATGAAGAAGATAATTTTTATCGTGGCATTGTTGGCTACTACTGCGCTATTGTCGACTGCAGCACGTGTCGAGGAATTAAGAAGCCCCGATTTGTCACATTTGGGCGTGAATCGTCAAGAGGCTGAGGCACTGCAATTCCTGTACGCCTACATGCCGCTGGCCGACGTGACCGACTATCCCATAGAATTCCATCTGCAGAACGTGCGGGCTACGCTTGAGGCCCGTGAGCAGATGCCGTGGGGCAGGCAAGTACCTGAGCTGCTGTTCAAGCACTTCGTGTTACCGCTACGAGTCAACAACGAGGCGCTGGACATGTCCCGTCCCGTGTTTTTCAGGGAACTGAAAGAACGTGTGGCAGGCATGAGCATGGAGGAAGCAATTCTCGAGGTGAACCACTGGTGTCATGAGCACGTCACCTACCAGCCAAGCGATGCCCGCACGCTGTCGCCCCTGGCCTGCATGAAAACCGCCATCGGCCGCTGCGGCGAGGAGTCGACATTTACCGTCGCAGCCTTGCGATCCATCGGTATTCCGGCTCGTCAGGTCTACACTCCCCGCTGGGCTCATACCGACGACAACCATGCTTGGGTTGAAGCGTGGGCCGACGGCAAGTGGCACTTTATGGGAGCATGCGAACCCGAGGCCGTACTGGATCTAGGCTGGTTTAACGCACCGGCCTCCAGGGCGCTGCTGATGCACACTCGGGCCTTCGGTGACTACCATGGTCCTGAGGAGGTAATGCTTCGCACACGCAATTTCACCGAGATCAATCTTATCGGCAACTACGCCACAACGGCTTCAGTACAAGTTCAAGTCATCGACAAGCAAGGAAATCCAGTTGATAACGCACGCGTGGAATTTCGCATCTACAATTACGGCGAATTCTATCCAGCAGCGACCAAGTATAGCGACAGCAATGGCTTGACGGCTCTCACAGCCGGCAAGGGCGACATGATCGTGTGGGCAAGCAAGGACAGATGGTATGGATATCGCAAGGTGAGTTTTGGCCAAGACGACAAAGTGACCATTGCGCTCACCCAGAGCAACAGTCTGAATGCTGGGCCGACGTATGAGACATTTGACATCGTGCCTCCAGCCGAACAGTCCGTGATTCCCAAGGTCACCCCCGAAATGGCCGCCGCCAACAAGGTCCGTTTTGCCCAAGAAGACTCTATCCGCAAGGCCTATGAAGCGACGTTTGTCAATGCCGAGAAAGCACAAGTCCTGTGTCCGGCTGTTGCCGACTACCTGGTAAAATCGCGCGGCAACTGGCCCACGATCCTCGATTTTGCCAATCGTCATGCCGACAACATGGAGCGCGTCGTCGGCATCCTCAATGGGCTGAACGATAAAGACATGCGCGACGTGACCATGGCCATCCTGGAAGACGCTTACAATGCTCGCAGCGGTCAACTGAGCCAACGCGTAGAGTACGAAATGATTACCTCGCCGTTTAAGTTGGAATTACAGGACGCTTTTGATGCAGCCATGGCCGCACAGTTCAGGGCCGAGCCAGCAAGACTCGTGGCTTGGGTGCGCAACAATATCGAACTCCGGCCCGAAGAGAATGCCCTACACATCGCCCAGACTCCGATGGGAGTGTGGCGCTCGCGTGTAGCCGACCATCGGGGACGCGACATCTTCTTTGTAGACTTGGCACGTTCGCTAGATATCGAAGCCCGCATTGACCCCGTCACTGCAAAGGTACAATACCGCAACGGCAATGATTGGCAAGACGTAAACTTCGAAACCACCGAACAAACAAATGCCCAGACCGGGACATTAACCCTGCGCTACTCCCCCACCCCGGCGCTTGATGACCCCAAGTATTACCACCACTTCAGCCTGTCACGCATCTTGGACGACGGAACGACCCAGCTGCTGAATTATGACGAAGGAGATTCCGGCCTTGAAGAAGGGTCATCGTGGAGCAACACATTCAAGGACGGTACCCCAATGGACGCGGGAACCTACATGCTCACGAGCGGAACACGCGCAGCCAGCGGCAAGGTGCTTGTCGCCAACCGTATTTTCACTGTTGCACCTGGTCAAACAACAACCGTCGACCTGACCATGCGTCAGAGCGATGACATCGTGGCAGTAATCGGCAACTTCAATTCCGAATCAAAGTTTCAACTCCTTGACAATCAGTTAAGTCCCGTTGACGATGACGATGTGAGCATCTTGTCTCAAACGGGACGCGGCTACTTTATCGTGGGCGTACTGGGCGTGGGGCAAGAGCCTACTAACCACGCCATGCGTGATATAGCCAAGATGAGCGCTGCACTGGACAAATGGGGCCGCCCGCTGGTGTTGCTTTTTGAAAATGAGCAAGAAGCCCAAAAGTATCGCCAGGAGAACTATGGAGCACTACCCAAACACATCGTCTATGGAATCGACCGCGACGGCGGCATCTGTCGGCAGATTGTCCAAGAGATGAAGTTAGAGAATGAGAACCAGTTGCCAGTCTTTATTCTTGCCGATACATTTAATCGCGTAATGTTCTGCTCACAGGGCTACACCATAGGCCTCGGTGAACAAATCACCAAAGTCATTACCAATCTTGACAAATGATGATGTACCTAGTTGACAAACTCAGGAAAGAGCATTCATTAAGCCGCAGGCAATACAAAGATTTGCTCACAACAAGCGACTCCCAAGTCGTGGACTACCTGATGAGGCAAGCTCGAGAGGTGGCTCAGCAGCAATTTGGCAAGGGCATCTATCTACGCGGCCTCATCGAGTTGTCCAACGTGTGCCGCAACAACTGCCTGTACTGCGGCATCCGTTGCAGCAACTGCCATATCGGCCGCTACACGCTCACAGCCGATCAAGTCATGGCATGCTGCGAGCAAGGTTACGACATAGGGTTTCGCACCTTTGTGATACAAGGCGGGGAGTGGGACGAGCAGCGCTCGCCATGGATTGCTGAATTAATACAACAGATCAGACAACGATGGCCCGATTGTGCCATCACCTTGTCGCTAGGCGAACATCCGCGCGAGACCTATGCCATGTGGCGAGAAGCAGGAGCCGACCGCTACCTGCTACGACACGAGACGCACAACCGTCGCCTGTACAGCCTGTTGCACCCACAAGAGATGTCTCATGCACACCGCCTACAGTGCCTAGATTGGCTCAAGGAACTGGGCTTCCAGGTGGGATGTGGCATCATGGTGGGCGCTCCTTTCCAGACCATCGACAGCGTCGTCGATGATATTGAGTACCTAATAGCCTTCGGACCACACATGATCGGCATGGGCCCGTTCATACCCCAACGTGACACGCCACTAGGCCGCTTCCCCGCCGGAAGTGTCGACTTGACGGCGCGCCTTTATGCCATCTTGCGCCTGGCCATGCCCATGGCATTGATTCCCAGCACGACGGCCATGGCTACGCTGGCTCCCGACGGACGGTTGCGAGGCATCCTGGCCGGAGCTAACGTCGTGATGCCCAACTTGTCACCGACCGACACCCGCCAGCTATATGCCCTCTACAATAACAAGGCATCGCTGGGAGCCGAATCGGCCCAGGGCATAAAAATGCTAGCCGACGAACTGTCGTCCATCGGCTATCATATTGATTGGTCACGGGGAGACGCTCCCACACAGCCATAGATGACTGCGTTATTTTATTCTTGAGGATGAGTAATCTTGAGCATCAGGCGCTGGTTGTCAATTTCAATCTTGCCCAATCGCCCGAGGACACTCTGGCCCAGAAGGAGCGGAGCCTTCTGGTTACGAACCACTGAAGCACGCACATTTGTCAGGCTCAAGTCGCCGAACTCCACCTTCTTGAGATTGATGACTGTGCCGACGTTGACATTGCCATTGGCATCCATATATCGCTGACTGCCGATGATGTCGCTGTCGCTGAGGTATCCGTTCTTGACCATGAAAGTGGCTTCGACCATCGACATGGTCACTTCACTGGCTCCGGTGTCAAAGACAAACGCCAGCGGCAAGCCGTTGATGTTGCACTTGACCTTGCAGACGCCATCTTCCTTAGTAAACGGGATCTCACTGACCACCAGTGGCGCCATGTTGTCCCGCATGCCAAAAGCCGTCTCGCCGGCAGCATCTCCCTTGTCTTCAAATTCTCTAATCAGGTTCTTGAACTCTTCAGTACCGCGGATATTGTCCAAGTCGGAGTCACGACTGATGTGTCCAAAATGCCTGTTGCCCAATTCCAGCGATTTTCTCAAGAACGCGATAGCCAGAGGCTGATCACCCATGCGTGAATACACACACGCGGCATTGTAATAAACAGCCGAATTGGTGCTGTCGCGCGCGATAATTGTATCGACCACAGCGATGGCTTTATCGTTTTCGCCCAGTCCCAGGTAGGCATAAGGCAGGGACTCAAAATCCTCGGGCTTGGTCTCCAGCTCAATCACCTTGCGATAATCGGCCTCGGCCAGGTCTTTCTTGCCCTGGTTGCGGTAGATTTCGCCACGAGTATAATAGTACCAGGAGGTCTTGGGATCGAGGACGACTGCCATATTCAGGTCTTCCATGGCGGCAATGGTGTCACCTGCATACTTCTTGAAACAAGCACGCTGGTAATATCCGGCAGCATACTCAGGGACATCGGCAAGCACCTTGTCCATCTGCCGGATTGCTCCATTATAGTCATGCATTTCGTTAAGGATTTCGGCTTTAAAGGCCAGATTGTCGACATCGGTAGAATCCATGTTCAAGGCCAGGTTGATATTGTTGAGCGCTTGTTGAGAATTGCCCATGTCAAAATAGCAGTGTGCAATGCGGAAGTAGATGGCCTCGTCCACGTCCTTGCTGTTGGCCGTGTTGTAGGCCTCGATGGCTTTATCATACTGCTTCTTACTCTCATACATAAAACCGATCAACGTGGGCCACATGGCGTCGTTGGGGGTCTTGACCGCCTGCACCTTGCATTTGGAAACAAGCGTCGTGAAGGCCGGTTCATCAAGAGTAGTAGCCAGATAGACAGCCTTCTGGTCATATTCACACTTGAGGGCCGAGACGATGTCGTCGGTGGCCTCGTCCCATTTCTTCAAGCCAGCGTAGGCTTCGGCTCGGAACGAATAACCCGAAGCATAGCCGCTAGAGAGCTTGGTCACGTAGTCAAACTGCTTGATAGCGTCATTCCATTGTTCACGCGCATTGGCGTTGCGTCCCAGTCCCATGTAGCCGATGGTCTCGCCAGGGCTCAGTTCAATTAACTTGCGGTAATCGGCATCAGATTCGTCATAGCGGTTCAACTCATAAAGAATCTGAGCACGTTTTTCATACAAGGGTGTTTCTTTGGGATAATTCTTGATACCCTCGTTCATGGTAGAGATAGCCTGGGTCGTATCTTCCAGGACAAGGTGAACGGCAGCTTTGGTCACATAGGCCATGTTCTGGTATTCATTGTCCTTCTTGGGCAGATACTTGAGGGCCTTGTCGACCTCATTAAGAGCGCGGCCATAATCATCATTATAATAATGGATGACAGCCGTCAGTGCATGGGCATAGCCATTCTTGGCATTGTCCTTCAATTCCTTGTCGAAGTACTCGAGCGCCACATCAAACTCGCTGTCCTGGAACGCTTCATAGCCGCGCTGGTAGTTGTAGCTGTCAGGACGCTTATTCTTTTGGGCGACTGCATCAAGGACAAGGAGCATGCAACAGGCTGCAAGCAGCAGGAACCTCATATTCTTCATGTTAAACTATCAAATTAGGAGTGTGACGGTTGAATCTGTAAATCAAATGAATTTCATGGGGTAAATATAACACAAGAAATCAGGCTCTAAAACAAGATAAAGCCCGTTTCTCGTACAAGACGTGTAAACTCAGTTACAGCAGTGCGTCGATCTTGGCGGCAAGTGCATCGCGGGTGATTGTTCCCACGTGCTTGTCCACCATCTGGCCGTCCTTGAAGAAGAGCAGCGTGGGGATGTTGCGGATGCCGTATTCCACACTCAGCTCATCACCGTCGTCGACATTGTACTTGCCGATGACCGCACGGTCCTCGTAGGCCGTCGCCAATTCTTCAACAATGGGAGCGATGCTGCGGCACGGTCCGCACCACGGTGCCCAAAAATCAATGACCACGGGCTTGCCCGATTCCAATAATTCCTTGTAGTTAGCGTCGTTAATTTCTCTTGCCATTTTGTCTCTAGGTTTTAGTTAAAATAATGATATTTTACTTACTTAAATAATGAACTGCAAATTTAGTGCCAAACGGGTATCTTGTCACACCCTGGCATTGACCTTGAAATTGATGCCCGACTCGCGCAGGGTGTCCAGCAAGCGCTTGTCCACGGCAATGGGCTTTCTGGAATGCAGCATGACATAATTGCCACTCAGATGATCCTTCATGCGGAAATACAGGTCACAGGTATTGTCGCCCTGTGCTCCCAGATACTGCTTTAAGAAGTCTACGCCTGTCAGGTCACTGTCCTGAAGCGAGATGACCAGGTTGTGCACCATCTTGCCCTTGAGGTTCTGCAGCAGGTCGATCGAGTGCACGTTGAAGCGCACCACATCCGTGTAACCCTTCTCCCAAGCGCCTTGCACAACGACAGCCAGCCCAGGATCGCCAAACTTCTTGTAATCAACAAACTTGTTGCCGAACAGCATGAATTCAAACGAGCCTGAATAATCTTCAATCTTGAGAATGCCGAACATGTTGCCCTTCTTGCCCATCTTGGTCTGGAAGTCGACGACCAGACCGCCCATCGTGAGCACGGTATCCACCTGGTCGGAACGGTTCTTGACCTCGGCCAGTGGCGTGTCGCAACCATAGTTCACCTCCATGTAATAGGGATCCAGCGGATGGGCCGACAGGTACATGCCCACAAGCTCACGCTCACGGTTCAGGCGCTCGAGTTGCGACCAGGGCTGGCCTTGCGGTATAGCGGGCGTAGCGACCTCGACGGCACCCAGGGCTCCGAAAAGCGAATTCTGCATCTCTTGCTGGCTCGCCTGATAACGCTGTCCAAAGCGCATCAGTGTCTCGCTGAAGGCCTCGCCGCGAGGATTCAGCTCAAAGAAGTCCTCACGCTTGATTTCCTTGAAGTCATCAAAGGCTCCGGCTAGAGCCATCGATTCCAGCGCCTTGCGGTTACAAGCGCCCTGGTTGATGCGTTGCACAAAGTCAAAGATATCCTTATAAGCGCCATTGTTGTTACGCTCCTCGACGATAGCATCAACGCAGCCCACGCCCACGCCCTTGATGCCCGCGAGGCCGAAACGGATGCGCCCGTCCTTGGTAGCGCTGAAGTTCTTATAACTCTCATTGATGTTAGGTCCGAGAACTTCGATGCCCATGGCACGGCACTCGTCCATGTACTTCGAGAGCTTGTCCACGTCGTTGAGGTTGCTGCTCAAGACAGCGGCCATGTATTCGCTAGGATAATTGGCCTTGAGGTAGGCCGTCTGATAAGCGACCCAGCTATAGCAGGTGGCATGAGACTTGTTGAAGGCATAGGATGCAAACTTCTTCCAGTCTTCCCATATCTTGTTGAGCACAGCCTTATCATGGCCATTCTTTTCTCCGCCTTCATAGAAAAGCGCCTCGAGCTCGTTCATCTTCTCGATCTGCTTCTTTCCCATCGCCTTGCGCAGGGTATCGCTCTGACCACGGGTAAATCCGGCCAACTGGCGTGAGAGCAGCATGACCTGCTCCTGATAGACGGTGATGCCATAGGTCTCCTTGAGATACTGCTCCATGCAGGGGATGTCATACTTGATCTCTTCCCTGCCCTGCTTGCGGTTAATGAACTGGGGAATGTAGTCCATGGGGCCCGGGCGGTACAGGGCGTTCATGGCAATCAGGTCTTCAAAGCAGGTGGGATGCAGTTCAATAAGATACTTCTGCATGCCTGCCGACTCAAACTGGAATGTGCCTGACGTCTGGCCCTTGCAATAGAGTTCGTAGGTCTTGGGGTCATCGATCGGGATTTTCTCGATGTCGATGTCTACACCGTGGTTGATCTTGATGTTCTCGAGGGCCTCCTTGATGATCGACAGGTTCTTCAGGCCCAGGAAGTCCATCTTGATCAAGCCCGTGCTCTCAATCACACCGCCCTCATACTGGGTGACGATAATCTTCTCGCCATCGCTGTCGGTGGCTGTGCTCACGGGCACCCAGTCGGTGATGTCGTCGCGCCCGATGATTACGCCGCAGGCATGGACACCGGTACTGCGGATACTGCCTTCGAGCTTCTGGGCAAAGCGTATGGTCTCGGCCACGCGTGGATCCTCGTTGTCCAGCTCCTTCTCAAAGTCGGGGAAACATTTCAGGCAGTTGGCTACCGTAATCTTGTATTTCTTGCCGGGCTCCTTCTCGGGCATTTCATTGGGCGAGGACGGGATGAACTTGGCCAGGCGGTTACTCTCGGCAACCGACAGGTCCTCGACGCGGGCAACGTCTTTAATGGCGCTCTTGGCTGCCATCGTGCCATAGGTCACGATGTGGGCAACTTTTTCGGCACCATATTTCTCAGTCACATAGTTGAGTACTGCTGCTCGCCCGTCGTCGTCAAAGTCGGTATCAATATCGGGCAGCGAAATGCGGTCAGGATTCAGGAAGCGCTCAAACAGCAGATCATACTTCAATGGGTCAATCTTAGTGATTCCCAGACAATAGGCCACAGCCGAACCAGCAGCCGAACCGCGACCCGGACCTACCGAACAGCCCAGTTTGGGTGCCATCCTGATGTAGTCCTGCACGATCAGGAAGTAGCCCGGGAAACCCATGTTCTTGATGGTCTCCAGCTCAAAGTCCAAGCGCTCACGCTGTTCGTCGGTCATATTGGGCCAGCGCTCCTTTGCTCCCTCATAGACCAAATGGCGCAGGTAATCATCCTCGTTGGCAAATCCCTCGGGCAGAGGAAAGTCAGGCAGGATGGGGCCATGATCGATGCTGTAGATTTCTATCTTGTCCAGAATCTCGCTGGTGTTAAGCAGGGCCTCGGGCACGTCGGCAAACACCTCGTTCATCTCGGCCGTTGTCTTGAACCACTCCTGCTTGCTGTAGAGCATCACGTTCTCATCGGACAACTTCTTGCCCGTCGACAGGCAGATGAGACGCTCATGGGCATCGGCATCATTCTCGTTGACAAAGTGGGAGTCGTTGGTACAGATGAGCTTGATGTCCAGCTCGCGGGCCAGCTGAATGAGCACGTCGTTGACCATGCATTGCTTCTCATAGGTCTCATGGTTGGCTCGGGCCACGGTGGCCTTGTGTCGCTGCAGCTCCAGGTAATAATCGTCGCCAAACACGCTTTTGAACCACTGGACCGTTTCACGGGCCTTCTGCAATTGCCCGCTCATGATGAGCTGGGGCACCTCGCCGCCCAGACAGGCCGAGCAGCAGATGATGTCCTCGTGGTATTTCTCCAGCTCGCTGTGGTCGGTGCGAGGGTGATAATACATACCCTCGGTCCACGCATGGGAGACGATCTTTATCAGGTTCTTGTAACCGTGCAGGTTCTTGGCCAGCAAGATCAGGTGGTTGCCGTTGTCGCGCTTATCGTGGCGGTCATGGCGGGAATTGTTGGCCACATAGACCTCACAACCAAAAATCGGGATGAACTTCTCACCATCGCCGCGCTTCTTGTTGATCTTGCTGACATAGTCATGAAACTCCTTGATGCCATACATGTTGCCGTGGTCGGTTAGGGCCATGCCGCGCATGCCGTCGGCAATGGCTTTGTCGACCAGGTCCTTGACAGGCGCCATGCCGTCAAGAATCGAGTATTGTGAGTGCACATGCAGGTGTACGAATGGTACCATATTTCGTGTTGTTAGATGATTCAGATTATTGAGTGATAAGTCTTTAGTTCTTTCCAGAGCGTGTTACGGCCCATGCCACATCATAATGGAGTGTAAAATTACACCATTTTTTACATCCCTCAAAAAAAAGTTATCAACATAATCATCAAAATCGACTTCACTTCTTCCATCGATCCAACAACGAAGTAAACTCGGTTGTAGAATCAAGCATCGAGATAAGGCTACGACAGGGGGCTAGGGTGTTTCAGAAGTTGAAGTGGAACTGGATGCGGATGCCGCGGCGGTCGGTGCCTGCATGATCACGGTGGGTGATACGCCACACGTAATCGATGCGCAAAATGGTGAGGATGTTGTCCAGACCCACGCCGGCTTCGATATAGGGCTTGCCTTCCAGACTATGGCAGGGTGCGTCATCGGGAAACAGGAAGGATCCGCTATGGTTAATGGCGGGATTGTTCTTGTCGCTGAGCGAACCCCAGACTCCACGCATCGATATGACCTCGCGCAGGCGCAGCCGCTTGATGAGCGGCAGACGGTTCATCAACACACCGTTGCCCCAATAGGTCAAGTCCCAAGAAAGAGCCTGATCGCCAATGAATTCCATGGGTTTCATCAGAGCATAGCTCTCGGGTTGGATGGTATAGGACAGATTGACATTGGGCATCAACAGGTCGGGGTATGCCACCTGGCTCCACACCTTCTCACCCTTAAGGATGACGTCGGCATAACCGAAGGCCGAGAACCAGAACCGCTTCTGCAATCCCAGCTCGGTCTTGTTGACCTCATGCAGGCTGCCCATGAAACCACGAGGCATGTAGGTGTGTGTGAGGGTAATGATGGGTGCGTCCATGTTGATGGGAATGCGGTAAGACCGCGCCTGATAAAATGTCTCCCCAGGGGCAAAGCGCAGCTGGGCCGAGAAGCCAGCCTGAGTGTAGCGACGGCTCTCCCGACCGTCGGCATAGGCAAAGGGCACAAATTGTGTCGCTTCATGAACGTTGTGCTCTACTGCCAGTGCAATAGAGAAGTGGTTGTACCACTCACGTCGGTACTCCAGACGCGTCGTGCGCAGGTACTGCATTCTCACATCCTTGTGACGGCGCAAGGTCAGGAACACATTGTCTTGATTGGTATACAGATAGTGCTGCCCCAACTTGTCGACATCGTAGCGGTGGGTAAGGCGCAGACTATGAATTGGGAATTCCTGATCCAGGGCCTTCTTGGGCGTGAAAGAGTATTCCAGCGAACCCATGTACTTGACTTTCTTGTCTCGGAAACCATAGGCCACATAGCCTCGCGCAAACCAGTGGCGACTGAGGTTGACATTGGTCATCGCGCCTACTCGCAGCCTCAATCCCTCAAGAGAGTTGCCGCTGATGGTCGTGTTGACTGGTCCGATGTCCACCTTGCTGACACGAGCCGTGGGAATATAGCCATTGACCAAGACCAAGACCACCTGTTCGGCCCAATAGAAGAGTTTGGACCCTCTCAGGCGTTTCATCAGGGCGCTCATCGTCGTGGCTGTGGTGCGGACACCTGTCGGGCGATACTCCTGCCAGAACTCTTCAGGCATGTAGGGCGCACGGCTGTCGACCGTCTGTTCGGCAGCATTGTCAAACACGCTATGGTCGGGGCGCTCAAAATGATGGTCGCGGTAGCATGTCTCACGCCGGACGAATAGCTCTGGCACTCCATGCAATAACTTCATCGTGACCTCGGCATCATCGCGCACTTTGAGGCGATAGCCACCCGGAGCTCGTTCAAAGTCCTGCTCAATGCTCATGCGCTCAACATAGTTGAGGTTGATATCGTGAGGCACTCCAAGTGCTACACGCTTGATAAACATGGTGGAATCCTCAAGCGAGATATAGAGTCGGCCCAAGAAACCAAACGTCTGGGGCGTAAACGGGACGAAACTCAACACGGCACACCGCTCACCGTCGACAAGCACCGTATCATTGAGGTAGAACTTATAAAAATCGACAGCGATGCGCGACAGCGGACTGACAAACCTGTTGGTAAGCAGTGTGACATCGTTCTGGAAAATGTCTATCTCGCCCAGGAAATCGTCCATCACCCGCTTGATATTGGTCTGATCAATCTGTTCGTCGATACCCGCACTGCGAGTCCCGATAATCACCTGGCGGTGGGCTGCAGGGTTGATACTATAGTAGTCGCGAGCCACCGTTTCCTTGATGGAGAAAGGCAGAACACGCTTGCCGGTGAGCAACGACGTGTCGGCATACTCATCAATCCATCGTTGGTCCCCTGGCTTGCCGGCAATTTCTTCCAGGTCGCCGAAGCCGACCATCATACGCTCATACTGCGTGTAGCCATAGTGCGGACTGCGCCGTGGATCGCCCTCATCGCGCCTGGCACGCAGCCTCTTGATCATCTCCACGGCGGGATTGTCCTTCTTGCTATACTTTTCCTTACCCTTGCGCACAACCAGTTCACCCAGTTGTACCCCATCGGGAACCAGGTCGATGAGCACGACACTACCCTGCCCCGGCTTGATGTCGACCACCTGGGCCCGATACCCCATCGCCGTGACGCGCAAGCTGGTGAAGCGGGCACGGCTGTTGATGGCGAAGCCACCCTGCTCGGTGGCCAGTGTACCCTCGTCGGTTCCCACGAGAGAAATTGAGGCATAGGGGATGCCTTCATGGGAAACCGAGTCCCGCACCAGTCCCGTGATCTGGGTGACAGGAGACGTCTGTCCCATGGCAGCAAAGGCCACAGCCAGCACGGCCACGGTCAGGCTGATGATATGTCGCAAGCAATGAGTCATCGGGGCCGCAAAATTACATTTTTTTCTCTTGACGGACAAGTGGCGACTTTTTCTTTCACAAACTGCGGCATCTAATTGACCATTAAAAAGGCTTAAAACTGAATACTGGCCATCAAACAACAACTACAAAAGAAAAAAAGCAGTATCTTTGCCGCTGATTTCACCACAACCACGTCAATGCTGAAGATAAAGAGGCTATATACGTTCATGCTGTCCAGGTTCCTGCCCCGGTTCCTGATGACTTTCTGTATTTGCCTGTTTATCGTGATCATGCAGTTCCTGTGGAAATATATCGACGAGCTGGTGGGCAAGGGCCTGAGCATCGACGTGATCGCCGAGCTGTTCTTCTATGCGGCGCTGTCGATGGTACCCCTGGCGCTGCCGTTGAGCATCCTGCTGGCTGCGTTGATGACCTTTGGTGACCTGGGCGAACATGTCGAGTTGACTGCCCTCAAGTCGTCAGGCATCTCGTTGACGACCATCATGAAGCCGCTGGCGCTCCTGATGACGCTAGTCGCTATCGGAGCTTTCTTCTTTCAGGACATCGTCTTGCCGCGTTCCCAGGTGAAGATGTGGACACTGATGTTCTCGATGCGCCAGACGTCACCCACGCTCGACATCCCCGAGGGAGCGGTCTATAGCCAAATACCCGGATATAACATCTATGTCAAGCGCAAGGACAAGGAGCGTGACATGCTGTACAGCCTGCTCATCTACGACGTGTCGGTGGGCACTATGAACCCGCGCATCATTGTTGCCGACTCCGGACGGCTGAGCATGACCGAGGACAAGCGGCACCTGGTGCTGACGCTCTACAAGGGCTCGTGGTATGAAGAGATGAAAAGCGGTGGCGGGGTCAATGGCATGAGCGGCGACCTGTTTCGCCGAGAGTCGTTCCACGACAAGGAAATCATGATTCCCTATGACGCCAATTTCACCCGCATGAACGATGAGACGATGAAGTCACAATATGTGGGTAAAAACATTGTCGAGCTGCAACAGACCATCGACTCGGTGAGGGCCAAGGTGGACTCGGCAGCGACATTTATCTATAGCAAGATGCAGGCTCAACCCGTGTGTGGGGTGCCAGCGAGCCGCACCGAGTATAACAATGGTGTGGCAACAACCAAGCCTGTCCCTGAAATCAAGCTCGATAAGCCCGTCGACATCAACAAGCTTATCAAGGAACTGCCCCTGCACGACCAGCAACAGATCATCAACCAGGCCATGATGCGCACCACATCGGCCATGCAGGATGCCCAGATGCAAGGTTACACCATCAGCGACGACAACTTCGTGATACGCCGCCATCAGATCGAGCTCATGAAGAAGTTCACCCTCTCGCTGGCGTGCCTCATCTTCTTCTTCATCGGAGCGCCTCTGGGAGCCATTATCCGCAAGGGCGGTTTAGGCATGCCCATCGTCGTGTCGGTCATCCTGTTCATCTTCTATTACATGATCGACAACTCGGGCTATAAACTGGCTCGTGACGGCCGCTGGCCCGTGTGGCAGGGCATCTGGCTCAGTTCTGCTGTGTTGTTGCCCCTGGGCGTGTTCCTGACCAAAAAAGCCGTCAACGACTCGGCGGTGTTCAATCCCGACGCTTGGCTCAACTTCATCAGACGCTTCACGGGACTGCACCAGACGCGCAAACTTGAGGCCAAGGAAGTCATCATCAACGAGGTTGACGACAGCCTGGCCTTGTCACAGATCGAATCCCTCAAGACCTCATGCCAGCAGTTCCTTGACCGTTACCCTGGCCGGCAGAGATATCTGGACTACTGGCAACAGGGCTACGACAAGACGGCAATCAAATCACTTGCCGAACAAGTGGACGGCGTCGTGGATTACCTGTCCAACTCCCGCGACCAGATGGTGCTCAACAAGGCCATGGACTATCCTGTAATCCGCCAGCTGCTCACCTATAAGCCCGCACCCAGCAAACAGGTAGGCTCAATCGTCGCAGCACTGTTCCCCGTGGGATTACCCCTGTGGATTATCGGCTTGAAACATCAGCAGAACCTGAAACGTGACATCCAGCTCACCATCAAGACCTGTGACCAGATGATGGCCATCATCAACGGTGAGTATAGCCGCGAGATGGAGTATAACGATGTGAATGGTTAAATATCTGCCATTGCGAAATATCAGTTGCCGGACTCCTACAATAAAGACTCAAATAATTCATTTTGTTATAGACGACATCAGTCAGAATAATGAACTAAAAGATGAAGCGGGATTTTGATGAAATAAGGGCATTTATCGAGAGGGAGATTGTTCCACGATATGACGAATTTGATGCGGGCCACAACCGTGATCACGTGTTGACCGTTATCTCTCAGGCCTTGAGCCTGGCCCAGTATTACCCCGAAGTGGACCGCTGCATGCTGCTTGTAGCCGCAGCCTATCATGACCTGGGACTGGACTTTGGCCGAGAGAAGCACCACATCCACAGCGCTGCCATCATTCGTGAAGACCGCCGGCTGGATCAATGGTTTGCTCCCCAAGAGATCGAGACCATAGCCGATGCGGCCGAAGACCATCGCGCTTCGAGCAATCATGAACCCCGCACTATCTATGGCCGCATCGTGGCCGAAGCCGACCGCATCATCGACAGCGAGACCATTGTGCGCCGAGCCTTGCAGTACGGTATGAGGCATGAGCCAGGCCTGGACCGAGAGGGACAATACCGGCGACTGATGGAGCACATGCAGGAGAAATATGCCGCCGGAGGATATCTGAAATTATGGATTCCCCACGGCGAGAATGCCTGCCGCCTGGAGGAATTCCGCAAAATCCTTGATAATGAACAAGCATTCAGGCAACTGTTTGACACCATCTACGATTCACTAAACAGATAAAACAACATCAACGATGAAAAAGATTACCATCCTCTTATTCTGTTCGATGCTCATAGGCTCCCTGGCCTGGGCCGACATCCCCAAGGGCTACTACAGCAACGCAGTGGGCAAACAAGATGAGGCCTTGATGACGGCCCTTGAGGGTATTATCAACGTTCATAGCTTGCTGACCTACAATGAGCTGTGGGATGCCTATCCATCAACCGACGAAGGTGATGACGGCTACTACATCGATATGTACTCGACATGCAAGTACAACCATGGCTCCTATCATGTGGGAACTGCATCCTATGTGGGTCAGGGGCTGAACCGCGAGCACTCGTTTCCCAAGAGCTGGTTTGGTGGTGAAGTTTACCCGATGTATACCGACTTGACGATGATCATTCCCACCGATGGCTATGTCAACCAGCGCCGCAGCAACCATCCTTATGGCGTGTGTGAGGGCGGTATCACCTACACAAACGAGGAGCTGAACGTCAGCATGAAGGGAAAAATCGGCAACAGCACCTATGATGGCTACTCGCAGACCGTCTTTGAGCCCGATGATGAATACAAGGGTGACTTTGCACGCATCTACTTCTATATGGTGACATGCTACAAGAGCCAGGTCGGCTCTTGGCCAGGCAGTGGACAGCTGGACAGCTCTAACGACTACAAGGCTTTCTCCGACTGGTCGTTGCAGTTGCTCATGGAATGGCATCGTGCCGACCCGGTCAGTGCCAAGGAGATTTCGCGCAACGAGGCAGTCTACGTTAAGCAAGGCAACCGCAACCCCTTTGTCGACCACCCTGAGCTGGCTGAATACATCTGGGGCACCAAGCAACACAGCGCATGGTCCGGTGACAATATTCCTGACGACCCCATTACCAAGGTTCAGCCTGTCATGATGGCAGTGGACACTACGGCCGTGACTGGCAGTTCATTCCGTGCCGACTGGACCAGCGGAGGCGACGTATCAAGCTACACACTCAAGGTGAACCGCATTGCATCGGCGACTGAGGCGCCGACGCCACTACTTACCGAGGGATTCTCCCAAGTGCAGGCCAACTCTGACGGGCGCACCGACATAGGCACGACACTCAACAGTTACACCGACAATCCCGGATGGACAGGCTACAAGGTGTATGTGGGAGCCGGAAACGGCATCAAGGTAGGTACCGGCGATGTGGTCGGCTACCTGAACAGCCCCGAGCTCGAACTGGCCGGCACCGTTACAGTCGTTGTCAATGCCAAGAGCTGGATCAACGGCAAGGGTGTGAGCGACGGCAGTTCGATGGTCGTATCGTGCGGCGACGTGAGCCAGACGGTAGAACTCAGCACCAATCCAACCGACTACACCATCGTGCTCAACGGTTGTCGCGAGAATACAGTCAAGTTCACGATGACCGAGCCTGCCAAGCGTTTCTATGTCTATCATGTTGACATCTATAACGGTGACATCACAGCGGCCATGAGACTCCGCCAAGTCAAGGAGCAAGGAGACTCCACCATGCGCACAGTGAGCGGCATCACCGATACCTGCTACACTGTCAAGGCTCTCACTGATGGCATATTTGAATACTATGTGAAAGCCATTTATACCGACGGAACTGATAGTCCCTGGTCCAACGTCCAGCACGTGACTATCACTGGCGGCGACATTGAACCGCTCATCGGTGACATCAATGGCGATGGAGAGGTCAACATCAGTGATGTCATGCTTCTCATCAACTACATCCTGGGCAATCAATTCGACGCGATGGACATGCAAAAAGCTGACTTAAACAATGACCGGGAAGTCAACATCAGCGACGTGATGGAACTCATCAACTTAATAACTAAAATGCAGTAATCCTGCTCACTGATGTTTTATCTCACGACAGGGACGGCATGGAAATTGGCGTCCCTGTCGTTTTGGATTGCATGGGCTGGCACGATGTTTGCCCATAGAAAGATGACAACTAACAAACACTCATCAAGAAAGTAAGAAAGAAGACATGATACACAACCAGCACCTAATGCAAGAAAAGTACTGGAAACATGGCATTTCCACGCCTGTGGCCGGGGCTGACTTCCCTGACGAGGACGATGATGAAGACGACGACTTGCCCGGCGGTGAAGGCTTCCAGGGCGATGCCGAGGGAGACAGCACGTCGTCCTATCGTGAGCCCCGACAGCGACGAAATGTCAGTCGAGGTGACAATTCGGCAACTCCAGTGATTGATAAATATGGTAAAGACATCACGCGTGAAGCGGCCGAAGGTCGTCTTGATCCCGTTGTGGGACGCGAGACCGAAATTGAGCGCCTGGCTCAGATATTGAGCCGCCGCAAGAAGAACAATCCCGTGATGATCGGTGAACCCGGTGTGGGCAAGAGTGCGATCATCGAGGGACTGGCACGTCGCATCGTCGAGCGCAAAGTAGCTCGCACGCTGCTCGACAAGCGCATCATCTCGCTCGACATGGCGGCCATCGTGGCCGGCACAAAATACCGTGGCCAGTTTGAAGAGAGGCTCAAAGCCGTCATCGACGAGGTGAGCCAGAACAAGAATATCATCATGTTTATCGATGAGATCCACAACATTGTGGGCGCTGGTAACGCCAGCGGATCGATGGACGCAGCCAATCTGCTCAAGCCGGCCCTTGCACGTGGAGAATTTCAATGCATCGGAGCCACCACACTCGACGAGTACCGCAAGAGCATCGAGAAAGACGGCGCCCTTGAGCGCCGCTTCCAGAAGGTGCTTGTCGAACCCACCTCGCCCGAAGAGACCCTTGAGATCCTGCACATCATCAAGCCGATGTATGAGAAACATCATGGTGTAAACTATACTGAGGAAGCCCTGAGAGCCTGTGTGACGTTGACCGACAGATACATCAGCGACCGTTTCTTCCCTGACAAAGCCATCGACGCCATGGACGAAGCCGGCTCACGCGTACATATCACTAAAGTGGATACGCCCAAGGAAATTGAAGATCTGGAAAAGCGCATTGCCGAGGCCCAGGACAACAAGTTCAAGGCCGTTCAGGCTCAGAACTTTGAGAGTGCTGCCAGCTACCGCGACCAGCAAGAGAATCTCAAGGAGGAACTACAGGCAGCCAAACAGCGGTGGGAAGCCGAACTTGACAGCCGCCGCGTGACTGTTAACGAGAACCACATCGCCGAGGTCGTTGCCATGATGACTGGAGTTCCCACTCAACGCATCGCCCAGAATGAAGGCATCAGGCTACTGGGCATGACCGATGAACTCAAGAAGCAAGTCATCGGACAAGATGAGGCCATCGACAAGATAGCACGCAGCATCCGCCGTAACCGTGCAGGACTGCGCGACCCCAAACGCCCCATCGGTTCGTTTATGTTCCTGGGGCCGACTGGCGTAGGCAAGACCTTGCTGGCCAAGAAGCTTGCACAGTTCCTGTTCAGTAGCGACGAGGCGTTGATACGCGTCGACATGAGCGAATACATGGAGAAATTCAATGTCTCGAGACTCGTGGGTGCGCCTCCGGGCTACGTGGGTTATGAGGAGGGCGGCCAGTTGACCGAGAAGGTACGCCGCCACCCCTATAGCGTGGTCTTGCTCGACGAAATCGAGAAAGCTCACCCCGATGTGTTCAACATGCTGCTCCAGGTACTTGACGAGGGTAACCTGACCGATGGCCTGGGCCGCAAGGTTGACTTCAAGAACACCATCATTATCATGACCAGCAACATCGGTACCAGGGAACTCAAGGACTTCGGCTCTGGCGTAGGATTCAATACCGGCGAGCTGACCAAGGAACGCAGCGATTCGGTAATTCGCAAGGCCTTGAACCGCCAGTTCTCGCCCGAGTTCCTGAACCGCGTCGACGACATCGTCACCTTCGGGTCACTCAACCACGAGTGCATTCTCAAGATTGTCGATATCGAGCTGGCCTCGTTCTACAAGCGTGTTGAGGAAAATGGGCTCAAGCTCGAGATTACCGCCGCTGCCAAGAATCTGGTGGCCGATCGCGGCTTTGACATCCAGTATGGCGCCCGCCCGCTGAAGCGAGCCATCCAGAGCGAGATTGAAGACCCGCTCAGCGAGATGCTCCTGCGTGAAGAGGCCAAGCCTGGCGATACCATCGTCATTGATGCCAAGGACGGCAAAATCTTTACCCACGTCACGAAATCCATGACCGTCAACGAAGAGGTCCGTCCAGCATAAGACACAATAGCCCATCAATCTACCGTCCCGGTAATTCCTCTTTAGTTCAGGAATAGCCGGGACGGTTCATTCATCGGCAGGGGGCCTAAGGACGTTTCACAACCATGACGGTATCAGAGAGGCCAGATGCCAACGGGATTTTCAGCCTAATCGTGTCAGCCGGAACCTTGCCGTCGCGATAATCAAAGCAACATGCAGTGCGCGTGACCCCTATCCAGACCACTCTGTTACGAGGAACACCTATCAATTCTAACTTGGTCCTGGTAATGTCAGGAGCTGTCGTATCGGAATCTTCAACCGGTTCCTGCACATTGCCTTGTTCGATTATTAATGAATAATAATTATACCAGCCATTGTTGTGGTCATTCCAGCTATCATCGTTGACCTGTTCGTACTCATTGCTGAAGAGGTGCCGCCGTCGAAACTGGGTATCGTGGACAACATAAACCCGGCCCAGCATAGCGGAATCGGGCAGAATCACTCGAGCAGGAATCAACTCGTAACTGATAGTATCGCTCTGCCATTGTGACATGTAATCGACATAGAAACGGCTTGTAAAGAAGATCGAGACACACCCTGCGGCAAGCAACAACAGATTAGCTACAACAATCCATATTACGTGCTTGTATTGCCTACGTTCCACTAGCGAGACAATAAGTCCCAGCAGCATGACAGCCGATATGACGACAAAGGGAGCTATGGCCACCCAGACTAGCGCATGACTGGCATCGTCCAGCAGCAGAATCACAATGCCAAACACCAGCAACAAGAGTTGCAGTATCGCTATAGTCTTGATGATAACAGTTGATCTACTCATGTGGGGGTCTAGAACGGATAGCCGATGGCCAGGTGGAATCCTAGTCCTTCCTTGAATTTGGGTATGTTAAAGTAGCCACTCTTTCCCGTGTCATAAGGGGCATGGATGGCTATACCCAAATCGGCGCGCACAACCAGCATCGTCATGTCAAAGCGCAGGCCAACTCCCGTGCCCAATGCCAGTTCTTTAAAGAAATTTTTCATCTTGAGCTGTCCTCCAGGACGGAGCTCATCGTCCTGAAGCAGCCAGATGTTACCGGCATCCAGAAAGACAGCGCCCTTGAAGTAGCCAATGATGGGGAAACGGTACTCGGCGTTGGCCTCAAACTTGAACGTACCGGTCTGGTCATAATAGGTGTAGCGGTCACCACTCTCAGGATGATAGCTGCCAGGGCCCAAAGTGCGCACGGAAAATGCCCTGATGGAGTTGGACCCGCCCACATAAAATTGCTCCCTATAGGGGGCCTCACTGCTGTTGCCATAGGCATGGACAACACCCATCATCAGCCTGGTAGCCAGAGCCGATGTACCGGCGAGCTTACGGGTCCACACCACCTGCCCCTGAGCCTTGACAAACTGCGAGAAAGGCGTACCCAGCAACTGTTTAGTGCCCTTGGCGCCAAACATCGACCACAGTCCCGAGGCAATGTTACCGGCCTCGGCAATACTGCCCGTGAAGGTGATGTGGTCGCGCGGCGTGACATCGCGGTCATAGGTATAGGTGTATTCTATCTTCGGGATAAAGACGTTGATGAAGCTCTGTTGCAGGGCGAAGTTGTTGGCCATTACCGAATCAAATTTTTCACTCTTGCTCAACAGGCGGTTGTAGGTGAGACGGAACGGGGTGAGCACGTGCGAAGACCAGCGGTTGGTGTGCCAATCCCATGTCGCGGCCAGCGACAGCTGTGACATCTTGAAGAAGCCGGGACGGTTCATCAGGTCGGCACTAATCGAGAAACGCGTCCAGTTGGTGTAGCGCCGTGATGGATACAGGAACTTGGGAGCCAGCAGGCGCGGGAAATCGAGTTTTGACTCGATACCAAACTCATAGGAATTGAAGTCGGCGCCCTTATAGCTCCCGGAGCCGCCCGTCTGCCACTCATAGTCGCCATAGATGTCCACCGAGAACTTCTCTCCTGCCCCAAAGGCATTCTTGTGCCTGGCTCCGATCTCCACGCCAGGGCCAATGAAGCTGTTGCTCTTGGACGTGCCATGCATCTCCAGGGTCACCTCCCAGGGATTGTCCAGCTGGCAGTTGATCACAAGGTCGAGCAAGCCCTGGCCACTGGGTGTCACACTGTCAAGCGGGTTGACCTGGATGTCTACTATGCTAAAAATGCCTAATCGAGAAAGCGCCGCTTGTGTCCGGTCGATGCTGTTGACACGGAAGAGGCGTCCCTTGCGTGCACGAATGCTGTTAGGAATCACGTTATCCTTGATATAAACCGGCTCATACTTGATGAGACGACAGTTATCGGTATCTATGGTGTCGGGGTCGCCGTGCCCGTCATCATTGAACACCATGGCCAGGATGTCGTGGGTGACATATTGCAATCGGGCATTGTTGGGTATATCATGGGATTCCACCAGCTTCAGGTGTATCACACCGCGTTCCTGGACACTATCGGCCAGATACTGGATATATTCGGGGCGGAAGTAATAGTAGCCATGGTTTCTCACATAATTGGTAATATCAACTCTCACGGCGTTCAACGAGTCGAGGCAATAGCGGCTTCCCGTCTGCAGATAACGATTCTCCCGGGCCAGCGAGTCAATCATCGACATGAGCGGACTGTTGCCACCGGTATATTGCACGTCGCCGATGGTATATGGCGCATTGATATTGACGTCATAGGACACCTTAGCCTTCTTGGGATTGTCCGATGGAATAATGGCATAACTGGCCGAGGAGGTAAAATATCCGTTGTTGCGCAGTATGGTATTGATCATGTCGACGCGTGCCTTGGGGTTGACTCGCTTGATGAGTACCGGTGTGGCGGCAAAGTGCCTGTACAGCCATCCCTTGAATCCCGTAGCATTCTCATCGATGTTATTATAGATCATCAAGCCAAAGGGGAACGGCGTGCGATAATATGGAGAGTAGAGCGGGTTGTTGGGGCGAACATTGATTGCGGTAAAAATGTCTTCTTTCACGCCGGCGTCGAGCTTGACGCCCTCTTGTTCATGATACTTGAGGTGCTTCACGCCAGTATATAGCACGTCATTCTCGCCCAGCTTTTTGGTGGTCGAGCATGACGCCAGCATCGCTACGACAAACGCTGCCAGCAGGATGCAGATCGTGTTCCTGTTATTTCTCATCAAGCTCATCATCTTTTTTACGGGTTACGGTGGGTTTGTCTATCTCCTTGCCGCTGTCGAGTGGAACGATATAGGACTCGCCATCGCTCGTGATGGCATCCAGGGCCTTCTCCTGCAACTTCAATGCTGCCTTGCGGGCTTTCTCCAGCGAGTCGCGCAGCAGGTATTCACGCGAGTGCTTGAACTTGAACAGGTTGCGCAGATCGTTGAGCTTGCGCTTGAGTACATAGGCAACGCCCGTCTCGGTCACCTGGCCCTCGAGCACGTTCTCGTAGCTCGAGTGACGGAAGAGCCTCAGGTAACGGGTAGCATTATCGTTGAGATAATACTCCAGTGACACGTCGTTGAACAGATTGTTGGCAATATGCTCGGCCTCGGCGGCATCGGTACTGTATTCGCCACCTACCACAATCTTGAATCGGTCGTTGAACAAGGTCTTGGCCAACCGATAGCTGTAGCTGGTCTCGGTACCACCGCTGCGGGTGCCTTCATACTGGTTGATGCCAAACGAGAGGTCGATACCCGGCAGTGTCTCGGCGGCCCATGCATTGAGCTTTGACTGCAAGAACGAGAACAGGGCCGTTGTAGCCGTGCGGTTGGTGATGATGATATTGCCGCCATCGGCACCGGAATAGGTATTGTACAGCAACAGGTTGATTGCGGCCTGGGAACGCTGGTTGTCGTTCATCGACTGCAGCTCGTTCTGTACCGCCCCCGTTTTGTCACCCTCGCAGCTCAGGTCAAAGGACAAGTCGATATTGTTGAGTGTACCTCCCACATGGGCATCAACCAGGAAGTCCACAATTTCATTACGTTGTTTGTTCGGATTTCCGGAATTCTGAAGCACGTCTTCTGGGTTATCGCTATTGGAGGTATCGTCAACTTTATCGAGTTTTACACTGGTCTTGATGCGTTCCGTACCATTGAGGTTGAGCTGGGGATTGAGCATCTCACCCGTCCAGGAAATCGTGCTGCCCTTGGAAATATTGAAATTCTTGGAAGAAATCAACGGTGGCGTGTAGCTCACGTTGCCCCCGACCACGGTATAGGTGCCCGTGAGGTTATCCCTACCTGCAAAATCAAGCGTGTACTTCAGTCGGCCGCTGCCGTCAATGGTGGCACGGTTCTGTCCGTCCTCCGAGAGGAAGGCATTGATTTTAGCCCCCTGCTGCACATCGATGTATGCAAGAATGCTGGTCGCGCTGCTTCCCTTCCCCGTCACCATGACAGCTGTTCCCGTCTCAGGCTGGTTGAAATCGGTAAAGGTCACCATGTTCTCATCGACGGTCTTTGAGAGGGCCGTAATGTCGTTTTTCATCACATAGGTGACGTTGGAGCCCGCCAGCAGCGTCGCGTCGGCCCTGACGGTCATCGTGTTGCCACGGCTCTTGACAGTAGCATTGATATCGGCCAAGCCCTTACCGAAGAGCTGGGTCACGTCGTCTTGCCTGCTGTCCATGAACTGCACCTCACGTCCACTGGCCTTCAGGTCAATCACCATGTCGTTCAGGTCTCTAAGGTCCACAAAGCCGTTGAGGTAGACGGGGCTGCGGTTGGTGCCCATGAGCGTATAGTCCTCAAAGGTGATGACATTGTCCTCGACCGGAATGCGGTCAGTCGTAAGCATGAGCGAACTTCCATATCGGGGCAGGTAGACCATGGCTGAATCAGCCATCAGGTAACCGTTGACGCGCGGATTGTCAATCGAACCGCCCACCACCAGGTCGCCCATCGCATAACCCTCGAGCCAGATGTAATCACCTGGAATAAACGCATTGGCCCTATCAAGAGGGAACCGGTTGAAGCCGGCGGTCATGTTGAATGGGCTCTCGGCATCGGCATCATTGAGTGCACCCCGCAGGGTGAGGGCATTCTGGCCGTCAAGGACGAGGTCGGCGGTCAGGCGCGTCGTTGCTGTCGCCGGGTCGTAGTCAAAGTCGGCATTCAGCGTCACGTCGCCCTCCTGTTTGCCGTTGTACACAAAGTCCCTGATGTCAATCACGCCGTCTCCGTCAGCGTTGGAGCCGTCCCAGTTGATGTCGATGTTGGCATTCAGTGTGCCGCTTGTCCTGTCAAGCATGGGTACGATGCGGGTCCACTCTTCTAGCTTGAGGTTTTCGATGTCGAGCTGCACGTTTTCTGTGCTGTCGCCAGGCAGTCGATGGGTATATAGCTCAACGCTGCTGCTGTCGCTGCGCAGGGCCAGGTTGGCATCTATCATGCGAGTGCGGTAATCCACGTTCACATAGTTGTCCTCGTTGATTGTCCAGTGCCTGTAGCCTATGACCGGATCCTTGCTAAAGAGACGAGCCCTAATCTCATACTCGTTAAGGCGGGCATTGCAACCCAGGCGATAGCCCGTCTCATGCTTGATATTCTGCTGGTGAAGCATGAAGTCTATGGCCGACCCCTTGATACCGCCCTCGATATCCACTTGGGCAAAGTCATCCCACGTGCCTGGCCTGTTGCCCATGTGGGCGTTGAAGGCCAGATACTTGTTGAGCAGTTCATTGGCATGCAGCGTGACGGTGTCAATATTGGTCTGTCCGTAGCTGATGCCATGAGCCCGCCCGTCGATATAGATGCTGGTGTCGCGGCTCATCTCGCAGCTGATGTCGCGGAAGTCCACCTCGTGTTGCTGCAGGTAGCGCTGCACCAATCCGTCGGCGCCCATGTGCAGGTCGAGGTCAAACCGTGGCATCGGAGCCTTGAGGCGCTCGATGTCTATCCAGCGCTCGTCCAGCTGACGATTCAGCTCGTCGGCCGTCTTACCCAGATCCTCGACGAGTGCCATCATACCACAAGGGGCATTCAGATGAGCATAATTGTCCTCGTTCTCGACGGTGATACAGGTCACCCACGGCGTGCTGTGCAGTGTGGCACGGGCATCGTCGGCAACGAGCAGGCTGCTGTCGAGCCGCCAGTCGATGTCGCGCAGCACCATGTCAGCATCCCACTCCTGTGTGCGCAGGTTGATGTCGCCGTCGCAGTGCAGGCGCGTCGTGCCTTCGCACGTGCCGTTATACAAGCCCAACTGGTGCAGATTCAGGTTGTGTACATCAGCATCGGCGGTAAAGACATAGTGGTCGTTGCAGATGGTGCCGTGAGCCGTGGCGTCTAGGTCACAGCCCTTGTTCCTGCTCGAGGCATATACATCGGCACGGCCACCTCTCAACTTGCCACGAGCCTTGATATTGCCATAATGCCTGCCCTCATAGCGCACGCTGGCCAGATTGACGGTGGCGTCGGTCCATGTGGAGCCACAATCGGTAAAGTCAAAGCCGTGGCCGCGCGCATTGACACTGGCCGTCAAGTCCTTGACGTCATAGGCCGGCAAGAAGGACTTTACGGGGAAATTGTTGAACGTGGCATCCACGTCATAGTCCTCATTGCACATGTCGTAGTAGCCGTCACCGCGCATTGTGCCGCCACCAGTGCTTACCCTCAGGTTGCGGGCCACATAGCGGCAACCCTCCTTCGATATCTTGCCGCTGAGCTTCATGGGCGGCAGCTTCACGTCGCCCAGACCCAGCATCTTGTTCAACGCACTGGGGTCACGCAGGTCGATCTGGGTGTCCAGGTCGGCCCGCATGCGGTCCATGTCGGTGGGATTATAGATTGTGCCCTTGCCCTTGATGCGACCCAGGCCCGGGACATCGGCATCAAGCGACTGCACGTCGAGCCGCTTGGCGTTGCCGCTGGCTTTGGCCTTGATGCGCACAGGCTTCTTGTGCGGCAGGTCCTTGAGAGCCTTGCGGGCCTCAGGGACGAGTTTCTCGACCTCATTCAGGTCAATCTTGCTGTCGGTGTTGATTGTGGCTTTCCCATTGGGTTTGCCATCGAGCATATCCTGGTCAACATGGGCATCGAGCTTGATATCACTGCCCCGTGTCTTGAGCTTGACGTCATCCAGGTCCAGACCGTTCTTGTCCATGCTGACGGTGCCGCTGGCATCCTTGACCTGCAGACCGCTGCGCTCCTTACCCGAGAGCTGTTTCACGGGCACCTTGAGGCGGTCACCGTCCATTTCAAAATCGTCGATGGCTGCATTCACGTCTTTCACCTCGATGTTATCGGGGTCAAGTGTCGTACCGGGCTTATTGGGTTTCTTGCCCGTCTGGGCATAACGGCCCTTGCTGTCGGTCAGTCTCACCTTGTCTGCCTTGACTCGCCAGGGTTTATCGTCGCCATCATCCTTTGGGGCTTGCTGGGGCATGGGATGATCCTTGCGGTACTGGTCGGCGTCTTTCTTGCTGGGGTACTGGTAGTCCACATCGGCCTTGTCGACGGCCAGCTCTCCCACGTCGACCGTCTTGGCGCCGGTGTCAACCTTCACGTTCTTGGCTTGGGCGTGGCCCACCTTGGCATCCAGCTTGTCGACAGTGGGCTTCATGTCCATCTGGAAGTCTACGTCGTCGACATTGACCTTATTGGCATTAACCCGCCAGGGCTTGCCGGGCTCGCTTTCGGGTTCGGGCTGCTTCTTTTCGGGCTTGTAGCTCATGCGGGCCTTGCCGCCCTTGAGCGAGGCGTTGTTCACGTCCACCTTGTTGTTATTCAAATCAACGCTGGCGGCATCCACGCTGGCCTCGTCGAGGTCTACGTCAAGGTCCATCGAGCCGTCCTCGGTCTTGATCTGGCTCTTGGCCCCCTTGAGTGAGACGCCATCGGCCTCGACCTTCTTGTCGAGCAGCGGTCCAGGCTTGACGTTGGCCTTCACCTCGTCGGCCTTGAACAATGTGTCGCCATTCTGGTCAATGACCTGAACGTCAGTCGCCTGGATGTCGAGCGGGAAACCCACCCTCACGTCACCCACGCTAATGTCCATGCCTGTCTTCTTGCTGGCATAGGAGGCAGCAGCATCGGCAATCTGGTTCTGCACCCACGGCACATACAGGGCCAGCGGCACTGCCGCGACCACTCCCAGCATAGCAGCCCCCACACGGGCGGCCATCCTGGACAGCTTGTTCCCTATTTTGTCAAACACGCTCAACGCTGCCTGCTTTCAGTTGATGATGAACCTACAAAATTACAAAAGAAATCGAAAACCCCAACTAAAAACCACTGTTTTTTCACATACCATGTAGTATTCAACGCGCTCAACCCATCGGTAGGCGGTATCCTGACCAGGCCGGGTAATCAATCGTCAAAGTGGGCGCAGCGGTGGAATTGCACCCGAACGAAAAAAAGGCTGAATCATCTGGATCCGGCAGGACAAGAATGGTTGGGCTTGTCCACTGGATTCAGATGATTCAGCCAGTTCAGTCGTCTAGACAGGACTGCAGTGGCGGTTTACAACCACTTGATGCAGGGGAAGTCCTGACGGTGAGGCAGATTGTCGTTCCACGGATAGGCGCGATAGGCATAGCGGAAGATGCCGTTCTCGCGGAAGGGGACGCGACAGTTATAGGTGAGGATGTCGCCATCCTGGTCGACGACCTCAAAGGGTGCCTTGCGATAGAACTTGAACTGTCCCTCATCCTCACGCTCGACAACGAGTTCGAGCCTTACGTCACGACCCAGTCCGGCCGTATCGAGGCGCATGGTGACGTTGATGTCCTCGACGCCGCGCGAGATGGCGTCGCGGTTGCCCATGATTTCGCCCACCAGGTGCACCTTGTCCCACAGGGCGGCGGCGCGCTCTTTCCAGGCAACGATGCTGCGGGCCAGCGCATATTTATCGCTGGCGAGCTGGGCAGCACGCTTGGCCTGGGGATTGTAGAAGCGGTCAAAGTAGTCGCGCATCATGCGTGACATGGTGTAATGGGGAGCGATGTGGACCATCGAGCTCTTGATGTACTGCACCCACTCGGGCGAGTAGCCCTTGCTGTTCTTGGCAAAGTAGAGGGGGATGATCTCGTTCTCAAGCATCGAGTAGATGGTGGCCGAGTCGAGGCGGTCCTGCTGTGACTGGTCGGTGTAGGTTCGCTTGCTGGTGAGCGCCCAGCCTGCACCCTCGCGATAGCCCTCATACCACCAGCCGTCGAGCACCGAGAAGTTGAGCAAACCGTTCATCTCGGCCTTCTCGCCCGATGTGCCCGAGGCCTCGAGGGGCCTGGTGGGGGTGTTGAGCCACACGTCCACGCCGGTGATGAGTCGCTTGGAGAGCGTCATGTCGTAGTTCTCGAGGAAGATAATCTTGCCCAGGAACTCGGGCATCTTGCTGATCTCGATGATGCGCTTGATCAGGCCCTGGCCAGCGCCGTCGGCGGGATGGGCCTTACCGGCAAAGATAAACTGGACGGGATAGCGCTCGTTGTTGACAATCTTGCTCAGGCGATCCAGGTCGTTGAAGATGAGGTGGGCACGCTTGTAGGTGGCAAAGCGGCGTGCAAAGCCGATGAGCAGCGCGTCGGGATTGATCTTGTCAACGATGCTGGTGATGCGCGTGGGGTCACCCTGGTTCTTGAGCCAGCTCTCCTTGAAGTCGCGCTTGACAAAGCGGATAAACTTCTGCTTCAACGTCATGCGCATCTCCCAGATCTTCTCGTCGGGGACATTCAACAGGGGTGCCCAGGCCGATTCCTGCTCCTGGTTCTCGAGGAAGTCCTCGCCCAGGACCAGACGGTAGAAGACCTTCCACTCGCTGGCGGCCCAAGTGGGCATGTGGACGCCATTGGTGACATAGCCCACGTGGGACTCGTCGGGGGCAAAGCCTTTCCAGATCTTGGAGAACATCTTCTTGGAAACCTCGCCGTGGAGCCAGCTCACGCCGTTGCTCTCTTGGGTAGTGTTAAGGGCAAACGTGCTCATGCAGAAGCGCTGGTCGTCGTCGCCCTTGACGCGGCCCATGTCCATGAGCTGCTGCCAGGTGATGCCCAGGCGCTCGGCATAGCCGCCCATGTACTTGCCGAAGAGCTCCTCGTCAAAGTAGTCGTGGCCGGCAGGCACGGGGGTGTGAACCGTGTAGAGCGAGGTGGCACGCACCATCTCGAGTGCCTCGTTGAACGAGAGGCCCTCGTCCTGGACGTAGTCCACCAGGCGCTGCAGGTTGAGCAGGGCGGCATGGCCCTCGTTGCAGTGATAGATGTCGGCCTTGATGCCCAGGCGCCGCAGCAGCAGCACGCCGCCGATGCCCAGCAGATACTCCTGCTTGATGCGGTTCTCCCAGTCGCCGCCGTAGAGCTTGTGGGTAATCTCGCGGTCATAGTCGCTGTTGAGGTCCATGTCAGTGTCCAGCAGGTACAGCTTCACACGGCCCACATTGGCCTGCCACACGTTGGCATAGATCGTGCGGCCCGGATAGGGCACCTCGTGCACGAGCTGACGGCCATTCTCGTCGAGCACGGGCTCGATGGGCAGCTGGGCGAAGTTCTGGGCCTCGTAGTTGGCAATCTGCTGTCCGTCCATCGACAGCGTCTGGGTGAAGTAGCCGTAGCGGTACAGGAAGCCCACAGCGGTCATGTTGACACAGCGGTCGCTGGCTTCCTTGACATAGTCACCGGCCAGGATGCCCAAGCCGCCGGAATAGATCTTGAGGGCGTTACACAGGCCGTATTCCATGCAGAAGTAGGCCACCGAAGGCAGGTCGGTGCGCAGCGGCTTCTTCATGTACTCCTGGTAGAGCTCATAGGTGCTGTCGATGCGCGCCATCATGGCGGCGTCGGCCTGGATGGCATCCAGCTTCTCGTTGGTTAGGCGCTGGAGCATCTTGACGGGATTCTCGCTGGTTGCGCGCCAGGTGTCACGGTCCAGGTCGTGGAAGAGGGTCTTGCCCTCGGTGTTCCAAGCCCACCACAGGTTGCGCGACAGCTCGTTGAGCTTGTTGAGTTTACCGGGTAATTCCGATTTCACTGTGATACTGCGCCACTGGGGGCTGTTGATGTCATTGAATGGATATTGCATAATTGTGGTTATAATGATTGATGTTGATTATACGGGTTACTGGTTGCGGCGCTCGGCCAGCTCCAGCGCCTGGGCATAGGCCTGGTCGTAATACTGGATGAAGTTGTCCCACGAGGCCTGTCGCGCCGTCGAGCGGGCTCCCTGGCGCACCTGGCGCATCGTCTTGTCGCCCATGACATACAGGTTCATCAGGCTCAAGGCGACGGCCTGGACCGTGTCGTGATAGTTACCGTCGGTGCGGTGCAGCACCTTAACGCCACAGGCGTCGCTGTCGTCGCCCATCTTGTCAAGCACCCACTGGCCAAAACCGGCAAGGTCGGTCGTGATCGTAGGAACGCCGAAGGCTGCGCTCTCGAGCGGGGTGTAGCCCCAGGGCTCATAGTAGGACGGGAAGACGGCTGCATCAAGTCCCGGCAAGAGGTCATAATAGGCCATGTTGAAGATGCCGTCGTTGCCGTTCAGGTAGCAGGGCACGTCGATGACGGTGGCCTTGTCCTGCAGCTCGTTGTGGAAGCCCAGCGCATTGATGCGGTTATACACGGGGTCGCTGTCGGGATTGTTCAGGTTGTGGGTGATGACGGGGTTGAACAGGCGGTGAACGGTGCCCGAAGCCAGGGAGTCGGCAAGGTCGGTGCGGGGCGACTTCATCCACGCCGGCACGAGCACCAGGGCCACAACCTTGCGGCTCAGGGTGGTTATTTGGGACAAGGAGTCGCGCAGCGACGACAACGCGTCCAGGTAGACGTCGATGCCCTTGTTGCGCATCTCCAGCCGGCCCGAGGTGGCGACAATCATCGTGTCGTCGGGGAAAAACTGCCCGGTGAGCGCACTGGCCACATCAAGCATGCGACGGCGGGCCGCTGTTCGCTGGCGCGAGAGTTTCACCCCCTTGGGCACAAAGTCCTGTTCAAAGGCATTGGGCGTGACCAGCGGGTAGCGTTCCAGCAGCTGGCGGCACTCGCGGGCGGTGACATCGCTCACGGTCGTGAACGCGTCGGCCACATGGGCAGCGGCCTTCTCGAGCGAATGCTTGGACTGCATGTTGAGCTCGGCAGCCATCTGGTCGCCAAAGTATCCGGGCATATAGTCATACAAGGGCTTGCCGTTGCCGCAAATGCTGCGCCCGATGCTCGTGGCATGGGTGGTGAACACAGTGGCTACCCCGGGCATGTGGGCGTTGACGTGAAGCAGGCCCATTCCGGTCGTCCACTCGTCGAAGTGGGCCACCACCCGCAGGGCCGGATTGTTCTTCCACTTGACGATGCTCTCGATGACGAGGGCTGCGGCATAGGCAAACATGCACGACTCGTCGTAGTCGCCATAGGCATGCAGCGAGTCCACACGGTAGCGATTCCACATGTCGGTGTACAGGGCATCCTTGTAGGGGTAAAGCGCATCAAAGGTCACCAGCACGGCGACGGGCTTGCCGGGCACATCCCAGCGCCCTACCCTCACCCGCATGCCGTCGGGCAGCTCGGCCTGGCGACGCCACCGCTCCAGCGGCGTGCGCGTCTCGACAAACGAGGGCGACGGGTGCTCGGGCGACCACAAGTCGGGACCGATAAATATCAGGTTGTCCTTATATCGCTGTTGGAGGGTGCGCGCCTTGGTCGACAGTACGGCATAGATGCCACCGACCTTGTTACACACCTCCCAACTGGTTTCAAACAGTAAGTCCAACATTACTTAGCAGTTAAATATTGAAAATTTGGGCACAAAGGTACAAAAAAATCCTCATAAAACAGTCTTTTTTACACCATTATCCTTTCATGGCGACGACAATTCACTGTCAATCAACGGGATAAGAAATTCACCGCCCCTCTGCGCACGGCCAACCAATCAACTAATAATCAATCAAATAGATCACATGCAATCGTTTTACCATAAAAAAATGGCGCCCTGCGATCGCCGCAGCACGCCATTGCTGAATGATTACCTAAATATTCTGTTTTTTGGAAATTTATTTTACTTCCTCATAGGTGGTGTCCTCGACGTTGTCGCCGCCCTGGCCTGGGTTGCCACCCTGCTGGGGACCGCCCTGGAAGCCGGCACCGCCCATGTTGCCGGGATTGAAACCGCCTGCACCGGGCTGGCCCTGTGCTCCGCCGGCCTGCTGATACATCTTCTCGAACAGCGAGTTCAGCTCAGCAGATGCCGTGTCGATGGCGGCGAGATCCTGGCTCTTGTGAGCCTCTTTCAGCTTGTTCAGGGCACCCTCGATCTGGCCCTTGATGTCGGCGGGCAACTTGTCTCCGCTGTCCTTGAGGACTTTCTCGGTCTGGAAGATGAGGGCGTCGGCACCGTTGATCTTGTCGATGCGCTCCTTCTCGGCAGCGTCGGCAGCGGCATTGGCCTCGGCCTCGTCCTTCATGCGCTGGATCTCGGCGTCGCTCAGGCCGCTCGAGGCCTCGATGCGAATGCTCTGCTCCTTACCGGTAGCCTTGTCCTTGGCGCTGACGTTCATGATACCGTTGGCATCGACCTCAAAGGTCACCTCGATCTGCGGAATGCCACGGGGAGCGGGAGCGATGCCGTCGAGGTGGAAGCGACCCAGCGTCTTGCAGTCCTTGGCCATGGGGCGCTCGCCCTGCAGGACGTGGATTTCGACCTCGGGCTGATTGTCGGCAGCGGTCGAGAAGACCTGGCTGCGGCGGGCAGGAATGGTAGTGTTGGCCTCGATGAGCTTGGTCATCACGCCGCCCAGGGTCTCGATACCCACGCTCAGGGGCACGACATCGAGCAGCAGCACGTCCTTGACATCACCGGTGAGCACACCGCCCTGGATGGCAGCGCCCACGGCTACTACCTCGTCGGGGTTGACACCCTTGGACGGGGCCTTGCCGAAGAATTTCTCGACAATCTGCTGCACGGCGGGAATACGGGTCGAACCGCCTACGAGAATCACCTCGTTGATGTCGCTGGTGTTCAGGCCGGCATCCTGGAGAGCCTTGCGGCAGGGCTCGATGGTGCTCTGGATCAGGTCGTCGCACAGCTGCTCAAACTTGGCACGGGTCAGGGTCTTTACCAGGTGCTTGGGCATGCCGTCGAGCTGGGTGATATAGGGCAGATTGATCTCGGTGCTGGTCGAGCTGGAGAGCTCAATCTTGGCCTTCTCGGCAGCCTCTTTCAGGCGCTGCAGGGCCATGGGGTCCTTGCGCAGGTCCATGCCGTTCTCCTGCTGGAACTCGTCGGCCAGCCAGGTGATGATGCGCTGGTCAAAGTCATCGCCACCCAGATGGGTGTCACCATTGGTGGCCTTCACCTCAAACACGCCGTCGCCAAGTTCAAGGATAGAAATATCAAATGTACCGCCACCCAGGTCAAACACGGCAATCCGCTTGTCGCTGTTGTCCTTGTCCAGACCATAGGCCAGAGCGGCTGCGGTAGGCTCGTTTACGATACGCTGTACCTTGAGTCCGGCAACCTCACCGGCTTCCTTGGTAGCCTTGCGCTGGGCGTCGTTGAAGTAGGCAGGCACGGTGATGACAGCCTCGTCAACGGTGGTTCCCAGGTAATCCTCGGCAGTCTTCTTCATCTTCTGCAGAATCATGGCCGAAATCTCTTGCGGGGTGTACTGGCGGCCGGCAATCTCAACGCGGGGCTGGTTGCTGCCGTTGTTCACCACCTTGTAGGGCATGCGCTCCACATCCTTCAGGACGTGGTCATACTGCTCGCCCATGAAACGCTTGATAGAAAATACGGTACCCGTGGGGTTCATGATGGCCTGACGCTTGGCGGGATCACCCACGATGCGCTCGCCGCCATCCTTGAAGGCAACTACCGAAGGCGTCGTGTTGCGGCCTTCGCTGTTGGGAATCACAACAGGCTTGGAGCCTTCCAGAACCGAAACACACGAGTTAGTTGTTCCTAAATCGATACCAATAATCTTTCCCATAATAAAATCTCTCTTTCTTTTCTGTTTTATGTTTTTAATGTTTGTTATTCAATCTTTACGTGGAAGCCCATGCTGACACAGGTTTCCGCCAAAACAACTGCAAACCACATGCCAAGACTGGCAGGCTGACACATTGTCAGCAAAACTGACAAGACACCGATTACGTGGTACCAATAAAAAAAATTATCAAGTTTCTTTGAAAAAAGTCCTCGAGTTTATCGCATTTTTTTTACCTTTGTATGTTTGAAACGTGCCCCATGGCATTTTTCAGCTTCAAAAGTGTGACCAATAAATCTTATTAACGTTATGATTATCATCGGTATTGCCGGCGGTACCGGCTCAGGTAAAACCACAGTGGTTCGCAAGATCATGGAACGCTTGCCCGAGGGCGAGGTGGGAGTGATTTCACAGGATTCTTATTACAAGGATTCCAGTCATGTCCCCGCCGAGGAGCGACAGAACATCAACTTTGACGAGCCTGCCGCCTTTGACTGGAACCTGCTGCTCGAGCACGTGAAGATGCTCAAGCGTGGCGAGTCGATCGAGATGCCCACCTACAGCTACCTGACCTGCTCGCGCCAGAAGGAGACGGTCCCCATGGGGCCGCATGACGTGGTGCTCATCGAGGGCATCATGGCGCTGAGCGACGCCCGACTGAGGAAGATGATGGACATCAAGGTGTTTGTCGACGCCGACGGCGACGACCGCCTGATACGCGTCATCTCGCGCGACTGCATCGAGCGTGGCCGCACGGCCGAGGCCGTCATCGATCGCTACCAGCGAGTTCTAAAGCCTATGCACCAGCTGCACATCGAGCCCACCAAGAAGTTTGCCAACATCATCATCCCCGAGGGTGGCAACAACGAGGTAGCCATCAATCTCATTACCGATTACATCAAGGGTCGCCTGACCACCAACAAGAAGAAATGAGGCTGAAACTGCCCTGGCAACATAGCGCCGCTGCAACCGGCGCCGGCAAGCAACCCGCCAAGTCCAATGACAAGGACACGGCACGAAGGCTCAACGAGTCGGGTGCTGCCGGCACTCTCGTGCTGAGCACCGATAACCTGGTCAAGAAATACCGCCAGCGCACCGTGGTCAACCACGTCTCGATCAACGTGCACCAGGGCGAGATCGTCGGCCTGCTGGGCCCCAACGGTGCCGGCAAGACGACCACGTTCTATATGACCACAGGGCTGGTGACGCCCAACGAGGGCCGCGTCTTTCTTAACGACGTGGACATCACCACCCTACCCGTCTACAAGCGGGCACAGCTGGGCATCGGCTACCTGCCACAGGAGGCCTCGGTGTTCCGCACACTGAGCGTTGAGGACAACATTCGCACCATCCTCGAGATGACAGCCCTCACCCCGGCCGAGCAGCGCGACCGCCTGGAGCAGCTCATCAGCGAGTTCCACTTGCAGAAGGTACGCAAGAATCTGGGTAATCGCCTGTCGGGTGGCGAGCGCCGCCGCACCGAGATCGCCCGCGGACTGGCCATCAACCCGCACTTCATCATGCTCGACGAGCCGTTCGCCGGCGTCGATCCCATCGCTGTCGAGGACATCCAGAGCATCGTCTATAGCCTCAAGAGCAAGAACATCGGCATCCTTATCACCGACCATAACGCCCCCGAGACATTGAGCATTACCGACAGGGCCTACCTGCTGTTTGAGGGCAAAATCCTGTTCCAGGGCACCAGCGAGGAGCTGGCCGACAACCCCACCGTGCGCGACAAGTACCTGGGCCACAACTTCGTCTTCCGCCGCAAGCACTTCGACTGACACTTCAGACATCAGAGATAACGTACAACAGACAACCAAGGCAACTTTTTTTCGTTGACTTGGTTGTTGTTTTTTGTCTATTTATCTATCCAAGATTAAGCACATCTCTAAATGGGCAACGCACTTTATGACTGAATTTTGAGTTTATCACTTTCGATAGGAATATTCCACATTTTTTATTTTAAATATCATTGCTTTATTTAACTTTATTTCGTATATTTGCAGCCAAATATACTTGTTAACTATCTAAACGCGCATTTTATTGTATTATTTAATGCTGGTAATCTATTGTATATCAAATAAATATTCCGTTTATTAGCTCTTTATTAACCATTAATTTTACGCTTATGAAGTACCTGAATTTTAAACTACTATTCTTCTTTGCGGCCCTCGCTCTAGCGGCATCGCCAGCCTGGGCCGAAACCGTGACTCTAACGTTATCTGATTTTCCAGATTTGTCAGGTTCCTATTCATCTGGTAGTATAACAAAAGATGACATCACTTATGAATACACTGACTTCATAAAAAGCAATGGCAATATTCAAACCAAAGCGAACAGTGGAGCCATTTATAACACGACGGCCTATCCTGGCGACATCCAAAGTGTTTCAATCACTCATTCTTCAACAGCAAGAGCTACAACCATATTAGGTAGCTCTGATGGAAGTAATTGGGAACAAGTAGCCACTGGCTCCGGTTCCATTACGGGAGACTTTAGCGGTAAAGGCTATAAGTATTTTAAAATCACAAGAGGCAGCAACGCCGCTTATTGGGTCAAAATTGAGATTACTTATGGCTCAGGCGGAGATACGCCCCAGCCTCAAGATGTGACCCTTGAGTTCCCCCAGAGCAGCTATGAGGCCACCATCGGAGAGACATTCAATGCTCCCGAGTTAACCGTAACCCCCTCAGCAGCGGCCAGTGCAGTGAGGTATAGCAGCAGTAACGAAACTGTTGCCACCGTTGATGAGGAGAGCGGTGCTGTGACGCTCGTGTCTGCAGGCACGACGAGAATCACTGCTTCAATCAGCGACAACGCTACTTATAACGACGCAAGCGATTACTACGATTTGACCGTCAAGGCTGGTTCGCAGCCTGGTGGTGTCGTTTATGAGCTGTTGACTAACCTTAACCAACTTCAGAACGGAAAGAAGGTTATTATTGCCAACAAAAATGAATCGGGCGCACAAAAAGCGATGGGTCCGCAGCAAAGTAATAATTTTAGTGAAACAGATGTCACTATAACATCTGGTCTTACTATTACTGCTCCCAGCGCTGATGTTCAAATCCTTACCCTTGAAGGCACAACAGGTGAATGGTACTTCAAGACATCGGATAACAAGTACCTGTATGCAGCAAGTACAAGTAAAAACTACCTAAGAACAGAAAGTCCTGCGACGGATAATGCTAAGGCTACGATTGTTCTTGACTCAGAAGGAAACTCTGTAATTACTTTCCAAGGCTCTAATACGCATAACCTTTTGCGCTACAACAGTGGCAGTAGTTTATTCTCTTGCTATGAATCAGGTCAACAACCTGTTTACCTTTATGTTCAAAGCGATGGTGGCAGCACGGTAGAACAGGTTGCAACCCCGACATTCAATCCCGTAGGCGGCACTTACAACAGCATCCAGACTGTGACCATCGCCTGCGAGACAGCGGAGGCAGCCATCAGCTACAAGATCGGCGACGGAGAATATCAGGCATATACCGAACCCATCACTGTAGCCGAGAGCATGACCATCACCGCTATGGCTACCAAGGCTGGCATGCTTGACAGCGAAGAGGCTGTCGCCGCTTATGTCATCAACCTGCCGACGCTTGATGCCCCGACGTTTGAACCCGCACAGGGCGAATACAACAACGACCTGGACGTGACCATCTCTGCTGCCGAGGGCGCCAAGGTTTACTACATCATCGGCGAGGGTGAGACCTGGACCGAGTACACCGAGGCTATCTCCGTCAACGGCAACACCACCATCAAGGCCAAAGCCGAAAAGGACGGTTACAATCCCAGCGCTGAGGCTACGGCAAGCTATACCTTTGTCGTTGCTCCGCTGACCATCAATCCCGCTGCTGGCACTTACAACAGCATCCAGACTGTGACCATCGCCACCGAGACCCAGGGCGCTGCCATCGAGTACAGCACCGACGGCGAGAACTGGAAGGCTTACACCGAGGCCATCACCGTGGGCGAGAACATGACTATCCAGGCCCGTGCCACCAAGGCCGGCTATGCTACCGCTGAGGCTAGTGCCGAGTATGTCATCGACCTGCCGGTTCAGATTGCTGCTCCGACCTTCATGCCTGGCAGCGGTCATTACACCGAGGCTAAGGAAGTGGCTATCGCTTGCGCTACCCCTGGCGTATCGATTTCCTACAAGATTGGTGACGGCGAGTTCCAGCCTTACACCAAGCCGTTCGTCGTTGACCATAGCTGCACCGTTACCGCTAAGGTCACCAAGGATGGCAGAACCATCTGGACCGACAACGAGGCTCGTGCAACCTACACCATCAACACGCTGAATCCCGTTGAGATTACCGATGGTTACTACCAGATCATGAACAAGGGCAACGAGAAATATGCCCACGTTCAGGGCCGCAAGACCATGACGTTCACCAACGACATCGACCAGAAGGCCGGTACCGTAATCCGTGTTGAGACCATGGAGAACGGCCAGGTGAAGGTGCTGCGTTCACAGGCCGCCGACCTCCAAGGCTATGCTGACCGTGCCATGAGGTATGTTCCCGAAGTGGTACAAATGGTTGCCAACAAGCTCCATGCCGAAGGCGTGGGCGAGTTGCTTGGTCATGAGGGTCTTGACGCCATCATGGAGAAATTCAACGAGTGCTTCGACTATCATCTGTATGTAGAGGGTTCTCTCGACAACTGCCGCATCTATGGCAAGACGCCGAGCATGCAGCCCGTCGTAGATTTTTACAATGAGAACCAGTCCAAGGTGGATGACAAACTGCCGATGCTCGAGGGCTTCATCAACGACGCCATCAACAAGGTGCTCGAGAAGACCAACGGCCAAGGTAGCAGCATCCTCGTTCCCTTCAGCCTCCAGACCATCTGGGAGCGCATGGGCGGACAGCTGACCAAGCCCGTCGATGAGGAATCGACCATGGCATTCTACCACCAGATACTGACCAACAAGCAGTATGTTTGGGAGTTTGCTTACCAGACCGCCACATTCTACCTCGAGAAGGTGAAGAATCATCCGAGGTATGAGGAGATGAAGGAGAAGATGGGCGAGTTCGCCAACTATATTGACAAGCTCGAGCAGATCCGTCCCGACACCAAGTACTTCATCGTTCAAGAGAATGGCAAGGTGGACTACATCAGCGAGGGCAATGCTGACATCATCAACAACGATCCCAAGACCTTCTGGGATGTTCAGCCTCGCGCGACGTTCAGCGTGGACTTCCCCGCTGCCAACAGGCTCGGTCTCGAGTATGCCACCACGCTCTACACCGACTTTGCTTACGCAGTGCCCAAGGGTGTAACGGCTTACAAGGTGACCGGCATCAACGAGCAGGGTGTAGCTCAGCTCGAAGCCCTGACCAGCAATGTTCCCGCTCAGACTCCTGTGCTGCTCAAGGCCCTGACCTCAGGTCCCAAGACCTTGACGCTCGACATCAACAACGGCACCGCACTGACCGGCAACCGGCTCGTCGGCCCGGACTACCTCATCAACGAGTACCAGATCAGGACCCCGCAAGTAGAGTCGGTATTCGACCTGGTTAAGGACGTATTCGGCGAAAGCTTCTATAACAACAATGTTGCGAAGTATGAGCACCTGATGCTCAAGAATGCCGGTACTGTCAACAACAAGTACTTCTGGGGCTTGACCAATGCCGATATCCAGAAGTGTACCTTCACCAACGATGAGGGCTCATTGGATTGCGTCATCCGCACGCTGAGCGATGGTGACCAGCACCTCGGTTTCTACAACAACTGGGAGGCCAAGACCAACCAGGCGCTGCTTGTCAACCAAGAATTTGATCCCATCAAGCTTGCCATCAAGGGCGATGTAACCCGTGACGGTCTCGTGAACGTCTCGGACGTCGTGGCACTGGTCAACATCATCAGCCTCTCGCCTGCAGAGCCTAAAGAGTTCCACACCATGTATGACTATATCGCTGCTGATTTCAACGAGAACGGCATAATCAACATCTCTGATGCCACTGCATTGATCCAGTATCTCCTCAACATGGGCGTTGTTCCCATCGGAGATGACGAATAAAACACTATTGAACTCGTGAGCAATTGATGGTTATGAATGTAACATAGCATCATAATCGTGAATTGCTCACGATTTTTTTCATTCATCTTATAACGACGAACACATTATGAAAAAGACCTTACGAATCCTGTGTGCTGTGGCATTGACCACACTCTGTGCCATTCCTACCATGGCACAGCTCAACGGAACGGGCTATTACCGCTTCCGCAACGCTGACCGCAATACCGAATACATCTCGATGGCCAACGACCTGTTCAACTATACGACTTGCATCAGTACCGCCTGTGGCGGTCTGAGCGATGCCTTAAGTTCCGAAGGTCAGGCCCGTGCGCTGGAATGTGCCGGCAAATATCTGGGCACCGATATCCACATGGTCAATGATGCCGACATCATCGATGTGGGTTCAGTTATTTACGCTCAGAAGTATAACACGCAAGCCTCCAATCACGACTATAACCTGATTGGCCAGGGCACCAGCCTGTTGACATTGACGACAGGTAAATATCCAGGCACCAAGGTGCTGGAGTTCAAAAACCGTTACATCACCATAGACCCCGTCAGTGGTAGCGGTGCCAACACATTATACACAGCCAAGATTGAACTGAAATCAGACACCTACGTGTTCCTTTACGGTTATCCGTCACTGGGTATCCGCTACCTGATTGACGTCAACGGCACGTTAGCGATCAACGCATCCAGTTCGGCCCAAAACGCCAAATGGTACATCGAGCCGGTCAATCATTTTAACATGGTGCCTGAGGTTGAGTTCGAGGGCAAGTATTACACAACCCTGTTTGTTCCCTTCAGCTACAAGCTCAGCGGACAAGTGCTCAAGGCCTATGCCGTGAAAGGCATCGGTGACGACGGCACCCTGCAACTCGAGGAAGTGGCAACCGAAGGCGGTACCGTACCCGCTCAGACGCCCGTCATTCTGGAATGTGGTTCCAACAATCCCGCGGAATGCCAACTCATTCCCCAGGGCAAACCCGTCTTCACTGCTCCCGACGAATCCAACACCGGCAACGCGCCCAGGGCCAACCAGGCAGTCGCCGACGAGACAAACCTGCTGAGAGGAACTTACTACTGCAATACCGACAGCACAATCACTTTTAGCAAGCCTAACAACGCAACGGGAACCTTCAATGCCAACAACTACACCAAGCCCACCAATCCCCAGAAGTATGTGTTGGGCACCGTCAACGCTGACGGCAAGCTGGCACTGGTCAAGGCTACCGGCACGGCCATGCCCGCCAATAAGGCATGGATTGAATATACCGGCAACAAAGAGCTCGTGTTCCCGTGGGAGCCTGCTATCACCGTGCTCAAGGGCGATGTCAATGATGATCATGAGGTGAACATCTCGGACGTCATTGCACTCATCAACTACATCTCCCTGAACACTGGCGACATCAACACCGATGCTGCCGACTTCAACGAGGACACCGAGATCAACATCTCGGACGTCATTGCCCTCATCGGTTATGTTGCCGATTCTGACAATTAACCATTCCAGAGGATAAAGTATCACCCTAAATCGAGTAGGTCGGGAAACGAAAGTTTTCTGACCTACTTTCGTTTCCTTTCC
>CAMJXD010000006.1 GCA_946409635.1 uncultured Prevotellaceae bacterium
GGGGCTGACTGGCTTTGACAGCGTGTAGAAGTGGTAAGCAAGCATGCAGAGCGATAATGGCAAGGCTCTTAAATCTCAGTCATTGACACAATTAAATGGCGAAAACAACTACGCTCTCGCTGCCTAACCGAAGAACAGTAAGTTCGGCTTTATCGCTGCCCAAGGGGCAGTGACGAGACATCACCCAACTGCCCTCGCGCCGAGGCGGGTTGAACCGGTGGTGCAGGAATATCGGCGATAGGACAAGGCAAGCCTCGGGCCGCGTCCGAAATTTAGAGGATAAGCCACCGGTTGGTCGTCTTGGGCCTGCCAGCGGTCGAAAACCAAGCCAAGACTAAGCATGTAGAAACCTTATTAGTTCCACGTTTGGACGAGGGTTCAAACCCCTCCAGCTCCACAAATCACGAGTAACCATCTGATAATCAGATGATTACTCGTTGATTTTGTTGAAGCACTTGGCTCCAAATGATATTTACTGATAATATATGATGCTTAATGATAAAGAATTACCTACCTTTCTCTCGCATTGTGTGATGGCTTGGAGCATCTAACTCCACTCATCATATCTCGCCTTGTTTTGGAGCTCTTAGCTCCATATGCTATAGCTAACATCAAAAAGTGCATATTTGAAATGACGATGTTGGGGGAGTATAAATGACACAAACCCCAACTGAGTTTTGGCTAAAACGAAGATTTTTCACGAGTTTTAGCTAAAACTCATTGTTAATTTAAATAATAATAATACCTTTGCATCAACCAAATTCATTTTTCGTTATGGATAAGCTTATAGGCAGAGAAAAAGAGATACGACTGTTGACGGAATACACATCTTCAGACCATCCTGAATTTGTTGCCATTTATGGTCGGCGCCGAGTGGGAAAAACATTCTTGGTAAATCATCTGTTCCATGGTAAAATGGCTTTTGCTATGACTGGGGTACTTGACGGAACTTCAGAGGAACAAATGGAGGCGTTTATTGATGCACTCCAAGAATATAGCAAGAAAACCGTCAAACGTCCTGAAAACTGGATGGAAGCATTTAGGTTATTGAAGGAGTATCTGAAACGAAAGGTCACATTGAAACGACGTTGCATCGTATTCCTGGATGAGCTCCCTTCAATGGATACACAACGCTCAGGTTTTATACGGGCATTAGGTTACTTTTGGAACTCATGGGCATCGATGCAAGACAACCTCACATTAATTGTTTGCGGCAGTGCCACTTCTTGGATGATCAAAAATGTTGTAAATGATAAGGGCGGCCTCCATGACCGCATCACTCACGAAATACATCTGCATCCATTCACACTTCATGAAACCGAAACATATCTAAAAAGTCGCAATTTCAAGTGGGAGCGTCTTTCTGTTTTACAGGCATACATGGCTCTTGGCGGAGTGCCCTATTATTTGAGCCTTTTGCATCATAATGAGAGTTTTTCAACAAATATTGACCGGCTTTTCTTTGGAGAAGAGGAAGAATTGCGCAGGGAATACAAACGATTGTATTCAACATTGTTCCAATCGCCTGAGTCTTACATGTCTATCGTCAACGCACTGTCAAAGGTGAAACATGGTATGACCCGCAAAGAGTTAAGTTCTGCTCTTGGAACTGCCCCAAATGGGACGCTCAGCCAGAAGTTAGAAGACTTGGTTAATTGTGATATAATCCGAAAGTACGTGGTGAGGGAGAAACGCATCAGTAATCGTTCCGCTATCTACCAACTCACGGATTTCTACTCGCAGTTTTATCTGACATTCGTTCCGCGTGCAGAGGCCGAAACCAACTATTGGACGAATCATATCGGTACACCTGAAATCAACACATGGTTGGGGCTATGTTTTGAGAGGATTTGCATGACCCATGTAACACAAATCAAGAAGGCCCTGGGCATCGATCGGATTTCGACTAAATTCTATTCGTGGCAAAGTAAGCAATCGCAACCGAAAGCTCAAATAGACATGATTCTTGATCGCGCAGACGGAATCATCAACCTTTGCGAAATGAAATACAGCGAAGCTGAGTTTTCCATGAACAACACCGAAACGATCAAATTACGCAATCGAGCCGCAGCCTTTAAACAGGAAACAGGTGCGAAAGGAGCATTATGGCCCACGTTGATAACAACCTATGGTTTGAAGGACGGAATGCATTCATCCACATTCGTTGCTACGCTGACCATGGATGATTTGTTCAAGTAGTTGTCTCCAATGAATGTCTTTCATGGATAATTCGGTATCATATCAGGAACTCAAGCGCGAACGGGATACTCTTCAGCTACGAATAAAGCAACTTGAAGATGAGATTTCGTCACTTCGTGAGCGATTGACGCAGTATGAGCCACAACGGTCAGACCTCGAAAACTCCCCTATTCCTCCAGCAATGACCCGATTGTCGCTGGACGAAAAGGTTTCCCTGTTTCGTAGTTTGTTCCGTGGTCGGGAAGATGTATTTGCCCGGCGATGGCAGAACCGTTCAAATGGCAAAAGTGGATATCAACCAGTCTGTGAAAACGAGTGGAACCCGCAACTGTGCAACAAGCGACAATACAAATGCAGTGAATGCCCTAACCGGCAATTCTCTAGGCTCACTGACAATGACATCTATCGTCACCTTGAAGGGAAAGCGCCTGATTGCCGTGATGTGATTGGGTTGTATGCCATCAATGAAGATAATACCTGCCATCTGCTTTGTGCCGACTTCGATGACAAGAACTGCGAGCATGGCTATAAAGGAGATGTTTTGACATTTGTCAATGTCTGCAAAAGTTGGAATATCCCCAGCTATGTAGAACGATCGCGGTCTGGAAATGGAGCACATGTCTGGATATTTTTTGATGCTCCGATTTCGGCTGCCAAAGCACGACGGTTAGGGTATGCTATTCTAACTGAAGCCACAAATCGTGACGGTTGTATTTCGTTCAGATCATATGACCGTTTCTTTCCAAACCAGGATTATCTGCCACAAGGAGGCCTAGGCAACCTCGTGGCTCTGCCGTTACAAGGGCAAGCAAGAAAACAAGGAAACAGCGTATTTGTGAACGAACATTTTGAGCCATATCCCGACCAGTGGGAATACTTGCTAAATATTAAGAGACTGACTGAGGCTGATGTTGACATCTTGCTTCACTCAAAGGCTAGTGCCCAGCCCCTCGGCGCACTTGCCACAACCAGCGAGAACAATCCTTGGGAAGCTCCCGAGGCACCAACGATTGATAAAAGAGATTTTGCAGCCATGCTGGCCATCGTAAAAGCGAACATGCTTTACTTACCTATTGGGGCATTATCGGCAAAGATTATCAATCACTTCAAGCGCATCGCCTCATTCAGGAATCCAGAATTTTATAGCCGACAGGCTATGCGTCTAACGACCTATAACATTCCTCGCATCATCTCTTGCGCTGAGATCATTGATGACTACCTGGCATTACCTCGTGGTTGTGAAGATGCTGTCATCCAATTCCTTGAAGAGAATGAGATGAACTATGAAATCATCGACAAAACCAATCATGGGAAACCCATTCATGTCACTTTCACTGAAGAGTTGCGCAGCGACCAAGCAAAAGCAGTTTCACTATTAAGCGAGAATACAAATGGCGTGTTGTCAGCGACGACGGCTTTTGGCAAGACTGTTGCTGCAATAGGACTCATTGCAAGACACGGTGTTAATACGCTAATTCTAACGCATACTAAAGCTCTCCTTGAACAATGGAAAAAAGAATTAGGCAAGTTTCTATCAATCGAATACATACCTGAAGAAACCAAACCCAAACGTGGCAAGCCAAAGAAATCTTCCCCTATTGGCACACTCAGTTCTACTGGCAACTCATTGCATGGCATCATTGATGTCGCCTTTATCCAGTCTTGCATAACCAATGGAGAGGTAAAACCGTTTGTCAAAGACTATGGCATGGTGATTGTCGATGAGTGTCATCATGTGTCTGCGGTAAATTTCGAACACGTTTTGAAAGAAACAAATGCACATCGGGTCTATGGCCTGACCGCGACTCCAATAAGGAAAGACGGACATCAGCCCATCATATTCATGCAATGCGGCCCGATTAGATACACGGCTGACGCCAAGCATCAGATGCAAATGCAGTCTTTTAGCCGATTGCTTGTACCTCGTTTCACACATTACCACGATGTTATTGACAAGAATTTGCCCTACATGCAAATCATTCACCATCTTGCCGAGGATGAATACCGTAACCGCCTCATTGTAGATGACGTTTGCTCAGCATTGAAAGAAGGTCGAAGCCCTTTAGTACTTTCTAGTCTAACTACACACGTTGTTTTACTAGCTAATCTTCTAGAGCCTCATTGCGCAAATGTCATCGTACTGATAGGTTCAAAGAGCGCCAAAGAGAAGAGGTTGAAAATGGAACGATTAAATCAACTCTCAGCCAATGACCCTCTCGTCATCATAGCAACAGGAAAGTACATCGGCGAGGGATTTGACTGTCCCAGGCTCGACACATTGTTTCTCGCTCTGCCAGTTTCATGGAAAGGTATCATCGCGCAATATGCAGGTCGCCTTCATCGCGATCACGTCGGGAAACAAGAGGTGCGCATTTATGACTATATCGACTTTAATATTCCTGTATGTGAAGCTATGTATCGACGTAGGCTTAAAGGCTATGCATCCATCGGATACTCGCTCATGCCAGATGGCCTATTCGCCGATGTTCAAGAACCAGAAAACCAGATTTTCAATGGCTCCAATTTCCTAACTCGTTACATTTCATCTCTTGGATCAGCCAAAAGTTCCATCATAATCATTTGTCCCAAAGTAAAGTTTAGCCACCGCTCATTAGTCGCGACACGACTTGCCGACCTCATTCCTAAAGGCATCAAGATTGCAGTAGCTACCAGAGAGAAAAACGAGCATACCGAATACCTGGAAATTCATGGCATTAAGGTTATCTTTCAAGATAATCTATCACTATCCTGCACCATTATCGATCGATCTCGCATGTGGTACGGCAACGTCAATCCCTTGGGTTATAACAAACCCGATAACCACATCATCACTTTCCATCATCCAGAATTAGCAACAAGCATCATTGACTCGTTAACAACAAATCATTAACCTTTTTTGTGGCATTAAGGCTGATATTGAAGGGGGAATTGAGTCGTTTTTTATTCCCCCGTTTTGCGATATAACAGACTAATCGAGTGATGTGACAAATTAATCATCAGTCTGCAATTGATTGATAACCAAAAATTTTCGTTAGTTTATATCATCACATGATTAGTGTGTAATATCATTCGATAAAACCTCCAGCTCCACAAAATCAAACGAGTAATCACCTAAACGCCAGGTAATTACTCTTTTACTTTATTGAGCATTTGGCTCTTAATGATATTCATTGAGAAAAAGCGCAAATGACGCAAAGTTTAATCGGGGTCGATGATGCTGACGGCAACGGTCCCGTCACGCTTGCAGATTTCCAGTTCTACTCCCTGCTTGAGCGCATCTGCAATGCTGCAAGCCAGGTCATACAATAATTGTGTTTTCATGGTAATCATGGTTTTTAAATGGTGAATTATGTTGGCTTTTCTCATTTTCTCATTTTCCTGTACGCACGAGAAAAATGAGAAAAAGAGAATTTTATAATTGTTTACTCGCCTATGGCGGTATAAGTAATTATGGAAATTATTGGTCAAAACTATAGAGATGACCAAATTGTCTTACCCTGAAAAACGTTGAATAAAAAACAACGTTTTTCAGGGTAAGACACTTTGTTGGAGATCTAATTCCCTGGGGCGCTCAGGATGATGTCGATTAGGGCATTGACGTCGGCGATGTTGATTTCGCCGTCATCGTTCACGTCGGCAGCAATAGTGCTACCATTTCCGCCCAGAATCATGTTGATGACGGCGTTCACATCAGCAATGTTAACCTCAAGGTCGCCATTCACGTCACCCATGAATATATCTTCCACTATCCGCTCAAAATACGGATACCAGTTCTTGTTACCACGGTAAGCATCAGCCGTCCCCCACAGCACATGCAGCGTACGGCCAGAGTAATCACCATTATCCAATTCGAATCGATTATTCCCTGTCGATACGCTCGAGAGGTCAGCAATGTAGCAATACACATCCGTCAACCCAGTGCACTCATAGAATGCAAAGTCATTAATCTCAGTTACCGAGTTGGGGATGTCAACGCTAGTCAGACCAGTGCAGCCCTGGAACGCTAACTCGCCTATCTTTGTTATTGAGTTGGGGATGACGATGCTGGTCAGACCAGTGCAGTCCATGAACGCCCCGTAACCGATCTCAGTTACCGAGTTGGGGATCATCGTGTTTTTGCAGCCAGCAATTAGCGTATTAGAGGCGGTTTCTATAATTGCATTGCAGTTGTTGCGCGAATCATATCTTGGATTGCCACTTTCTACCACGAGGCTGGTCAGCCCGGGGCAATCCATGAACGCCAAGACACCGACCTCTGTTACCGAGTTGGGGATGACGATGCTGGTCAGTCCTGTGCACTCCATGAACGCGCAGATAGCAATGCCTAATGTTCCTTCTTTTAAAGTCATATTCGTTCCGCTTGGCATCGTGCCTTTATACTTATAAGCGACCATGCCGGCATAGACCAATCCGTCAGGCTGGTTATCGTACCATGCTGTATTATAGAACGCATAGGAACTGATAGCCGTCACCGAGTTGGGGATGTCGATGCTGGTCAGCCCAGTGCAGTCCATGAACGCCTGGCGACCGATCTTAGTTACCGAGTTGGGGATGACGAGGCTGGTCAGACCAGTGCATTCCTCGAACGCATAGTCATCGATCTCAGTTACCGAGTTGGGGATGTCGACGCTGGTCAGCCTTGTACAGCGCAAGAACGCCCCTTCACCGATTGAAGTTACCGAGTAGGTGGTTCCATCGTAGGTGACGGTGGCTGGGATAGTCACCGCGCCGTGGTATTGATACCTATGGTCAAAAATTTGCCCATAGGTTACTTCGACTTCATTGTCATTGATTCTATTGTAATAGATACTATCGACCTTGAAGTCGTGGGCCGTGGCGAGTGCGGGCAACAGGAGTGCCAGCAACAGGATGGAAAAACGGAATAGTTGTTTCATAATCAAAATGTTTAGAAATTAATAATTAGATAATATAATCCTTGATTTAAAGTATCGCCCACAAAGGTAAAAAAGATTTTTCAATTTTCATCATCAGTTTGTCAATTTCCCTTCTCCCGTAGTCGCCTTATAGATTCTTTCTGGTTTATTCGGCGGTGATCATTAAGTTACCAGGCTTTAGACCGTCGCTTGTGCAGGTCAGTTGAAGGGCAGCGGGAGTATGACCGCTCTGGATGAGAATTTGGGCCAAGCCGTTGAATGCCGGGATTTGGAATGTGTGGCAGTCCAGTTCATTGGGATGGTCGGGACCCAGGTAGGAGGGGTCTCCGTTGCCGACGCCCAAAATGCGGCCGTCTCCCTGAAGTGAGCAGGTCAGCATGGGGCAGGCATCAGGAACGATGCGACCCTTGTTGTCCTGAATCTCAACGGTCACGACGGCCACATCGCGCCCATCGGCGGTGATGAGCCCTCGGTCTGACGTCAGCACAATTTTTGCCGCAGGGTTGGTAGTCTCGACAGTTTGTTTCAGGATGCGCTTGCCGTTCTTGTATCCGGTGGCGACTATGCGGCCCGGTTGATAGACGGCTTTCCATTTCAGGTGACCGTTCTTGGGCATCGCCTGTCGACCCAGTTTCTTGCCGTTCACGGTCAGTTCCACTTCATCACAGTTGCTGTAGGCCCAAATCTCCACTTCTTCGCCCTCATGGCCTTGCAGGTTCCAGTGCGGGAAGATGTGCAGCACGGGCTCGTCCGTCCACCATGCTTTAAGATAGCTGGCCTCGTCTTTGGGAAATCCGCAATAGTCAAGAATGCCGAATTCCGAGTCATGGGCGGGATAAGACAGGGGATTGGGCTCGCCACGGTAGTCAAACCCCGTCCAATAGAAGAGACCTGCCGCCCAAGGGCGTTCGTCATAGAATTTCCATCCGCGCTCAATCACGTTCTCCACGCCAGGCTGTGTGCCACGGTTAATGCTGACCATGTGGCCGGGCTGGCCAGGTGAGTCAAAATAGACACCACGCGTACCGCAGCCGTAGTCCCGTGCCGGGTCGGCAGCGTTGCCCAGAGAGAATTTCCAGCCCTCGTCCAATCGCATGGCCTCACGCACATTTTGCGCACACACAGACAGCACAGCACAAAGCATCCAGCCCACAATGGCGAGCTTCAGCCCCACATGGTTACCGTTGATATTGTTCATATTTCTTGAATTTGAAGATCATTCATTAGTGCACAAAGGTAACCATTTTCTTTCCATTTTTTCCACGCGTGCGTGCAGAAACGAAACAAAAAAAATTGCAACGGTATAGCAGTTGACCCTGAAAAGTTTTTTTTTTAATGCTAATTTCGCTAAGAAAAACGTATTTCACGAAAAAGATTTAAAACTTATTCGTGTAATTGGCATTAGCTCCGCAGGGTTAGGGCCAACTTCTATATCATTGCCAAAGTCTTTAAAATCAATGGCTTTGCGTGAAACCTAGCGAGGACTTTTCGCTGAACAATTACACCCGGAGGGTGACCGCTGAGTAACCGTGGGTAATGACGGCGACTGAGCTCGGCGAAGGAGACGGCATCACCCACGGAAGGTGTCATCAGTCAGCCGTCGCTGGAGGCGACCCCCTGTGTGTGCCGAAAGCCGAGATGGGGTCGCCTCCAGCGACAGCCTATTGCTCACCATCACCCCCAGTGAATCAGCCTCCCTCGTTAGCACTCGGCAGCCTGATTTACTGGGGGTTACTCAGATAGCCGCCCTTCGGGCGTCAAATTCTCATTTTGCCAGCTAATAAGCATAGGTTATATCGTTCCCTAAGTAAAGCTAACGGGCTTGCTGTGGCGCCTGTTCATGAGCTGCGCCGAGGTGCAGCAGGGTCTCGAGAAGTTGGGCTTTGCGGTCTCAGAATAAATGCGTACCTTTGCGATTAGTTAATAGTTAATAGTGATTAGTTATGAGTTATTAGGGAACGACTGAGATTTCCAGGTTGGCTCAATTAGTGACAATTGAGAGCGGATGCCAATTAGTTGAATTCGCGTAATTCGTAGTTAAACAATCAATCCAAGCATAAAGTAAGAAAACGTTATGACAAGAATGAGGAACTTTTTATTGGCCATGGCACTGGTGAGCATCTCGATGGCAGCTCAGGCCGTGGATCAGGCCAAGATGGACCGTTTCATCGATGACCTGATGGGCAAGATGACCCTGCAGGAGAAAATCGGACAGCTCAACCTGCCCGTCACCGGTGACATCATCACGGGCTCTACCGTGAGCGGCGATGTCGTGGGCAAAATCAGGGCTGGCCAGGTGGGTGGCCTGTTCAACATGAAGGGGGTAAAGAGCATCCGCCAGCTGCAGGAAGTGGCTGTGGAGCAGAGCCGCCTGGGCATCCCCTTGATCTTCGGAATGGATGTCATCCACGGCTATGAGACGGTGTTCCCCATCCCCTTCGCCATGTCGATGAGTTGGGACATGGAGGCCATCAAGGGCTCGGCACGCATCGCATCGGTCGAAGCCACGGCCGACGGCATCTGCTGGACCTTCAGCCCCATGGTGGACATCTGCCGCGAGCCCCGATGGGGACGCATGAGCGAGGGCAGCGGTGAGGACCCCTTCCTGGGAGCCGCCATCTGCCGCGCCATGATTGAGGGCTATCAGGGCGCTGACCTGGCCGACAAGAGGTCGATGATGGCCTGTGTGAAGCATTTTGCCCTCTATGGCGCACCCGAGGCCGGCCGTGACTACAACACGGTCGACATGAGCCACGTGCGCATGTTCAACGAGTATTTCCCGCCCTACAAGGCAGGCGTCGATGCGGGAGCCGGCAGTTTCATGACCTCGTTCAACGTCATCGACTATATCCCTGCCACGGGCAACCGCTGGCTCATGACCGAGGTGCTGAGGGACCGATGGGGCTTTGACGGATTTGTCGTGACCGACTACACCGCCATCAGCGAGATGACCAACCACGGCATGGGCGACCTGCAGACCGTCTCGGCGATGGCCCTGAAGGCCGGCACCGACATGGACATGGTGGCCGACGGATTCCTGGGAACACTGGAAAAATCGCTTGCCGAGGGCAAGGTGAGCATCCAGGACATCGACAAGGCCTGCCGCCGCATTCTGGAAGCCAAGTACAAGCTGGGCCTGTTTGACGACCCCTACCGCTACCTGGACAGCAAGCGCGCCAGCAAGGAAATCTATACGGCCGAGCACCGTGCCGCCGCACGCCAGCTGGCCACCGAGACCTTTGTGCTGCTGCAGAACAAGGATAACGTCCTGCCGCTGCAACGCACGGCCAAGATTGCGCTGGTCGGCCCATTGGCCAACACCCGCGCCAACATGCCCGGCACCTGGAGCGTGGCCGCCGCCAGCGACCGCTACAGCACGCTGCTCGAGGCCATGCGCCGCGCCGTGGGCGACCGTGGCCAGGTGATGTATGCCAAGGGGTGCAACGTGTGCTACGATGCCGAGCTGGAGAAGAACTCAACGATGTTTGGCCGCGAGATGCGTGACAACCGCCCAGTCGACGTCATGCGTGACGAGGCCGTGCGCATCGCCCGCGAGTGTGACGTGATTGTCGCCGCCATGGGCGAGCCCAGCGAGATGTCAGGCGAGAGCAGCTCGCGCAGCTCTCTCACCATCCTCGATGCCCAGAAGGACCTGCTCACTGCGCTGCTGGCCACCGGCAAGCCCATCGTGCTGCTCAACTTCTCGGGCCGCGCCACGGTCATGGATTGGGAGGTCGAGAACATCCCCACGATCATGAACGTGTGGTTTGGCGGCAGCGAGGCTGCCGACGCCATCTGCGACGTGGTCTTTGGCGACGTGGCCCCCAGTGGCAAGCTAACCGTGACCATGCCACGCAACGAGGGCCAGATTCCCATCTACTACAACCACCTGAACACCGGGCGCCCCAACCCCAAGTGGTTCACCAAGTACACCTCCAACTACCTGGACGTGCCCAACGATGCGCTGTTCCCCTTTGGCTACGGCTTGAGCTACACCACGTTTGAATACAGCCCCATGACGCTGAGCAGCAACACCATGCCCGTCGACGGCAGCATCACCGCGACGGTCACCGTGACCAACACCGGCAGCCATGAGGGGGCCGAGGTTGTCCAGCTCTACATCCGCGACATGGTGGGCAGCATCGCACGTCCCGTCAAGGAGCTCAAGGGATTCCAGCGCATCAGCCTCAAGCCTGGCGAGAGCCGCACGGTCACCTTTACCATCGACCGCGAGATGCTCAAGTTCTACAACCAGGATCTGGAATACGTCTGTGAGCCGGGCGACTTCCAGGTCATGATAGGCCCCAACAGCCGCGACGTGCAGTCGCTGGACTTCAAGCTTTGACCGCTCCCAGTCAGCAGCCCGAGGCCGTGCCCTCCTGCCGCCAAGGTCAATCACTGGTCCAGCCGGCAGGCGACACCCCCGGTTTGCATAGTTGCAGAATAGGTTGTACCTTTGCTCTTGACAAGTTTACGGTTTAACCATCCGCCGGGCCAGTGCTTGGCACTCGACGGGTAATAATACAATTACGACTATTATGAAGATTATCGCTATCCGCATGTATGACAACGGGTTCATGAACCAGTCCTTCGCCTTTGGCGGCGAGGAGGGACGCGACGCGTTTGACGACCAGATCATCTACCGCAGCAGCCTGCAGAACTTTCTCATCGACACGGGCTCGGAGGTGATTCTTGTCGACACCGGCTTCAAGTCGGGTTATGCCGCACCGGCCAAGAAGCTGGGCGCACCCCTCTACATGGGTGAGCATGTCGCCGACTACATGGATGCTCTGGCCGCTGCCGGCTACAAGCCCGAACAGGTCACCAAGATCCTGGTCACCCACAAGCACAACGACCACAGCGACTGCATCACCAACTTCCCCAACGCCATGGTCTACATCTCGCCCGAAGATGCCGATGCCCTCAAGCTCGACGGCCCGGGCATCGTGCGCGCCCAGTACGGTCAGCCCTACAAGAACTTCCCCAATGCCCAGCAGGTTGCCGACGGCATCTGGTTCATCGAGGCCAAGGGACACACCCGCGGCAACAGCATCGTCATCGCCGAGGACGGCGACATCTACTACATGATGCACGGCGACGTCACCTACTGTGACGCGGCGCTCAAGGCCAACAAGTTCAGCATCATCTTTGAGGACAAGGAGGCTGCCCGGCAGACGCTCGACCGCGTCCGCGAGTTTGTGAGCAACAACCCCACCGTCTACCTCTCCACCCACTGTCCCGAGGGTTACGAGAACCTGGAGCTCAAGCGCATCATGAAGCTCTGACAGGCGCGGTTACAATAGTACAAAAAAAGGACATAGTGCAAACCCGGCTGGTGAGTGAAGCGACCCCTTCGCTCCGTGTGCCCGGTTTGCACTATGTCTTTTTTTTACGCTCTAGCGGGGCGTTCTTTTGGCCGCTTACAGCTTGCTCACCAGGTCGATAATCTTCTGCTTGGTGGCATCGGTCTTCTGCTCGTCGTTCTTGGCCGTCACCACGCCCGTGTCCTCAACTTTCCAGTAGTTGCAGATGTCACGGTACTCGGCCAGCGCGCCGTCATAGACGCCCGGCGAATAGGACGAAGTGAGCAACGCCATCTTCTTCACCTGGGCAGGGGCGTTGACGCAGTACATGCGCTGGATGGGTGCCTGGATCTGGGCACACAGCGTGAAGTAATAGATCGGGGCGGCCAGCACCAGCACCTCGGCCTCGGCCATGAGCGGATACAGCGCCTGCATGTCATCCTGCTGGATGCACGCTCCGTTGCCCTTTCCGTGGCAATACTCACAGGCCAGGCAGCCCGCAATCTTCTTGTGGGCCACGTTTACCAGCGTGACCTCATGACCGGCAGCCTCGGCTGCGTTCTTGTACTCCTCGGCCATCCAGGCAGTGCTGCCCTTGGCACGCGGTGATGCTTGCAAAATAAGAATCTTCATAATTTTCCTTCAGTTATTAGTTGAAATATTCCTTGCATGCCTTGCATGCATTTTCCCGCAACAAAATTACAAAAAAACCTCGACTTCACCAAATACCCTGCCCCCCACGCGGCAATGCACGCTAGCGCCTTGCATCAGAACCAAGAACATGGCCTGCAGGCCCGAACCCTACGGAGCTAATGCTATATCGTTTCCTAATTTTTTCTTACCGTTTATTTGCACTTTTCCTCTTTCGGTAGTAAATTTGCAAGCAATCTATCTTTTTTGACCTTATTATCAACCCATCAAGTTAACCTAGAGAATCGATGAAACCATCAGACTTTATCCACCCCGAAGATGCCGCAGCCCTGCGGCAAATGGAGAGCATCCCGGGATTTGCCGCCCTGGTCAAGAAAATCCTTTCAATCGGCATCGAGACACTGCAGTATGGCGTGAACATGGCTTCCAGCATACGCCTGTCCGAGAAACAGTTGCCCGACATCTACAGGCACCTGCCTCCCATCTGTGAAAAGATGGGCATCGCCGAGCCCGAGTTCTACCTGCAGATGGATCCCGTGCCCAATGCCTGGACCATGGGCGACACCCGCATCTACATCACCGTGACATCGGGCCTGGTCGAGATGATGAACGACGAGGAGCTCGAAGCCATCATCGCCCACGAGTGCGGCCACATCATGTGCCGCCACGTCCTCTATCACACCGTAGCCCAGTGGATCAGCGCCGGCATTGCCTCGCTGGGCGTGCTCGGCAAGCTCGCAGCCCCCATGGAGTTTGCCCTGCTGTACTGGAGCCGCAAGAGTGAACTCTCGGCCGACCGCGCCGCCAGCATCATCACCTCGCCCCAGGTCGTCGCCAGCACCATGGCACGACTGAGCGGTGGCCCCAAGAGCATCACCTCGCAGATCGACCTGCGCGAGTGGGCCACACAGGCCGACGAGTATGACAAGATTCAGAATTCCGGCCTGTGGAACAAGACCTTGCAGCTCGCTGTCATCGCCGGGCTCAGCCACCCGTTCTCGGCCGTACGTGTGCGCGAGATCCTCAAGTGGGGCGACAGCGACCAGTATAACATCATCAAGAACGGCAACTTCCTCATCGAGCCCGCCGAGGGCACTTGCCCGCATTGCGGCAACCCCATCGACAGCGACTGGAAGTTCTGCCGCAACTGCGGGCATCAACTATAACCCCCTGACCAATCAGCGTCTATTCACCTCATTCACCGTAAAAAAAACAAAACAGCTTCAACTATGATTTTCAACCAACAAGGATTACTGGACATCGATCGCATGCTTGCTGATGTGCCCTCATTCCAGCAGATTATGGCCGACAGGGTCGTCACCGACGACGAGCTGCACCGACAGAGCGACAAGGTCATCGGCCTGCTGCATCAAGTCGAGGACCGATTCAACGACGAGGACAAGAGCCTGATCATGCAACTGTTTGCCGAGGCCAATGTGCTCTCGGCCATCTACCGTTATTACGAACTCCAAAATCTCAAATAATCATGGCTAAATACAATACCAAGAAATTACTGCAAGCCCATCCCTCACAGATCACAACGATTGCCGAGGCGATAAAAAACCACTTTGAGGGCGAGGGCTACGAAGTCCAGGTCGATGACCTGATGAGTGGCGGCAAGGACATCAGCATCACCAAGGGCGGAGTGTTCATGGCTGTGCTCGGCATGAGGTCGGCCCTGAAGGTGACACTCACCCCGCAGGCCGAGGGCGTCCTCTTTGACGCCGGCGTGGGCATCTTCGGCCAGCAGGCCATTCCCACCATCATCACGTTGTTCTTCTTCTGGCCTGTACTGCTCACCCAGATCTGGGGACTCATCCAGCAGTCGTCGCTCGACGACAAGGCGCTCGAGATTGCCGAGAGTTGCATCAGCGCCCCCACGGGACAAGCGTCTCCCCTACTCTCTACCGTCTCCACCGGCACCAAGTTCTGCACCGAATGCGGCAGCCAGGTCGACACGTCGGCCAAGTTCTGTCCCAACTGCGGCAAGCGGCTATAAGGCGGGACAGCAGTTGGCACATAAACATACAACAGGCTTACCCGCGTAGCCTGTTGTAGGACCTCGCCTTGGGGCGACCGTTGTCATGGCAAGACAATAGAAAAATGCTGTATATCAGCGAGCTACATACAACTCGGGCGACCTCGCGTTGATTGAGGTCGCCCGAATCGTTTCTCACGCCCCTGCGGCGGGGCTAGGTCGGTATGGCGCCGGTTGCTACTTCAGCACCTTGATGGTCGAGATGCTGCCGTCGGTGTAGCGCGTCACAACGATGTTGACGCCCTCAAACGGCTCGGCGCTCTCCACGCCCACCACGTTGTAGTAACGCACGCTTTCAATCTCCTTGCTGCCCAGCAGCTCGCTGACGGCGGTCAGGTTTCCACCGTTGGACATGTCCAGGGGATAGATGCCATAGTCGGCACTCAGCGGGCTGTCGCTGCTGGGGCTGGCACTGGCGCCTAAACGGCGGTTCAGCTTCACGACTGCGGCATGGAACTCGTAGGGTTCATCCTGCTGCAGTCCGCCGGGCTCGCCATACTGCTTCATGTCGCTGCCGTCAATCATCAGGCAGTTGTAGTCCCAGCTCAGCACCTTCACGGCACCGCGGATGTCCCAGGCGTTGACGCTCTGGTGGTCGGTGGTGTAGACGGTGAACTCGTCACCGCCGCGCCATACGGCCCACAGGCGGGCAACCTCCTGGACCTTGGGATTCATGAAGTAGAGCGAATCGTTCTTGAAGCCGTCAACGGCATTCACGCCGGCATGGGCTCCGACAACCTTGCCGTCCTCGATGCGGTTCTGGTTCTCGGTCATGAAGTTGGCCGGCACATAGGTGTTGTAGGCCAGGCTATACTTCGAGCCCTGATGGGTAGCACTTGACAGGTATCCGGGCTGATAGCCGGGATAGGCAACTGCGACAGCAGCATCCTCGGTCAGCTTGGGATTGGCACTCAGCTTGATGGTGTAATTCTTCACGTCATCCAGCTTGCCGATGATGCTCCTGGCATCGATCTTTGCGCCGACAAAGGTCTCGGGACTCATCGTCACATTCTCGTCGTTAAAGTCGAGGACAACCCAGTTGCTCTCGTCCCACTCACGGGTCTGGTACTTGAGCAGGCTGCTCACGTAGTCCTTCTGGACATCGGTCTTGCCGGGGCGCTTGTCAATCGACTCATAGGGGGGCTGATCCTTGGCCCACAGCTGATTGATGCCCTTCTCGGCATTCACGACGGCCCACACGCCTACCAGCTCATCGGCCACGATATAGGTCTTGCCCTTCTCGCCGGTACTCTCGATGACGCTGAGCGGGGTCTCGACGGGAACCTCAAACTCGTAGGTCTCCTCGACAACGACACTCCACAGGGTGGTGCCGTCCACTTCCAGGCAGGTCACGGCCTTGACAGTCGTGTTCTCGCTCACGGTGAAGGTGCCGTTCTGGGCAGTCCACTCGATGCGCTCGGAGCTCGTGCGCGGGTCGCTGCCGTCCAGGGTGTAGTAGGTCACCGCATCGGCGGGGTTCTGGTCACTCGGTGTCACGGTAACTTCAACGGTGCTGCCGTAGCCGTACAGGCCGCCCTGAGGATTAATCGTGGGCTCCTTGACTCCGACAAAGGTGTAAGTCTCCCTGACGACCTCACTCCAGATCTTCACACCGCCATACACGATGTAGGATGCGGCGCGCACGGTCGTCGTCGTGTTGATGAACCGGGTGCCCTCGTTGCCGTCAATCACGATGGCATCGTCGCTGTAGCGCGGGTCGCTGCCGTCCACGGTGTAGACGGTCACGGCTCCGTTCTGGGCACTGACGGGATCGGTAGTGATCACGGCATCGATGTGCTCGCTGCCAGTGGTCACCTGTACCAGCTGGCTTGCGGGCGTGATCGTGGGAGGATTGAGCTCGGCAAGCTGCATGCCATACAGGAAGATGTCCTGGTTGGTCGTCGCAGCGTCATAGGTAGTGAACGTGCGTCCGGCACTGTAGTAGCGCAGGTAGCGGCGCGTGCCGTCATAGCTCATCATCACGGTGGCGGGATAGCTCTCGTCAACACCGCTGGTGACGCCACTGTTGACGCTGACGGTAGCCTCGGCATAGCTGCCGCGAGCACCCGTCACCAGGTTGGGACCCTGGTTGGTGTTCACACACAAGTAGCCGTCGCCGTCCAGGCTGCGCAGGTAGTAGCGGCCGGCTGTGGCTGCCTCCAGCACGAAGGTGGCCAGATCGCTGTTACCATAGACGTACTCTTTAGTCTCAGGATCCTGGAACATGACACCCGTTGCGGCACGGTTGGTCTGGTTCTGGGTAGTGCTCAGGCCCACCTTGTCGGCCTTGTTGACAATCACATAGATATTGCCAATCACAGGCTCACCCTTGAGCAACTCATAGATGTTGTCGTCGTTCTCGATGAACTGGTAGCTCTCGCTCACGACGTTGCTCCAGATGGTGTTGCCACCCAGCTCAAGGCACGAAGCGGCATTGACGGTCGTGTTCTCGCTCACGGTGAACGTGCCGTTCTCGCTGGTCAGCTCGATGCGGGTCTCGCTGGTGCGCGGGTCGCTGCCGTCCAGGGTGTAGTAGGTCACGGTGCCCGTGCTGCTCTCAGGATTGGTCTGGACAGTCACCTCGACACTCGAGGTCACGTTCTTGTCATAGGTCTCACCCTCGGGCAGGATAATGGGATCCTTCACAGCGGGGAAGACATAGGTGGCGGTGTCGGTCAACGAGCGGATGTAGTCGTTGTAGTTGGTACCGTCACGCTTCTCGGCCGGAACCTCGGCATAGGTCATCACCGTGGTTGTCGAGCTGATGGCAATCTGCTGGCCAGGGATATACTCTTCCCAGTCCTCCATGTCGTCGGTCTTGTAATAGATCGTGGGAGCGACATCGGTCCACTCGGGTTGAGTGATCGTGATGGTTGCGGCGAACGGTGCGTCACAGTCATCCTTAGAGGCAGGAACCACCTTGGGCTGATAGATCCACAGGAAGTCGATCGGGCAGATCTCGAAGGGCTTTTCATAGGGCTTGTAGTAGTCCACGATGCCATAGACGTCGAAGGTGGCACCTGCTTCCTGCTTAGCCGTGAAGAAGGCCTGGTCATAGTCGCCCTTGTGCTGGATCACATCATTGTGTCCATTATAGGAACACGTGCCTGCACTCCACAGGTAGAACTTGTCATAATATGTGTCGCTACCGCTGGCATCGGTAATGGTACCGGTGTGCTTGGGATCATCGCTCTTATAGTCCTGCACGCCACTCAGTGTGGTGTTGCGCAGGTGCACATAGTGGCCCCAAGAGTTGCTGCCATTGGCGGTGCCGGCAACAATCGTGGCATTAGTAATCTCCTCGGGCAGAACCTCGCTCCAGCCCAGGGTGCTGGTGGGCCAGGAATAGATTTCGCGGTTGGAAGTACCCAACTGGATGTGGAAATTGTTTTCCCAGATGTTGGTCTTGCCGGAAATCTCGCTGCCGTCAATCCAGTCACCCATCTTGAAGATGCGGTAATTGCCGGTGTTGCGCTTACCGAAGTAGATGCAGGCGTAGTCGGTGTTGTCGCGCACATAGCAGAACTCGGCATACTGGCCGTTGTTGGCATAGGTCGAGTGGTAAACCACCTGAACGGGGTTAGCCAGGGTAGCGGTAACATCAGTGGGACAGTTGTCGTTGAAGTCCTTCAGGTTCTGGTAAACGTGGGTTCCACCCTGGAAGGGCTTGATCACATACCAGCCCTCGCTGATGGTGCTATGGAAGTCGCCCACATAGGCAATCGCCTTCACATAGTAGCTGTGACCCTCGGTCATGTTGATCGTCTGGCCGTTGTAGTAGGTCGAGACGTTGGTCGGGTTGTTGACATAGGCTGCGCTGGGCGCCTCGGTGCCGTTCACCTCGACGATCTCGTAGTGGATGTCGGCGTTGGGCGTGGTGCAACCCATCTGCAGCGTCTGGTTGCCATAGTAGGTCTGGTTCTGCAGCGGCGAGAAGAACGGTGCATTCACATTGATGACCTTCTCGACGCGGGTATAGGTAGCCTGGGCAACAGTGCTGGTCTGTCCGTTATAGACGGCGATAGCCTTGACGGTTGCCTCGCTGCCAATCTCGGGCAACTGGACATCAAACGGGCCCTCATATTGCGTGCCATTGCTGGCGGTGGGCTCGCTGCCGTCGGTCGTGTAATAGATGACAGCACCAGCAGGAGTGCCGGTAATCGATACCGTCACGCTGGGCGTGCTCACGCTGCTGGTGGCAGGAGCAATCGACGCGCTGGGCAGACCCCAGGTATAGGTCACCGTGGCGGGCTCGCTCACGTTGTCCTCCTCGTCGATGGCAACGGCGATAATCGTCGTCTCGCTGCCAGCAGCGTAAGGAGCGGTGAACTGACCGTTGTAACGGATGCGGGTAGCGCTGGTAGCAGGATCACTGCCATCGGTGGTGTACCAGATGGTCACATCGTCGCTCTCGTCACTGATCGATACCGTCTGGTTCTCATAGTAGGTGCCGGTAGCGGGCGTGATTTCAGGAGCCTGGATGACGCCTCCCTGAACATACAGGAATACGACATAGCCTGTCGAAGTGTCATACCAGCGGAAGGGATCGCCTGCCTGCCCGTTATATCGCATGATGTAGCCGGAGGCATCCTTCAGGTAATAGCCACTCTGGCCATCGTTCGTGACTTGGAAAGTGGCTTCGGTGGAGCTGGGCTTTGTCTGCTTGCTCGAGCGGCTCAGGTAAGTCTGCTCGTTAGCATCCATCAGCCAGAAGGAAGCGGCACTGGCCGTACCGTTCATCGTGAATACCGAAGTGGTAGTTCCTGCAATATCGATTACATCGGTTCCATGCCAGCTCACGCCATCCTCGGCATCACCCCAATTGCAAAGCGCAGCAGGGCCTTGCTCATAGACGAAGATGTACTTGTTACCGGCCTTGATCTGGCTTGCGTCAGTGACCTTGGTGAACAGGGTGTTGCTCTTGGACACTCGCTCATAGGTCGCGGTTGCAATCGCACTGGTCTCGCCGTTATAGGTGGCACGAGCCTCGACAGTGACGATCTGGCCTACGGTAGCCGCTGTGACGGCAAAGGCCTCGCTATAGGTCATCCACTGGCCGCCATCCACGCGATACTCGAGGGTGGCACCAGCCACGTTAGACTCAAGAGTGATGCCGCTCATCGTGCTGCCGCTGAAGGTGCCGTTAGCGGGATTGATGCTCACGGTGATGGGCAGACGATAACCGGTAACGGCGACTTCGGCACTTGCCTCACCGTTGGTCAGCGTCACGGTGGCCACGTCGGGGTTGGCCTGGGTGGCCGTGCCGTTATAGGTCACGGTCAACGTGCCATTGCTCAAGCTTGCTGTGAAGTTGCTGGCACCATCACCGGTGATGTTAACCGACGTTGTGCCGGTCGTGTTGGTCTCGGTAACGGCAGCGGTCTTCTCTTGTGAAGTGCCCCCGGCGGGAATCACAAACTCAAGCGACGTGGGATTCACCTTGATGGTGGGCCTGGCCACGCCACGCTTGTAGATGTAAACGGGCTGCTGCCCCGAAGCATAACAGGAAACGATTTCACTGTTAAAGCGCATCTGGTTACGCGTATTTGTCCCCTGGAACGTAATGGTGGGCACGCCATTGTTAAATTCAATGAGCGCCCTGGCATTAGCATTCGTTTTGTCGTCGGTAGTCCTCAAGTAGTTGCTACTGCTGCTGGCGGCATACAAGTAGGCATCTGCGTCGCTGCCCACGTTGAAGTACCAACCATAGGTCTTGTCGCCCTCGAGGACGGCAATCTGCATGTCAGTGTATTCGTCGGCAACGGTCAGGGCACTGGTGACAGCGACAGCGGTGGTGCCGCGGTTATTGCTGTTCTGGGTCGTGCTCATGGCCAGGGCAGAGGCATTCTCGGCATTCTTGTTGACGAAGATGATCTCGTTGCCCTCGCTCAGGTCGTCGATGCTGGTGACCAGGAAGAAGTCGCCCACACCAGGGATCTTGATGGTGATGTCCGAGGTGGCGGGAGCACTTGTCAGGCCGTTGCTCACGGCGATGGCCGTAACGGTCGTGGTCTCGTCAACGGTGAACGGACCCGTGTAAAGGGTGCTCGATGTCGTGGGGGTGGTGCCATCGGTAGTATAATAGATGGCTGCACCGGGAGTGGCGCAGGTGATGGTCACCGACTGAGCCTCATGATAGGTGCCCGAGGCGGGAGTAATCACGGGAGCTGCCACGCTGGGCGTGATGGTGAACGTGTTGTTGGCAGGGTTGACAACGATCTCATAGGAACCGGGGTTCATGTAGATCGTGTGCAGGTTGCCGTTCTCGTCCAGAGCGCAAGGCTGACCGTACAGGGACGGAGTGAGTCCCCAGTTGCCGTTGCTCACGGGGCCAAAGGCGTTGGCGACAACGGTCTGCTCATTGCCCACCTGCTTGGTGAAGTACATCCAGGCATAGCCCTCGCTACCGGCCTGTGCCGTCACATGGGCGCTGTAGGTGCCGTCCTGGTTGCGGGTCATCTGTACACCTTGGGTAAAGTCCCAACCCGAGTGGTTGAGGTCACCCACGATGTAGATGTCGCCGTCGTAGGCGTAGGTCACGTTGACCGTCTGGCTGAGGCCGTCGGTCGTGTTGCCCACAGTCACTGTGCCTGTTGCACCCAGGGCCTGGCCGCTGTAGGTCACGTTGACCGCAGCAGGATAGGTCGCATTGGCAGCAAGCGTGGTCGGGGTCGCGATAAAGCCCGTCGAGGCGGTAACCGCCAGATCCTGGGTCAAGTTGGCTGCCGTCACACTAAATGAGTCGCCACTTGCACCGATGGTCATCGAGGAGGTCGATACCGTCATGGCGGGGAGCGGCGGCAGCTCCTTTTGAGCGGTCACGGTGACCGTCTCGCTCAGGTCGCCACAGGTCACGGTCACGGTGCCAATAACGGGAGTTGTGCTGTTGCCGCTGTAGGTCACAGTCACTTGCTCGCTCACCGAGCCGTCGGCAGGCGTGATGCTGGTGGGCGAAACGCTGAAGTCAGCACCGCTCACACTAACCGTCACATTGTTTTCCAGATTAGCACCCGTCACGTTAAACGTTGCATTCGCACTGCTCTGGTTATAAGGAACATTGATCGACAACGAGTTAGTACTAACGCTCAAGGTCGGGTCAGTATGCTCTTCACATTCAAGATATAAAGTCACCGACTTAACGAAAGCTCGCTTTGAGGTGGTGGCGATAGTAAATGAAGTAATTTCACTACCATCAAAGTTAATCTCATAATCGGTAAATGAGCTATTGTTTAAAAGGCTAATCGTTGAACCTGCCGTGTTTGCACTAGTCGAAACCTTAAGTGAGCCTTCACTCGTAGAGTACCGCAGAGCATTCACAACTATCTTGGTCACTTTCCAACCATCGGCTTGGGTTGCTAAGTTGACAGTAAAAGAGCCAGTCTTGCTACCCGTTCCTAATTTCCAACCATTACCACTCCGGGCCAAAAATACATTTGAAAAATCCGAGAACGATGAAATATAATTTGATCCAGATTCTACATTGTTTCCAATAGTGTTTGAGGTCATTTCAGCGCCAGAGTCGCTATTTCCTGTTCCACTCTTAAAAGCAATGGTAGCATCACATGTGCTTGGTGTGTCACCTCCGCCACCACTACCGCCATTGTCATCGTCAATGGTCACGACAATACGATAAAAACGAGTGTGGCCACTACTAGCATCATAAGTAAACTGGACAGAAGAGCTAGACCCCGTCCATGTATCATTATCAGCACTATAAGTACCAGATTGGTCAGAAACTAATGACAAGTCACTTGAAGTGTAATTTGAGTGATAAGTAAATACAATACTCTTAATCACTTTATCGGTTCCACAGCCAACTGTCAACGTATTGCCGGCATAGAATCTGATCACTCCAGTATAGTACAGTGGCCAAGATGAATTTGTGCCTTTATCAAAAGTCAACGTCACACCGCCTGTCGATACAGTCGTGTTGCTGCTATTGATGCCTGATAACAGGCCTTGACCGCTACTGTTTACTTCAAACGTAGCAGTCGTCGTTTCTGCCCAGCCGACGGCGAATGCCAGCAGGGCAGTCAAGAAAAAGGTTAGTAATTTCTTCATAACTTCAAAAAACAGAAATATTAATTTAGTAATACATGTTGGTCTGTCAGACAGCGTTGCCAGGACGCCTAACGGCGGTAGCTGTTCAGGTAGGGATACAACAAAAAAAATGGCGCTCAAAGTCCCTCTCGCCACTCGGCTTTATCAGCCAAGCAGCTGGAGGACAATGAATTCCACCATTGAAATTTCTTGTTCATATCAAGCACCACAGCGGTCCCGTAAAGGACCCAGCTCATAATTTGCCCGCAAAATTATAAAAATTCCCCCACTCCACCAACACTCCGTCACATTTTTTGACAAAAAAAAATCCCGGGACAACAAATTCATATAAACCTTAAAGAGCCCGCACAGGCAAATTTCTCCAACAAAGCAGGTTCTTCAGGTCTAAAAAAATATCGCTGGCATCGGCTTTTGGATTATCTTTTTTGATCTTCATCTTGGAAAAACTTGCAGGGTGTTTCAGAAGGGGTAACCGACCGAGAAGTGGAACTCGCTGTCGCGGTTGAACTTGGGGTGAAGCAGTGGCCAGTGTTCCTGACCGCTCGCGGGATCGTGGGCCTTCATGCCCATGTCCACTCGCACCAGGAAGTACTTGAAGTCCAGACGGATGCCTGCGCCGTAAGCCAACGCAATCTGTTCGTAGAATTTATTGAACTTGAACACTCCGCCGGGCTGGTCCTCATAGTCCTTGATGGTCCAGATGTTGCCGGCGTCCAGGAAGAGGCCCAACTCAACGACCCAGAAGAGCTTGGCGCGGTACTCCAGGTTAACGTCAAAGCGAATGTCACCGCACTGGAAGATGAAGTTGGAAAAGTCGTTGTTGCTGGCAAAGCTGCCGGGGCCCAGGGTGCGCACGCCCCAGCCGCGGACGCTGTTGGCGCCTCCGCTGTAGAAGCGTTTCTCAAAGGGCAGCACCTCGCTGTTGCCGTAGGGGACGGCGATGCCGGCTCCCACGTGGAAGGCGATGCTCTGACGACGGTCCAGATAGTGGGTGAAGGCATAGTCGGCGTCGGCCTTGACATATTGCGAGTACCTGATGCCCATCGCTTTGTAGCTGCCGTCGGCGCCGGCCTTTTGGCCCGTGATGTGTGACAGGGCATTGAGAACGTTGCCGGCTGTCTCGGCATTGGCGCGGATGGTGAACACGTCACGCTGGAACACGCCCATCTGTTGCACACTGGTTTCGGCCTTGTTGGTGCGGTAGAAGTTGTAGCCCATCCTCATGATCAGGTGGTCCTGGAAGCTGTAAAGCAGCAACTGATTGATGCGCTCCTTGTAGGCTTCGTTGAGTTTGGGCACGCTGATGATGCTCAGGTCGAGCAGCGTGAGCGTGTGTGCCATGCGGCGCATGCGCTCGGTCCACTGGTAGCGCCAGCCTCCTCCGGCGATGACGCGGGTGTACTCGGGACGCGCCTGGTAGTTAAAGTTGAGAGAGAATGTTGTCGAGGCCTGGATCTTGCGCTTGAATGAGCGTTTGAGAAATGGGAACATGAACTTGGGGAATGTCAGTCCCAATTCGGTGAAGTACTCGCTGTAGTTATTGTTGATCAAGCCGCCAGATATACTCTCATAGGAGACCTTCGCCTTGGCATTAAACACCTCGGCGCCCTTGAACAGGTTGCGGTGCTGATAATCCAGCCCCACGCCGAAGCCCAGGTCGCCCTCACTATTAGAGCCCTCAAGCGAAGCCGACACGGTCTGGGTCTTGTCGGGCTGCAGCAGCACGAAGGCGTCGACCATGAGCACGCCGTCTACCTTACCGACAGGGCGCACGTCGATGTTGACCTGCTTGAGCACACTCAGGCGGCCCAGCGCTCGGTAGGTGCGGGCCACATCCTCGGCATTATACAGCGCACCGGGCTCAATGTAGTTACACTCGTCCAGGATATCCAGCCTCAGGTACTGCTCTTCGCCCTGATAGACCTTGATTCCGCCCGCCATCATCACGGTATCCTGCCCGCTATAGCCGTCGTGCATTTCCACGGGGTCATAGTTGGTGACAAACACCACGTCGCGCACATAGAAAGGCTCGTGCTCGGTATAGTATGGCAGACGGTCGTTGTGATAGGGGTCACGGGTCACCAGGGTCAGGTCGACGGCAAGCGACTCGGCAGCTGTGTCGGCCAGAAAGGTGATGTATTCCTTGTTGAAGGCGTAATAGCCCTTGTTGCGCAGGCGCTCGGTGATGTCCTGTCGCCACTTGTCCAGGCGGTTATAGTTCAGCAGGTCGCCACGGCGCACATCGTAGCGCGAGGTGTCGGCCAGGATGAGCTCGCTCAAGGCGGCATCCTGGATGTCGTAGGAGATAGACCGGATATAGTAGGGGTCACCCAGCGTGATGTCATAGTCCACGCGGGCTTTGCGCTTGGCCGAGTCGGCATCGACCCGATAGGTGACGGTGTTCTTCATGAAGCCGCGATTGCTCAGGGCCATGTGCAACTGGTCGGCACTGGCCACGGTGAGTGTGCTGTCATAGATCACCGGCGGGGTACCCACACGCTGAATCCAGCGGTTAAACCAGTTGTTGGGATTCTTGCCCGACAGGTTGTAGAAGGCCAGTTGCAGCTTGAGGCCGCCCAGCACGCGGTGGTTGGCATTCTGCCTCAGGTAGTTGGCCAGCTGCGAGGCTTCGACCTCGGGCTGCGGGTCGGCAATGTTGATGTTCACCTTGTCAAGCAAGAGTTCCCCTTGAGGCACATGCTTGGTCGAGGCACAGGACGACAACATCGCCATGAGGGTGCTCCCCACGACGATGACAGACCATATGCACTTGACCAGACGCATCTATCTCAATTATCGATTACCGCGATTGCAGGCTTAATCTTGCTCGACAAAGTTGCGCTGCGCCTTGTCGATGAGCAGGTCGAATCCCGGCTCATGGCGCAACGACTGCAGGCCGACGGGTGACATGACATCGGTGGCCAGACGGTGACGGCTGCTATAGCCCAGGTCGATGGCCTTCTGCAGGTATTCCATCGCCTTGTAGTTATCACCCCGGCGGGCCATCAGCACGGCGGCATAGTAAAAATTCTCTCCGCCCGACGTGGCAGCCGACATGATGCGGTCCAGCCATGCAAAGGCCTCGCTGTCGCGTCCCATCTCGTTCAGTGCAAAGCCCTTGAGGTCATACACATCGTCGCCCATGAGGCTCATCATGTCCAGGTCGCGTGCGGCCAGCTCGTCCTTACCCAGTCGCTTGAGCGTCAAGGCTCGGGCCAACAGAGCTTCGGCATCATTGGGGTCAGTAGCCACGGCGGCATTCAGGTAACCCAGCGCCTCGTTGTCGTTGTTCTGCAGGGTGCACAGTGCTGCCTTGGTCAGGAGCATGGGCACATACTGCGGCGCGATGAGCGAACAACGGTCCAGTGCTTCCATGGCAGCTTGAGCGTGCCCGCCCTCGCCGGCATAATACTCGGCGATGGCTTTCTCAACAAAGAATTCCGGCTCGGTGGGATCGGCGGCAATTGCCTCGTTCACCTTAACAAGCGCCTCGTCATAGCGGCCCAGCTCCACATAGCACTTGGCGATGTTGTAATCGACCATGGGCGAGTCGTAGAGATGGGTGCGGCGAATGTAGTTAAGGTCCTTCAAGGCCTGACCATAGCGCGAGTGGTCGATGGCCAGATTGGCCCTCAGGTAGCGATAGAGCCCGGCGTTAGCGCCGGCGCCATCTGAAATCTCGGCCAGCGAACTCATCACCATGTCATAGTTGGTGTCGCTCAAGTCAAACAGCGCCTGGGCAGCTGTTCCGCCATTGCCCACGGCCATGCCGTCGAGCAAATCCACCACGGCAGCCTTGACGTTACCCTGACGGGTATAGATATCGGCACGATTCACATACACTTGAGGCTCCACCTTGAACAGGTCCACAGCCTTGGACACATGGTCGACAGCGGCCTTGTTGTTACCGCGTGCCTGTTCCACCTGTGCCAAGCCGTACATCGCGTCATAATTCATCGACTCGGCACGCAGGATGGCCTTGAAGGCTTTCTCGGCTGCGTCCAGATTGCCTGCCTTGAGGTTAGCCTTGGCAATCAGGTCGGTGCAGGCCAGCGACTTGGGCTCCAGTTCCTGGGCTAGCTTCAGGTCGGCCAGCTCGCCCTGGTAGTCACGGCGGGCATCACTGATGCGGGCGCGCAGGATGTACTCGTCGAAGCGCAGCTCACGGTCGGTCTTGGGCGTTAGCGTCAAAGCCTGGTTGACGTCGGCCAGCGCTGCGGTATAGTCTCCGTTATAGAAATTCTGGTGAGCTCGGGCAAACAGGATGTTATAGTCGTTGGGATTCTGTGCCAGATGGTCGTCATAGACCTTCATCACGGCGCTGGTCATCTTGTCCCTGACGACCGCATCGCTACTCTGTCCCATGGCACTCATCGAGCAGGCAGCCACGACAAGCGCGAGTAAGAACTTACGGGTTTTCATATTCACGTTTAGGTTGTTATATCTTGTCCATGTCACTTGTTGTCAATCTCATTGATGGCCTTGCGCAACCGCGACAAGCGCGTGAGCAGGCCCTCAAGCAGGTCGAGCTTGAGCATGTTGGCGCCATCGCTCTTGGCAACCGAGGGATCCTGGTGGGTCTCCAGGAACAGGCCGTCGGCTCCGGCGGCAATGGCGGCACGTGCCATCGTCTCGATCAGCTCGGGACGGCCACCGGTCACGCCACCGCCCTGGTTGGGCTGCTGCAGGCTGTGCGTGATGTCAACAATCACCGGAGCAAAGGCCTGCATCACAGGCACACCTCGGAAATCCACCACCAGGTCTTGATAGCCGAAGGTAGTGCCACGCTCGGTGATGGTCACCTGGTCGTTGCCGGCATCGATGACCTTCTGCACGGCAAAGCGCATCGACTCGGGAGCCAGGAACTGCCCTTTCTTGATGTTAACCAGTCGGCCGGTGTGAGCGGCTGCAACCAGCAGCTCGGTCTGGCGGCACAAGAAGGCCGGAATCTGCAACACGTCGACATACTCGGCCGCGATGTCGGCCTCCACGGGCTCGTGGATGTCGGTAACGACGGGAATGTGAAAAGTCTCGCCCACCTTGCGCAGGATGCGCAGCGCCTTCTCGTCGCCGATGCCCGTAAACGAGTCAATGCGCGACCGGTTGGCCTTGCGGTAACTGCCCTTGAACACATAGGGGATACCCAGCGACTGCGTGATTTTCAACGCCTTCTCGGCAATGTCCATCGCCATCTCCTCACCCTCGATCACACACGGACCGGCAAGCAGGAAGAAATTGGGCGACGACAACAATTCGTTCAGTAACATATATTTTATTGGATTTAAGTTCTAACTCACTCGTCTTATTTCTCTTCACTCTCCATCTTTTGATCAAGAGCATGAATAAGTGCCACGGCCATCATGCCGGCGGTCTCGGTGCGCAGGCGGCTCTCGCCCAACGTCACGGGGACAAATCCGGCCGCCGTCGCAGCTTCCACCTCTCCAGGGCTGAAGTCACCCTCGGGCCCGATGAGCACCAGCACATCGTTGCCAGGCCGATACGTCCCTGCCAGCGACCGCCGCTGGCTGCGGGGAAGCAGCGCGTCACAGTAGGCGATGCACCTTGTGCCCTGCATGGGCTCGGCAATCACCTGCTCGACGGGTGTCAGCTCGTCCAGCTGGGGCAGCGTTGCCTTGAGCGACTGTTTCATGGCCGAGACCATAATCTTCTTCAGTCGCTCGGTCTTGAGCACCGTGCGCTCGCTGTTGTGGCACCGCAGCGGGATGATGCGGTCCACACCCATCTCCACACACTTCTCGACCAGCCACTCGATGCGGTCCAGATTCTTAGTGGGCGCGATGCCCAGCACAATCTGGTGCCCCCAGTGCGGGGGCTGAAGTTCTCGGTCCAGTACCTCGACGGCGCATCGCTTGGGATGCGCCATCGTGATGCGGCAGGTGTACAGCGCTCCGTTCCCGTCCACCACCTCGATGGTGGAGCCCTCTCCCATTCGCAGCACCTTGACGCAGTGCTTGGAATCCTCCTCGCCCAGCGTCAACGTCTTGGCTATGTCGGGACAATAGAAACGGTGCATGATTCTTTACTTCTGATCAGTCCTCACGTGCTTGTACTTGAACAAGAACATGAACGACACGGCAACAACCAGCGCGAAGGCGGCGAAGATGTACCACGCGGTGCTCCAACTGGTGGGAGTGTTACCCACGAGATAGCCGTCGGCATTCCAGGTACACAGGCTGTTAACGATGGCACCGGCGGCCAGCGTACCGATCGTGGCACCCAGACCGTTGGTCATCAGCATGAAAAGACCCTGGGCCGAAGCCTTGACGTCGGGCTCGCATTCCTTGTCGACAAAGATACCGCCCGAGACATTGAAGAAGTCGAAGGCAACGCCGTAAACCAGGCAGGACAAGACGATGAGGATGACACCGGGGAACGCGGGGTTACCGGCACCGAAGAAGCCGAACCTCAATACCCAGGCGAACATGGCAATCAGCATCACCACCTTGATACCGTAACGCTTCAGGAAGAACGGAATCAAGAGGATGCACAGCGCCTCGGCAATCTGCGAGAGCGAGACAAGCATCGTGGCATTGTTGGCGCCGAAGGTGTCGGCCATCGCGGGATCACTCTTGAAGTGGGTCAGATAGGGGGTGGCAAAGCCGTTGGTCACCTGCAGCGACATACCCAACATTGCCGAGAAGATGAAAAACAAGGCCATCTTCTTGGTCTTGAACAACTTGAACGCTGTCAAGCCAAGTTTCTCGGCCAAGGACTGCTCCTCTTTCTTCACCAGTTTGCAGGCGGGCAAGGTCATACAGTACAAGAACAGGACGAAACTCAACAGGCCCGACACGATGAACTGCATGTAGGTGTACTGGAACTTGTTAGCGTTCTCGCCCAAGGTGAAGCCGAAACTGCCGTTGTCCAGCACTGCGCAGTTAACGAACCACATTGTGGCGATAAAGCCGATGGTGCCGAACACGCGGATGGGCGGGAAGTCCTTCTCGGTGTCCATGCCGTTGTCCTTGAGGATGGTGAAGGCCACCGTGTTGGACAATGCCAGCGTCGGCATGTAGAATGCCACACTCAGCGTGTAGACAGCAATGAACGCGGCCTTGTCGGGGTTAACGCCAGCCGAAGCGGCATTCATGCCCATGTAGGCCAGCGCGAGCATCGCTGCACCGGCGATGAAATGGCAGATACCCAGCAGACGCTGCGGCTGGATGTACTTGTCGGCCACAATACCCATCAGGGTGGGCATGAAAATCGACACGATGCCCTGGATGGCATAGAACCAAGAAATCTCGGCTCCCATGCCGGCGGTTCCCAGGTAGTTGCCCATGCAGGTGAGATAGGCACCCCACACGGCAAACTCCAGGAAATTCATCACAATGAGTCTCAACTTCAGATTTTTCATAAGTACTTATTTTTATGTTATGGACTTTATTTTCAACTGACAAAGGTAGTAAAAAACCGCCACTCACTCATCACCATGGTCGGGATTAGTTTTCTGGGCGATGATTTTTTGCAGGCGAGCGGCCTTCTCATACTCCTCCTTGTCGACATAGTGCTGCATGCGGCGCTCCAGCTTCTCCAGGGGCAGGTCCTCCAGGCGCACGGGCTTCTGAGACTTGTAGTTCCCGTCACGGCGCCACTGGTAGCTCGTGAGTTTCATGACCTCGGCCGTCGTGTAGATGGGAGCCCCGGTGCGCAACGCGATGGCTATCGCGTCGCTCGTCCGTGCATCGATGTCGAGTTCCACATCGCCGTTGCTCACGTGCATCAGCGACGCAAACACGCCCTCCTTGAAGCTATAGATGGTCACGCGCTGCAACTCAATCTTGTAGGCATGAAACATGCTCACAAACAAGTCATGAGTGAGCGGACGCGACGGCATCACCTGCTCCAGGTGTACGGCAATCGACTGGGCCTCGGCAGCACCCACCACGATGGGGATACGGCGGGCCTCGTCGGGGGTCCGGTCGGCATTCTCAAGCAGCAACGCGTAAGCTCCAGGCTGGACCTCGCTGCGGGTGATACCCAACACCTTCAACTCTATCAAATTATCTTCCTCCATTGGATTTCTATATCAAAATCGATCTTATTCCTAATTCACAACGTGATTACTCCGCTGCCATAGCACAGGTGCCCCCTGGCGTCATAGATGACGGCAAACTGTCCCGGAGCGATACCCTGAACGTCCTCCTCACTCTCGATTACCCACTGCCGGCCTCCCTGATGGATAAACTTGCCGCGCATGATGTGGGGCGTGTGGCGGTTCTTGAACATCACGTCTACAGGGCCTTCAACACCCTCCCACGGGTTGCCCGAGATGAAGTGCATCTCGTCGAGACGCAGCGTGCGTCCATATTGCTTAGCCGTGCCGTAACCGTTGCTCACATAGATCACGTTATCTTCCACATTCTTGCGCACCACATACCACGGTCCACCGCTCAGGCCCAGGCCCTTGCGCTGACCGATGGTGTGGAACCAGTATCCGCGGTGCTCGCCCAGCTTGCGCCCTGTCTCGAGCTCAATGATGGGACCGGGACGCTCGCCCAGATGACGGCGTATGAAATCATTATAGTCAATCTGGCCCAGGAAGCAGATGCCCTGGCTGTCACGGCGATAGGCGTTAGGCAACTTGGCAGCCTCGGCGATGCGGCGCACTTCCTCCTTGGGAAGGTTGCCGATGGGGAAGATGACATGCTGCAGCTGCTCGTAGGTAATCTGGGCCAGGAAATCGGTCTGGTCCTTCACGGGATCGACAGCGGTAGCCAGATACTTCACGCCGTCCACCACCTGGGTCGTGGCATAGTGGCCTGTAGCGGTCATGTCAAATTCATTTCCCCAGCGCTGCTCAAAGAAGCCAAACTTGATCATCCTGTTGCACATCATGTCGGGATTGGGCGTCAAACCAGCCTTCACGGTGCGCAGCGCATACTCCATCACGTGGTCCCAATACTCCTCATGCAGCGACACCACATCCAGCGGCAAGCCATAGCGATGCGCTATCAGCGTACACATCTCGATGTCCTCCTCGGCACTGCAGTCGCCCTCGTCATTGTCCATGCCGATGCGTATGTAAAACAGATGCAGGTCCTCGCCCTGCTCCTTGAGCCGGTGGACCACCACGGCGCTGTCGACGCCACCCGATATGAGTACTGCAATGCTCATCTATCTCTCTCGTTTGCTCTCATGGGTTACACTTGGTGGGCATTCATGCATTGTCCAGGACATCCTCGTCGTGAGGCGTCTCAGTAAAGTGGGCCGCAATGATGTAGTCCAGCGAAATCTTGCCCGGACCTGCCAACAGCATGAACACAAAGATGCCGATAAACATCAGCGGATAACCCGGGGCAAAATTAAAGAACTGGTCGGTGGCAGTATCGGGCGGCGACATGATCAGATTCTCAGCCACCAGCATCAGCCCCATGGGAAACAGCACGGCCAGGCGCGTCAAGAAGCCCAGCATGATGCACACCGCACACAACAGCTCGACAATCACCAGCACAATCATCGACGTCTCGGGCGACATGCCCATAAAGCCGTCAAACGATGGCACAATCGCGTCGAAGTTCAACAGCTGGCGAACACTCAGCTGGATGAACATGATGCCCGTGAACAAGCGCAGGAACAGCCGCGACATGTTGCTGTAGGTGTGCCCCGCGCTATACAGGAATAGGTTTTTGAAAAATCCGCTCATGGCTCTTAGGTGAGTATTTGAGTTAGTTTTGATTAATAATTCGGATTCACTGCCGACATCAGGCCCTCGACCGACAGGCTCTTGTTCAGCACGACGCGCTCGCCGTTCAGGATGTAGCAGCACGGCAGGCGCCTCACGTCAAGCATCCTGGCCAGGTCCTTGCCGCAGCCCACAATCCAGTGCTCGGCATAGCCCGCTGCAGCGGTCGACCACTCGGGGCTATAGTCATTCAGGCAGATGCACACCAGCTTGGACTGTCCTGCCTCGAGCAGGGAATTCAGCGCCACGTCGGTGCTCAGCCGCAGCCGCCCTATCATGCTGTCGGTGCTGTCGTCGACAAACAGCAGAATATAGCTCTCGGCCTCGGGCAGTTCGGCAAGACGGTGCTTCTGCCCGTCGGTGCCAATGTACTCAAAGTCCAGCACAGCGCCCAGCTGTACCGAGTTGATGCGGGCAAGCTGCTGCGCATAGTGGTCTCGCAACTGACGCGACAACTGCTTTGAAGCGGCCAGGGGCTTGGCAAAGGCCACATACACCTCGTCGCTCCAGTACTCGGCATCGGGGCCATACAGCGTACGCTCGGCCATCGCGCCCACCTTCTCAAGATTGGTGGTGCTCGACTGGGCCTTATTGACCAGCGACCGCACCGACGACATCACGATATTCCGGTGAGCATATCGGAAAAAGTCCACATAGTCGCGGAAGGTCGTCTCAAACGCTGCATCGTCCACAATCGGCTTGCTGATGTCGTAGTTATCCCAGAAGTGGGTGATGATATAGTTACAACGGCTCTCCAGTGTCGAGCACGTGTCAGGAGCCAGAGGATAGGCAAACAGGGTGCCAGGCTGCTGTTCGGCAAGCTGCACCTGAGCGCTGGCCACAACACTCGTCATAGCCAATGCAATGATTGATAGCAGGATATGTCTCTTCATCTTCATCTCAATAGGCACTCTAGGCCTCTTTTAACCTGCTAAATTACTACAAAAGAGCCAAACCCGCGCTCCCCGTGCCACAAAAATCACAACCCGACAACATTTTTTCACAATCTCAGTCCGGGCCTTTCCCACGTCACCTCATGGCGGCAATTCAAAGCCCGGGGCGGGGTCAATCGCCACGGGCTGCCATCATGTTAGCATCATTGCTCATCATTGTGTAATAATCTACAGTTCTCAAGTTTCAATTCTTATGAGGGGCTCGTTGTGTGTCTTGGCACTGCAAAGTTATCACTCAATCAGGCTTTCTATTTAGGATTATTGCAGTTTTCATTTGGACAACTTGTGCTTTTTTGACCTTGTCTTTTATGTTTTTTTGACCTTGTTTTCAGGCAACCTGCTGTCAATCAGCAAGTTTGATTACCAAAAAGAAAAATACAATATCATTTTGACAACAAAATCGCCATTTTTTAAAGAAAAAGGACAAGAAATTTTGCATAATCAAATATTTATTCTACTTTTGCCCCCGCTTTCAAAACAAAATGAAAACCAAATTTTAGGGCTAATTAATCATTCATCAACATTAACAACCATCAACAAATGACTAAAAAAATTAGACTGGCAGCTGCTTGCCTTGTAGCATTGTGTGCTTTTTCGGCAGTAGCTCAGAATCTCTCTTTCCGCGGTGTTTACCAGACAAGTCGCGACGATAATTATCCTAATGGCTTCTACAGCGAGTATGTCGGCTGGAACTCTACCCTGGGTAAGGTTATCTTCATCGTCCAGCAGGGACTCTATAAGATGGAATGGGACGGAACCAACGTCTCGATGCCCGTCAAGGATCCCGAGGTCAACAAGGATGACTTCTACTCTGGCGGCCGCTTTACCGACAACGACAAGGCGCTCTGGGCTTCCAACTTCAACATGATGTATGCCAACTCGGGAGCCGTCATCAAGGATGGCGTTCTCACCACCGTCATGTCGCGCACCGACATGCAGAACCCCGACGGCACCTGGGTCACCAACGACACCAACCGCTTTGCCGTGCGCAAGTGGGATGCGGTGACCGGTGACCTCCTCGGCGAGACCCAGATTCACCCGGCTTGGGACTGCCTTGAGTCGGCAGGCATGGCCGTCAACCCTAAGGACGGCAAGGTCTACGGCCTCTTCCACATCACCAACAAGTATTTACCTGATTCGATCCTCAACGACCCCGACTTCTTTGCCGACGAGAATGCCGATTCCACCGATTCCGGCTATGCCATCTGCACCATCGACCTCGACAACATGGTCATCCACCAGATCACGCCGGGCCTCTACTACAACAACTTCGTCACTTTTGCCATCAACAGCGAGGGCCGCGCCTTTGCTATGACCAGTGGCGGCGGCAACGCTGCTGTTCCCGCCGAGGACGGCAAGATTTATGACATGTACGGCGAGCTGAGCGGTTCTCACGTCTTTGAGTTTGACCTCACGAGCGGACTCATGATCGATGACAACCGCGTCAACACCGGCTACAGCTCACAGGTAAGACGACAGGCGGCATGCTTCAGCAAGAACGACCCCAACAAGATGTACTGGATGGGATACTTCAACAGTGGCATGGGCTTTGACGACAGTGGCAACTGGAATCCCCTGCCCGACCAGACTTGGCTGACCAACGGCAAGTATGACACAGCCCTCTACGAGGTAGACATCACCACTGGCGAGGCCAACCGCCTGGGCATCATCCAGGACCGTTACCTGTTTGCCTACATGTGGGTCGATGGCGAGGAAGACCAGCAACCCGCAGCACAGCCTGGCGACATCAACGGTGACGGCAACATCAACGTCAGTGACGTCATCATGCTCATCAACTACCTGACCACAGGCGACGCCACGGGCATCATCATGGCCAATGCCAACTGTGACCAGGACGCTGCTGGCAACGTCAACATCTCTGATGCCACAGCACTCATCAACTTCGTGCTCGCCAGCCGCTGGCAATAATCACAAGACATCATTCCCCACAATGGGGGCTGCGCCGCTGGCACAGCCCCCATTGCTATAGAATCTCGAGTGCTACTGCACGCTAATCGGCCCTCTCTGGTTTAAGTGAAGGGATTAGGGCCTCAAGAATTGTATCAGCTACTACCTGACGTATGGTTTGATGGCGTCTCGCCAGATCAGGTATCCCTTACCCATCAGGTGCAAGCCGTCGTTAGTCAGCTCGGCTCGCAGGCGTCCCTGCTCGTCGGCAAACAGCGGATACAGGTTGATCCACGTCACGCCCTGTCGCCGTGCCACCTGCTCGAGCAAGGCATTGGCCTCGACCACCACATGGTCACGCCCCACGAGCAGTTTCCACTCGCGCACGTCGTTATTGAACGGCAACAGGCTCTGCAGGTAGATCTTGGTTCTGGGCGAACCCTGCTTGACCATGACAATCAGGCGCTCGGTCACGCGGGCAATGCTGTCGGCTGTCACCCCGTGAGAGATGTCGTTGACACCGCTCATGATGAACAACTTCTTGGGCTGCCCCTTGATAATCGGGTCGATGCGGTCGATCAGCCCCTGCACGATGTCGCCCACGATGCCGCGGTTCTTGATGTGCTTGTTGCCCAGCAACTCGTTGAACTCACAGCCGTCGGTCAGGCTATTGCCCAGCATGACAATGTCCTTCTTGCCGATTGGCAGCTCGTCAAACAGCGTAGCGCGCCGTGCGTAATACGGGTCCTGATTGGCCTGAGCCACAGCTCCAAGTCCCACCAGAGCCATTACAGCCAGCAATAAAAACCTTCTCATCACTAATCGTTCTAGATAGAGTTAATAGTTCTAGAGTAATTATGCTCCCCTGTAAGCGTCGATAGCCTTCTTCACCGAGCCGTGAAGCAGCAACAGGCGCTTGGCATCATCATAGGGCAGTTTCAGCTCATCTACCAGCCAGCGTGTGCCACGGTCAACAAGCTTCTGATTGGTGAGTTGCATGTTCACCATCTTGTTACCCTTCACACGGCCCATCTGTATCATCACGCTGGTCGAAATCATGTTACAGATCAGTTTCTGCCCAGTGCCGCTCTTCATGCGGGAGCTACCGGTGACATACTCGGGGCCGACGACCATCTCGATGGCAATCTCGGCGACCTCGCTGACTGGGGCACCGGGATTGCTGGTGATGGCAGCAGTCATGCAGCCGTGGGCACGCGCATCACGCAGGGCGCCGATGACGTAAGGGGTCGTCCCCGATGCCGCGATACCGATGACCGTGTCCAGTGGCGTGATATGATAGGCCTCCAGGTCCTTCCATCCCTGTTGGGTGTCGTCCTCGGCATTCTCGACGGCGTTGCGCAAGGCGGTATCGCCTCCTGCTATCAGACCGATGATCCACCCCGGCGACATGCCGAAGGTGGGCGGTATCTCGCTCGCGTCAAGCACGCCCAGGCGACCACTCGTGCCTGCACCCATATAGAAGATGCGTCCGCCTTTCTTCATGCGCTCAACGATGGCAATCACCAGGCGCTCGATTTGCGGAATCGCCTGTTGAACAGCATCGGCCACCTTGTGGTCCTCCTGATTAATCTCGGTGAGTATCTCATGCACCGACTTCTTTTCCAGGTTATCATATAGCGACTCTTGTTCGCTGATTTTCACAAAAGCCATAATCAATCAAATTTTTATTCTACTACAAATGAATTCTTGCCGGCTGCCTTACATCCGGTCGGCAATGTCTGGCGCCATCAGGCCTCGGCCGAGTGGTACTTCACCAGGCCCTCCATCGGTTCCTTCATGACAACTCCGATGGTGATGCCCAGAGCCTCGGCGGCCTCTTGAAGCACGGCCTTCTCATACAGTGCAATCGAACCCACAAAGTTGCAGGGCAATTCCTTGTAATGCGGATAGCTGGCCACGTTGCGCTTAAAGAAGTCGGTAAACGACCGCAGCACGATGTCGTGGATCGACGGTTCGTCGATGTTCCGCTCCAGGAACGGCGCAAACTGAGCCAGGAAACGGTTGGCGGCCGGCTTGCGATACACCGACGTGATGATGGTCGTGTAGTCAAGATTATATTCCTTCATGAACTTGTCACACAGGTGTTGGGGCAGCTGCTTCTTGAGCACGTCGCCCACCAGCAGCTTGCCCAGCACGGCACCGCTGCCCTCATCGCCCAGAATGTAGCCCAGCGGCGACACATTCTCGACAACCTTCTCACCGTCGTAGTAGCACGAATTACTGCCCGTGCCCAGGATACAGGCGATACCAGGCTGGCGGCCGCACACGGCACGCGCGGCTGCAAGCAAGTCACTGGCGACCTCCACTTTTTCGGTACTCGTCAGGTTGGCACGCAGGGCATTCACCACCTGCTGCTTGATCTCGTCCGAGATGATGCCGGCACCATAGTAGTAGATCTCGTCTACACGGTAATTGGTCAAGTGAGGCATCAGCTCACGCTTGATCTGTTCCTTCATCTCTTCCTCGGTGAGCAACAGCGCATTCATGCCGGTTGTGAATATCTGCGCTACCTTTTCTTTTCCATTCAGCAGCGTCCAGTTGATCTTGGTGGAGCCGCAGTCTGCAATAAGAATCATCATAATATCTTAGTTTTTTTATTAGTTATTATTCCTTGATTGTCAACACTATATCTTAATGTAAATCTTCTTCTTGTACAACACGTGGCCAATCACCCAGTTAAGCAGCACAAAGCACACAGCATACAGGGCCGAAGCCGTGTACTCGTTGAACCACGAGTTCAACATGCGATAAGCTTCACTATGGATCGTCAAGTTGCCGCCATCGGCATCATGCCCGATGGGGATAGCACCGAACAAGATAGCCAGTACCGTACCTATCAGGTACAAGGCCAGCGGGTTCACGCCAAACGACTCAAAGAACCTGCCCCATGCCGGCTTGTGCCCCTTCACGTCGATGTAGTGGATGAGCATCGCCTGGATGCACATTGCCATGCCGCACGTGATCAGTACAAACGTCGACGACCACATCTTCTTGCCACACGGGATGCCATACTGCAGCAGCCAGCCGGCCAGCAGCATCACGGTTCCCCACAACAGCATTGTGCTCACGCGCTCGCCGTTGTTGTGCACGGCCAGAATCATCCGGCCCACCATGTAGCCGATGAGCACGTGGGCGATACACGGCAGGGTGCTCAAGATGCCCTCAGGATCCAGCGAGATACTCTCGCCATAGGCGCTCTCATGATACATGTGATTGCTACCCAGCACGCTGTTGTCGATACGGGCAATGATGTTGTCCAGCGAGAACTCGTAGCCATGGCCCAGCCCCAGGATCAAGGCATAGGCCACCAGGATAATGCCGATCAGCCACGGTATCAACCGCTTGTTGAACAACACCACACACATCGACCCGAAGAAGTACACCAGCGCCAACCGCTGGAATACGCCCAGATAACGCAGCGTGTCCAGGTTGTTCACGGCCTCGCTAAACGGGGCGCCGTTGCACAGGCCACGCACCAGATGGCCAAACCACTGCACCACCCAGCCGATGAGAAACAGCACCACTGTGCGGCGCACGATTTTGGCCAGCAGCGGCCCCGACAGCTTGTAATTGAACTTCTTCAATGAAAAGGCCATCGACACACCCATGCAGAAGATGAAGAACGGGAACACCAGGTCGGTAGGCGTCAGCCCTATCCAATCGGCGTGCTCCAGCGGGCGGTACAGGTAGCTCCACGTACCGGGATTGTTTACCAGCAGCATCCCCGCAATCGTTATTCCTCGCAGGATATCCAGCGACAGCAATCGTTTATTTTCTCTTTTTACCATAACTCTCTGTTTCTTTGGGTAAAATAGGGACGGTTCTTTTTTCACCCTTTTAGTGGTACAGGTAATACTTAGCCGAACGTATCTTGAAGATTTCTACGTCCTTATTCCAGTAACCGGCAAAATCCTCAACACGATAGCGCTTGACAAAGCGCTCGCGAATCTCCTTGCTGCCGCACACCTTGTCAAACATCGCATAACGCTTGGGATTCTGGCCGAACAGTTCGACCTGGGGGTACATCTCATGAATCACCTGCAGGAAGTAGAACTGCGTCAGGCACAACTGGGCAGCATCCACGTCGGTGATGTAGGTCTGCACACCGTGCACCTCTTGCAACGACTTGTCAACGGCGACGCTCAAGGCAAAAAACGGCTTGTAGTTGATGGGCCTGAAGTGCAGGCCTGGCAGGTTCAGGGCATTCATGTTCATCGCCAGCGAGTCGGCGTTGATCCACGAGGCGGCAAACGTCTGGAACGGCAACGTGTAGCCGATGCCGGTGTTGAAGATATACAGTTCACCCAGAATGCCCGACACGGGATAGAAAAATGCGCTCTCGGGCGTGGGAATCTGCGGCGAGGGGGCCACCCACGGCATGCCCGTGTCGCGGAACTTCATGTCACGCGTCCAGCCCTGCATAGGGATAACAGTCAATTTGCAGCCATGCCCGGTCTTGGACTCTTGGGCGATGATGCCCTCCTCGTTGAGGAATCTGGCCAGTTCGCCGGGGGTAAGGCCGTAGATGTAGGGGATGGCATACTTGCTCACAAACGAGAAATAACCCGGCTCCACGAGGTTGCCCTCCACCTTGTTGCCTCCAAGCGGGTTGGGACGGTCCAGCACCATAAACTCAGTGCCATACTTGGCGCAAGCCTGCATGCACACGCCCATTGTGGCATAGAACGTGTAGCTGCGGCATCCCACGTCCTGGATGTCATAGACCAGCACGTCGATGTCGCGCAGCATATCGGCGGTGGGCTCATGCGTCTTACCGAACAGCGAGTACATCTTGATGCCCGTTATCGGGTCGACGGCGTCGCCCACGGCATCGCCGGCATGGGCATTGCCGCGCACGCCATGCTCCGGGCCGAACAGGGCCACCAGCCTGACGCCGGGAGCCTCGTTGAGGATGTCGACGGTGCTCTTGAGGTTGTTGTCGATGCCGCTGGGGTTAGTCACCAGCCCCACACGCTTGCCCTGCAACTGCTTGAAACCGCCGTCGCGCAGCACCTCGACACCCGGCTTGACAACCGCCCCGGCCGTCATCGCCACCACACTCACAATGATTGCTAACAATATCTTCTTCATAAACAACTGATATTAAATGTTTTCTTAACTACGAATCAATCTGATTCTTCTGATTTTTTCTTCATGAAATTGAACAAACGCTCCATCTTGAGCTTTTTCTCACCAAAATTGGCAAGGATTGCAAGATCAAATCCTGTAGCCTTCAGATAATTGAACACTTGGGCCAGATGAACCTCATTTAATCTCTCTACAGCCTTCAACTCCACAATTATCTTATCATAACAGATAAAATCAGCAATATAATCCTGTTAATTTCATGTCCTTTATAGGATATCTTGAGGTGAGCCTCACGAATATAAGGAATCCCTTTTTCTTTGAATTCAATCTCCAAAGCTTCTTGATAGACTTTCTCAAGAAATCCTGAGCCCAATTCATTAAAAACATTCATTAGGCAACCCCTTATCGCATAGGATTCTTTTTCATAAAGAAACTTTTCCATATTAAATCAGAAAAATCCGTAGTTTTTTAGTCGGTTTTCTTGCCGTAGTCGGGATCAATAGTGCGGTCCACAAAGTAGGTCACGATCAGCGTGGCGAAGCAGCAGGCCATCACCATCCAGAAGAAGTTCACATAGCCGATGGCCTCCTGGATGTAACCGGCGACAAAACCCGGCAGCATCATGCTCAGCGCCATGAAAGCGGTGCAGATGGCATAGTGCGACGTCTTGAACTCTCCCTCACTGAAGTACATCATATACAACATGTAAGCCGTGAAGCCGAAGCCGTATCCAAACTGCTCAATGCACAGGGCGATAGTGATAATCACGATGTTGGCGGGCTGGGCAATAGCCAGATAGACAAACGTCAGGCAAGGCAGCGTCATGCACGCGGCCATCACCCAGAGCGATTTTTTCAGACCCACACGCGACGAGTAGATACCACCCAGGATACCTCCTAACAACAAGGCTATCACACCGAACACGCCATAGACGGTTCCCACCATCTCGGTGCTCAGGCCCAGGCCGCCCTGCTCGGTACTGTGCACGAGGAAGGGCTGGCACAGTTTGATGAGGAAGCCCTCGGGCAAGCGGTACAGCAGCATGAAGGCGATGGCCAGCAGCACACCGGGCTTCTTGACGAAGGTAACAAACGAGTTACCCAGTTCTGCCAGGTTGCTCTTGGCAGCACCGCCAGCATCGCCCGCCAACTCGTTGCGGGGCCTGTCATCGGCCGAGTGCGGCAAGGCAAAGGTGTGGTAGAGCGTGATCAGGAAGAACACGACGGCCGACACGCCCAGCGTGATCTGCCACGACAAGGGGATGTTGCCTGTATTCTTCTCAATGAGGCCGGCAATGAACACCAGTCCACCCTGACCAAAGACCGAAGCCACACGGTAGAACACGCTGCGGATACCAATGAAAGCGGCCTGGCTGCTCGGGCTATGCGCCAGCATATAGAAGCCGTCAGCAGCGATGTCATGCGTTGCCGACGCAAATGCCGCGATGATGAACAGCACCAGCGTGAACCAGAAAATGCTGATTGACGTGTTCCCGCCAGCGATGGTCGCAGCATCGGGATGCGGCAGGGTCACGGTGAGCAGGATGAGCATCGCGGTCATGATGACCTGCATGGCAACGATCCACCAGCGCTTGGTCTTCACCACATCGACGATGGGGCTCCAGATGCCCTTGAGGAACCACGGGAAATACAACAGCGTCGTGAAGAATGACATGTCTCCGTTAGGAACGCCCATCTTGGTGAACATCATCACCGAGATGTTGTTGACCACAAAGTAAGGCACGCCCTCGGCAAAGTAGAGGGTAGGCACCCACCACCAAGGGGTTTTCTGTTGAGGTTCGATTCGAGTCTCTTTCATATCTTATATCGTTTAAAGTTTATTTCGTGATAATCAATAAGCCAGCAACTAATACCTTTTCTCGATGGTGGCACCAGCGAAGTAGTGCAGCAGGATCTGCTTGTAGTCACAGCCCTGGGCGCCCATGACGGCGGCGCCAATTTGGCACAGGCCCACGCCATGTCCCCATCCGGCCCCGCGCAGCACAAACTTGGCGGGATAGCCGTCCTGGCCCACGTCGTGTTTCTCGACGACAAAGGCCGAACTATAGAGGCACGAGGGTGACAAGGCATAACGGATGGTCAGTTCCTTGCCGATAATGCGTTCGCGTTTCTCACCCACGATGCGCAGGCGGTAAAGTCTTCCACTGGTGCCTCTTGCCACGGGCTGCAGGTCACGGATGCGGCCATAGTCGGTGCCCGTGCGCTCCTGAATCAGCGCGGCGAGCTCGTCCTGGGTATACTCCACCTTCCAGCGGTAGAAGTCCTTAGTCTCCTGGTCATAGTCGTTGAGCACCTGGGACAGGATCTCGGGGTCGGTGGTGTTGCAGTAGGCACTGGGGCTCGACAGGATCCACTCGGCAGCATTGTCCTCGCGGGTGAGGTCGGGAAAATCGTTCTCATCCTTGCCGTCTCGACGAGCCTCCAGGTAGTCGTGATGATGTGGTTCCCAGCAGTTCTCAAACTCCTCCATCACGCCGCCGCACGACTTACTGAAGCGTGCGTCACACAGCGCGCCGCCGTGCATCAGCACCTGGCCCCAGGTGGCGCGGATGGCCTGCTCCACCTTGTCGGTCGTGGCACGGGTGATGCCTTGATAGCGCTGGCAGTGGTCATCGGCACACACGTCAAAGTTGGCGTGGTCGTCACGGTCCCACCACTTGACCAGTTCCTCATCGGTATCCATCATCTCACCTGTTGCATCGGGATGACGCTCAACGGGCTTGAGTGACTCCTCGCCATGGATCTGTGCCAGCAACCAGCTGCGCGAGATGACGGCATGGGCCTTCAATAGCTCCAGCGATGCATGGGCGCTCATCTCGCTGGAGATGACACTGAGCAAGTAGTCCTCGACACTCAGCACGTTGACGGGTGTCAACTTGCCGTCCTCGACAATGATGTGCAGCGCGCCCTTGAAGGTCTGATCCTCCTGGCGCTTCCAGTGGAAACTCACACCGATGGTCACACCCTTGAGGGTGAACGACGCAGTGTCAGCATCTAGGGGCTCAAACAGCAGCTCACCGTAGCGCTCACCGTTCCACTCGACCAGGCCCTCGACACAGCTCACGCGATGCTCACCGCTACACGTGATGCCGTTCACGCGGTACTCGCCGTTGAGCACCAGGTCCACCGTGGGCTCATTCATGATGCCCACCCTCACTTGAGGTATCTGTTTCTCGTCCATATCGTAATCTGTTTTTTGTTGTTGTCCTATAGTATGCCTAGATAGGCTCTACATATTCCCATCGTTGACTGTAACCTGTAATCACATGATTCAAGTCGTTGCGGCTCATGCACACCTCGTCATAGAGCGACCTCATCAGTTCGGGTGTCAGACGGTCATAGTCCTCCTTGACAGGCACTGCCCACAGGCCGCCCATCTCTGTCGAGGCGGGGCTCAGCAGCAGCCGGCCTGGGCCTTCGCCATAGCAGGCGGGACGATGCTTGCACCGCGGGAAGAACGCCATGTGCCACGACCGGTCGGTCTTGTTCCACCAGCACAGGACATTCACCATCGGTTCCGCACCATCGTCCTTGACTGGTAACAAGTCAAGCAGTCTCAAGGCATAGCGCTCGGCCGCTCTCATCGTGCTAGTCTCGATAGTGAACAGACCGCGTCCCAGCGTGTCGACATAGCCGATAAAGCCTTCGTCTCCGTCGGCCAGCAGATGGGTTGTGGCGTGGTCAATCTCTCCACACAATGGCATCTCACTTCTGGAGCCAGCCTGAAAGTGCATGTGCCCGGGAGCCGATGCACCACATCGCGGTCCGTTGTAGAACACCACAAACTCCGGCAACGACTGGGCCAGCTGAAGCATGTCCCCTATCCTACCAGCCAACTGTTGCGGCACATGGTGCAGGTCGGCTATCGTCAGGTGCCTACTAAAGATCGGATAAGGATTGACCTGAATCTTGTACCGGTTGCCCCACAACACTGCTTTCTGTCTCGGGGGCTGGTGCTCACTGCACAGGAAGCAGTCCTGTCGTGACTGCGGCCGAGTGCCGACCAAGGCTGCCGACGAGCGTCGGCGTTCGGGATTGAACTGCAAGGTTATGGTTGACTCGCCCAACGACACCGTCCGCGTGACGGCACCTGCCAGCGCCGCATAGTTGGCGCCGGCCAGGTCCCAGTCACGCAGTTGCTTGGCTATCAGCTTATTTATCACCCTGGTATAGTCCATCAGGCTAGCTATTCATCTGCCAGTTAACGCTGCACAGTTGATATCGCTGCAGTCCGTATCGCTCACTTCTTGTTCATCGCGATGCGGGCCTGAAGCTCCCAGGTGCGGATGCGATCCTTATACAGGTTATTGCGGTTCATCTTCTCGACATCGAGCGAAGCGTCGCTGTTATCGTCCCACCGACGGCACAGATACACGGGATCATACACGCGGCCTATCTGGTAGTGACGCGAAATGTTCAGGCCCAGCGCATAGTCCTCACCATAGCTCGTGTTAGGAATCTTCACGTCGCGCAGCACGGGCGTATAGAAGGCACGCGGAGCGCCCAGGCCGTTAATGCGCAGGGCGTTGTTGCGACCGTTCTCAGGCGTCCATTCCCTGTGGTCAATGATGCCGGGAGGAATGGGATTGAGGTTGATGTCGGTCATCTGATAGGTGCCCACGACCATCGCCACATTCTGCTCATAGAAGGCATCCACCATCGTCTGCAGCGTGTGCTCGTCCTTGTACATGTCGTCACTGTCGAGCTGAACGATGAACTTTCCCACATTCTGGCGGTGAGCTGCCAGGTTCCAGTATCCGCCGATGCCCATGTCATAGTAGTCGGCAATGATGTGAATCAGCCGCGGGTCGTCATACTCGGCGATAGCCTCGCGTGTGCCGTCGGTCGAGAAGTTGTCCACAACCATCAGGTTGAACTTGAAGTTGCACTCTTGCTTGAGCACCGAGTCGATGGCGTCGCGGATGGTGCGGATGCGGTTCCTGACGGGAATCATCACCGTAGCCTCGACCTCAAACTCGCCCTGGTTGAACTCGATGTGACGGAAGTTGGGCACCTTCTCGCCGTTTTCCTCACGCGTGGGAGCCAAGTAGCCGCCTATCTCCTTCAGGTGCTCGGTACAGGCCTTCTCCATCTCAATCTGGCGACCGCGGTTGCGCGGGTCAACGTAGTCAAAGATTTTCTCGCCGCTCTTGCGCGTGTCCAGTTCAACGTCGCTGTACAAGTACTCGTTGATGTGGGTAATCGCGGCAAACTGCGACAGCTTCAGCCTCAGGTCATACAGGCCGGCAAACTCATAGTTGGCCTTCATGGCCTCCACGGCCCTTTTGAAGCACGCGCCACAGAAGAACATCACCGACCCGAAGTCAAAGTCATCTCTCAAGCTACCCATCTGGTAGTCAATCACCGGGGCCTTGTCTGCCCCTCGGTCGGTCACATTATAGTGGTCGGCATACAGCATACCCGACTGGGTATCATCGCCCAGCTTGACAAAGCGCTCGACAGCAAACGGAGCCATCTTCAACGTGTCATACTTGGTGTAGAGCAGTACATAGTCGGCATCGGCGCGACTGGCAATCTCACGCATCGTGCTGCTCGAGAAGAGCACGTTGACGGGCACCAGCTCGCAACCCTCAACGGGTTGGGGGTTATCTACCGTGGCAAGCAAGTAAATCTTGTTCACCAGTTCCTGACCTTTGAGGTGCTCGATGGTCTGTGCAGCCTGTTCGGGACTCACAAACGGAATAAAGCAATTAATTCTTCCCATAATAGTAGTAGTTGTTATAATTATTGTTGTTGATATCGTCCAATCTCTCCTTTAAAGGTCGTTAAGGTCCTTAAAGACCTTAAAGTCCTTAACGGGTCACTTGAGGTACTCCAGGACACGCTGCATCAGGTTGGTGCGCTCGCAGGAATAGGTCATGGCCTCGATCGGGAAACCCATCACCACGGTGCGATAGCCGCCACGGTCGCTGGCAATGGCAGCTGGCAGGCCGTTCTCGCCGTAGCGCAGCCACGTGAACCCGCGGCTGTCGCTGGCGCGGATGGCATCGGGCGACTCAACGGCATACTGGCCATCGTTCAACCTGTTGACAAATTCCCAGCACTGGCCGTCGTTGGCCAAGCGGCTATCGGGGCTGTCAACAGTCATGACGGTGCCGTCGAGCGAAGCACGGCCGTTCAAGGCCTCAAAGCCGAGCACTTCCTTGGCAAAGGCCTGGCCCTGCTGGTCGTTGTTGCCGGCGGCGTTGTCCCACAGGTCACTGCCGACAAACGAGCCCGACATCAGCACGCTCCCGCCACGGCCGGTAAAGGTTCGCAGGGCGTTCATCAGGCCTGCGGTGTAGATCTTGAAGCGCGTGGGCTTCAGGCCGCTGCCGGTCGTGATTTCCTTCTGCTTGCCCAGAATCAGGTCCATCAGGCGATAGTCACTGCTGTTATAGCCATTCTCCAGGGCCTGCTGGCTGCATGACACAAAGGAGTAGCCGGCCAGCATCAGAGCCTCGCCGTGGACAGCAGGATAGTCAAAGGTATTGCCTGCCACATTCATGGTTTCATAATCGCTGCGGCTGGCACCGAAGCCAGGTGCGTCGTCGTCCTTCCAGGGCAGATGGCGCCGGAATTCATACTGCGACCCCAGGTAGTTGATCTGCTGCACATAGGGCACACCGTGGTCCTTGTTGTCGTCAAAGCCGGCGCGCACGCTGTCCTCAAACCAGTCGGGACCGCTCACGCGCGTGAAGCCGTTCACCACCAGCACGTCGCCCTTACTCGATGCGGCCTCGCCCAGGCTCAACGTCTCGCTGGGGAAACTGCGGCCGCCGTCGTTCATGGCGATGATGCGATAGCTGTGCAGCTTGTTGTCGCTGATGCGTACAGCATAGTGCGGATTCTTGACTGTAGCGATTTCCTTGAAACCGCCGTCTAGTCCCACGCGCTCACACACGATGTAGGACGTGGCATCAGCGCCCTCGCTCTGCTCGTCACGGGTGGGTTCCCAGGTGAGCAGGTAGTTGCCCTTGTTGAGCATGTTGATGGCAAAACTGTTGACGGGCAGCGGCTGGATGACATAGCTGCGGTGGTCGCGCTGTGCGATGAACTTGAGCATGCCCTTGTAGATGGCGCGGCTCACGTCGAAGCGGAACATCGGGTCCAGACCATATTTCATGTCGGCAAAGTTCTGGTGCGACAGCAATTCCATCAGCACGGCGGGTACTTCGGGCACACGAGCCTCATAGTAGCTCTTGTCCCACATGCCGCGACGTGTCCAGTTGGGCTCCCACTTGGCGCGCACGTCCTTGACAATCTCGCTCGAGAGCAGGTTGGCCAGGCGCCGCGAGAGTTCGCGCGGCGTGCCGTTGGCATATTTGCCGAACTGCTTGCCGTTGGCTCTGGTGCAGTAGATCAGCAACGTGCCCACGATCTCGTCGTCGGGGGTCGTGCCGGCATCGGTGTGCAGGCAGAAGGATAGATCTACCGGTACGTTCAGGCCACCGCGTTCAGGCAGCACGTCGCTGCCGCCGGCCAGATAGTTCACCCACTCGCCTCGACTCCGGTAATCGTCCACATAGTCGTTGATGCCCCGCGAAGTCGAGTACACGCTGTCGGGGAAACCCGCCCATTGCAGGTAATAGCGCGACCCCAAGTGATACCACGGGTGGTTGCCGCTGCCTATGTAGCTGTATTCAACGCCGGGCTTGCCCAGGCAGGACTCGTTGTTCTCGCCTTGGGCCTTCTGCTCGGCCACAATGGCCAGGTTTTCATCGGTAGGCAACGCCACGCGGCGCGCAATGTTACCATATCCGCCGCCCACATGAATGGCGTCGGCCGTGATCACGGCGTCCTTGTCCTCGCTCAGGTTGGACACCTCGACCACGTCTTTGTTCACGCCACGCGCCAGCGGGAAGGTTCCCAGGTAGACCCACACGCCTCCGGCCATCGTCTGGTCGACGCGGAACTGGCGTTTCCCTGCCAGGCTGTTGACCGTATAGGTCACGTCGCGCGCACTGTTGGGCAGCGTCTTATAGGAAATATAGATGGCATAGTCGCCGCCGTAGGGCATCTCAACGTCCCACGTGGCGGTCGACAGCTTCTTCTTGTCCTTCTCGGCCTTGACCATGCGGTAAGTACCCTCGGCAAAGGGGTTCTCAAAGTCCTTATACTGGTCGCGCAGGAAGGCAAAGCCGGCTCCCTCGCCCGCCTGCCACTTCTGCTTGCCGTTGTGCTCGCGGTATCCGTCCTGCACCAGCCCGCTCGCATCGTTGTCCACCACGGCACCATAGTTGTGGGTGTCGCGCTCACGTGCGTTCCACACATAGGCACCCGCATTCTCCAGCATCGGAATCAGGAACGGCAGCACATAGCTGTGGGTATACATGTCCTCCACGGTCTGCATCAGCCGCGCGCGCTGCCACTCCCAGCGATTCAGCTTGGGCTCGAAATACCAGCCGTGGCTTGGCCACATCGCGATGATGTTGCCGTCCAGGCCATGCTTGTAGTGGCGGTTGGCATCGAGCTCGCTGATGAAGGGCTTGTGCGAACGCTTGTAGGCAGGCTCATAGTCGGCAAAGTACTTGTTGATGTCATTGCCCACGATGGTGACCAGCACGGCATTGTCACGATACTCGTCGCCGAGGGCTTCACGTATCTCGTCACGCATCTGCTCGACACTCTCTTGGGTAAAAGGCACGTCACCAAAGTTCTCGCTCACGTCCACCTTCACGGTGTCGTTCTCTACGACCAGTGAGCGCACCTTCAGCGTGCCCACGCCCATGTGCTCGGGCAACTTGCTCTCAACGATGCGCTGAACGGCTTCCTGCTGCTCCTGGCTGAACGCCTGAGCCTGCAGGGGCAGACCCAGGGATACACAAGCGGCTACGCTCAGCAACATTTCAACTGATTTTTTCATATCGTCTGGTTTAAGTTTTTGGCGTTTACTAATGCAACAAAAGTAGTCAAACCAAACGAAAAGCCAAAACAAAACAGCCCAAAAAGCCCAGTCTACAACATTTTTTATAAATTAACTACACTTTTTAAGAAAAAGCACACCGCGCCGTCCTTCATTCCCCAGGAGCCACATTGCAGCCGGCCGCTCTCTCTAGCGCTTGACCATACGCTGCGTACCGCGTATCAGGTGGCCGTCCTCGGTAACGCCTTCAACCAGAATGGTGTAGGAGGTATTAGGGACGTCGTTGCTGTAGAAGTCAAAGTGGACTCGGCCATCCTCGCCGGCTTTTACACTGGGGTTCCAGTATAGCACTCGGCGCAGGTCGTCACCGGGCGCAATGCCGCAATCGCCCTGGTCGTACCGCGGCGAGTAGAATTCCACAGGTTCCTGCGCTCCCATCGGGTGGGCTATCTTGACATATCTGCTGGGCTCTTTCCATTCAGCGCTGGAGCCAGGTTTCCTGCTGAAGTTGACCTTGACCCTGCCGCCACGACTTCGGATGATATCGATATAGTCCACGTTAGTCATGCTCACAAAGCCATCGGCTATCGTGACATCACTCAAGTCATAGTCGGTCCATGTGTTGAACAGGGAAAAATTGATGCGTTTGAGCCTGTCGTTTTTCTTGTCTGCGGAAATGAGTGTCAACGCCTCCCTAAAGGATTCGCTGTCGGTGAAATAGATGTCCTTGAGCTCTTCTCCGTCGATGGTGATTGTGACCTTACTGTAATCCGACACGCCTATCGCCTGCAATGCGCCATCGACCGATGTGATGCCCAACCGTGCAATGTCATCGGCAGTCAGGTACTGGTTGGTTTCTACCCGGGGCTTGTGCAGGCGCCTGACGGCTGCCACCACCAGCTCGTTGAGCATGATGTGCCGCCAGTCGTTCTCCTTGACCAGGCGCCACGACTGCTCGTCTTGGACATCGGCGGTCTGCCCGTCGGTTGTTTCAGAATCTAGCATGTAGTATGTCTCGGGGTATTGCTCACGAGCCAGCTCAAGGTTGGTCTGCTTCTTTCCCTTATCATTCATCGCTATCACGACGCAGTCCACATCATCGGCCACCAGCGGTACAGGAATCGAGAAGCGGCCCAGCGAGTCACTCGTGGCCACGTTGGCAAACTCCAGTTTAGGGATGATCAGGCTCACCTCGGCATTGGCAACGGGCTTCTTGCGCCATTCGCTCAGCACGCGGCCCGCAACCACTTGCGACACCTCGATGGGGTACTGGGGCGAGGCGACAAGGCCCCTGAGCACTCGGGGGATGTCATAGCGGCGCCAGCCCTGCGTGAGCATGAGCAGGTCGAGATGGCGGCCTCGCTCTAGGGCGTCAACGCTGTCACCCTGTTCAAAGTAATAGCCCGGCTCGTGGATGCTGCCGCGCAAGTCGCTCTGGAGCAGGAGGTTTGACCAGATATCGGTCTCACTGACTTTGGCAGCCTTGTCGTCAACGACGACCACTGCACAGTCTTGGCCGCTGGCTAGCTTGGAGAGCTCACCCAGGTCAACGTTCACCCCGACTGCCTCGCGGTCGCCACAGTCGCTGCGTGATGTCTCCACCGTGGCAGCCGTCACCGATTCTCGCCCGGCAAAAAACAGGCGTTCACTCAGGCAACGTCCGCTGGCGTCCAGCAGCAGAGCCTGAACCACGCCCGGGTCAAGCTCGTTGTCGTTCAAGGTAATGGTATCTTGCGATGCTGCTACCAGACGCCCACGTTGCTGCACCATCAGCACACTGCCCGCGGCATGGGCTCCGGCAGGCCGAATCGTCACCAGGCCGCCAGCATGATGACGCACCTGTGCCACCGTAGCATCGGGGCGCACCTGGGGCAGGTCAAAGGTCATGAATTCATCAAAATTGTCACGCCACCGGGCGCAGTAATGCCCATCGGCACGTGGCGTGAACCTCACCACGCCCATGCCGTCATGCTCCACGCGCAGCGGGGCAATGACCTCGCCCCGATCGTCAGTCAGTTCGCCCGTCGCCTTGACGGCCAGGCCACCAGGATCATGCAACTTGAATGCTACAGCATTCTCCACTCCAGGCACCAGATAGCCGCCCTCGGGATAGAAATCGGCATGCACTTCACGGCTCGGCGGCAGCGGGATATACTTGGTATAACCGTCAATCTCAACGAGCACAACTGGAGCTTGGGCCTCCTTGCCCTTGAGTGTGAAACGCGCCTCACCGTTGCCCCCGCCCTGAGTCTTCATATAACCATACCGGCACATGTAATAGAGGTTTTCAAACGGGCAGGGCTCCCCCGACAAGTCGGTGTAGCTCAGCCTCACCTCCACTTCGCTGTCAAAACGCACACACTGCGCAGTGATGCGACGTTGCAATGACATCAGGGCTGCTATTTCTATCGGCTGACGGTAGAAGTAATCGACACCCGCACTCTGCATGAACAGGGTGTAGGCCGTCAGCTGGTAACGCCCCTCGGCCAAGTCATCGGGAATCGTCAGGTAGCCCTCAAACACGCCGTCATCACCCTGAGGAATCTTCACACGCCCACACAGCGAGTCGGTAGGCGACAACAATTCAACGTACACAAACTTGCTTGCACCAACCGGGCAATGGGTAGCGGCATCCACCACCCAGGCACGCAGCCTCACGGTGTCACCGGCAAGGTAAGTGCCGCGGTCGGTCATCACATGTATCTTCTCCTGCGGGAATTCATAGCGCTGGAGGTCTAGACGCTCGGCAATAGCCTCCACGTCCTGGGCTGTCATGACGGCACTTGTCAGGAACAGCGCACTCAGTATGGCAAGCATTCGTCTCATCTCTTGGGTGGGTTTTGATAGGTTAGTCTTCGCTGTGATAGGCCACCAGGCCGGGCATGCTGCTCAGCAGGATCTTGCGAACCGTTGCACCGAACTCGCTGGCTACCTCCAGCAGGATTTCACTATAGGTCGTCGCTACGGGCCCTACAAAGTTCACAGGGTAACTCATGTAGTCATATTGCGACACGTTGCGCTCAAAGAATCGCTTGAATTCTCTGGCTATCAAATCGTGGACATAGCTGTTGTCCAAATGATCTTTCAGAAAGAAGGAATAGGTGCGCAGGTTGCGCGTGGCAGCGGGGTTGTTGAGCACAGCGTCCAGCACCTCGGCACGAGTCACTTTGTATTTGTCAAAGAAGGCTTCGGTCAACTCGACTGGAGCCAGCCCCTTGAGGGCATCGCCCAGAAACACGCGACCCAGTGCCGCGCCGCTGCCCTCGTCACCCAAAATGAATCCCAGAGCAGGCACATTCTTGACGATGGATTCGCCATCATAGAAACACGAGTTGCTGCCAGTGCCCAAGATACAGGCCAGGCCGGGCTCGCGCACCAGCAGGCCGCGCGCTGCTCCCAGCAGGTCGCTGTTCACCGTCACGGGTGTCTTGAACTGTGCCACCAGCGACCCCTCGATGATCTTGTTCTTCTCAGGGCCCGAACAGCCGGCCCCGTAGAAGTAGACATGCCCCCACCTGCGCTTGAAGAATTCGGGCGGCAGCTCCAGCCTGATGCTGTGGCTAATCTCGCGGCGAGTCATGAAGAATGGGTTCAATCCCGAGGTATAGGCATGCTCCAGCACCTGGCCTCGCTCAACCAGCGACCACTCGGTGCGTGTCGTACTGCTCTCAACTATCAGGGTTATATGTTGTCCTTTTATCGTTGCCATCACGGTTAACGAATGTACTTTTATGTTAATATATAGTTAATTATTGCACGCATTTGTATTTCGCGGCTACAAAGGTATGCATTATTTACTTCAATTTCGAGAAATCATCGAATATATTTCTGAATAAATCAGAAAAATTAACACATTTCTACATCCGTTAACCGTTCCAAATCCAAGCGTCCCTAGACCGGTCTGCATCACCACTTGCAAGCCTCCAATCAAAAAAAGCGCCCGCTTTCACGCGGGCGCCCTTCACCTAAAATCGTAATCCAAATTTTATGAAAAGAAATCTCTTTCTCGTTATCCAATCTCAATCACGCGGTCCATCTTCTTCTCGGGCTCCGTGGCAAGCTTGGGCAACTCGATGCTCAGGATGCCGTCCTCGACCTTAGCGCTGATGTGTTCCTTGTCCACCTCGTCGGGCAGGATGTAGGTCTGCTCATAGTTGGTGTAGGTAAACTCGCGGCGCACGTAGTGGCACTTCTCGCCCTCGTCCTTGGCCTGCTTGTCCTCATGCTCGGCCTTGTGCTCAATCTTGACGACCAGATTGCCGTCCTCATTGATGTTGACCTTGCAATACTCTTTCTTCAGGCCGGGAGCTGCGACCTCCATCGTGAAGGCCTTGTCGCTCTCCTTAACGTTGACAGCCGGTGCGGTCGTTGCCGTGCGGGGCATCCAGTCGGTGTCAAAGAAGTCATTAAATGCTGTGTCTAACCAATTGCGATTGTTGTTGCGAATTACCGGAAATAACATAATCAATACCTCCTAATTCTATTTTTATTTATGAGTCTTTAAATGTTTGTTTTTTCTCGTTCTTGCCCCGAGCCTTGCGGCCCGCTGGCACCCTCAGATATAGCAAAACCGGTGCCAGTGGCCCAAAGTTTAAGCACCGTTAAAAATCGCGGCCACCGTGTCATGTTTTTAAACTATTTTAAACTTAAAAACTGACAAAATGTCAGTTTTTAACAAAAAAACAATAGGGCTCCAACCAGAACCCTATCGCTTGAATGATTGAATTATTTCTCTTCAAGGGCTATCTAAAGCCTGATCTTTTGACTTGAAGTGCTGCCGTTGATGTGGACGCGCACGACGTAGATTCCGCGCTCAACATCGGCGACATTGAGGCAGTTGCCACTCGTAGCCTTGATGGTGCGGCCCTGGATGTCGATCAGTTCCACACCCTGCACCCAGGTGTCGGCGCTGACGACTATGTAGTCGCCGGCCACGCGCACCTGCATGCCCGCCACTTGCAACTCGTCGATGCCGCTAGAGGCCTTCTTGAGCAGGTTGTCAAAACGGATAATGCCCGTGTTGCCCATCAGCTGGTTGTTGCGATGCAACATGAAACCAGCAAACTTGTAATTACCCTCCTCCAGATCGTCAAGCGGGATCTCCAGGTATCGCCAACCATGGAAATCGATGGTGTCTATGGGCAGTCTTGCACCCGACACGTTGTCTTTGTCCAACATCACTTCGAGCCTGTGGAAACCCATGTCGCCCCACACGTGGAGACCCAATGTGTCACCCTTACTGAACGAAACGTCGTGTCGGTTTTCATAGCTGATGAGCACCGAACTCTTGTCGTTAAAGTCATAGGTGAGCTGCAACGATGTGTCGCCAAACAGCCGCTCGGTCGAGGTGGCCACGGGAAGGTAGTGGGTATCAATGCTGTAGACGTAAATCCAGGCCTTGTAGCCGTCGGCGCTCTCAAAGGGCTCAACAACCGTCATGCCGGGCTTGTCGGCGCCAGCATCAACGCCAGTGAAGTTGATCACGCGCTGGGCGGGCAGATGGATGGCGGCCGTGTCGGCAATGTCCATGTCGAGCACAAGCCGATAGTCCTTACCTGGCTCGAGGTTCTTGACGAGCGGGATGCGCACATAGCCGTAGGCGTCACCCTTCTTGTTGTACTTAATGCTGCGCTTGTTCCAGGCCAGCTCGTTGCCATCGGTGTCGAGCACACGCAGCCGCTGGAACAGGTTATAAGTATCCAGCAGCGAGTCGACGCGCAGCTCCACGGTGGGGGTCTTGAAGTGCACCGGTGCGCCCTCATAGGGGAAGACGGCGAGCTCCTCGAGGTGGTTGCGTGGCTGGGTGTAGAACTGCATCACGAAGTCCTCGTCCATTGCCGTGCCACCGCCATGCTCGGCACTGCGGTCGAGCGTGAGGGTGTACAGCGTGTTCACGTCAAACGCGTCGGTAGGCGTGAACACCAGTCGATAGTAAGAGTCTTCCCACTTGAAGGTGCCGCCAACGGGCGGTTCGAGCCTGAAGGCGCTGCATGTCGTCACGCTGTCCATGTCCCAGTTAAACGTCAGCGTGATGGGATGGCTGCATTTCACGGCAGCATCGCCCTCATGCCACACGGGGCTGTAGTCCACCACCACGGGTGGCGTGTCGCGCACGCGCTTGAGGTAGAAGTTCTGGTAGGTCGAGCCGTTGGCCTCGACGGTGACAGTCGCCGTCTGGGTGAAGTGCGACGGCTCGCTCACCTCGACGGTATAGGTGCCCGGATTGACATACTTGAAGGTGTAGATGCCGTTCCTCAAGGTATCGGTCATGGTGCGCTGCACCTCATTGCCTTCCTGGTCAAGCAGGCGCACAGTGGCACCATGGATGGGCATCAGCTGGTCGTCGCCATACACGATGAACGGCTGCGGATTCTCCTGCAGGCGCTTGATGCGGTCGTCGCGCACGTTGCCCGTCACGGCTCCCTGGCCAAACTGGTTCAGGCGGCCGAAGTATTTGTCGGCACCCAGCGAAATGTTCCAGCCTTCCATCCAGCAGTATTGCAGGCCCAGTAGGCGATAAGCCTCGGGGATGTAGTCATGGAAGGAGCCTTCGCTCAGGTTGGCCACGGCCCGGTTGCCGCGCAGCACGCCATAGCCCTGCGTACCCCACTCGGGACGGAACGACCAGTCGCCCCATATCTGGTAGTTATGGGTCCACACGGTAGCCTGGTTGGCATACAAGTAGGGCTCAAGGTCGGCGGCCAGCACATCGGCGTTGACGACCTGTGGGCTCCCGGTATAGCCGCGGTAGAACACCATCGGGAAGTTGTTCACGGCACTGGTGCCCGTAGCGTTGCTGTGAATCGAGTAAAAGACGTCGGCGCCGCTCTGGTTACACAGGGCAACTATGGTCGACAGGGCCAGGTCGTCGGCAGTCGTGTTGGTCACACGCGAGATACTGGTCTTGTAGCCCTTCTTCTCAAGGATCTCTTTCAGCGCCAGGCCCTTGCGCAGGTTGGATTTCGATTCCCAAGAGCCGGCGCTGTCGCCCTGGGCAAACGGATAGATGACCATGTTGCGGTCGTCGCTGTCATAGCCGCCGTGGCCTGGGTTGATATAGACGTGGGGTTGCTGGCCACTGGCGGTGCTCACGGCCGCCAACGCCAGCAAAGCCGTCATCATCGATTGGATTATCATCTTTTTCATGAGGCTCGGTTGGTTTTATTCGTGAATCTGGATGTGCATCTCACTGAGCAAGCCATCGATGGTCGTGTAGACGATGCGACCGCCGCCACACGTGGGGTGCATCGCCATCGAGGTGGGACTCGTCAACTCGGCCTGCCACGTGCCGTCGGCCTTGAGCAGCATGAGTTGCGACGAGGTGAACTGGTGGCCGTCGTCCTTGGTGTTCTGGGCTACCAGATAGTCGTTATTGTACCAGCAGGGCATCTCGTAGTTGCCCAGCAGGGCCAGCATCTGTCCACGCAGGTCGATGACCACGATGCCCTTGCCGGCGGCAAAAAAGGCCACTCGCTTGCCGTCGGGCGAGAGCGAGGCCCACAAGTAACCAGCCCACGAGTCCACAGGGCTGAACACGCGCTCCTCGCCGCCCACGGTGATGTGGACGCGGTTCTCCTCGGTCCAGGCGGCGCTGCCGATGTCGGTCGCCGAGGCATAGCCCCGACCAGGGGCTTTCAACGCGCCACCGCGGGTGCCTGGCACAGCGCGCATTGCTCCGTGCTGCGGCTCGGTGACCTGCACGGTCTTGCCGGTACTGGCATCATAGCACTGGCCGGTGCGGTACACCAGGTGGTCTTCTCCCACCTGTTGCGTGACATAGTACACGTTGCCGTCTCCGCCCCAGCAGGCGTCATGGCCGGCGACATAGTCGCGGGTGACCACGCTGGTCACGCCGTCGGTCAGGTCATGCACCTTGAGGGCGCCGCCGTCGGTCAAGAACAGCAGGTGCTCTCCGGTGCTGTCGAGCATGGGATAGTAGGCAGGGCCCTCAACGCCCTCGAGCAGCCGCTGGCGCGAGGTAACCTCCACCTCCTGGGCTGTTGCCGTGACCAGCATCGATGCCATCAGCAACAAGATTGTCAGTTTACTCTTCATCACTATATCATTTTTGGGTTATTTCTATATGCTGATTATAATTATTTCTTTTTCTTGGGCTTCTGGTCGGTCTTGAGCTTGAGGTTGCGATACACGGTGTTGTTCTTGCCCGATTTCACCTTCACGGTCTCATACAGATCCTCGTTGCCGTAGTACAGTTCCAGCTTGTACTTGTCCTTGGGCAGATTGGTGAACACAAACACGCCGTTGTCATAGATGTCCAGCGTGTAGATGCGCGACAGCACGCCGCGACCGTTATACAGGCGCAGCAGCGCACCGTTCAAGGGCTTGAGCTCGTCCTCGCCAAACAGGCGCCTGTCGTCGTCCTGGCGATAGCGGTCGCTCCAGCGTATGGTGCCGGCAATCACACCGTTCTTGAACTTGCCCTTGCGGCCGAAGTACTCATCCATGCCCACCGACTGGTTCCAGGCCTCGAGCCAGCAATAGTTGTCGTTGAGCAGGCGCTCGCGCTCGGGCAGGTAGTCATGGAAGGAGCCTTCACTCAGCATGCCTGGCAACTTGTTGAACCGCAGCACGCCCAGGCCCACCTGGTAACCCCAGTTGGTATAGAACGACCAGTCGCCACGGCTACGGCGGTCGTGGGTCCACACGGTGAGCTGGTTGGTAGCGGCCTGCTTCATGACGGCCTCGCTGAGCTGCAGGCTGCCCTCGACGGCGGGCTTGCCGTCCCAGCCGCGATACAGGCCCAGCGGGAAGTTGATGCGTTTTTCGATGCCCGTGGCATTGCTGTGGATCGAGAAGAAGATGTCGGCGCCGCTGTTGGCGGCCAGGGCCACAATCTCAAACAGGTCCAGGTCGTCCTCGGTTTTGTTGGTGCGGCGCGAGATGGCGGTCTCGTAACCCTTGTTCTGCAGGATTTCCTCCAGGGCAAGTCCCTTAGTGAGGTTGGAGTTGCTCTCGTAGTAGTGCAGCGTGTCGCGGGCTCCGATGACCCACGTGGGCACGTGGCGGTCGTCGCTGTCATGGCCGCCGTGGCCGGGATTGATAAACACGCGGGGCACATCCTTCTTGCTCACGGGGTCTTTCACCTTCATCACCTTGCCCTTGCCGGTAGCAGCCGGGACAAAGTCGGCTGGACGGATGTCGAGTTCCAACTGCCTGACCTCGCCACTGTACAGCAGGCTGTACACGACCTTGCCGGCGGCAGTCATGGGCTGCACGGCACGCTCTTCCTTGGCAGATATGGGCTTGATGGTCTCGCCGTCGACCGACATCAGCCAGATGCGCGAGCCGGCCAACCGGGGATTACCGGCATTGCTCATCGCTATGATGTAGTGGTCATTATACCAGCTGGGCATCAAGAACTCGCCCAACTCCGAGATGACGCTGCCGTTCAGGTCACACACGACCACGCCGTGTGAGGCGGCTTCAAACATCACCTTAGTCCCGTCGGGCGACAACGACGACCACAGGTAGCCGTTGCTGTCCTTCACGGGTTGCAGGGCACGGGTCACACCCGTCGCGTCCACCAGGTAGAGCATAGATCCGCGGGTGTAGGTCCAAGCGCCCACATTGGGGGCGCTGCGATAAATCTGCCGTTCGCCGTTGATGACGACTCCGGCAGCGGCACGCAAAGCCTGTACCCTGCCATGCTGAGGCTTGAGCACCACCTGGTCACGTCCGGTCGACGGGTCATAGCAGTGGCCGGTGCGGTACACCAGGCCGTTCTTTTTGCGCTGCTGTGTCACGTAGTACACCTTGCCGTCGGGGCCGAATATCGCGTCAAATCCTGGATAGCCCACTTTGCTCACAGTCGTCACAGCGCCGCTCGACAGGTTCTTCAACATCAGGCTGGTGGCATCGGTGGGTGAATAGAGCACCCACTGCCCGTCGGGGCTCAACTGGGGGAAAAAGCCACAGCTGTCGACTAGTGTCGTTTCGCTGCCACTCTTCACTCCAGCAGCCACGGCACATGCCACGCCCAGCAACGACAAGAACAGAGTCAAGTAAATTCTTCTCATATCAATAAGTCTTTTAAGTTACATTTTAAAAGACAAAAGTACTGAAATCTTCACAAAAACCAACATTTGCGACCCAATTATTTTTTATATCCAGGTCAATCTCAATGCTCATGAGGTTGCCACGGCCCAAGCGACAGGCCTCCACCACAAGACTAGCACCATACAGTACACAACAGCAACTGCCCGTAATGTATTACACGACAGGCAGTTGACTTGATTCAATAAATATTTTTCAACAAAAACGTTGCCAGTTTAGGAAAAAGCAGTACCTTTGCAGCCGGGTAAGTCCTACACGGCCAGCTCCCTCCCAATCCCCCAGGTCTTGACCGAAGCAAGGGTAACGAGGTTGTAGCGGCGCGCTGTAGCTCACTTGCCCTTTTTTTGTACCCCTACCTAAAGCTTGCTTTGCTCACTGCATCATGTCTAAAGGATAATGTTTAAAGAAGCATCTGCATTCCATTAAACATTATCCTTTAGACATTCAGCACGCACGATAGGGCGTTAGTCACCGCAGCATGTCGCGCACCTCGTCGAGCGAGCCGTCGTTGGCCGACGGCGTGACACCCAGCAGGTAGCACAGCAGCGGATAGATGCACACGTTGCGGAATCGGTCAGCCTTGGCATAACCGGTCTTGAAGTCGGGCCCGATGGCACGGAATCCCACCTGCATGTCGGCTGCAGTGTGGTCAAAGCCATGGCTGCCAAGCTGCTTCATGGAGGGCTTGTCGGCAAAGAGCCAACCCACGTCGGGCAGCACGACCACATCGCCCATGTTCTTGTTGGTGCCATAGCCCAGATAGGCAGGCACATCGGCCTTCTTCCAGGCACGGATGTGGTCAACACCCTGCAAGGCATCACAGATCGAGTCGACGTATTGGGGAGCGCTGGCATAGATCAGCGTGGGATAATCGTTGCAGAAACGGCTGTACCAGTGCTTGGGCAGCACGTCATCAATGTCCACAAAGCGCTTGGGATCCACGCTGGTCATGCCATGGTCGCCTGTAATGATCAGGTTCACCTGGCTGCCGATGGGCAGCATCTGGATGCGTGTCCACATCAAGCTCAACAGGCGGTCCAAGTCTTCCATGGCGCGGCGCGTCAGGCGGTGCAGCGGCCCATAGGCATGCCCGCTGCGGTCAGGCTCCTCAAAGTAGGCCATGACAAGATGGGGACGGTCTTGCTCGGGCAGTTGCAGCAGTCGCAGGACCTCATCAACACGACCCTGGAAGTCGATTTTCTCGCTCTCGGTCTGGTAGTCGCGCCAGTAGGTAGGATGCTCTCCATTGATGGCCACATCGCTGCCCACCCAGAAGACGGTCGCCGTCTTCACACCCTGGTGCTTGGCTGTGAGCCACACGGGGTCACCGCCGTAATACTTGCCGTCGGCCCGGGTGACCTTGTTCTTCAACGAGTACTCCACGCCGCCGTCACGGTCCCAGAAGCTGTTGGCAATGATGCCATGATGGTCGGGCGTGAGTCCTGTTGCCAGCGTGTAGTGGTTAGGGAAGGTCTTGCTGGGGAACGACGGTTGCATCACGGCCTTGACGCCCTCGCGGGCCAGCTGCTGCATGAAGGGCACGTCATAGGTGTCCAGATAGTCCCAGCGCAGCCCGTCCAGCGAGATGATTACCGTGTAGGTGTCTCGCCCGGCAGCCCACGACGTGGCAGCCATCAAGGGCAGCAAGAATAACAGTATGAACAATCTTTTCATCATCTATTAGCTTTAAAGTGAATGATGTCACAAAGGTAACAAATATAATACACATGGGCAAGAGTTCTAGCCCACATCGTCACGTGAAACTGCCCGTTCAGACCCGTCACTCGAGAGACAAAACAGGGAGCGACCTTGACATCGCTCCCTGGAACAAATTCATGTGTTGAAATGTAATCGCTTAGTAACGGGACTTAGAAAAACAGTCTCATGGTGTTACTCAGCCTTCTCGTGTGAGAAGTAGATACCGTTAGCCAGCTGGGGCGTGCCATTGTAGGTCGACTTCACGCCAATCACGCTCAGCTTGTCGCCCACGGTGATGTTGGCAGTCTCCAGCCAGTTCTTGCGGTTGTCACCGGTAGCACCCCAACCGGGATAGCAGCCGTAGACATATACCGTGTTGGTATTATCGTCGAGGTACAGGTTGCCATAGGTGGTGTTGGCAATCTCGGTGATGTTACCGGTCAACATGTAGTATACATTGGGATTATCCTCCTTGTCGAGGAACTCGTCGATGGAGAGGGCGGTCACGTGCTTGACGTCCTCGAGAACGGCACCGCTCATCTGGGCGTTGCCCTTGTACTCGGCACGCTTGCCCACCAGGGTAACGACGTCACCGACCTTCAGGCCTGCAGCCTCAAAGTCACCCTTGGCACCGATGCCGTAGACGTAGGTCTCGCCCGACCAGTCACGGATGTAGACGTTGCCATAGGCAGGGTTGGCCACGCTGTTGATCACACCGGTGATGCGATACTGGGTATCGCCCACGGGAGCTGCCAGGAAGTCGGCTACCGAGCACTCAATGATCGAGCCGGTCTGGTAGATCGTAGCCTCGGCGGTGTAGACCTTGCCCTTGTCGTCGGTGGTCTTGAAGACTACCACGGCACTGCGGTCGCCACCGGCGTTAGCGCCGGCGCGGAAGGTAACCACGGGCTCAGCGCCACCGGCTACCGACACGATGCCCAGCCAGTCCTTGGCCTCCTCGGGAATCTCGACCGAGACGCCGTTGTTGGTCTTGCAGCTCAGGTTGACGGCTACCGTACCACCCTCAACGGGGATGGTAGCGTCTTCGGGGTCATAGCCCTCGACCTTGACCAGCGACTTCTGGATATTGATGACGGTCACGTTAACGAGCTCAACGGTTCCGTTGTACACGCTCTTGGGACCCTCGACGGTGACGATGTCACCCACCTCGATGCCCAGGCTCAGGAAGTTCTTCTCGTTGCCCTTGGCATCAAGCGTACCATAGATGTAGACCTCACCAGTCTCATCGGCGATATACCAGTTACCGTAGGTCGTGTTGACGATGTTCTTGACGGTACCGGTCACGCGGTAGGTCTTGCTCTCGGGGCCAGCATTGACCTCGGCGCAGGTAGCCTCGCTGACAACAGCCAGGCCCTGGATCACGTTGATGGTCTGCTTCTTGTCGGCACAGGCCACGTGGAGCACGGTCGTGCGGCCGTCGAGCGTTGCGGGAGCGGTGAAAGTCACGGTGGTCTCACCAGCGCCACCGTTCATGGGGCTGACGGTCAGCCAAGCGGGCAGCTCTTCGGCATCAAACGACCAGGCTTCCTTGGATTTCAGGGTGATTGTGTTGGAACCGCCGGCCACGTCAATGCTGACGTAGGAAGACGAAACCTGAATCTCATCGAGCAATGTCATTGCATCGTCATCAGAGCAGCTTGCCAGCAAGCCGATCAATGCAATAAACGAAAGAAAATATTTCAGTTTCATAATTAATGTGTATTCTGTGACTTGAGTGATTAGTTGAAGATGTACTTGATACCGATCGAAGCGTTCCAGCACTGGCCGATGGCCTTGTTGGGAACGAAGGTCTTGGTTGCGCCGTCGATCGAGCTCGGAGTCGAGAAGGTGGCATAGCCCTGAGCATCAACGCCCTCATACTTGAGGATGCGGGGATCGCTGCCGATCTCGGGGTTGAGATACTTGCTCACGCCCCAGCTCGAGTTGAAGAAGTTGAGCACGTTCTTCACGTCGAGGAGCAGCTGCAGGGTGTGCTTGGCACCGCACACGTTCAGCGAGAAGTCATGCTTGTAGCTCAGGTCGATGCGGTGAACCCAGGGGCTGTACAGGCTGTAGGCCTCGGCATACTTGCCCTGATTGTTCTTGAGGTAGTTGTTGGCGTGAACATAGTCCATGAAGCGGGTCTTGTCGCCCTCGCTCACGAAGCGGAACTCGCCGTTGGCCACCTGCTCGTCGGTGGGAATGTACAGGGCGTCGTAGTTGTAACCGTCGCCGTTCATGTCGTTGGCCATCATGTAGGAGTAGTTGTAACCGCCGCGCCAGGTCTCATAGATCAGGCCATAGTGGTTACCGCTGCGGTCGTGGCCGGTTGCCGACAGGACAAAACGGTCAGGAGTTACATACTGCGAGTTGTGCAGCCTGATGTTGTTGGGACCCTCGACGGTGGGAACATAGGTGAAGGCGCTCTCAGCAGCGCTACCGGGCATACCGGTCACTTCCTTCTGTACGGTGTGGGTGTAAGCGGCCATCAGGCTCAGCCAGTCGGTGGGCTCAGCATTCAGGGTCACGTTGCCAATCCAACCATAACCGCGGCTGGTGTTCTCCAGGACGAATGCCTTGGTACCCGTGCGGTATCCGGCAGGATAGATGGGACGGTTGTCTGCACCGTTGAAGCGGGCGAAGCCACCCACGCTGGGGATTGACCAGTCGCTGATGCTGGCAGCATTGATGTTCTTGTTGAAGATACCCTCAACAGTCACGCTGAAGGGGAACGATACGGGGATGCTGTAGTCAACAGCCAGCGAGGTCTTCCAAACCATCGGCATCTTGAACTTGGGATCCACGCCATTGACGGCCGAGGGAACGGTACCCATGTCGCTGGTCACATTCTCGGGATAACCCATGGCGATGAGCTTGTCGCGCAGGGCGTTGATCGAGGCATTGCCGTTGGCGTCAGTCACCAGACCGCCGGCAAACTGGCTCATGTCGATGTAACGGTTACCCTTGGCATCGGTGGTGTAGGCACCACTGTAGTTCTCAAAGCCACGGTTGGGAACATAATTGCCATCCTTGTCCAGGCCACCAATCTTGGTGTTGCCGTTGAGCTGAGCCTGATACTGCACGAGACCGCCGTTGGTGGGCATGTTGGTGAAGAATACCAGGGGCAGACGGCCCGAGAACAGACCCGAACCACCGCGAACCTTCAGGCTCTTGTTACCGAACACATCCCAGCTGAAACCTACACGAGGTTGCACGATCAGGTTGCTGTTCGGCCACTTGCCAGTGTCGATGTGGCGCTCGTTGCCATTGTTGTCATAATAGGTAAGGGCCTTGATGGCGTTGTTGGTGATCAGGTCACCGTTGTTGAAGAACAGACCATCCAGACGAAGGCCGTAGGTGAGCTTGAAGCGCTTGGTGATGTTCCACTCGTCCTGAGCATACAGGCCGGCCTTGTTGAACTGCACGCGGGCAGCAGGCTTGGTCTCGCTGCCGTAACCGTAGGTCAAGCAGACAACCTCGGGGGCAGCACCGTTGATAAAGTCGTCAACGCTGTTGTAGCGGTAGTAACCGGTACCGTTGCGCATATACTGGTTGTCGGCCATCTGGTGCTCAAAGCTCAGACCGCCCATGATCTTGTGGTTGCCATAGTACCAGGTGACGTCGTCACGCAGGTTCCAGATGGTGTTGTGGACAGCGTTGTTCCAGGTAAAGAGCTCATAACCCAGAGCCATGTAGTTGTCGCGGTTGCCCTCATCGTCGGTCATGGTGATGTCGATGAAGGGGAACTCGCTCGAGTTGGTCGTGCGGATATCGTCCAGTTTGGACAGCGTGGCCAGGAACTGGTTGGACAGGTTGTCGGTCAGGCGGCTGTTCAGATCCAGCGAGAACGAGTGCACCAGGTTGTCCATGCCATACATCGAGTTGGCAAACGAGAAGGACTTCTGCGATACGCGGCCGTTAGCCATGCGGGTGCCACCGTCCATCGAGGTGGCGTTGGGGTTGCTCCAGTAGCGGTTCTTGGTGTAGTTGTAACGCAGGGCCAGGTGGTGGTCAGAGTTGATGTTCCAGTCCAGGCGGGCGAGCAACTTGTAGTTGTTCTCGTCGGCGGGGAAGTTGGTCCATGAGCCGGTGTTGTAGCCATACTTGTTCTTGACGAAGCTGCTCACGCGCTCGAGGTCGGCGAGCGTGGTGCGGGATACATACCGGTCGGGGATGGCGACACCGTTGTCCGATGCACGCCACATGTTCACGATGGTGGGCTGCTTGGTCATCTCACCGTTGACAAAGAAGAAGAGCTTGTCCTTCAGGATCGGGCCGCCGATGGTGGCACCGTAGGTGGTCACCTTGAATTTCTCGCGGGCCTGACCGATCTGGGTGCGCTCCACGGCGTCACCACGCATGTTCTCGTTGCGGTGGAAGATGTAGGCACTGCCACGGAACTTGTTGGTACCGCTCTTGGTGATAGCGTTCACACCACCACCGATGAAGTTGGTCTGACGCACGTCGTAGGGCGAAATCACAACCTGCAGCTCCTCGATGGCCTCGATGCTGATGGGGTTGCCGCCACCGGGCAGGTTGTCGTTCAGACCGAAGTTGTTGTTGAAGTTTGCACCATCGACCGTGAAGTTGGCGGTACGGCCATCGGTACCAGCAAAGCTCATGCCGTTGCCACCGTAGGGCGACAGACGGGTCACGTCGGTCAAGCTGCGGGTGACGGTGGGCAGGTTGCTGATCTGCGAGCTGTTGATGTTGGTCGCAGCACCGGTCTTCTCGGCGCGGAACTTGGTTGCAGCCGTGGTGACGACTACCTCGCCAAGGGTGTTGGCATCGATGCTCATGTCGACATCGAGGTTGGACGTCTCGGCCAGCTGGAGGGTCACACCCTCAATGGTACGGGGCTCATAGCCGATGTAGCTCACCGATACGGTGTAGGGGCCACCGGGACGCATACCCTGGATGGTGTAGCGGCCGTCAATGTTGGTCACGGCGTTGTACTTGGTGCCCGAGGGCGTGTGCAACGCAGTAATCGTGGCGCCAATCATCGCCTGCTTGTTTTCGTCGGTCACAACACCCGACAGGGCCGAGGTTGTCACCTGAGCACTCGAGGCCAATGCTACAAAGAACATGGCCACCAATGCCATAAGCTTAACTGTTCTCAACATACTAATAATTTGTTTTAGTGAATGAAAAAATGATGAATTATTAAAATTATGATTTGTTTGATTATCATTTATAAAACATTTCGCGCCACATCAGCGGTTCTTATCCCGTGTAATGTGGCGCGTCTGGCGCTAGGCACCCTCTCTTGCTGAGGGTTATCAAACAGGCTTGCCGCCAAGTGGCTACAAGTTATCCTGAACGGTATTCCGAGCGAATGTATCGTCATGACGATTCTTGTCCTTAAATTCGGGTGCAAAGTTACACAATTTTTCCCGCATGACAAGCAACAAAGCTGAAGATTTTTCACAAAAAACCTTCCCAGTAGCCTAATAGCCTGATATTCAACAAGTCCAGCACATCTTCAGGGGGTCCTTGGATAGCATGCAACGGGCCCGTACGGCTCACTGCTTAAACCTGCTGGTGATGGTGGTTGTCAACGCTGGGGCAGGGTGCTGACGGGGAAGTTGAAGTAGGTGTCGGGGAAGGGCTCGTCCTTGAGGGTGAAGTGCCACCACTCGTTGTCCAGCGGCTTGAAGCCGTGGCGCAACATGGCGGCGCGCAGCACCATGCGGTTGTAGAACTGCTCGCTGGTGATGCCGCCCTCCTGGGGATGGTACTCGAGCGTCTCGGGGTCACCGCAGTAGTCGGGATGGCTCTCGACGCCGAACCAGTCGAACGTGCCGCCCATGTCGACCTCCTTGCCCCGCGCCATGTCCACGAGCGTCAAGTCAACCGTCGAGCCCCGCGAGTGCCCGCTCCTGCGTGCGACATACTCCTGGTCGAACACCTGCTTCTTGGTCAGGTAAGGGTAGAAATAGGCCCTGGTGATGGTGTCGTTCAGGTCAAGGGCCCATCGCATGAAGTGGTCGACGGCGCGCTGCGGACGATAGGCGTCATAGATCTTGAGGCAGTAGCCGTGCCGCTTGAGGTCGTCGCTGACGGCGCGCAGGCTGTCGGCGGCCACCCGAGTCATCAGGGCCACCGGCTGCTCATAGCCGTCCATGCGGGCTCCCACAAAGTTGTAGGTGCCATAGTAGCGTATTTCAAGAATGGCGTCGGGGACGACGTCGGTGATGTTGACAAACTGGCTCGAGTCCATCGTCTTGTCCTTAACGCGTGCAGCCTCCTGGGCACTCTTGCACCCCGTCATCAGTCCGGCTGTCATGATCAGGCCTAGGGCCATCAACAGTGTAAATCTTCTCATCGTCAATAGTCTTTTAATTCTCTTGATGCCACAAAGGTACAACAATAACAACTACTCATCACACTCATTGGTAATTATTGTGGGAAATGGGGAAGGATCTCAGTCGTCAGGTGCAGTCTTGTGCTTGGTCTTGCGGGTATAGGTCTTGCGGGAGCGGTGGACGCGGTGAACCGCATGAAAGCCCGGGCCGAGCACTTCCTGCTCGCCCTCGCGGTTGCCGCGACGCATCGCCTTGACGACATCGTCCAGGTTGACGGGCTGTTTGGTCTTCTTACGCTTCATCGCCATCTCAGTGTTGCAAAGCCTTGACAAACTCCTCGGGCAGAATGATGTTCTCCACATCCAGCGCAGCGGCAAACAGCGGCGCAATCTCCTCGTCCCTGAAGCCTGCGATACCGCACCCGATGCGCGTCACCAGGAACTGGAGCCCCTGGTGCTGCCTCGCAAAGTCAATAAACTCGTCGACATAGGGCTTGATCGTCTCTACCCCACCCTGCATCGTAGGGATGGCATAGCTCTGCCCCTGCAGGCCTACGCCCTGCCCCCACACGGCACCAAAACGGTTCATCGCAGCCCGTGCTGCACCCCCGCCATGGAAGCCACCCAAGTTGCTGCCGAACACAAACACCTGATTCTCTTCTAGCCGGGAAATCATCGCCGGCGTGAACGCTCTGTCATACATTTTTCGGTCCTCCTTCATATATTACTCGTCACATCAATTAGAAAACATTCCTGCAAAAACCATGCCATGCAAAAAGCCAATATCACATTCCAGGCCCAGTTTCCATAACACGTTGATTACCAAAGCCTATCACATATCGGCAACCATTAAACAGCAGGAGCGGAAATGTTAACAAAATGTTAAAAGCCATCACACATCCATTACGCGACAAAGATACAAAAACTCCATATACCTCACCACACCAAAAGGCAAGAAAACAAAGTTTATAAGCAATTATTTAATTATTTTTGAGATTTGATAGTCATTTTCATTTTTTATGGCTAAATTTGCAATTTATCAACGATTCAACCTCTAAATCATATGGAAAAAGCCAGTTTCCTCTCGGAGATCACCTCCCTTGCCAACCCCAAGGCCCAAGACCGATGGCCAGAACTGCTCGACGAGATTGACCGTGGCAACGTCATCCCTGTCATCGGGCCCAACCTGCTCGTTGAGCCTCGCGTGCTCGAGAACGGTCTGACCGAGAATTTGCACCAGCAACTCATTTCGGTTATCGCCCCCTTGACCGGAGTAAAATCAAGGCCCAGGACATTTTCCCAATTGGTTTATGACGACAACTTCCGCTATACTTTTGCTAAAGACAACATCGACGTTATCTATCGCATTATTGATAAGGCCATGGGACTACCCGATGGCAACGGCATCAATTTTGAGCCCTCGCCATTGTTGGTGGAGCTGTTGGGAACCAAGAGATTTCCATTTGTCATCACCACATCGTTCACGCCCATTGTTGAGCGCGCCATGGAAAGGATTTGGGGACGGGTCAACGTTCTGACGTTCAACAATGACCCTAATGGCAAGAGCAATGATGCAGGTTACCGTCATGACATTTCTTCAGCAGAAGACCTGAAGCGCCCTACCGTGTTCTATATGTTAGGCCGATATTGCCAATACCCGGAATATGCTGTGACCGATTCCGACATGATGAACTATTGCGCCTCATGGATCAAAGGAGAGGGTGTTCCTAATGTCCTTATCAACGAGTTGAACGCTTGGGACAATGAGAATGACAAGAGCAAGCGTTACCTGCTCTTCCTGGGCAACAGTTACTCTGACTGGCTTTACCGCTTCGTGTGGTTCGCCTTGCGCACCAGGCACAAGGTGATGCAATCAGATGTCATCGTCAACGAACGGGCCGAGGATACTTTAGTCCAATTTCTGGAACGTCTCCAGACCTTCTATCAGGACAATCCGTCCGAGGTCATTCACCGCATCAGCAAAGAGATGGATGCCAGGCATGGCGACCATTCACACTTTGTCGGCGTCACCGACTATGATGTATTCATCTCCTACTCACGCCGTGACAAGGTCATTGCCCGGAACTTGCACGACGCCCTCAAGGCTAAGGGATTCAACGTCTGGTTTGACAACGTGAGCATCGGCATCGAGAATTGGAAAGAGGCTATTGAGAGGGGAATCACTCATTCACAAGTCTTTGTCCCTATCCTGTCAGCTAACGTCAAGAATGAGTCCCTGACGCCCCATGAATATCGCGCAGAGTGGGACATCGCTGCCGAATTGTCCAAGAGGATGGGCGGGCGCACGTTCATCATCCCCCTGGCCGAAAAAGGGTTTGACTTCAACGACCCGATAACCAAGCTGCCAAAACCATTGGCCGAGATGAATGCCTGCTGGTACACATCGGCCGATGACCTTGGCCAGATTACCCAAGCTGTCGTCAACGAAATCCAGAAGTTGAAGCGATTGTCACAAAACCACTAAATTCACAGCCCTCATCTTTCTATCCAAATGGCAAATAACGGCAATATCATCAACCAAGGCGACAAGAATCCCTGGAAAGGGCTAAACTTCTACGTAGAGGGTGAAATCCTCTATGGTCGTGATGCTGAAATCCAGAGGCTCGCCCAGTTCATCGTCAACAATTCACAGACGGTCCTCTATGGCAAATCGGGCATAGGCAAGTCATCTATCATCAACGCAGGAATTTTCCCTGAAGCACGCAGTTCGGGGCTATTTCCCGTGCCTATGCGTCTGGGGCATAATCACCAGAGCAACACGTCATACCTTGAACAAATCAAGGTGGCATTCAAGGAATCGGGCATTGGTATTAATCCCCTTTGTGACGCCATCGACAAAGAGAATGAGAGCCTGTGGGAGTTTTTTCACCGGCACACCTTCTTCCAGCCAGAAACGGGGAACGCCGTCAGGCCGCTTGTCGTGCTAGACCAATTTGAGGAAATTTTCACCCTCCAGCATAGCGAAGCTGTCAAGAAAGAGTTTTTCTCACAACTGGCCGACCTGATCAACGAGGTGAAACCACGCTACATCTTTGATGCCCAGCATAACAGCGACAGCAGCAATGGTAGCAACGACACAACCACCTTACAGGACTTGAGGGATTTTGTGCAAACCATCGGCAACGAGAGCCCGCAGTCGAACTATGTCGAAGAATCTAATTTCAATCTCGTATTCGTCCTGCGTGAGGACTACCTCTCCTACTTCGAGCGATACACGGCCTATATCCCCGCCATGAAGTCCAACCGCTTCCCCTTGCTGCCCATCAACGAGGAGCAAGCGGCCGAAATCATCATGAAGCCATGTCCCGGACTCATCAGCAAGCAGGTTGCCGAACTTATTATCCAGAAGATTACCGAAACGACCGACTTTATCCTCGACGGCATTCCAGAGATTGAGGTCGATGCGACCATGCTATCACTCTTCCTGAGTCGACTGTATCTCAAGAAAGGAGCGCAGACGACCATTACGGCCGAGATGGTCAACGAGTTTGGCGATTTCATCATCAAGGACTTCTATGAGGAATCGGTAGCTGACTTGCCCGAGGATGATATCGAGAAACTCGAGGATGCCCTCATCACCATCGACGGGCGACGAGACAATGATTCCTACAGCAACCTGACTGAGGGCAAGCACATTTCAGCGAGAACCATCGACAAGCTGGTCAAGGACAGTAAACTGCTAAGGGAATTCTACTACCAGGGCGACAGGAGGCTCGAGTTTATGCACGACACCTTGTGCCCCATCATCAATGACAGGATTGCCCAGCGAGAACAGGCCAAAGAACAGGAAGCCGAGCGACAACGACTAGAAGCCGAAAAAGCCAAGATCCGACAAGAAGAAGAGCTGAAGCGCAAAGCGATAGAACGCCAAGCCGAGCAGGAGAGGCTGCGCCACGGGCAGGAGACCCTTGCCTTGAAAAAGCGCAACCGTCGTCGCATCAAGTGGCTCGTGTTTGCAGCAGCATTTCTGGCTTTAATCCTTGCCGCTGCGTTTATCAGGCATCAGTTGCTGTTTGCACCGTACAGCTGCTACTATGCCAACTTCACCACATTGAACGGCTGGCCCATCGGGCTTGATGAAATTGACCCCAACGATAAGGCCGTCCAAGACAGCCTCATCGTGTATTACCGGCTGACCCGTTTCGGCCGCCTGAACAAGAATAAATTCCAAAAAGTCGAAGTCATCTCGGCCCATGACCACAAGCCCACGACCAACATATTCATTGAGAGCCCTGCCGTGGGATTATGGTATGCCGAGCTGGGAACTGATAGTAGAGCGAAGGCTTTTGCCGAGTTGCAAAAGCAGACGTCCTACTGGATTTACAGTGCCACAGAGCAGGAATCAGGAACGGCCGGGAAATGCACGGCATTCGGGCTGGACGGCAAAGAGCTCTACTCGGTTCAATTCAACCGGGACAACACTACTGCCGGTGCCGACAAGAACAAGTTTGTGCAATGGGCTGTGTATTATGATGCCAGCGGCAAGCAGATGATTATCAACGACAACGGCATCGACCGCATGCGACAGACCATCGACAACGGCACCGTGACCGGATGCCTGTTTTTCTCGATGCTGGGCGTCCCCCAGAAGAACGAACGCGGTGCCTACGGCTACCAGTATGAAATCAACGACACAACCTATCTGCTGAGTAAGGCTTATCGCGTTGACAAATTTGGAAACAAGCTAACTGATGCACCCATCACTTATCTTGAGCACCAATACGGCAGGCCCAAAAAGACATCCCTCTATGAAGTCATCTATCCCCAGCCCGGAATGATCGTGAGGCGATATCAGTCCTACAACGACACCCTTGCGTTTTATCCTGAGGGCAAGCCTAAGTTCGGCTCGCTGCATCCCGACTTCACCCGTAGCGACTCCATCATCTCATACAGCTACGACAATTTGGGACGCCTCGCTTTTACCAGCTTAAGCTCAAGAGGCCGAATAGTTAATTCAGCCGCTTACACCTATCTGGAAGGTGCCAAAACCAAGAAATACAAAGAAATTCTCATCACAAAAAACGGCGATAGTTATACTGAACGTTATCATTACCCGGACACATCTACAACGATCGTGGAATTCTGGCAAGACAAAGCCAGAATATGCCGTTCACAGCTCAATGAGAAAGGTGACCTGCTTTATTACCATCGATGCACTGAATTGACGCGGCACGATTCCAACACTAAATTCATTGTCGAGACAAAGGAGTACCGTGATACTGCAGGGTTACTTATTAAGCCGACAATCGCCGATGATGGCAATGACTTGAATGAATACTCAAAGCTTGAGGTCTTCCGTGATGAAGTAAGCAAGAACATCTTGCTGGAATACTACTATAATGAAGCCAATGAGATATGCCGTTCTGAATTGTTTGAGTATGATGACTATGGTAATGTCATCACTATTGCAGTCGCCGGTATTGATGGTACAGCTGTCAGGTGCCCCGATTGGAACAAGAACGGATTGTGTTGTTACAAAATGTCCATTCTCAAGCCATTCTATTCAGGATCGTCAATTGTATATTCCTCGGCCCACGGAGTTAATGAATTTAATGAGAATTCACTGATTATGGGTTATGATCAGGAAGATAATCCATGCACGTTAACCATTGATGAGCAACCGATGGACTATTTATTAACACGAGGCCGCGGCGACAACTCGATCCTGACTAATCTTCAATTATCAGTTACCAGCACTGCCCAGATAGACAAGCGATTCTCTGCTTCATTTATTCACGTTCTTTCCGAAAAGGGGACTTTCTACAAAGCAGGACTCAAGGATGGTGATATCATTATCAGAATTGATGGCAACAGGGCGGACAGTTATATGGCAAAGCGACTCGAGAACGACGGGAGCTGCCAACTAGACGTGGCACGTCCTAATCCTGAAAGCAATAATTACATCATCCGCCATTTTACTGTTCCAGCAGGCAATCCACTCATTCATGTTCATCATGCTGCTTTAACCAAAGAAGAATTCGACCGACTTAATAAAAGCATCCAGTTATGAAAAGATATCTCATTATACAACTGATCTTTATCCTGTGCATAGCTTCTCCCATCGAGCAGATTAAAGCCCATCCGGCTCATAATCAATATGCAAACAATGATGATGATCTCACTCCTTTTGGCAAAAAGAAAAAGAAAAAAAAGGAGGAGAAAATCGCTAATCTGGTTGGCAAAACCCCAAGTCAAAACAAGAACGACAAGCCCCAAAACGAAGAAGGGACAAAAAGGGTCAATGTCACACAGCCCTTGAGCAAACCACAGGATTCAAAGCCTGATTCCGTCCTTGCCGAGAAAGTAAAATATGACAAGCCCGTATACTATGCCCAAGTCACACGAAAGGACGGCTGGCTCGTGGGGGTAGGTAAACCATTGAGCCAGGAGCAGGCCAGTCACTTAGGAATCTACTATAAACTCTCACGCAAGAACAAGGCCGGCCACTGGACGCTTGTCGAGACATTTAACGGTTATGGCAATCCCACGAATCCCGATTTTGAGTTTACATATTTGTGGAGAGACCAAATTAAGGACGTCTGTAAATGGGCCTTCATGTCGGACGCTACAGGAGAGACGGTCTATCAGGAACGCGCAATGAATGCCGACAGTACAACTGTATATGTCTTTTCACCCACCAAAATCGGAGAAAGAGAATATCTGGGCTCCTATACCGACCCATTGGGCCTTCCCATGAACCTATTAAAAAAAGAATCGGGTTCTCCCAGCAGGGTACTGATTTCCAGGGACAAGAGAGGCTTTGACATATTGATAAAATACATTGATGACAACGGTGCATTACAGAAAAACGAAGAAGGTGCCTTCATGTGCCGTAAGGAGTATGATGACGAGGGCAACATGACACTTTCCGAGTCATTGGACATGCTGGGAGAAAGAATGATTGACGACTGTGGTAACTGCGGCTGGAAAAGCGTCTTTCGTAACGGCCAATGTGTCGAGACATGGTACTTTGATGCAGAGGGATTGCCCATGCGCATGCCGATGATTAAAGAGCGGGCCCACAATGTGTATGGCTTCCGCTATGAGTATGATCAGTATGGGCGCCTCACAGCGACCATGCATGTCGATGACAAGGGGAACCCAGATGTTGATCAACACGGTGTGTACATGAGTCGAATAGTTTATAATGAACATGGAAAGGCTATCAAGCAGACCTACCATGACATCAACGGGAACCTGTGCAACGGATTCCTTGACCGGATTGCCCAAAGAAACATGCAATTTGATGCCAAAGGAAGAATTACCCTTCTTGAATATCGGGACAAGGCAGGCAACTATGCCATCGACGAAGACGACGATTGCCGCCAAGAAGTAGAATACCACAACAACGGAGAGGTAAAGCGCCTGACAAATTACACGCTGGGTAAGTCAGCCCATTCCGATATTGATAAATATATCGAATACTACTCAGATGTCAAGGGCAACACGATAACGAAATTTCACGGTGTACTTGACAGCATTGACATCATCAAGATAGATTCGGTTGATGCACTCAGGCGGCCAATCTTGACTGCATGGTACGACCTGCAAGGCAACCCAATTAATCGTGACGAATACCACAAGAAAACCACAGCCTATGCCGATGGCGATAAACACAATACAGTCACAAAGCTATGGGTAGATAAAAATGGTAAGCCCGTGAAACCGTCTTATCTCCAAAACTATTCCATGAGTGTGGTTACCACCGACAGCACCAATCACATTGTCCGGGAAAAACGATACGACGGAGAAATGTTGGTCAGCTCCTTCGAGGACGTAGTAGACCCCAAATCGGGCGAGACCATCCTTCGCAATGACTTGACAGCATATGGAGAAGCCGCCCGTGTGGGGTGGAGTAACAAGTTGTATTATAGCATCAAGAGAGCCATCAACTTCAACGAGAAGCAAAACGTTCACTACGGCCAGAACGAGTTTGGAGAGCCATCTTACATCTCGGGATTGGCTAGAAGGGATGTCTTTTTCCTCTATGACGATATCAATAACCGTTACTTTGATGAGGACTTCAATGAGATTGAAACCTCAGATATGTATAGGTTTATTCTTCGGCTGCCTCGCGTCTATTGCATTGAAGTAACCGATACGGCCATTGCCTACCCTCTAGGCCTGAGAAACGGTGATATCATCATTTCCTACGGCAACTGGACAGCCAGTGACGACCTGAAAGCCAACATGAATAATTTCTATCTGGAAACCATCTTGCAAGCCAATGTGGCTAAAAATACCATCCTACTGCGCCATCATCCGGCCGAGAAATCCAGCGAAATAGTCAAGATCATGCTGCCGCCAGGCAAAACGTCGGATCTGGGATTCTATCCCCACATGATCTATTATACCAAGAAAGAGATACAACGCCTGAAGCAAACATGTGAGCATTATGGGGTATTATTAAGCAAGCCTGTCACTAGGAAAGATAAAGCCACACTCTGGCTAGCCATACAAAAGAAAGGAGCTCCTGATTATACTGACTTCTATTACTCCCCGACCATCAATAACCGAGATCCCGGAATCATACTTTATGCCAATGCAGATGAAGAAAAATGGTCATTTCGAAAGAATTGTTGGACGCAACCGGAACGTAATGATGAAACAGAAGCAATAAAAGAAGAGGCCGAGGTCATAACTGAAGACGATGAAGCAGCTGATGCCGTTAAGGAATCGGACGATGACGCTTCTCACTTTATTCACTATGTGAGTGATGAGTCTCCACTTCTCTCCATGTTCACAAAGAGAGTATTATTTATCACCAACGACCTGAAAGGCTTGAGTTCCCTGAATGAAAGCTATACCAACAGCGAAAACCTTGATATCATTCCCGTTAGGGCTGACTCATCGCTACTGCAGCGGGTGATGGAGTTCTACACGCTGCACAACGGCGAGATACCCAACGATTACGACATCGACGACTACCGCGCAATGAACGACCCTGCCATTACGTCCCGCAAACTCATCGGCAAGTGGAATATGACAGTCCAGAGAACCGACAATCTCACGGCAGATTTCACTCTGGAACTTGATAAAAGCGACCAGGCTTCTTGCTCGATATTGCTGACGTGGAACGACCCTGCAGGGCTGAAGGTGCGCTTGAATGCGAGGCCCAAGTGGATATTATTTGGTATATGTCTAGAGCTATATTTTGACGGGGTGAGTGTCACCTGTGAGCAAGAGGAAGTGCCAGGGCTCACTTTGAGCGAAGATGAACAGAATCTGATTGATGACTATGTTGAGAGAATTAAAGGCAGGCTTGAGGATTTCACTCTAGAAGAGATCTTTAATACAAACTACTTTGTTGTCAAGGAATTGGGAAAGAAGCAGATGACGGTTCTCGATGGAGACACTGAGCGTGTATTCACCAAAGTGAAGTAACGGGCATCTGCTACTGACAACCTTGAGACGGAAAGGCCGGCCCTGTGGTGGGGCCGGCTTTCTTTGGGGGGTTGTCGGGAAGTGGGTTACTTCTCGAGCTCGCGTTTGATGCGCTCGGTGAGCATGGGGACAATCTTGTGGAGGTCGCCCACGATGCCCAGGTCGGCAACGCTGAAGATGGGGGCGAACTTGTCCTTGTTGATGGCGATGATGTAGTCGCTCTCTTCCATGCCGGCCAGGTGCTGGATAGCACCGCTGATGCCGCAGGCCATGTACAGGCCGGGGCGAACGGTCTTGCCGGTCTGGCCCACCTGCACCTCGTGAGGCATCACGCCGTTGTCAACCATGGCACGCGACGAAGCCACCTGTCCGCCGAGGACGTCGGCGAGGGCCTGCAGCTTGTCGAAGCCTTCCTTGTCGTGCACGCCGCGACCGCCGCTGACCAGGATCTTGGCCTCGCTGATGTCGGCCACCTGCTTGTCGGCCTTGATGGTCTTGACGAGCTTTACCTTGAACTTGCTGGCGTCGAACTGGGGGGTGAACTCGGTCACCACGCCCTGGCGACCCTGCTGGCGCTGCATCTTCTGCATCACGCCGGGGCGCACGGTCGACATCTGGGGACGCGTGTTGGGGCAGATGATGGTGGCCATCAGGTTGCCGCCAAATGCGGGACGCGTCATGCGGAATTCGGGTTCGCCGTCCTTGTCGGGCTCGATCTCGAGCTTGGTGCAGTCGGCGGTGAGACCGGTCTTGAGGCGCGAAGCGATGCGCGGAGCCAGATCACGGCCGATGGTGGTGGCACCATAGAGGACGATGCTGGGCTTGCGCTCGGTGATGATCTGCCCGACGGCCTGGGAGTACTGCTCGCTCAGGAAGTCCTTCAACTCGGGAGCATCGGCAACGATGACCTCGTCGGCTCCCTGCTCGATGAGGGCCTGGGCCTGATCCTTGATGCCGCAGCCCAGAAGCATGGCAACGACCTTCTCGCCAAGGGCATCGGCCAGGTCACGCGCTTTACCTAAAAGTTCAAATGCAACGGGCTGGATGACACCCTCGCGCTGCTCGGCAAAAACGAATACGTTCTTATAATCTTTCTTGTCCATAATATTCTGTTACAGTTTTCAGTCTTCAGTTTTCAGTTTTCAGTTGATTGCGGATGCCGCTGAAAACTGACAACTGGCAACTGACAACTACTTTTAGATAATGTGTTTAACTTTGAGTTGATTAACGATGAGCTCGACAGCCTCTTCGGGGGTCACCTCGTGAACCTCGCCGGGGGCCTTCATGGCCTTGGGGAAGGACTTGAAGACCTTGGTGGGCGAACCGGCCAGGCCGAGCTTGCCCTCCTCGACGTCGATCTTGTCGGCGCTCCACACCTCGACTTCCTTGTCATAGGCCTCCATGATGCCGCTCACGCTCATGTAGCGGGGCTCAAAGGCCGATGCGAGCACGGTCAGCAGGCACTTGCCCTCGACCTCGAGGACCTGGATGCCGTCCTCGTTCTCCTTGTCGACCTGCAGGTTGCCGTTTTCAAGCAGCTTGGCATCGGCAACGTAGGTAATCTGGGGCAGGCCCAGGTGCTCGGCGAGCTCGGGACCCACCTGAGCGGTATCACCGTCGATGGCCTGACGGCCGGCGATGATCAGGTCATAGTCCAGCACGCGGCACAGGCCCGACAGGGCGTAGGAAGTGGCCAGGGTATCGGCACCGGCAAACTTGCGGTCACTCAACAGGATGGCACGGTCGGCTCCCATGGCCAGGGCCTCGCGCAGCATGACGTCGGCTTGGGGAGGACCCATCGAGATGACGGTGACGTTGGCGCCGAACTGGTCCTTGAGCCTCAAGGCGAGCTCGAGACCGCCCTTGTCATCGGGGTTCATAATGCTGGGGACGCCTTCACGAATCAGAGTACCCTTCACGGGGTCAATCTTGACAACGGTGGTATCGGGCACTTGTTTTACACAAACTATAATGTTCATAATTGGTTCTTAGTTTTTAGTTTTCAGTTTTCAGTTCTGTGTCGGCAGATGCTGCTGACAACTGAGAACTGACAACTTGATTTATTTAAACAATTGACCAGCGATAACCATGCGCTGAACCTCGGATGTACCCTCGTAGATCTCGGTAATCTTGGCGTCACGCATCATGCGCTCAACGGGATATTCACGGGTGTAGCCGTATCCGCCGTGGAACTGTACGGCCTTGGTAGTAACCTCCATAGCGGTTTCGGCGGCAAAGAGCTTGGCCATGGCGGCGTCGGCGCTGTAGGGCAGGTGCATGTCCTTCTTCCAGGCGGCGCTGCGCACGAGCAGGCGGGCGGCCTCGACCTTAGTCTTGAGGTCGGCCATCTGGAACTGGGTGTTCTGGAACTTGGCAATGGCGCGGCCAAACTGCTTGCGCTCCTTGGTGTACTTGACGGTCTCGTCCATGGCACCCTGGGCAATGCCGAGGGCCTGGGAAGCGATACCGATGCGGCCACCGTCGAGGGTCATCATGGCAATCTTGAAGCCCTTGCCGAGCTGGCCGAGGAGGTTCTCCTTGGGCACGATGCAGTTTTCAAAAATGAGCTCACAGGTGGCGCTGCCGCGGATACCCATCTTCAACTCCTTCTTGCCGATGGAGAAGCCGGGCATATCCCTCTCGACGATAAAGGCCGAGATGCCCTTGGTGCCGAGCGACTTGTCGGTCATGGCCATGACGATGAACACGTGGGCGTTGGAAGCGTTGGTGATAAAGATCTTGGAGCCGTTGAGCACCCAGTGGTCGCCGGCGTCGACAGCGGTGGTCTGCTGCATGGCGGCATCGGTACCGGCATTGGGCTCGGTGAGGCCGAAGGCGCCGATCCACTCACCGGAGGCGAGCTTGGGCAGGTACTTCATCTTCTGCTCCTCGGTGCCGTGCTCCAGGATGGGAGCCATGCACAGCGAGGTGTGGGCCGAGAGGACGACGCCCGTGGTGGCGCACACGCGTGAAAGCTCCTCGACGGCCATGATATACATCTGTACGGTACCGCCGGCACCGCCATACTGCTTGGGAATGGGAATACCCATCATGCCGAGTTTACCCATCTTCTGGACAGTCTCGATAGGGAAGCGCTCCTGCTCATCGATTTCGGCGGCAAGGGGCTTCACCTCGTTCTCAGCAAATGAGCGCACCATCTGCAGGAACAGTTCTTCAGTCTTAGAATAGCTAAAATCCATTTTTATTTAGTTTTTAGTTTTCAGTTGTCAGTTTTCAGTTGTCAGAGCTGAAAACTGACAACTGACGACTTAATGATTAATACTTGTAGAAGCCTTCACCGGTCTTGCGTCCGAGCAGTCCTGCACGCACCATCTTGCGCAGCAGCGGGTGAGGACGATACTTGGGATCGCCAAACTCGTTGTAGAGCACCTCCATGATGGCGAGGTTGACATCGTTGCCGATGAGGTCGGCCAGGGCCAGGGGTCCCATGGGATGGTTGGCACCGAGCATCATGCACTTGTCGATGTCCTCGGCGCTGGCGATACCGTCGGCCAGGATGCCCACAGCCTCGTTGATCATGGGGATGAGGATGCGGTTAACGACAAAGCCGGGAGCCTCGTTGACGGGCACGGGGGTCTTGCCGATCTGGGTGGTCAGGTCGATGATGCACTGGGCGGTCTCGTCGCTGGTGAGCTGTCCCTTGATGACCTCGACGAGGGCCATGCGGTCGGCGGGGTTAAAGAAGTGGCAGCCGATGAACTGTGCGGGACGGCTGGTGCAGGCAGCGATCTCGGTGATCGAGAGCGACGACGAGTTGGTGGCGAAGATGGTCTCGGGCTTGCAGATCTTGTCAAGCTCCATGAAGACGTCCTTCTTCAACTGCATGTTCTCGACAGCAGCCTCGATAACGAGGTCGGCGTCGGCAAACGTTGCATAGTCGGTCGTGGTGGTGATGTTGGCAAGGATGGCCTTCATGGCATCCTCGGTGATCTTACCCTTCTCGACGAGCTTGTTGTAGCCCTTGGAGATTGAAGCCATTGCCTTGTCGAGGCTCTCCTGGGTGCGGCTCTTCATGACGACGGGCATCTTGGCGGCAAACGCCTTGACGATACCCTTGGCCATGGTACCTGTTCCAATAACACAAATCTTCATAATCTGTTTCTGTTTTATTGTTTTATTATAGTTGATGTTTTCTTTGATGGTTTATTCACCTTTAAAAGCGGCTTTACGCTTGTTGAGGAAGGCGTCCATGCCCTCCTTCTGATCCTGGGTGGCGAAGCACTTGCCGAAGAGTTTGTTCTCCAGACCGATGGCTCCGTCGGCATCCAGGTCGTAGCCCTCGTTGATGCTCTGCTTGGCCAGGCTGATGGCCACGGGAGCGTTCTTGAGCATCATGGCAGCCATTTCCATGGCCTTGTCCATCAGCTCTTCGGGCTCATAGACGGCATTGACCAGTCCGATGCGCAACGCCTCGTCGGCACGGATAATCTTGCCCGTGTAAATCATCTCCTTGGCATAGCCCTGGCCGACGAGTTTGGGCAGGCGGTAGGTACCCGAGAAACCGGGAATGATGCCCAGTCCCACCTCAGGCTGGCCGAACTTGGCCTTGCTCGAAGCGATGCGGATGTCGCACGACATCGCCAGCTCGCAGCCACCACCCAGTGCGAAGCCGTTGACAGCGGCGATGACGGGGATGGGCAAGGTCTCGATGGCACGGAACACCTGGGCGCCCAGACGACCGAACTCGAAGCCCTGGGGCTCGTCGAGGTGGGCCATCTCAGAGATGTCGGCACCGGCGACAAACGACTTCTCGCCGTCGCCCGTGATGATGAGCACGCGGGTTGTCTCGTCCAGCGTAAGGATGAAGTCGTCTATCTCCTCCAGGATGGTTGAATTGAGGGCGTTCAGCGACTTGGGAGCCGACACCTTCATGACGGTGATGCCGTCGTTGTGCTCAACCTTTAAAAAGTTGTATTCCATGACAGGATGCAGGAATTAAACGTCCATGGGTTTCAGGTCGGGCGAGATGATGAGACGGGCCTCGGTAGCGGCCTGCACGTCCTCGACGGTGAACTCGGGATGGAGCTCACGCAGGACGATGCCCTCGGGGGTGATGTCCATGACACCCATCTCGGTGATGATCATGTTGACCTGACCGGCAGCGGTGAGGGGCAGCGTGCACTCCTTGAGGATCTTGGGGTTACCCTTCTGGGTATGCTCCATGGTGAGGATCACGCGCTTGGCGCCGACCACGAGGTCCATGGCACCGCCCATGCCGGGAGCCATCTTGCCGGGGATAATCCAGTTGGCGAGGTTACCCTTCTCGTCGACCTGGAGAGCGCCCAGGAACGACACGTTCACGTGACCGCCGCGGATGATGGCAAACGAGGTAGCCGAGTCAAAGGTGCAAGCACCGGGGTTGAGCGTGATGGCGCCACCACCGGCATTGATGAGGTTCTTGTCCTCCTTGCCCTCCTCGGGCGTGGGGCCCATGCCCATGGCGCCGTTCTCGGTCTGCAAGGTTACCGAGACGCCCTCGGGCAGGTAGTTGGGGATTAAGGTGGGAATACCGATACCCAGATTCACAACATCGCCATCGTGGAGCTCCTTGGCAGCACGTTTTGCGATGACTTCTCTCATTTGATATTTATCCATAATGCTAAATAGTTATTTGAGATTAATTATATGTTTTTTTTAAAAAGTTATTTCATTCCTCTCTTGACCATCTCCTGGACGACAAACGATGCCACGTCGTCGGCATAGGTGTTCATGCCAAATCCGGCGTCAAAGCCGAGCTCCTTGGCCAGCTCGTGGGTGATGCGGGCACCGCCGCAGCAGCATATCATCTTGTCGCGCAGTCCCTCGGCCTCCATGAGCTCGATAAACTCGGTCATGTTCTTGATGTGAACGTCCTTCTGGGTGACCGTCTGCGAGACGAGCAGGGCGTCGGCATGGAGTTCGATGCCCTTGGCGATGAACTCGTCGTTGGGCACCTGTGACCCCAGGTTATAGGCCTCAATCATCTCATAGCGCTCGAGCCCGTAGTGGCCGGCATAGCCCTTCATGTTCATGATGGCATCGATGCCCACGGTGTGGGCGTCGGTTCCGGTAGAGGCACCGACGATGACAATCTTGCGGCCGATGTTCTCCTTGATGTACTCGTCGGTCTCATACATGTCCATGGTGTTGCTCTCGACCTTGGGGACATAGATGGTGCTGTAGTCCACGGTGTGGGTGCAGCTGCCATAGCAGTTAAAGAAGGTGAAACCCGGGGTGAGTTCCTTGTAGTAGACCACGCTGGGGTTCTCGAGTCCCATCTTGCGCAGCAGCTGCTTGGCGGCCTCGACAGCCTCGGCACCACAGGGCACAGGCAGGGTGAAGCTGAGCTGAACCTTGCCGTCGTTCATCGTGTCGCCGTAGGGTTTGATCTTGGTGAAGTCTAAGGTTTTGTCAAAATCCTTAGCTTCCATGCTATATAAACCTTCGCTCATAGTGTATTGTTGTAACCTTGATTGATGTGTTAGTAATTATCTCTTGCCCTTCATCAGTTCCACAAACGGGTTGTAATAGTTCTCGCCCTTCATGGTCACTCCCTCGAGGCCCTTACCGCCGTTCTTGGGACGCTTCACGTCGCCAAAGATACCCTTCTCCAGAGCGGTGAACAGGCCCTCCTTGGTAATATCCTCAAGCAACTTGATGGTGTTGCCCAGGACTTCCTTGACGCGGTTGCGGCAGATACCGCCCTCGACAAACTCCATCTCCTCGCCGATGCTCTTCATGTTGTTGAAGATGTACTTGGCATTCTCGATCGAGAGGTAACGGTCGCTCATGAAGGGGGTGTGGATAGCCTCGGTGGGCATACCCAGCAGCTGGATGCCCTGGTGGGTCCAGATACCGATCATGTTGAACAACGCATCCTGGATGTGGCCACGGAAGATGTTGCCCGTCATGAACTTGGTGGGCGGCATGTACTTGAGCGTGGCCTTGGGGAAGATCTCGCGGGTCATCTGAGCCTGAGCCAGCTCCAGCAGGAAGCCGTTCTCGAGCATGGGATCCATCTCGAAGGCATGTCCCAGACCCATCTGCTCCTCGGGCAGACCGGCCATGAGAGCCAGCTGCTCGTTGATCAGGTCGGAAGCCAGAACGGTGTGCGCAGCCTCGACGGCGTCGGCCGTGGTGAGGTAGTTGTCCTCACCGGTGTTGATGATCACCCCGGCAAAGCCATTGATGATGCGGCTCATGTACTGGTCGACGAGCGTGCGCTGCATGTTGATGTCGCGGAACAGGATGCCATAAAGGGCATCGTTGAGCATCACGTCCAGACCCTCAAAGGCTCCCATGATGGCGATCTCGGGCATACACAGTCCCGAGCAGTAGTTACACAGACGGATGTAACGGCCCTGCTCCTCGCCCACCTCGTCGAGCGCCTTGCGCATGATGCGGAAGTTCTCCTGGGTGGCAAAGGTGCCGCCGAAGCCCTCGGTCGTGGCGCCATAGGGCACGTAGTCCAGCAGACTCTGTCCCGTGGTGCGGATCACAGCGATGACATCGGCACCCTGGCGAGCACCGGCCTGGGCCTGTACCACGTCCTCGTAGATGTTACCCGTGGCCACAATGATGTAGAGATAGGGCTTGGGACCCTCGCCGATGGTCTCCAGGTAATGCTCACGGCGGGCACGGCGGGCGCGTATGCGGGCCATGCTCTCATCGATGACAGGCTGCAGGGCGTCGGCAATCTGCTTGGGATCACGTGTCACTACCTTGGTAATGTCCAACTCGTCGGCAGCGACTTTCTCGGCAATCTGTTGCGGGTTGAGGCCCGTCTGGATCATGGCATTGGCGATGAAGAACAGCGCGCCCTCGCTCAGGACGCCCTTGTCCTTGAGTGCCTCGACCACCACGTTGGGCAGGGGCACCTCGTTGTCGTCGACGCCATCGATACCCATCAAGCGGCACAGCGTGCGCTCAACGGCAACGGTGGTGTACTGCTCGACAAAGGCCTGAACGTCCTCGGCGATGCCTTTGGCCAAGCCTCTGGCATACTCAACTTTCTCAAAATCTAATCCTAACTTGCTCTTTTGCATAGTGTATATAGTAAATAGTGTGATGTCATTACTGTGTGGTGGAGGATTCCAGCAGAGTCCTTGCGGTTGCTATCCACTCGCTGTCGATGCCCAGGCTCTGGGCGATGTTGAGCGCCTCGTGCGGCACCTCGCCGTCCTGGACCTCGACCAGCTGATAGTCCATTGCGCCGTTCTCAAAGCCCTTTACCCTAAGGCATCGGGCCCCGCCCGGCTCTATATCGTAGTGCGTTGTCATGACCAGGCTCATGTCCTTGTCGGCCAGCACCCGCAGCAATGCCGTCACCAGGGCGGCGCCCTCGGTGGGATTGGTGGTTCGGGCCGGCTCGTCGATCAACGCCATCAGTTTCTTGTTCTCGCGCGATGCCTTGATGACGGCATCGATGTTCCGCATCTCGGCGGCAAATGACGACAGACCTTTCTCGAGGGACTGCTCATCGCCGATGCAGAAGTGTATCTCGTCTTTCACGGCAATTTGGGCCGTAGCCGCGGGGATGCCGAACCCAAACTGGAAGAGCAGCTGGCACAGGGTCAGCGTCTTCAGTACCACGGTCTTGCCGCCCATGTTGGCGCCCGTAATGAGCGTCGGGCGGTGACCAAAGGTGATGTCAACGGGCTGGAACTGCCTGCCATGGGCAGCCAGCGCATCTTTAACCTGGGGATGAAACATCGCCTGGTAGCGACTGGTTCCATCGCCCGACAAAGCAGGGAACGTCAGTCCCATCTGCTTCATCTGCAAAGCCTTGGCCACATTGACATCGATGCGAGCCAGGGCCAGTTGTGCCTGCTCGATAGCGCTTGCCCAGGGGTGCAGGCGCTGGCTCAGGTCCTTGCGGACGGTCTCCTCGAGTTCGCCGGCCTGCAGCAAGAGGTCATCCTGCTGGTCGGGGTGCTGGCGCATCTGGGCCCGCAGCTGCTTGAGCTGGTCACAGTAGGAGTCATAGATATAAAATGTGGCGATCTTCAGGCCGTCGGGGTCCAGGATGTCGATGACCTCGTCGAGGGCGGGAATCTCGACCACGCCGGCCATGCCGTGCTGGTCCATCAGGCGGGCCACGTCGGTCGCCAGCAAGGCCAGGTGCTTGACCTCAAAGAGCTCGATATCGTCGAGCACCGACCGGCTGTACAGGTTCTTGATGGTCGTGCGAATGTCCTTGAGGCCACACAACTTGTGGTTCAGGGTATTGATAAACAACGGCTCGACCCGATTGACAAACTCGGCAAACCTGCCGAGGACCGAGTAACATGCCATAATGTGCTCGCCGCTGGTCATCATGGGCGTGTCAAGGAGCCAGCGACGGGCAAAGCCCGACTGTAGTTCCAGCTGGTCCACCACATAACGAATCCCGCAGGGCGATTCTATGACATTTCTCAGTTTCACTGTTACTGTTATTGTTTGTTCTTTATCAGGTCATAAACCGGAAGTCCGATGGCTTCGCTCAGACGTCCGCACAGCATGTCGGAATCGAGGACATAGCCGCTGGGCGAAGTGGGGTTGACGGTCACTGCGATGAGCCGGCTGCGCTGCAGCACGGTCATGCGTCCGCCCGCTTTGATGAACAGACGGAACTGCTGTGGCGTGACGAACACCTTGGTGAAGTCTCTCACCACCAGTTCCACCTGCTTGAGGTCTTTGTTCTTCCTCACCTTCTCGAGGAAACTGTCGACCAGAGCCCCGGCCACATAGAGCGTCTTGCATCCGTCCATCCCCTGGAAGTGGATTTCACGGGCCAGGGAGGTCATGGCGTCGAGCGAGTGCAGTTCCCCGTCCTTGTCGATGAACCACAACCCCTTGTCGAGCGGCAAGAGTCGCCGCAGGTTGTCCTCGCTGGTCAGCTCCAGGTTGACGAGGTCGACCACATGGGCCGTCTTGCTCACCAGGGTGCTGATGTTGGCCGAGTAGGCGGCACCCGTTGCCAGAATCAGCGACTCGCTCACAGCCGGCGACGCCGAACTCATGCGCGACAGCGCGCCGTCGATGATGACCAGATCGATGTTGAACCGCTGCTTCATGTCGTCCATCCAGCGCTTGAGGCTGCTGGCCGACGAGGGCCCTGACAAGAGGATCTTGCCGTCTGTTATCGCCCTGGCTGTCACTACCCTGCCCAGCGAAGTGCCCTCGTCGCTCACGTCGATGAGCTCCGACACCAGTCGCCGCTGGCGGTAGTGCATCTCGCTGGTGCCGAAGTACATGCCCTCACGCAGGACGATTTCGGGCTTCTGGGTGCGAGTCACCTGGTCTACTGTCTCTCCATCGATGCCTATCGAGGTGACGGCGATGCGCTTGCTCTGGACAGGCAATCGGTCGAGCACATACTTCAGGCACTCGGTCTTGCCGGTGTTCTTTTCCAGGCCTACGATAGACAAGCTATCATAACGCAATATGTCGTTGATGAAGGGCAGCACTGCAATCAATCATTACCCGGAGGCCTGTGGGCCGTGAAAGAAGTCCACAGGCCACCCAGATAAATCATTTCTTACTTCTTGTTACGCACCGCGTTGCGCTCGTGACGCTTGAGCACGCGGGGCTCAATGTTCATGCGTTCACCCTCGAGCAGCGAGATGACGCCGTCGACAGCCTTGTCGGCAGGCACTTGCTCGCGCTTGCGTGCAGCCTGGCACTCGGGGCAGTTGCACTCGCTGTGGTAATCGGTGGGCTCGGTGTAGGTCGTGATCACGCCCTCGAAGTTGCGCAGCACTACCCTGCCGGGAGCCTGTGAAATCACATACTGGGGCATGACGGGCGTCTTGCCGCCACCACCGGGAGCGTCGACCACAAATGTGGGCACGCAGTAGCCGCTGGTGTGTCCACGCAGGCCCTCGATAATCTCGATGCCCTTGCTCACGGGAGTGCGGAAGTGCTCCAGACCCATCGACAGGTCGCACTGATAGATGTAGTAAGGACGCACGCGGATCTTGACGATTTCCTGCACGAGCTTCTTCATCACGTGGACGCAGTCGTTCACGCCGCGCAGCAGCACGCTCTGGTTGCCCAGGGGGATACCGGCGTTGGCCAGCATCTCGCAGGCACGGCTCGACTCGGGAGTCACCTCGTTGGGATGGTTGAAGTGGGTATTGATCCAGATGGGATGATACTTCTTCAACATGTCACACAACTCGGGAGTGATGCGCTGCGGGCAAACCACGGGGGTGCGGGTGCCCAGACGGACGATTTCCACATGAGGAATCTTGCGGAGCTCCGAGATGATATACTCGAGTCGCTTGTCGCTCACCATGAGGGCGTCGCCACCCGAGAGCAGGACGTCGCGCACGGTGGGGGTGTTGCGGATGTACTCCAGCGCCTTCTCGATGCGGTCGATGCCACACTCGTTGTCGGTCTGTCCGGCAAAGCGGCGACGGGTGCAGTGGCGGCAGTACATCGAGCACATGTCGGTGATGAGGAAGAGCACGCGGTCGGGATAACGGTGGGTCAGGCCTGGCGTGGGCGAGTCCTCATCCTCGTGCAGCGGGTCGAGCAGGTCGGCGGCAGCCTGGTGGGTCTCGGCGCCGGTGGGGATGCACTGGCGACGGATGGGGTCGTGGGGATCATCGGGATTGATGAGGCTCAGGTAGTAAGGCGTGATGGCCATGCGCAGGGTCTTGAGCGTCTGCTTGACACCCTCTTCCTCCTCGGCAGTCAGGCTCACATATTTCTTGAGCTCCTCAAGGGTCTCGATGCGGTTTTTCACCTGCCATTTCCAGTCATTCCACTGCTCGTCGGTAACCTCAGGGAACAATTGTTTTCTTCTTGATTCTACCATAAACTAGGATGATAAAAGATGAAGTCGCATGGGGCACCCGTGAGCGCCCCATGTCGACGTTAATGTCATGTATTAGGCGTACAGCTCCTCAAAGATCTTGCGCAGCTCGGGGCACTCGCGCAGCTCCTGCAGGGTGAAGTCGGCATGGCCCTTGGTGTAGCCGTTGCCGATGATCATGTTCACGTCGGCACCGATACCCTCGGCACCCAGGGCAGCCTTGGTGAAGCTGGTAGCCATCGAGAAGAAGTAGACAATGCCGTCATCCTTGGTGCACAGCACAGCGGTCATCTCGCAGTCGGGCACGTTGACACAGTTGATGGTGGTGTCGGCCATCTTGCCGTCGGTGAGCTTGTAGACCAGCTCATAGACCTCGACGGGGGTCATGCCGGCAACGCTCTCTACCACGTCACAGAAGCCCAGGTCCTTGATGCGCTGGGTAGATTTGGGACTGTTGGCCAGACCGATGACCTTACCGGTCACGCCCACGCGCTTCTTAGCCTCGTAGCAGCACAGCATGCCGCTCTTGCCACCTGCACCCAGGATAACCACGTTCTGGCCATACTGGCACAGCTTGGCGGTCTGGGCGGGAGCACCGGCGACGTCGAGTGCGCTCAGGGCGAGCTTCTCGGGCATGTCATCGGGGATCTTGGCATAGATGCCGCTCTCAAACAGGATAGCCTTACCCTTGATGTCCACCTGGTCAACGTCGGCGCGGATGTCGAGAATCTCGTCGATGCGCAGCGGGGTCAGTGACAGCGAAACGAGGGTAGCGATACGGTCGCCCTCCTTGAGGTCGATCTTGCCCTTGAGGGCATCACCGATCTTCTCTACCTTACCCAGGAGCATACCGCCCGAACCGGTGCGACGGTTGCGGTGCTTGCCCTGCAACTCGACGTTGAGGAGCATCTCCTTCTTGATCTCTTCCATCACCTCGGCCTCGTTGTTGGGGTCCTTGGCCTGCTGCTTGGCATAGTTGTGGATGTCGGTGAACGAAGCAGAGTCAATATTGAGGGTCTGTACATCGATCAGGATCTCGTTGTCATAGATCTCGTCCATGTTGTTGTCCAGCTTGTTGGCGGGCTGGGGAAGAATGCCCTTGGGCTCGATTACTCGGTGCGTACCGAATCTGTTTCCGTGTTTCTGCATTTTGTTCGTTGTTTTTAAAGTGTTAAACGATTATTGTTATTTTAATTGTTAGCGTTAAGGTCTTTAAGGTCTTTAAGGATCCTTAAGGTCTTTAAGGTCTTTAAGGTCTTTAGGGTCTTTAGGGTCCTTAAAGTCGATGGGAATTAGTTTCTCTTGGGCAGGCCCAGGATCTCGCGGGCCTCGTCGCTGGTGGCGATGGGACGGCCCAGTTCGTTGGCGATGCGAACGACCTTCTCGACGAGCTCGCCGTTGCTCTTGGCCAGCACACCCTTGGAGAGGTAGAGGTTGTCCTCAAAGCCCACGCGCACGTTACCGCCCATGGCGATAGCTGCAGCGGCCATGGGGAAGGCATGGCGGCCGACGCCGGTGACGGTCCAGGTCGAGCCGGCGGGGATACCGTTCACGAGCCAGCACAGGTTGGCCACGGTAGCGGGGGTACATCCGGGCACGCCCAGCACAAAGTTGAACTGCATGGGGTTGCCGGGCACTTCGCCCTTGCGGGCCATGTTGAGGATGGTGTCGAGGTGACCCATCTCAAAGCACTCATACTCGGGCTTGATGCCGCGCTCGATCATGCGCTTACCGAAAGCCCTCATCGTGGGCATCGTGTTGTCAAAGATCTCGTCACCGAAGTTGCAGGTGCCGCAGTCGAGCGTTGCCATCTCGGGCAGCGGGGTCGTGTCGGTCGACTGCAGTCGCTCGTCGGGAGTCATACCGACGGCACCGCCGGTCGATGGAATCAGGATGACGTTGGGGCACACCTTGAGGATAGCCTCCTCACACTCCTGGAAGCGGGCACGGTCCTGAGTGGGCGTACCGTCGTCCCAGCGGACGTGCAGGTGAACGATAGCTGCACCGGCATCGACAGCCGACTTGGCCTCGCGCACGATTTCTTCAACGGTATAGGGCACGTTGGGGTTCTGCTCCTTAGTAACCTCGGCGCCGCAGATGGCGGCAGTGATAATCAGTTTATCCATTTTTTCAGTTTTCAGTTTTCTGTTGTCAGTTGTCAGTTTTCAGTCGATTGCGAATTCCCCTGAAAACTGCAAAACCATTACTTGCGCTGGCAGTTCTTGGGGGTTACACAGGTACCCGATGCACGGCACACCACGACGGGCTCGTCAAGGATGTCGGCAGCTGATGCCGAGATGTCAGGGCGGGCCTGGGCCACCTTGCGGGCCTCAAAGATCATGTGGCGTGAGGTGTTGCCCTCGCGGTCGATCCAGCCTTCGGCCTCGATGAAGTCGCCGGCATAGACGGGAGCCAGAAACTCGATGTTGTCATAGGCACAGAAGAGGCCCTCGTCGCCGTCGCGCATGATCAACAACTCGGTAGCCACGTCACCAAACAGGTGTACCATGTGTGCTCCATCAACCAGATTGCCGCCGTAGTGGGCGTCCTTTGCGCTCATGCGCAGTCTAATCATTGTCTTGTATTCCATTATTCAGTTTTTAGGTTTTACTAGATGGTCTAGATACTCTAGATACTCTAGATGGTCTAGATGCTCTAGATACTCTAGAGCGGTTAACTATTATTTTTCCACATAGATGCCGTCAACATAGATACCCGAAGCGTGAACGTGCTCGGGAGCGATTTCGCCCACGGGGACGAGCTTCTCGGCCTCAACGACAACATAGTCGGCAGCGGTGGCCATCAGGGGGTTGAAGTTGTTGGTGGTGCCCAGGAAGACCATGTTACCAAACTCGTCGACGATGTTGGCGCGCAGGAAGGCGATGTCGGCACGCAGGGGTTTCTCAAGCAAGTAGTCCTTGCCGTCGACCTTGACGATTTCCTTGCCGTCGGCCATGATGGTGCCCAGACCAGTCGGGGTCAGCACGCCACCCAAGCCTGCGCCAGCTGCACGGATGCGCTCGGCCAGTGTACCCTGGGGAACATACTCGACGATGAGGGTGCCCTCGTTCTTCTGCAATGCGGTCTGCTTGTTGGTTCCGGTGTGGGAAACGATGGCCTTCTTCACCTGATGGTTGGTGACCAGCTTGCCGTGAGCCACCTCGTCATAGGCTGTGTCGTTAGCGATGATGGTAAGGTCCTTAACACCCTTCTCTACAATGGCGTCGATGATCTGGGTGGCACTGCCGTTGCCCAGGAAACCGCCAAACATGATTGTCATGCCGTCCTGTACCTTCTCGACGGCTTGCTGCAATGTGATTTGTTTGTTCATAATGTTTATGTTTTGGAATATATTTGGTTTATGTCTATAATAGGCTGCAAATATAGAAAAAAATCGCCAATTCACGCTCCCATTTTCCGTTTTTTTTACTAATGTGTCAATAACATTTGCTATCACTGCTTCAGGGCGGGCATTTTAGCCCGTGGGCTTCAATGGATTTGGCCCACGAGCCCACTCGACCAGCAATGCAATGGCACATTTCTTGACTTATCAGCTGCCTGTTCCTATAAAAAAGATTGCCAAGTGCTTGTTTATACACAACGATTGTGTATCTTTGCAAAAAAATGATGCCAGTCCGCCTCGCGGCAATGCATTTCCCCCTATAGATTCCAGTAGGAATCAGCGCCATATCGACTTCTATATTTCTTAATTGTTTAACCAATAACCAAACACTCATGATGAAACAGTTACTTCTTGCATTTGTTGCCTTGTTTACAGGCATTTACATGTCCGCCCAAGCACCTGCTGTCGACTACACCGTCGATGAGGTGGGCACCGACTTTATCACCATCTCGTTCACGCCCAACGCCGACGCTGCGGGTTATGCTTTCTGCCTGTTTGAGGCCGGCACCGCCGAGCAGCAGTTTGCCATGTTCGGCCCCTGGATGGGATTCCAGACCATGGCCGACATGATCAGGGGCTGGGGCATCACCAAGAACGAGCCTTACCAGTACACCTGGACCAACCAATCGCCGGGCAAGGACTATGAAATCTACGTCCAGTGCTGGGATGCCGCCGGCACCGATGCCGATATGATCATCATTCCCGTGACGACCGCCAGCATGGGCGGGGACGGTGTAGCCGAGATGACCATCCAGATTGGCGAATTTGGCGGCAATGAGGACTACGGCTTCTACCAGTGGGTAGTGTACACACCCAACGAGAACGTGGCACTGCACCGCGACATCATCATCGTAAAAGAGGCCTACGAGTCACCCGAATGGGGTATGGACAACCTGCTCGAGTACCTCAAGCAGGACAACCCGTATGACCCCTACTGGGACCAGTATGGCGTCGACGAGGCCCAGTGGACGGTTGAGCCCAACACCTGGTATATCGCCTGCTCCATCGCCAAGAACGCTAACGGCGAGTGGGGCCCGCTGGCCATGGTAGAGTTCAAGACTCCGGGCACCACCTCCATCGACGAGGCCGTTGCCAACAAGCAGGTGGCCGGCGTGCGCTACTACAACTTAGCCGGCCAGGAGATGCAACAGGCCAGCGGCCTGACCATCGTCGTGACCACCTACACCGACGGCACCACCAGCACCGCTAAGGTGATGAAGTAGTGAGCCACGTGACTTAGCCAAGAAATCGGTTCTCAACCCATAGGTCGAGAACCGATTTCTTTTTACGCCATAGCGTTTTTTATCTCACTTCAGGTAGTCGTCAAAGTAGCGGGTGATGCGCTCGTGCAGATGCACGCTCTGATGACCGCGCATGTTGTGACCCTGACCCGGATAGACGTAGAAGTCGGGCTGGGTGCCGGCTGCGATACAAGCCTTGAGGAAGCTGTAGGCATGCTGTGGCACGACGGTGGGGTCGTTGAGGCCGATGATGATCTGCAAGCGGCCCTTGAGGTCCTTGGCCTTAGGAATCAGGCTGGTCAGGGCATAGCCGTCGGGATTGGTCTGCGGGGTGTCCATGTAGCGCTCGCCGTACATCACCTCATACCACTTCCAGTCAATCACGGGACCGCCGGCAACACCCACCTTGAACACGTCGGGGTAGTTGGTCATCAGGCTGATGGTCATGAAGCCGCCAAAGCTCCAGCCGTGCACACCCAGGCGGGCTGTGTCGACATAGTTGAGCGTCCTGAGGAACTCGACACCACGCATCTGGTCCTGCATCTCGATCTGACCCAACTGGCGGAAAGTGGCCTGCTCGAAGTCGCGGCCACGGTTCTCGCTGCCGCGGTTGTCGAGGATAAAGAGCAGGTAGCCACGCTGAGCCATGTAGGTCTCCCAGCTGCGGCTGCTCCAGTGCCAGCGCGCGTCCACATTGTGGGCGTGGGGGCCACCGTAGACATAGACCACTGTCGGGTACTTCTTGGCCGGGTCAAAGTCCACCGGCATGACCATGCGGTAGTAGAGGTCGGTGCTGTCGTCGGCGGCCTTGATGCTGCCGCAACGGTACTCGGGCACCGTGTAGCCCTGCCAGGGGTCGGGAGCGGTGAAATAGCGCACCTGCTTGCCATTGCGGGTGTCCACGATGGCAATGTTGCGGGGCACGTCGGGCTCCTGGTAATTGTCGATGAGATAACGGCCACTGGCGCTCAGCGAACCAGCGTGCCAGCCGCGACCGCCCTCGTCGATGCGGGTCATCTTGCCGGTGGCCACGTCCACGCGATAGAGGTTCTGCTGGATGGGGTTGTCGGCATTGGCGCTGATGATAACGGCCTGCTGCTGCTCGTCAAAGCCCAGCATATCCATCACTACCCAGTTGCCACGGGTGAGCTGCTTGACCAGCTGACCCGCTGTGTTATAGATATACAGATGGTTGTAGCCGTCCTTTTCGCTCCACAGGATGAACTTGTCCTTGTCCCATGGCAGGAACGTGATGGGATGCTGCGGCTCGACGTAGGTGGGATATGCCTCGTGGTAGATGGCACCGATGCGACGGCCCGTCACAGCGTCATAGGACACAAGGTCGACAACATTCTGGTCACGGTTGCCCTCCATCATGTACACGATGTCGCCATCGGGGTTCCACGAGATGTTGGAGAAGTAGCGGTCGGTGGGGTCACCGGCCTTGAGGTAGACGGTGTCGCCCGTGGCCACGTCAAGCACGCCCACCCACACCAGGTGGGACGTCTGGCCTGCCATGGGATACTTCTCGGGAGCGGGGGTGGCGCTCACCTGAGTGCTGTCGTCGAGCTCGGGAACGGTAATCAACGGATAGTCGGTCACCATGCTCTGGTCCATGCGATAGAATGCCAGGCGGGTGCCCTGCGGGTTCCAGAACAGGCCGCCCTCGATGCCGAACTCGTTGCGGTGCACACTCTGGCCATAGACCATGTCGCGCGAGCCATCACTGGTCACCTGACGGGTGTTGCCCATGCCATCAATGACATAGAGGTTATCATCCTTGACATAGGCCGTGGCATTGCTTTGCTCATTCCTTTCGGCAGCCATTATGCCGTCAGGAACAGTTTGCCGCCATTCTACCTTGCCGGTCTTGAAATTGATGAGCATCTGCTCGGCCATATTACTCACCAGGGCTATGGGCTTGCCGGCATGGGGGAACTTGGCCCACGAGAGGCCCACGATTTTATCGGATTCACTCGTCAGGGCCGCTTTCTTGTTGAGGCGCTCACGGGTAAACAGCACCTTCTCCTTGCCGTTGACGGGGTTAATGGTCCAGCAGGTATCATTCGAGAGTCTTACCAGCTGGTCTCCCCACCAGGTGAGTGAGCGATTCTGTGGAATCATGTTGCGGTAATTCTTTCCGCCGAAGTTCAGGTCCTCGAGTGTGAACTGCTGCTGTGCAGCGATGGGTAGCGACACGAGCGCCATGAGCAACAGCGCCATGCCATGTAGTCTGTTCATTTTCATTGTCAATGGTGATTTGGTTTCTCAATTTTACCCACAAAGGTATGTTTTTCTACTGGAATCTCAAAAAGGTTTCGTAATTTTGCCATCATGAAAAAGTTTATTCTATCCATCGGCACCATGCTGACCTTGATGGCCATGACTGGCTGCGACAATCATTCAGCCAGCCTTGACTACCGCGTTACCTGCAACCTCGACAGCAAGATTCACCACGACAGTGCCACGCTGCTCGTGCTCGAGGAGGACTACAACCGCCTCAGGGTGTGCGCTGCCCAGCGCTCCACGAGCGGGACATTCACCTTCAGCGGTCAGACCGACCGTCCCAAGGTGGCCCTCATCCGCTGGGACAACGACTCGACGCAGCCTTTCTACTTTGTGCTGGAGCCAGGCAACATCAACATCACCATTGAGCCCACGCGCTGGGGCATCACGGGCAGCCGCCTCAACAGCGAGTACCAGCAGTTTGCCAACTGGCGCAAGAGCGTTATGGACGCCCGCGTCGCCACCTGGCAGAAATACCTGCAGATGGCGGGCGACAAGTCTCTCAAGCGTGACGACGAGCTGCTGATGGTGCGGCAAGACAGCCTGCTGAACGACTCGCTGCAGCGCGTGACCGTGGAGCGCATCAACCGCGGCGACGCCGTGGGCCGCATCCTGCGCGAACGCTACGCCAGCCAGCTCGACCAGGACCACATGCGCCAGCTGCAATAGAGCAAGCCCGATGAAATCAGGGGCCGCAAGGCCCTCCAGAAAAAAATCAACCCCACCGGCGATGTGCCAGCGGGGCGATTTTTTTGGTTAACCGATTGGTTCGGTCGCGATGTCGTGAGGATTAGTCCTTAACGATGATCTCGCAGATCGAAACGCGGTTCCAGCTGAGCTCCTTGAACATGTCGGTCTCACCGCAGCCCTGAGCCTTGATGCGGTTAGCATCAATCTTGTACTTGTTGATGAGCATGTTCTTAACAGCCTCGGCACGGCCATTGGCCAGACGGACGTTGTTGTCGTGCGGGCCCTCGGGAGAAGCATAACCCTTGATCTCAACGGTCGAGCTGGGGTTGTTCTTCAGGTACATGGCTACGCGCTCAACGTTGGCCTGCTGGTCAGCGGTGATGTTGGTCTTGTTAACCTTGAAGTGAACGAGGACGTTCATGTACTTGGCGTTGGGATCTACAGCCTTGGCGGGCTCGGCCTTGGGAGCCTTGCGAGCGGCATCCAGATCGCGCTGCAGCTGAGCGTTGCGAGCGTTAGCGGCGTCGAGGTCACCCTGGAGGCCGTTGAGCTGGTTGCGCAGACCGTTGATCTGACCGTTCAGAGCGTCGATGTCATCCTGGCTGTACTTGTAGGGGCAGAAGGTCATGTAACGCTCGCCGTTGCTACCCTTGAAGTGGTAGGTGATACCAGCCTCAAGCTCTACAGCAGCGTGGTTAGCGTTCATCTGGCTCTTGCCATTGCGGGGCTCACCGTTCCACTCAGCGCGGGCGTTGGTGTTGTGACGGTAGGGCATCATGATGTCACCGTTCATGTCCCAAACAACGCTGGGCTTCAGGCTGAAGGTCCAAGCGCGGCTCTCACCGAAGTTGAAGTTGAGGTTGGCACCAGCCTTGGTGTACCAGCTGTTGTAGTCGTTGCCATAGACGTTGGCCGACTCAGTGCGGTGGAAGGCGTGCAGCCAACCGGCACCGATAACACCCTCGAGCTCAAATACGCGGGGCTTGCCAGCGTAACCGCCGAAGAGGTTGCTCAGATTAACAGCACCAAACATACCGGCCATGGTGTGGTCGATGATGTTGGGGCTCTTGGGTCCCCAGTAGTTGGGCTCTTTCTCCCAGCTGGTGGTGTTGATGGTAGCCTCACCCTCTACGCCCAGACCGAACACCGGCGTGAGCTGCTTGCGGATTTCAGCACCAAAGATGCCACGAGCACTGGGCCAGAAAGCATAACCCTGGAAGGGCATGATAGCGCCACCCTTCAAGGTTACCGACCAGTTGTCAAAGAACTTGTTCTGCTCCATGGACTGAGCCTGAGCAGCAACTACACCCATAAGAAGGGCTAAAGTCAAGATAATCTTTTTCATTTTAATAAAATTTTATTAAACACTATTTAGACAAATTTTCGGCAAAAGTAATACAAATTTCTAATTCGGCCAAAATTTAACGTTCATTAAGACTAAAAGCACCTGTCAAATGACCATTTTAAGCCACTTTTAGATAATTTCTTGCCTAAATCCACGTCAATTTCGGCGCAAAAGAGAAAGAATCAAGCAAAAGTATTACAAAAAAATGGATTACGCAAGTTTTAGGGCGCTTTTTATCTATATATTAGGTGTTTTTGGACACTTTTGGGCATCAGGGGACTATGTTCTTGAGAGGCATGCCGGTGCACAGAGCGGTATTGCTCACCAGAGCATCATGTCGATCACGTCGTTGACGTCGGCCAGTGTAACCTCGCCGTCATGATTCACGTCGGCCCGCTGCATCAGGGCAGCATCGGTCACGTCGCGCAGAATGTTGCTCTGGTTCAATTCGGTAGACGGATTGGTATATATCCATCCCTCAAAATCATTGGCCGAGAATTGAGGCACCTGGGCTACTGCCATGGCGGTCATCCAGCCGAACAGGAATACCAAAACGCATTTTTTCATGACGATGATCATTGAGGTTGATTCAGTGTCTGCAAAGGTAATATATACTTCACTGCCAACAAAAAAGTAGAGGCGCAAAATCTCATGCGCCTCCACAATTCCTTCTGCTATCAGCCGATAGCTGAATACCAATTACTTCACAACCTTAACAGCGCTGGTGGTGCCGTCGGTGTAGGTGGTAACGACGATGGTCAGACCCTCGGCCTGCTGCATCTCCTGGCCAGCCATGTTGAAGTAACGCACGCCGGCAACGGCCTTGTCGGCATTCATCTCACTCAGGCCAGTGGTCGGGTCGACAGTGAAGATGAGGCCACCATGGGTGCTGTCGAGCTTACCGGGAGCGGTAGCCCAGAAGTCGATTACGTAGTCGCCGTCCTGGGTCAGAGCAAATGCGTCGTCATAGATGGCATCCTCGATGATTACCTCACCGTTGAGGGTAACGGTGTAGTGGAGCTCGGTGCCCTCGGCGGTCTCGTTGTTGATAAGGGTTACGAGCACACCGTGGAAGTCGATGCCATTCACATAACCGCCCTCGGGCTTGGCGCAAGCCTCGGTGGGAACAACGGGAACCTGAGCGGCCTCATAGGTAAAGGTTGCCATGGGCAGGAAGTCCACTAAATAGGTACTTGTGCCACTGTAGGCGCTCTGATAGGAATAGATGGAGCAATCCTCGGGCACCTCCAGATCAGTACCCGAAATAACGCCATAGAAATAGGTCGTTCCAAAGGTTCCGCCCTCAATGACCTTGGCCTCAACGAGGAGGTTACCGCCCTCATAGGTGTAGGGCTCATCCAGCTTAAAGGTCATGTACATGTCACCCTTCTCGGGAACCGTAGTGGCAACGGGGGTTGCACCCACTACGACTTGAGAAAAGTCATTCTGATCAACCACCTTGAACGACAGCTGAATCTTTGCATTCTCAAAGTTGATGAAGTTGGTCTCGTTGATATAGGGATCCATGCCGTTCTCAACATAGTACTGAGCCAGAGTGTAGAACTTCATCTCGGTGATTTCACTGCCGATCATGTCGGTGAGCTTGGTGGCAGGATAAATCATCTGAGACAATGTACCCTCGGTGTCAGCCCAGAATCCATACATGGGAACATTGTTGGAATAACCATCGTAACCACCATTGTCACAGACGGTCAACTCATTGGCCTGACCGGCAAATGCCATAGCGGCCACAGCAAAAAGTGTAAAAAGTTTCTTCATAATTAAAACGTATTAAATTGTTAGTAATAAAAGAACTATTATCAAATTTTGAAAATGGTAATACATCTCAATCCAGGCCACAAAATTACTCATAATTATTCATTTAACAAAAAAAGAGGTGCAAAAAAGCACCTCTTTTTTGATAAAGTCCACAATGGGCCTAAGTCTCCATTTACTTCACAACCTTAACGGCGCTGGTGGTGCCGTCGGTGTAGGTGGTGAGGACGATGGTCAGGCCCTGGGGCTGCTGCATCTCCTGACCGGCCATGTTGAAGTAGCGAACGCCAGCCACCTGCTTGTCGGCATTCATCTCCTCGATGCCGGTCAACGGAGCGGTATTGCTCACCAGAGCATCATGTCGATCACGTCGTTGACGTCGGCCAGTGTAACCTCGCCGTCATGATTCACGTCGGCCCGCTGCATCAGGGCAGCATCGGTCACATCGCCCAGAATGAGGTCGATGATGGTGTTGATGTCGGCCACGGTGATTTCATTGTCGGCATTCACGTCGCCCCTCAACGTCGACGTCATGACAATCTGCCTGACGGCGCCATTGCTGTTGACGTCGGCCTTCCACGAGGCGAAGCGCAGCCGTGCATGCCTCAGCCCCCTGGGGACAGGCAGCGACAGCCGCCACTGGTTGGTGCGGCTCACGCTGGTGGGCGTATAGGTCACCGAATCACGGGCCACGCCGTCGTCATCGAGGATGGCGGCAGTGAGCGCCACCTTACTCACATTGAATCCCGAGGTCTGCCACTGGTCGGTAATCCATGTCACATCGATGTCTATCGTCTGGCCACCGACACACCCAAACGGCGGTGAGGTCAGCGTCAGCTGCAATCCATTGCTGGTGGTGTAGAGGTAGATGCGGTTGCGCAGGATGTTGCTCTGGTTCAATTCGGTAGACGGATTGGTATATATCCATCCCTCAAAATCATTGGCCGAGAATTGAGGCACCTGGGACAGGAGGGCTGGAGTCGCAAGCAGCACAGCTGCCAGCAGCAGTAATAATTTCTTCATCTTGATTCAAGCGTTAAGGTTAGCGGCACAAAGTTACCTCTTATTTCCCTATCGGCCATCATATACAGGGCAAAAAACGTCACTTGACACGACAACGGGCCCAAATGCGCCATGGCTGCATTCCGGCCCGTTGTGATTCTTGTGATTATATTCTCTACTGCCTACTTGAGCAGGCCAACTGAGCGCTTGAGGAATCGCTCCAGGCCCTCACCCTTGAGCATACCGTTGCTCAGCAGGGCAATATCGATGAGCTGATGGACACGGCTCTCGCCGGCGGCATAGGCCGTGATGAGGTTCTCCTTCTTCTTGCGCAGGTCTTCAAGGGCCTTCTCGTTGTCATCGAGATCTTTCTTCTTGTCGTCGGGCAGAGGCTTGTCGTCCTTCTTGAGGTCACGCAGGGCGTTGATGACGTTCTGGGTGGCATTGATATCCTCGTTGACGGGCTTGAGTTCGGCGTCAAGTGCTTTCTCGGCCTCGTCAACGACCTTTTGGATCAAGGGATGCTTGGTGTTGAGCACCATGCCATACATGTCAGGCATCTCGCCATAGAAGCTCATGCCAGGCTGGAAGCGGGCCATGTCCTTCATGCGGCGCATGTACTCGGCTTGGGTGATGACCACGGGCTTGTCGTCGGGCGACATGGCGGCAAAGCTGACCATGAACTCGGCCTTCTCGACATGCGGAATCTGGGAGCGGAACAGCGTCTGCGCTATCTCTTGTTGCTCGAGAGTAAATTGGGGCTTGTCTTCGTCCTGCTTGCGGATGAGGTTATCAAGCACGTCGCTGTCGACACGCACAAAGCGCATCTTGTCCTTGTCGAGCTTCTGTTCGAGCATGCCCACAAAGGGGACATCCAGCTCGCCGTTCATCACGAGCACGTCATAGCCCCTGTCGGTGGCCGTCTTGATGTAGGAATACTGGGCCTCCTTGTCGGTGGCATACAGGCAGATGAGGTTGCCGTCCTTGTCCTTCTGCTCGCCCTCGATGAGCTTGCTGTAGTCTTCGATCTTGAAGTACTTGCCGTCGGTGTTCTCGAGCAGGGCAAACTTGAGGCCCGACTCACAGAACTTCTCGTCGCTCAACATGCCATACTCGATAAAGATCTTGATGTCGTTCCACTTTTGCTCAAACTCCTGAGGCTGGTTCTTGGCGATTTCCTCGAGGCGGGCAGCGACCTTCTTGGTGATATAGGTCGAGATCTTCTTGACGGCACGGTCGCTCTGCAGGTAGCTGCGCGACACGTTCAGCGGGATGTCGGGGCTGTCGATGACGCCCTGCAGCAGCATCAGCCAGTCGGGCACGACGCCCTCGACGCTGTCGGTCACATAGACCTGGTTGCAGTAGAGCTGGATGCGGTCCTTGCGGATGTCCAGGTTGTTCTTGATCTTGGGGAAGTAGAGGATACCCGTCAGCGTGAAGGGGTAGTCCACGTTGAGGTGGATCCAGAACAGGGGATCGTCCTGGCCGGGCTCAATGGCATGATAGAACTTGAGATAGTCCTCGTCCTTGAGGTCGGCAGGCATGCGCGACCACAGGGGCTCCACATTGTTGATGACCTTGTCCTTGTCGGTATCCTGATACTTGCCGTCTTTCCACTCCTGCTCCTTGCCGCAGATGATGGGAACGGGCAGGAAGCGGCAATACTTGCGCAACAGGCCCTCGATGCGTGCCTGCTCCAGGAACTCCTTCTCGTCGTCGTCGATGGTGAGGATGATGTCGGTGCCGCGCTCGGCCTTGTCACAGTCCTCCATCTCAAACTCAGGCGAGCCGTCACAGGTCCACTTCACGGCCTTGGCACCGTCCTGCCAGCTCAGGGTGCGTATCTCCACCTTCTTGGCGACCATAAAGGCCGAGTAGAAGCCCAGGCCGAAGTGGCCGATGATGGCATTGGCGCTGTCCTTGTATTTCTCGAGAAACTCCTCGGCACCCGAGAAGGCAATCTGATTGATATACTTGTCGATTTCCTCGGCGGTCATGCCGATGCCGCTGTCGCTCACGGTCAGCGTGCCGGCCTCCTTATCTACACTGACAGTCACGCGCAGTCCCTCGGTCGAGCCCTTGAACTCGCCAGCGCCCGAGAGGGTTTTGAGCTTCTGCGTGGCATCGACGGCGTTGCTCACCAGCTCGCGCAGGAAAATCTCATGATCACTGTACAGAAATTTCTTGATGACGGGGAAGATGTTGTTAGTCGTTACCCCAATAGTTCCTTTTGGCATAATATTTCGTAGTTTTTAGTTTTTAGTCCTTAGTTGTTAGTTGGCACCGGGACAACCCCTGATGCCAGATAAGGTGAAGGGAGGTCTCTGCCCCACTCCACCTCAAATAATATGCCATTCTCCATTAAAGTGACAAATCGTCACCCCCGACTGACAGCCAGGTCACCTCGACGAATCAGTTCCCTGACTGGAGGCCGCCCACCAGGTCGTCGTTCTCGACGGTCTTATCGGTCTGCTTGACACGGGTATTGCTGGAACCGAAGGCATAGCTCACGCTTAACTGCACATTGCGCTGGTTAAAGTGGCCCACGCCGTGATTCACATAGTCGCCCTGCGTGATATATTCCTTGGACACCTCGCACTTGTACAGGATGGAATTGGCAGTCAACTTCACCGTCAGGCGGTTGTCCTTGAGGAAGGAACGCGACAGACCCAGCATGATGGTCGGGTTGGGTATGGTGCTGTAGCCATACACATGACGCAGGT
>CAMJXD010000007.1 GCA_946409635.1 uncultured Prevotellaceae bacterium
GTGACGCCCGGCGTGGTCGTGGGCGGCACGATGCTCGACCGCAAGGAGAACAACTGGCTGGCGGCGGTGCACTTTGGCAAGAAGGCGCTGGGCGTGTCGTTCCTGGACATCAGCACGGGCGAGTTTCTCACTGCCGAGGGCAACGAGGAGTATGTGGACAAACTGCTGGTCAACTTTTCGCCCAAGGAGGTGCTCATCGAGCGCAGCAACCGTCAGCGCTTTGCCGCCACGTTCTCGTCGCGTTACCTGACGTTTGAACTCGAGGACTGGGTGTTTACCATCGACGCTGCCAACGACCGTCTGCTCAAGCACTTCGAGACCCAGAACCTGAAGGGATTCGGTATCTCCAGTATGGACAACGCCATCATCGCCAGCGGAGCCATCCTGCATTACCTCGACATCACGCAGCACACCCAGCTGGGCCACATCACCCACCTGTCGCGCATCGAGGCCGAGCGCTATGTGCGCCTGGACAAGTTCACCATCCGCAACCTGGAGCTGGTGGCCCCCATGAGCGACGACGGCAAGTCGCTGCTCGACGTCATCGACCGCACCATCTCGCCGATGGGCGGGCGCATGATGCGACGCTGGGTGCTGTTCCCCCTGCAAGACGTGAAAGCCATCAACCGGCGCCTGGACGTGGTGGAGCACTTCATGCGTGACCCTGACGGGCGCGAGCTGGTGAAAGAGCGGCTGGAACTCATCGGTGATCTGGAGCGCCTGACCAGCAAGGCCGCCGTGGGGCGCATCACCCCGCGCGAGCTGGTGCAGCTCAAGAGTGCGCTGCAGGCCATCGAGCCGATGAAGCAGTACTGTTCGCAGTCGTCATGTGAAGTGCTGCGTGCCCTGGGCGAGCAGCTGAACCCCTGCGCCCTTATCCGCGACCGCATTGAGCGCGAGATCAATCCCGATGCACCCAACCAGACTAACCGCGGCAACATCATCTGCCGTGGCGTTGATGCCCAGCTCGACGACCTGCGCGACATCTCCAGCAGCGGCAAGGACTACCTGGTGGCCATGCAGCGAGCGCTGAGCGACCAGACCGGTATCCCGAGTCTCAAGATAGCCTATAACAACGTGTTTGGCTACTACATCGAGGTGCGCAACACCCACAAGGACAAGGTGCCGCCCGAGTGGATACGCAAGCAGACGCTGGTCAACGCCGAGCGCTATGTGACCCAGGAGCTCAAGGAATATGAGGAGAAAATCCTGGGAGCCGAGGAGAAAATCCTCATCATCGAGACGCGCCTGTTCAACGAGCTGGTGACGGCCGTGACCGAGTACATTCCCGCCATCCAGAACGACAGCGCCATCATCGCCCAGCTCGACTGCCTGAACGCACTGACGCGCGTGGCGATGGACAACCGTTACAACCGCCCCGTGCTAGACGACAGCCTGGACATCGACATCGCCATGGGCCGCCATCCCGTCATCGAGTGCCAGCTGCCACCAGGCGAGACCTATGTGCCTAACAGCATACGCCTGAGCAACGACGACCAGCAGATCATGATCATCACGGGTCCCAACATGGCCGGTAAATCGGCCCTGCTGCGGCAGACGGCCCTCATCACCCTGATGGCCCAGATGGGCAGCTTCGTCCCTGCCGAACAGGCACGCATCGGTGTTGTCGACAAGATTTTCACGCGCGTGGGCGCCAGCGACAACATCTCGCTGGGCGAGTCCACCTTCATGGTCGAGATGACCGAGGCCGCCGCCATCCTCAACAACATGAGCCAGCGCAGCCTCATCCTGTTCGACGAGTTGGGCAGGGGCACGAGCACCTATGACGGCATCAGCATCGCCTGGAGCATTGTCGAGCACATCCACGAGCACGCGGCAAGGCCCAAGACGCTGTTTGCCACCCACTACCACGAGCTCAACGAGATGGAGAAATCCTTCAAGCGCATCGTGAACTACAACGTGAGCGTCAAGGAGATTAACGGAAAGGTGGTGTTTGTGCGCCAGTTGGTCAAGGGAGGTAGCGAGCACAGCTTCGGTATCCACGTGGCCAAACTAGCCGGCATGCCGCCGACGATTGTCAAGCGGGCCAACGAGGTGCTCAAGCAACTCGAGACCAACAACCGTAACGACGCGGCCATCACCAAGGACCTGGGCGACGTAGCCAGCAGCCGCTCGGGCTACCAGCTGTCCATCTTCCAGCTCGACGACCCGGTGCTGAGCCAGATACGCGACGAGATCCTCACCATCGACATCAACAACCTCACGCCCGTCGAGGCCCTGAACAAGCTCTACGACATCAAGGGCATCCTCACCGGCAAGAAAGAACGATAATGACTTCAAGTTTGTGAAGTGGTGAACACTTCACAAACTTGAGGATTACGGAGTTCGGATTAGGGATTTCGGAAAATTTTCTTGAAATCAAGGGCAAAACCCCTGGTGTTCTCATCCGTTTTCCGTCATCCGTTTTCCTCAAGTTTTTAAAGTGGCGCAGCTACTTTAAAAACTTGAATAATGGCGCTTTGCCGTCAGCTTTCCAGCAGCAGGTCTATCAGAGCCACCACATCATCAATGCTGATGTTGCCATCGTCGGTGAGGTCAGCAATACGGTTGTCGGCGTGGTTACCGGTCAACAATTGGTCAATGAGGGCAACGATGTCATCAACATCGGCACAGTCATCACCATTGATGTCACCCAGGGCGATGATTGACGGGAAACGATTCCAGTAGTCGGTCGTGCGACAAGATGGGTGTAACTCATAACGTGACAAATATAGCATTGTTTTCCGAATTAACTTAGGAAATCCCTATTGGGGTCGCCTCCGGCGACAGATTTTGGTTATCTGTAGCCCCCAGTGAATCAGACTCCCTCGCTCACGCTCGGTCATCTGATTTACTGGGGGTTACCACATAGGTCACCCTCCGGGTGAGAGACTGTCTTAATCATGACACATGGTTTTGCAGGTGATCCGAAAATATCTCGGTTTTACCACCGGAATTGGTGGTTTGTGTTGAAATATTTTCTAATTTTGTGCCGCTTAAAACATACACTTATAGTAAATATTACGATGAAGAAGATCTATTCAATTCTGATTGTGGCACTTGCCACTATGATGGGCTTCTCGGCACAAGCCGGGGCTCCTCAATGGGAGATTGTTGCAGGTATGAACGTGGCAAACGTTGATGCCAGTGGTTGCAGTTCACGCATCGGTTTCCATGCCGGTGTTCGATCGACCTTCGGCATCCCGAGCGTCAGCAATGGTTTCTATGCCAATGCAGGTGCCTTGCTCTCGCTTAAGGGTTTTAAGGGTGCTGGTATCACCCTAAATCCTTTTTATCTTGATATCCCTGTTCATGCCGGTTACAAGTATGCAGTGAATGAGAATCTTGCTTTGTTCGGAGAATTTGGTCCTTATTTTGGCATCGGTTTGTTTGGTAAGACCGATGGCGTAAACGTCTTTAGTGACGAGGGAGGCTACAAGCGTTTTGATTTCGGATTGGGCCTGCGTGCAGGACTCGAGTTCAACCAGAAAGTGCCCGTTTCCATTGGCTATGACTTTGGTGTGCTTGATGTGGCTGACGAGGTTTCAGCCAAGAACCGCAATCTGACAATCTCTGTCGGATACAAGTTCTAAAACAAAATCAACTTATTCCGGTAATGAGAAAGTTCATCAATTTATTATCTTTAGCGTTTGTGTCATTAATGGTGTCTTTATCATTGACGGCATGTGGCAATGACGACGTGGAAGAGGATAATGCCGATGTTCGCTACGTCACGACCTATGAGGTCAAGGTAACGCCAATCACCTTGAGTTACTTCACGCTGACGGGAGACATTATCAACGAGGAAGGTAAAATAACCGATATTGACTTGTCACATTCGGTTCACCATTTTTCGCCAATTACCACCTCAACAGTTCCTGACCATTTGCAGATCCGAGTCAATCTTGAACCTCTTCAGGGCTTAGATAAGTATTCCGGTTTTGTTGAATTAGGTATTGAAACAAAGAAGTACACGACGAGAGGTGAATATCTTGAAACGGTATATTCCAATCGCAAGGTAATGTGCTTTATCGTCGATTATCCCGCCGAAGAAATAGAAAGCGGCAACTTCGATTCACATTTCACTCTGGAAGCAATAAAGGATAACCAGGGCCGCTTGAACTAATAGAAACTAAGTTTCTAATCTATAACTGGCAATCGCCAACAAGATCGAAAGGTATTTATCAGCTCCTCCTCTAATCTCAGAGGGGGAGTCTTTTTGTCACTACATTAGAATCCAGAATCACACTCTCAGTAATTTCTCCTGTTTTCCGTACAAGCATTTAGCGAAAATTGGCGATGACTGATACTCAGTTGATTAGCATTTCTTTTCAATGCTAAATGGCGTGTTCCGCACTGCTTTTTCTTGATAGAATAAGGTCGTAGACCTTGACAAGGCCGCTGGCCTTGAATTGATCTAACCCCACGGTGCACAGGCCGTTAGGTCTGTGTGGCGTGGGGTGGACGGGGATGGGATGGACGGGCCTCGACGAGGGCCACCCATTTCAGGCGAATGGATTGCTGCTGCTATTGGCCCCTTTCAGGGCCCGATTTTGGTGCCGAAAGTTTGAGGATGTGTCATAATTCAGTTGCTGGCTTTTAATCGGCCTAACGGCCGAAAAATTAAACAAAATTTTGTATAAAAATTAAACAAAATCAATTTTTATTTTAATTTTATTTATAATTTTGTTAAATTTCTCCGTGCGCAGCACGGACAATCATGCAGGCTTGAATTATGACACAACCTCCTTATACAAGTCAAGGCCGCTGGCCTTGTGCAGGCCTTCGACCTGCTTTGACGCACTCGATGACTGCGACGTGTCCCAATGCGGAAAACAAGAGAATCACACTCTCAGTAATTTTGTCTAAAATCATTCAACAGCGCTGAACTGAATTCTTTTCCTGCGTCCTTCTCATTGAACTCCTTCGGTCGCATCACCTGGGCATAGTACAAGTAGAGGACCGGTGGCCGATTCCATTCTCGTAATGGGAATTACACATTTTGCGTTACACATTTTGTTGAATTGAAAAAAGTGTTGTACTTTTACATGTTAAAAACATGAGTCACCTGCATCTCACTTAAACCCATATCATACACTATATGAACCGCAACGATTTTGAAATCATGGCCCCTGTGGGCTCCTGGGAATCACTGTATGCCGCCCAGCAGGGCGGTGCCGATGCCATCTACTTCGGCATCGAAGGGCTGAACATGCGTTCGCGCTCGAGCGTCAACTTCACGCTCGAGGACCTGCACACCATCGCACAGTGGTGTCACGAGCACGGCATGAAGAGCTACCTGACGGTCAACACCATCGTCTATGACGAGGACATCGACTACATGCACCAGATTGTCACCGCCGCCCGCGATGCTCAGGTGAGCGCCATCATCGCCAGCGACATGGCCACCATCCTGTTTGCCCGCAGCATCGGTGTGGAAGTGCACATCTCCACCCAGGTCAACGTGAGCAACAGTGAGGCCGTGCGCTATTATGCCCAGTGGGCCGACGTCATGGTGCTGGCCCGCGAACTGAACCTGGAGCAGGTGAAGAGAATCACCGATTTCATCGAGCAGAATGACGTGCGCGGGCCTCATGGCGAGCGCGTGAGGCTGGAGATGTTCTGCCACGGTGCGCTGTGCATGGCAGTGAGCGGCAAGTGCTACATGAGCCTGCACCAGGAGAACACCAGTGCCAACCGCGGTGCCTGCCGCCAGATATGCCGCCGCGGCTACATCGTCACCGACCGTGAGAATGGCGACGAACTGGCCATCGAGAACAAGTACATCATGTCGCCCAAGGACCTGAAGACCATCCACTTCCTCAACAAGATGGTGGATGCGGGAGTCACGGTCTTCAAGATCGAGGGCCGCGCCCGTGGGCCCGAATACGTGCGCACAGTCGTGGGCTGCTATGACGAGGCGCTGAAGGCCATCTGTGACGGCACCTATGGTGACGAGCAACGCATCAACGATTGGAACGAGCGTCTGGCCAAGGTCTTCAACCGCGGCTTCTGGGACGGCTACTACATGGGGCAGCGACTGGGCGAGTGGTCGGCCAAGTATGGCTCCAGCGCCACAAGGGTCAAGAAATATGTGGCCAAGGGCATCCGTTACTACAGCAAGCTGGGCGTGGCCGAGTTCCTGATGGAGGCCGGCGAGCTGCACGTAGGCGACGAGGCCTGGATCATAGGCCCCACCACGGGCGCCATTCCGCTGACCATCGAGGAGATACGCGTCGATCTCAAGCCCGTCGAGAAAACCGTCAAGGGCGAACACTTCTCCATCGCCGTCTCCGAGAAAATCCGCCCCAGCGACAAACTCTACCTGTGGCAACCCGTCACGCCAGTGAAGCAGGGGTGAATTGTTGAGCATTTTGTTGTTTATTAACATACCTATAAAATTAATTGCTTATGAAAAAGATTTCTTTAGTGATGCTTCTTGCCGTGATGGCGGCAATGAACACGTGGGCCCAGGGGCTGACGGCATCGTTTGCCGCCGAGGAGGCTTCGGTGCCCTATTACCAGATGGGTTGGGACAGCCCCGAGGAGTTTGCTACCTGGACCTATGAGTCCACCAACAGCAGCAACACGTGGAAACAGGGCAACCGCTCGCAGTCGTTTACGTCGATTGACGGGTCGAGCACGGCCTCGATGATCCTCGACTATGCTTCAGGCCAGAACGAGACAGCCACTTCGCCTGCTATTGAGATCAGGCCGGGCAGCACGCTCGAGTTTTACTGCTATGCCAGTGGCATCTATCTGGTGTATGGCGCGTGGAAACTGTATGCCATCGTAGACGGCACACCCACGTTGCTCATCGACCAGTTCATGTGGGCCCAGAATGCTGGCTATGACGGTCCCAGCTGGGAGCGCTTCACGGTCGACCTTGCTGAGTATGCCGGCAAGCAGGTACAGTTCTCGTTTGTCTACCAGGGCGACTACGGCGAGGACGAGGCCATCGACGGCTTTAAGATACTGCAGGCCGACGAGGGCGATGATGCTGTGATCAACATCAAGGTGGGCGAGAGCGTTCACTTCAAGGACACGTCGACGGGCAATGTCAGCTCGTGGAACTGGACCTTTGAGGGCGGCGAGCCCGCCACCAGCACCGATCAGCATCCCGTCGTGACCTACAACCGCGCCGGCAGCTATACCGTGACGCTCACCGTGAGCGACGGAACGTCGAGTGCCACCAAGTCGCGCACAGCCTATGTCAACGTGCATGCCGAGGCTCCGGTAGCCCGTGTGGGCCTGCCCGACGGCTCATACATGTCGCCGTGGGTGCTGATGTTTGCGCCCATCAATGTTCCCTTGACGTTCAAGGATGCCTCTACCGGCAACCCCACGTCGTGGGAGTGGACCTTCTACGGCACAGATATCACGACCAGCTACGAGCAGTCGCCTACGGTGACCTATCTGCAGGAGGGACGCTACGGTCTGGGTCTTAAGGTTGAAAACGAAATGGGCTCGAGCGAAGACGTGTATGTGAGGTCTGCAATCCAGGCCGGTGGCGAACAGGAAATCTGGAACATCGCTCCCGAGGAGACCGAGGACCTGATGATGATGGAGATGGGCTGGTATGGCAACTATGCCGGCACCAACTGGCTGGGAATCGGAGAGTTTGCCGAGCACTATGACGCTCCGCTGGCCGATGCCGAGATCAGGCAAGTGAACGTGTACTTCGGCAAAACCACCGCAGGTTCGACCGATGCCGACATCGAGATGAAGATCATGAGTGCCGGTGACGACGGCATGCCCGACGAGGTGCTGGGCGTGACTAGCGTGAAGGCCGGCAATCTGGCCTTTGACCCGACTACGGTCAACGCCACCGAATTTGTGTTTGACGAGCCCGTGAAGATTCCTGCCGGAACAGAGTTCTTTGCTGTTGTGGGTCCCTTCCCCAACGGAGACGGTGATGACATCGCCATGCTGCTGGCTCGCCGTAACGTGGGCGAGAAGTGCACCGGTTACCACTTTGTGTATGACGAGGAAAATTATGAGTACCTCGAGACCGGAACCTGGTACCAGAACACCGACGATCCCCTGTCGCTGGCCATGGCACCCGTGCTCCGATTTGTAGAGCCCAGTGAACCCACGGGCATTGACCAGCCTGTAGTCGACAAGCAGGTTATGGGCCGTACCTATTATAATGTCACCGGCATGTCGAGCACGACGCCCTTTGACGGCGTGAACATCGTGGTGACCAGCTATAGCGACGGCACATACAGCACAGCCAAGGTGCTCAAATAAGCGCAAGCAGCTATAGCGGCTGATCGGTAGAACCGTGAAGACAGAGAGCCCTAAGGGTCGAGAAGACGACACTTGGGGCTCTCTCATTGCCGTATTACAGCTGGCGTCGGCTCAAGGTGATCAAGGCATCGTGAGCACATCACTTGCGGTGCCGAAATTACCGACGCCAGGGATGTAGTAATAGTTGAGGAGGGTAGCCTTCTTGGTCTGCGAGTCGTAGGTGCCGGCATAGCCCGTCTTGTTGCCGTCGGCATTGCCGATGATGCGTGCGAGCCCATAGTCGGTCTGCATGGCCGTCTGATCGGCGATGAAGACCTTGCCGCTGTCGTCGATGGTGAAGTCAATGTTGTAACTGTCACCAAAGAAATTGAGCAGGCGATAGGTTCCACTCGTCTCATTGTACTGTACCATCATCGTGGAAGAGCCTAATAAGTCGGACTCATAGTAGCAGTAGCCCAGATTGGAGAAGTTGGAGGGCTTGACTGTGATGCGCAGCGTGTTGTTCTCGCTGATAGCGGGATCGCTAGTCGAGCCGTCGGCGGGGAGAAGCTTGAGGACGCAATAGTGCTCTTGCATGTCGCTCAACCCCGAGAACTCAATCCAAAGTGTCGTGGATGCCGATTCATTGCTAAACGTGAAGTTAGAAGTGTATAATGTAGAATGGCCGTCGCTCTCGGTCATGGCGACATTGACGCTATACTCGCCGTCGGTAACGTCACGGCAGATGACTACTGGGATGCTCTTGGCGGATACACCATCGGCATACTCGTTGGTGATCTGGGAGGATTCAAAGTGAATGTTCTGTCCGTCGGGGTTTCCGTTGCGCCGTTGCACGGTGACCCTTGTCGAGGTGATGGTGGTTCCCAGTGCCGGTGAGGCGTTCTGGACATCGGCATCGGAGAGCACGATGTCGACCGAGCTGGACTGGTTCATGGGCACGTCAGAGAAGGTGACGTTGAAGCTGGCTTCGGTCTGTCCATCGGTAAAATGAATTATCCTGGACGGGACAGACACTTGTCCTGAGGTTGAGGACGAAGGCTTAACGTTGATGACGGCATAGTAGTCGCCCTGGCTGGTGGCACGCTTGATGGGCACGACGACCGTTTTGGCGCTACTGACTGTCTGTGCAGACTGGGAAGCCTGGAGGAACGAGACGTTCTGGGGTCCAGAGGCTTTGTCGACAGGATAGTCGTCGATGGGGTTCTGGTCCTGGTTGATGTTCATGGCTCCACGAGAATCAAGCTCCTTGAACTCGGTGTAAGGAATCGTCAAAACCCAGGGATAGCTCTCGGGGTCGTTCAGTGACCGGCTGGCCAACTGAATGTCGGCAGGCCAGCCGTTGTCGGCAGTGCGCTCAAAGCCCTGTCGCAGTCGCCTGATGGTGTAGATGCGTCCGTCCTCGCCCCAGAGCTCGATGCGGCGTTGAATCAGAATCTCCTCGAGCAGTGAGCCGGTCTCGGTAGTCGTGAGCGCTCCTAAGCTGGTTCCCGACTTGGTGCAGGAGTAACCCGGGTCACGCTTGGCCATGAACTGGTTGAGGTAGCTGCGCGCGGTGGCTGTCTGGCCACGTCGGCATGCAGCCTCGGCCGCGGTGAGGTACATCTCCTCGATGCGCATCCAGATGTAGTCGCCGTCCCACTCGGTACCGTCGACGACACTGAACTTCTGCTGCACGTAGCCGTCAGCAGGCCCATATCCAGTGTCATTGGGCCGCCACCAAGCCTTGCGGGCATCGGTATTGCTCATCTTGTTATAGAGCCACAAAGAAATCATCTTGGGAGAGTTCTTGCCATAGCCCATATCGGTTCTCATGTGTGACCAGAACGAGGCGTTCTGGGTGTTTTCCTCGCTGGGTATGTCGGCGCCCCACATCACGTTGCCGGCATAGGCATCGTTCACGCCCTTGAAGTCGGGTACTGACTGAATGCTCTTGCCACTGGCGCTGATGGCCGCCACGGCCGAGTTGTAAGCGGTGGCCCAGTCCTCCTTGACCAGCGCGATGCGCGCCTGCAAGCCGAGGGCCACGGCATAACCGATGTGAACTGGCGACTGCTGAGTGGTGCCGCCCAGGCAGTTCAGAGCCTGCGTGATGTCGGCATCAATCTGTGCATAGACCTGAGCGACAGTCGAGCGTTGCTTGCCCGTTGACTCGTCGAAGGTGAGACCATCATACAGGGGAACGCAGGGGTCGGTCTCATGCCCCTTGTAGGTCCTGGCAAAGGTCTGAGCGAGCATGAAGTAGCTGTAGGCCCTGATGGCATAGGCCTGTCCCTTGACGTAGTTGACCTGGCTGGTCGATCCAGTCATGGAGCTGGCGCCCTTGAGCAGATAGTTGGCATTGGCAATCCAGGTGTAGTAGGCCTTCCACAGGTCGTAGCTGCGCCAACTATTGGTGGTGAACCGTGACTTGACGTTGTAGCCGGCATCGTAGTAAAACCATCCGTATCCCATGGCTCCCATAATCATGTCATCTCCCATGACCTCGGCCATGAGGTTGTAGGACGAGATGCCGAAGCTCTGGTGCCAGTTGCCTTGTGTCGTCCAGTAATAGTTGCGCATCGACTGATAGACGCTGTTGAGCGAAGCCATGATGTCGGCATCGGGATTGTTGTCTGATGAGAGGATCTTGTTGATGAGGAAGATGGCATCGGTGACGTTTATCGAGCCGTCCTGGTTGACGTCGCCATAGGGCAGTGAATTGTTGGCGAGGATGCCGTTGATGAGGAAGATGGCGTCGGTGATGTTGACATAGGAGTCAGCATTGACGTCGCCGGGCAGGAGTTGCATTCTCAAGGTGGGCGAGTTGAACCTGACGGCATCGTCGTTGTCGCCACATGTGGCCATGGAGCGCATGTCCTGTGCTCCAGCCAAGGCCGCCACGCACAGGGTGACAACCAGGCAAATCAAGGATTTGAAGTTGAAATAATGCTTTTTCATAATTAGGTCTTTCAATCCCAATGCAGTCCACATTGGCGGTAAAGAGTGAAACTTATTGAGAAACGTGAACTGAACCAGCCGCTGTTGCCAGGCGAGCTTGAACGTCCCTCCTGCTGTAGATAAACAAAGATATGAGACAAAGGTAGTGAACTTTTTGGACAGAGCCAAAAGTTCACTACCCTTTTTTTTGTCACGAGCCGCCGCGTTATTTCTTGCGGGTCCTGGGCTTGGCGGTTGAGCGTGCCGGGGTGGCAGGCATGAGGCGCAGTACCTGGGCGCAGCGGGCGGGCAGGTAGAGCCGTAGCCAGCCGAGTTGATCGCCGGCATAGAGCGTGTCGTGCTCGGTGAGGTGATGGATGCCCTCGTCGATGTTGCCGTAGCCGCCATAGCGTGGCGCGTCGCTGTCGAACACGCCGGCGTACTCGCCCTCGGGAGCCAGGATGGGGTAATCGACATGGGAGCGGTTGGGACTGAAGTTGAACACGAACACGAGGTCGCCGCGCATGTAGGCCAGCACCTGGTCGTCGTCCTTGTCCCAGAGCTTGCGCACGGGCAGCCGCTGGAAGTCTTTCACGCCACCGATGAGGTGAATCATGTCGTTGTCCCAGTTGTTGAGGAACTGATACTTGAGGTCGTCACGGTCCACCAGGTCCCACTGGCGACGGGCATACTTGTAGCTCCAGCCGTTGCCCTGTCGCGGGAAGTCGATCCACTCGGGATGTCCCCACTCGTTGCCCATGAAGTTGAGGTAGGCGCCGTTGATGAGCGAAGCTGTCGCGAGCCTGATCATCTTGTGCAGTGCCATGCCGCGGTCGACGGTGGCGTCGTGGTCGCCCACCATCATGTGCCAGTACATCTCCTTGTCGATGAGGCGGAAGATGATGGTCTTGTCGCCGACCAGTGCCTGGTCGTGGCTCTCGGCATAGGAGACGGTCTTCTCGTCCTGGCGTCGGTTGGTGAGTTCCCAGAAGATGGATGTGGGGTGCCAGTCCTCGTCCTTGCGCTCCTTGATGGTCTTGATCCAGTAGTCGGGAATGCCCATGGCCATGCGGTAGTCAAAGCCGATGCCGCCGTCCTTGAACTTGCGTGCCAGGCCTGGCATGCCGCTCATCTCCTCGGCGATGGTGATGGCGTGTGGGTTGACGGCATGGATGAGTTCGTTGGCCAGGGTGAGATAGGTGATGGCGTTGGTGTCCTCGCCGCCATTGTAGTAGTCGGCATAGCTGCCGAAGTTCTGTCCAAGCCCGTGGCTGTAATAGAGCATCGAGGTGACGCCGTCGAAGCGGAAACCGTCAAACCTGTATTCCTCGAGCCAGTACTTGCAGTTGGAGAGCAGGAAGTTGAGGACCGCATTCTTGCCGTAGTCGAAGCACAGCGAGTCCCAAGCCGGGTGCTCACGCTTGTCGTCGCCATAGAAGTAGAGGTCTCCCGTGCCGTCAAAGCAGCCGAGGCCCTCGACCTCGTTTTTCACGGCATGGGAGTGGACGATGTCCATGATCACGGCGATGCCCTGGGCATGGGCATCATCGATGAGGTGCTTGAGCTCGTCGGGTGTGCCGAAGCGTGACGAGGCGGCATAGAAGCTGGACACATGATAGCCAAACGAGCCATAATAGGGGTGCTCCTGGATGGCCATGATCTGGATGGCGTTGTAGCCGTCACGGACGATGCGCGGCAGCACATTCTCGCGAAACTCCTCGTAGGTTCCCACACCCTCGCGGTTCTGGGCCATGCCGATGTGGCACTCATAGATGAGCAGTGGCCGCGTGTTGGGCTTGAATTTCTTGACTCTGAACTGATAGGGCTCGGCCGGCTCCCAGACTTGGGCCGAGAAGATGTAGGTCTTCTCGTCCTGCACGACACGGGTGGCATAGGCCGGGATGCGCTCGCCCTCGCCGCCGGGCCATCTCACCAGCAGCTTGTAGAGGTCTCCGTGGTGCAGAGCACGCTCGGGCAGGTGGATTTCCCAGTTGCCGTCGCTGAGGCGTTTCAGTCGGTAGGGTGCGCAGGGCTTCCAGTCGTTGAACTGGCCGATGAGATACACCTCGGTGGCATTGGGCGCCCACTCACGGAAGACCCATCCGCCCTGTGCCGTGCGGTGTAGCCCATAGTAGTTGTAGGCATTGGCAAACTCCTTGAGGTCACCAGCCTGGCCGGTGAGCTCGGCAATCTTGTTCACAGCGTCCTGGTGCCGCCCGTTGATAGCATCGCTATAGGGCTCGAGCCAGGGGTCATCGTTGATTATCGCAAGATTCTTTTTCTTTCTCATGTCGTTGAGTCCTTAAAATGGTGATGTGGACTACAAAGGTACAATTTTATAGACAAAAGGGTGGAATGTTTGTCCTGCTTTTTGCGATTGTGGTCTGAAAACGTTTGCAGAGTAGAGGCTCTGGCGGTACCACCTTTTTTCTTGTCCTGTGGATGACCGATTGGGAAAATGATTGTATATTTGTGCCCGTCAATCAACAACATTTCGAAATCAAAATGGAAAACATGCTCAACGGTTTGAGTGAATGGATTGTAGCCGTCAGCGATGCGGTGTGTGGCTATCCTTATTTCTTCCTCCTCATTGGCGGAGGGTTGTTCCTGTTCCTGTATTCGGGCGCAGTGTCGATCAGGCGGCTGCCGTGGGCCTTGAGGGCCCTGCGTGACAAGCAGGCGTCGGACCAGGGTAAGCAGTCGGGCCAGATCAGCTCGGTGCAGGCCCTGCTGAGTGCGATTGCCGCCACCGTGGGCATGGGTAACATTGCCGGTGTGGCCATCGCCTTGTCGATAGGTGGCCCGGGAACGGTCTTCTGGATGTGGGTGAGCGCCCTGGTGGGCATGAGCACCAAGTTCTTTGAAGGGTCGTTGTCGATTATGTACAAGGGACGCGACAGTGCCGGCGAGGTGCAGGGCGGCCCCATGTACATCATCACCCAGGGCCTGGGCGAGAAGTGGAAACCGCTGGCCGTAGCGTTCTCGATATTTGGTCTCGTGGGCACGCTGTGCTTTATGCAGGCCAACCAGCTGGTGGAGTCGGTGACCACGGTGTTTACCACACCCATGGGCATCGAGAACACGCTGATGCTGCGCTTCGTCATGGGACTGGTGATGGTGGCCATCGTGGGTGCCGTGATTCTGGGCGGAATCAAGCGTATCGCGCTGTTTGCATCGCGCATTGTGCCGGTAATGGTGATTCTGTACTTGGTACTGGTTGTCATTATCATGGCGATGAACTATAAGGCCATTCCCGGTGTGTTCGGCCAGATCATTGAGGGCGCCTTCAGCATGAAGGCAGGCTTCGGTGCATTTGCCTTCGTGGCCCTGACGGGCGCGCGGCGTGCAGCGTTTGTCAACGAAGCCGGTGTGGGTACTGCCTCGATGATGCACGGCGCGAGCAAGAACACTGACCCCGTGCGCGAGGGCCTGATTGCCATGCTTGGCCCAGCCATCGACTCGGGCCTGGTGTGCACCTTGACGTCGATACCCATCATTATCGCCGGCAACTATGTGGGCCTGACCGACCCCAAGGGGCTCTATGTAGCCCTGGGCGCCTGGGGCCAGCTGTTGCCGGGCATCGGACAGCTGTTGCTGATGGCCATCGTGTTCTTCTTTGCCTTCTCGACGATGTTCTCTTATAGCTACTATGGGCAGAAGTGCACCAACTACCTGTTTGGAGCCCACAACGTCAAGTGGTATAACTACTACTACCTGGTGATGATTGTTGTCGCCGCGATGATTCCGCTCAAGCTCATGGTGAGCATCATGGACCTGGCCTTCGCCCTGATGGCCTGCTGCACGATGTACACAGTAATCAGGCTGTCGCCCAGGGTCAAGCGACTGATGAAAACCTACTTCAACAACTGAATAATCTGAAAAAGAAATTCACGCTAAGCCGCCAAGTTGCCAAGTATAAGTTATTGTTCGCAAGGGGCTCACAATTATTGTCGCCTCGTGGAGTGCGGATGCCAACTTAAAAAAAACTTTGCGCCTTTGCGGCTTAGCGTGTGATTGGATGTGGCGGATGCCCAGACTGTTTAAGGGGACTTCTATAAAATATAAACATTTCGGTATTTTATAGAAGTCCCCTAAAATGCTTTTTTTATGAGCTGTAACGAGAGTTGGGCGTCATAGTTGCTTTGGGAAGCGGGCGTTGGTGGTGACGAAGTCGACGCCCATGGCCTTGACACGTTCAAAATCCTCGACGCGGTCGACTGTCCAGACGTTGACCTTGAGTCCTGCGGCATGCATGCGGTCGACGGCTTCAGCAGTGACGATGGTGTGGACGACGTCAAGGTCCATGTTGTACTGGATGCACCAGTCAACCCACTCGTCAATGGTGCCGTCGCTGTCGCCGGCGAGCACCTGGACGGTGACGTCGGGGTAGTGGCGGTGGATGAAGTCAACGACTCCGGGCATAAACGAGATGATGACCACCTTGTCGGTGAGTCCTTTCTGGTCGATGAGGTTGATCAGTGCAGGGATGCCGTCGAAGACGGGCTCGCCCTCGGCCTTGGTGTTGCTGTGGATGCTGGTGCAGACCTTGACCTCGACGACTGGGACGACGTTGTACTCCTTGCAGATGTCGAGAAACTCTCCCAGCGTGCACGGGTTACCGGCATAGGTGACGCCGTGCCGCTTGCTGGTGAGGCGTGTGGCCAGAATGTCGGCAGTGGACATGTCGGCGATTTTGGTCTCGGGTCCGCCCAGGCGCTTGTAGCTGTCGTCGTGGCTGACGACAAAGGTGCCGTCGGCCGAGACGCGGATGTCGCATTCCAGCCCCCATGCTCCGGCATTGATGCCGTTGATGAAAGCGGCGCGGGTGTTCTCAACGCCCCACTGTGAGCCACGGTGGCCCACAATGTGCTGAGCCTGGAGGCCCAGGGTGGCCATCAGGATGATGGCAATGGTGAAAATGCTCTTGAGCAGTGTCATGATGTTTACGTTCTTGTTCTTGTTGTTCAACAGGTCTTGTATCTCGTGGGCCTCGGCGGTGGCTTCGAGTCGCTGTGCCAGGGGGAGCAGCGACCGCAGCAGTTGCTCGGCGGCGGTGCGCCGGTTGATCAACCGCATGAGTGCCTTGGCCAGTCCTATGGACAGTTGCAGGTCTCTCAGGCCCATTTTCTCGCCCAGTTTCTTCTGGTAGCGCAGGGCCTTGGTGTAATACTTCACGGCATTGCGGCTGTTGCCCATCTCGAGCATGATGTCTCCTTGCTTGCCTAGCGACTCGACCAGGTTGGCCATGGCGGTGCGCGTGGCATTGGCGTCACCATTGTTGAGCTCGCTCATGTAGAGTTCGCTGGCCGACTGGTAATGAGCCAGGACGTTCATCTGCTTGGTCTTGGACTTGATGACATCGGTCGAAGCCTCGACCGCCATGAGCAGCAAGGCCGAGAAGCGGGCGTCGTTGCGCTTGGTGAGGCGTTCGAGAATCTGCTGGGCTTTGGTGAGTTCCTTGGCGGCTCGGCTGTTGTCGCCCATGTCGTGGTGGGCCAGGGCGAGGTTGAACAGCAGTGCTGCCACGATGGCGTTGAAGTCCTCGGTCTTCTTGCCGGTGTGCTGTGAGAGCACGAGCAGGGTGTTCTCGGCCGCTCCGAGCGAGAGCGACGGGTTGCCGCCCTCGATGAGCAGTGTCATGCGAGCCAGCCAGAGCCATGCGGCATAGGGTTCGGGCAAGGACATCATGCGCTCGTCGTCGTAGATAAACTGCTCGATGACCTGCTCGGCCTCCATGTCGCGCTTGTTGACCATCAGAAACTCGATGTAGCAGATCTGCATCTCGGTGACAATCATGTCGTCAAGCCCCTTGGAGGGCGGCATGGTACCGCTCATGGCCATCTGGGCGCGGGCGATGGTCATGTCGTTCTTGAAACGGGGCAGTGCGACTGAGACTGGCAGGACGGTCATGGTTTCTGTGTTTTTAGAGCCGGGTGATGTGGATTAACTGATTGAAGACTTCAAGTCGACGGCAAACCTCGCGGCCAGTTGCGGGTCGAGGTCTCCCTCCAGGTTGGCGCAGCAGGTGGCCATGGCCTGGGCTCCGGTCACGATGTCGGACCAGGCGGTGCGTGGCAGCTGGTGGACGTTGGCATGAGTGACCTCGTTCTTGAACAGCCCGTAGATGACACCAGCCGTGAATCCGGCCTGCCAGCCGAGCATGTAGGGGGATACATTGCCGATGGCGGGATGGGACAGAGCCTTGCCGCCCTTGTCAAACCGGGTCACCGACAGGTCGGGATGGATGTGGAGGTAGTTGTCGCAATAGAATTCCACGTGGTTGCTGTAGGCCTGCTGTGCCGTCTCGCCAGGGAACACGTCACGCAGGTCCCGCTCGTGGGCGATGACCAGGTCGCTCACCTCGAGGTTCTCGAGGATGGCCGGCATGACGTGGGCGATGTGGAAATTGATGCCATGCTGGAATCCAGGCAGATAGATGATGATGGCCTTGCGCTCGACGGCATGGGTGACGAGCTCAAACAGGGGGGCGCGCTGTGGCTCGGTGATGGCATAAAGCGAGCCGAAGAGCAGGATGTCGTCCTCGTCGATGCGCGGCCACACGACGTCGAAGCGGTCCTTAGGGTAGACGCCATAGTTGACCAGTGTATCCTTGTCGGCTCCGGGGAAAATGGCCGACAGGGGGGTGGCGCCGTCGGTGTAGCGGTCGATAGAGTTGACGTCGACGTGATGGGCGGTGAGATAGTCGATGATGATGTCTCCCACGCGGTCGGCGCAGCACTCGCTCACCATCGACACGTGGACACCCAGTGAGCCCAGGATACAGGCGGCGTTGGCAATGCGTCCGCCGACGAATGATCGTTCGGGCTGGTTGCCCTTGAAGACGGTGTCAAGCACCGATTGGCCGATGGCAATGACTTTTCTCATTTGATGGTTATAGGGTTACTGTCAAGGTGGGCATGTGAGCCCCTTGAGTGCTTGATTGTTCAATATTCAGTGCCCTTGGCGATGCTACCGAGGTAGCCGCCGTGGTGCCGCAGGGCATAGTCGTGCTTGGTGAATCCGGTTGCTCGCATGGTGTTGACCACCAGCACGTCGCCGATGACTGTCATCACCGTGGTGGAGGTGGTGGGGGTGAGTCCGAGCGGGCAGACCTCCTTGGTGGAACCGGTCCACAGGCAGATGTCGGCCAGGTGTGCCAGCTCGCTGTCCTTGTTGCCGGTGATGACGACAATCTTGAGCTGCGGGTACAGGTTGTGGGCCAGGGAGACGAGCGCACAGATTTCGTTGGTGCGTCCCGAGTTGGAGAGCAGCAAGAGCACGTCATGGGGCTGCACAACGCCCAGGTCGCCATGCTGTGCCTCGCTGGGATGGAGGAAGACGGCGGGAATACCCGTCGACGAGAAGGTGGTGGCGATGTTGTCGGCGATCTGTCCACACTTGCCCATGCCTGAGGTGACGAGCTTGCCGCCCTCGTGCTTGACTTGCTCGACGATGAGGTTGACCGTCTCCTCGTAGGCATCGGTAATAGGTATATTCTTAACGGCCGCACTTTCGGCGTCCAGAATTTGTTGCATTGATTGTTTTACGTCCATATGAATAATCATCTAGTTAAGGATGTGCAAAGGTACAAAGAAGTTTTCAGTTTTCAGTTTTTCAGTTTTCAGTTTTTGGTGATTTGTTGTAGCTTTTCAAATGTGTTGAGCGTCTATTAGTAAAAAGTGTATTATTTTTGTACCGATGACAAATCCAAATGATGAATAGATGGAAGGACTGAAATCAAAATTCATGCATTTCAAGCAAAGGCAGCAGCGGCCCTCGGAGTTCCACATCAAGAGCGATGTGGAGCATGTGTGCCAGTGCTGCGGCCACCATTACGTGGGTAATTATTGTCCGTGCTGCTCTCAGCAGTGCGACATGGGCCGCATCACTTGGCGCAGCGTGCGCCGTGGTGTGATGGATATCTGGGGGCTAGGGACGCGTTCGTTGCTGTACAGCGTCTGGCAATTGATGTGGCGTCCGGGTTACTTTATCGGTGAATACATCAGCGGCAAGCGGCAGGTGAGCTTCCCGCCGGTGAAGATGCTGTTTATCATGGCGATTATCTACTCCTTCATTTTCTACTGGTTGATACCAAATGTATTCCACATTCAACTGGAAGAACCCATTGACAAGGAGACCATTGAGGCGATGCCCTTTATCGTGTGGAATAAGGAGCACTCTAGTTGGGTGGGGTTGTTCACATCTGTCATATTCATCCTGCCGACATGGCTCCTGTTCCGATATGCCCCGCGTTACCCTAAGCACACGATCCCTGAAGGCTTTTTCATTCAGGTGCTCATGACTGTGCTGGTCATCGTGTCGGATACTGTTAGCCAGCTCATCTGCGGCAAGAATGGAATAAACTGCGCTTGCTTGTTAGTCGCACTTATGGTGATTTACTATTATGTGTCTTACAGGCAATTGTTTGGCTACGGGGTGTGGGGTACCCTGTGGCGCCAACTGTTCATGTGGACCAGCACCTTGTTCTTGATGGTTGGTGCACTTTTCCTGGTGCAAGGTATCGTGATCAGAGTACCGGAATTCAACACGATGGAGCAGGTGGGTTTCCAGACAGGTTGGGCGGCAATCATGTTTGCCTCTGCCGCTATTATTTTGGCGATAGGCTATGTGCTCAACAGAATAGCGACACGCTATCAAGCGAAGCGGGCAAACTCAGGTGCTTGAACCATGCCATTGAGGGCAATCATGCGCCCTGGCCTCACTCAGCAAGGTCGTGGCCCTCGAAGGCAATGATGGCGTCGCGCCACACCTGTGGCAGGAGTGCGGGCAGGTTGGTGACTGGATCGAGGTTGACCATGACGGTGGCGCAGGTGGCCTTCAACTCGCGTGTCTCGCTGTTGACCAGGTGTTGCAGCAGCGTCAGGCTCTTGTTGCCAAGATGGGCACACTGGGTGAGCACCTCGACGGGCTCTTGAAACACGGTGGGCACGAGGAAACTGCAGTTCACATTGGCGATGACAATCGAGGGGCGGCACCAGTTGATGTCGGCATTCACTTCAAGGCCAGCAAAGTATTCGGTCTTAGCCAGGTCAAAGAACTGGAAATAGACCGAGTTGTTGACGTGCCCCAGGGCGTCGATGTCGTTGAATCGCAACTGGACCTGGGTCTTGCGCTTGAAGGGAAATCGGGCTTCTATTGCGTGGGAGTTCATAGTTCTGTTCTTGTTTTGTTGGCGTTCTAGATGTTCTAGAAGATTGTTATTTGAAGATGATTTCACGGATGATGTCACGGCCGAGGGCTTCGTTGATGCGCTTGATGATGGCCTCACGGTTGAGCATGAGCTCGTTGGCCAGCGATGCCGACGACAGGTAGACGGTTATCACGCCGTCCTTGACATACCGCCTGATGGTGTAGCGGTTGATGCCGTCGCCCACGATTTGAGGCCACAAGGCGCTGGCCCGGTGCTCGTCGAGCGGGACGTCGAGGTTCTCCTTCTTGAGCAGATCGTTGATAATCTGGCCGATGTTGCGGGCTTCGGTGCGCTTCATGACATTTCTCCTCCCTTGATGACGGTGATGGCTCCGTCCTCGACATGCATCAGGCAGTGTCCGCCGCCATGGCGGGCGACGATTTCGTCGAGGTGGGTGCGATTGGTGTCGGTAATGAATATCTGGCCGAAACGGTCGCTGGAAACCACGTCGACGATGCGCTCGACGCGGCTGGCGTCCAGGCGGTCGAAGATGTCGTCCAGCAACAGGATGGGCACCGTGGGGCCGCCCTGCTTGAGGAAGTCAAACTGGGCAAATCTCAGGGCGATGGTATAGGTCTTGCACTGCCCCTGGCTGCCCGTGTGGCGCATGGAGTAGTTGCCAAGCATGAGTTCCAGGTCGTCGCGGTGGATGCCTCGGGTGGTGTGACCCAGGATGAGGTCGCGCTCACGCGTTGCGGCCAGGTGCTCGGCCATTGAGCCCTCGTTGAGGTGGCTCTTGTAGATGAGGCTGACCGATTCGCCCTCACCAGCGACAGCGCTGTAGTAGTGCATGAAGATGGGCAGGAACTGGTCGACCCACTGCCGGCGGCGGTCATGCACCAGGGCGCCATGGACGGCCATGGCCTGCTCGACGGTCTCGTAGAGCAGTGGGTCGCGCATCTCGCGCTTGATCATGGCATTGCGCTGCTCGACCGCCTTGTTGTAGCGGATGAGCGCGTCCAGGTACTGGGTGTCGTTCTGTGAGATAATCAGGTCCATAAAACGTCGCCGCTCCTCGCCGCTGCCGCGCACCAGGTCCAGGTCCATGGGCGAAACCATGACGACGGGCAGCAGGCCTATGTGCTGGCTCAGACGCTGGTACTCCTTGCCGTCGCGGCGGACGACCTTGCGCTTGCCGCGTTGCAGAGCGATGCTCACCTCGAGAGGAGTGTCCTGGCGAGTGTAGTTGCCCTGCAGCATCATGTAGGGTTCGCCGTGACGGATGACCGCGCTGTTGTCGCCCGTGGGTGCGAAACTGCGGCACATGCTCAGGTAGTAGATGGCATCGAGCACGTTGGTCTTCCCCTGGCCGTTGTTGCCAATCAGGCAATTGAGCTTGGGCGAGAAATCCAGTCGAGCCTCGGCGATGTTCTTGTAGTTGAGTATGGTGGCGGTGTTCAATGTCATAGCGCAAAGATACTGCTTTTTTGGCGATTGGTGCCGCTGAATCGGGGAGAAAATGCTACCTTTGTCAACATGGAACTTGTGAGATTAGATTTCAGTACTGCCGTCGAGGGCGTGATGGCGTTCTCGACGACGCGCGGCCAGGTAGACGGCCGCAATGCCTATTCGGGTGTTAACCTGTGTGACTATGTGGGCGACGATGCCCTGCGTGTGCTCGACTCGCGGTTGACGTTGGCAATGCAGCTGGGTATTGACCTGGATGACCTGATCATGCCACGACAGACCCACTCGTGCCGCATAGCGGTGATTGACGAGGCCTTCCGCTCGCTAGACATCGACCAGCAGGAAGGGGCGCTTGAGGGTGTTGACGCGCTGGTCACGACGTTGACGGGTGTAGTCATCGGTGTAAATACCGCCGACTGTGTGCCCATTGTCCTGACCGACCAGCAAGCCGGCGTCATCGCCGTGGCCCATGCCGGCTGGCGAGGTACGGTTGGGCGCATTGTCGAGGCCGTCGTGAAAGAAATGTGCCTGCATGGTGCCCAATCCCACCGCATTCAGGCCGCTATGGGACCAAGCATTTGCCAGAATTGTTTTGAGGTGGGCGACGAGGTCGTTGAGGCTTTCAGCCATGCGCGGTTTGACATGGACGAGATCATGAAACGTAATCCCGACACCGGTAAGGCTCACATCGACCTGAGAGCCGCCAACCGAGCCGCCTTGATGGCTGCAGGCGTGCCAGCTGCGGGTATTGTGGTCTCACAGCACTGCTCCTGGTGCGAGAGCGACCGATTCTTCTCAGCCCGTCGCCTCGGCATCAACAGCGGCCGCACCCTCACCGGCATCTTGAGGCATTAAAGCCAAAAATGGGACAAAAGAACCGTCCCTTTGTCCCATTTTAGTGATGTGGTGATAGTTTTAGAGGGTGGCGTCGCTCTCTTGGAAGGTGGTGGCGCGGCGGACGTCGCCGGTCTCGTAGCCGAGTTTGAACCACTTCATGCGCTGGGCGCTGGTGCCGTGGGTGAAACTCTCGGGCTGGGCATAGCCTTGGGCGCGCTTCTGGAGGTAATCGTCGCCGATTTTCTGGGCGCAGTCGATAGCCTCCTGAAGGTCACGGTCGCTGATTGAACCGAACATCCTGCTCTCGTAGTGAGCCCAGACGCCGGCATAGAAGTCGGCCATGAGCTCGAGGCGGACGCTGTACTTGTTGGCGTTTGTCTGATTGGTGGCCTGCATCTTGCGGTGAGCCTGGTCGAGTGTTCCCATGAGGTACTCGATGTGGTGCCCTACCTCGTGAGCAATGACATAGGCCTTGGCAAGGCTGGAGTTGTCGCCCTTGACGCCGAGTTGCTGATCCATGGTCTGGAAGAATGCCAGATCAAGATAAACCTTCTGGTCACCGGAGCAGTAGAACGGTCCCATGGCAGCCTGTCCCTGACCGCAGGCGGTCTGGGTTGCCCCAGTGTAAAGAACGAGGGTGGGTGGAGGGTATTGACCGATGCCATACTGCTGGAAAATCTGTGACCAGATATCCTCGGTGCTGGCAATTACCTGGCTGGCAAAGGTGGCCAGTTCTTCCTCCTCGGGGGTTGCCGGTTGTCCATTCTCGGTCTGGATGGCCGAACCGCCCACCTGCTGCAAGACGTCGCCGATGTTGCCGCCCATGAGCAACGTAATCAGTCCTGCGATAATCAGACCTCCGATGCCGCCCAGGCCGACCTTGGTGCCGGTGCCCATTCTGCGGCGATCCTCAACGTTTTCGCTTTCGCGTCTTCCTTCAAGTCTCATAATGAAATCAGTATTTTAGTTGTTATTATTCTCTTCAAAACGTGCAAATATAGGAATTTTTTTGAAAATCCATCGTTTTATTGCCATTTTTCTTCGGTTTTTCTTCGAGCGAGACTGCCGAGGTGTGGATTATGGCTGTTTCTTGAGGTGGTAGGCCATCACGGTGCCGGCTGCATCGGTCTTGGTTAAAGTCATCTGGCTGGAGGACGTGGTAGTTACCGAGAAGTCGTTGTGCTCTTCTAAGCCGGGCATGTGGATATAGAAGGCCGAGGGGTCGGGGAAGCTGATAGTCATCTTGCCATCGTTCTCTTGCCATGTGCCGAAACTCTCTTCCATCTGGTTGAGTCCGTAGACCCGTGACACCCTGAAGACCTTGCTCTGGAACTGGAAAAAGTAGTTGCCCTCGACGTCGTGGACGCGGGTGCCGTCGGCAGTGATCTGCTCGACGTACCAAGTGCCGAACCAGGGCCCAATGTCGCCATGGTTGCGCGTGCATGAGGCCAGTGAGATGACGGCGAAAACCAATAAGAAAATATGTAATGTTGTCTTTTTCATCGCCTCTTGATATTAAAGTTGCCACTATAGGAAATAACTAACCGGCCTCCCCAGTTGTTGCCGTAGAGCTTGCCGTGGTCCAGAGCGATGGTGGCGCCCACCGACAGGCCATCAAACTTGAAGCCCCGCAACCAGTAGGGAGAATAATTGACACGCAAGGCCATCGAGAAGTCATCGACGCTGCCCACGCGGGGGATGATGGGTGTGCCCCACGCCTTGCGGTAAGAGCCCTGCAGGCGGTAGTACCACTCGCTGGTGAACCAGCCCTCGATGGCGGCATGGAAGCCGCGCAGCACGTTGTCGCGGTAGCGCATGTAGCCGTCCTGGTTGTAGAGCGGCGACTTGACAAAGGGCGAGCCGATGGACATGCCGCGGCTCTGGTAGCCGTTGTAGATATAGTTGTTATAGTAGTCGTCGGCACCCGATGAGTGGCTGGTGATGGGCGTGCCGGGATGGTCGTTGGGCGTCCAGTGGATGGGGCCGCTCTGGTTGGTGAAGTCGATATACTCAATGACGGCACCCGAGACGAGGTATGAGCCGTTTTGGCGGAACTCGATGCCCCACAGGCCGTCCAGGCCGTTCATCTTGCCGATGCCCGAGCCGTCTTCCCACAGCCACTGGGTGTAGGCACGCAGGGTGCCGTAGTTGGGCAAGTGATAGTCGAGCGCGATGTCCCAGGTGCCCAAGTGGTTGCCCTCGACAAAGGAGTCGCCCGCACTGTTGCCGCCGCTGCCGGCGATGAAGGTGCGGAAAAAGGCCTTGGCGTCGGCATCCATCTTGACCGTGCGGGTTACCTTGCCGTCCTCATAGTAGGTGGCCGTGCCGCCAAACTGGCAGGCCGACTGGGCACCGATGGTGAACACCAGGGGCTGATGAGGGTTGGTGCGCAGGTGCAGGCTCTTGTAGTGCAGCCACACGTCGGTGGTGATGAAGTGGTTATAGTAATTGTAGTGGTTCTCGAGCCACTTGTCGTCCAGCTCGCGGAAGTAGCCGAACTCGCCCTGGATTTGCAGCCAGCCGCGGGTGAACGGGATGTTCTGGAAGTCGATGAAACCGGCGCGCAGGCCCACGGGCGGCCGTGAATTATTGCTCCACACCAGGTCGCCGCTGCTTAGCGCGTCATCGACGATGGGCGAGGACTTGTAGGCCTGGCCCGCCACGGCAAAGATGCTGCGGTATTTGGCCTCGACATAAGCCTCCTGGAGCCATACCCTGGCGGGATGTTGCTGGTGTGTCTCGAACTGGCCGTCGCCCGCATAGCGCTGGTAGCCCGCGCTTGACGCATAGCCGCCCCACACATCCAGGCCGGCACCCCACGAGAAGCGCTTGGTCGTGGACATGTTGTGGCATACCGCGGCCCGGGCGAGGACCGAGTATTGCTGGGTGGTGACACCGCCGCAGTTGGAACTGATATAGTAGGGGGCCAACTCGCTGTTGCCCGCATTGGCGATAAGGCTGAAACTGTATTGATTATCGACGTGTAAAACCACGGTAGGACAAACGTGTAACAGGACCGTGTCGGTCGAGATGTCAAGTTTGTTCTGGACCGTGTCGGTTGCATCCAGGGCCAGCATGGTTGTGGCGCAGGACAACGACAGAATGATTGTGAATAGAATTTTTCTTATCATGTGTGTCAGGGTTTGGATGGGTCGTTCTTGAGCACCTGGGTGAGGTGTTGCAGGTAGGTGTCGATGTGGCGGCGCTTCTTCTCGTCGGCGATTTCATCGAGGTTGATGAGGATGCCCGTCTCCTCGACGTCGCCAAACTCGCGGTTGATGGCTGTGCCCAGCATGTGCATCTTGGGCGACAGGCCCATGTAGGCATTGACCAGCGGCGGGATGTTGATGCCGTGCTGGCGGATGAAGGTGTTCAGCCGCTTATAGTCCTCGCGGAAGTCGTTGCCCACAAAACGGCTGGTCAGCTCGGGGTCATCGTTGCGGGTGTCTGGCAGCGGGTCGATGGGAACGACCAGATTCTCCTTGTCCTTGAAGTATAGGTTAAGGAAGCACAACAGCATGTCGCGGCACTCTCGGTCATAGGAGGGGTACATCGTCATCTTGCCGAACATGTACTTGACCTTGGGATAGACAATGGTGAGGGCACCCAGACCGTCCCACAGGTTGTCGAGGGCGAACAATGCCCTGACGCCCTCGCGTGTGGACTGATACTCGGGACGTACAAACGAGCGTCCCAGCTCGATGGTCACGGGCAGGATGTCACTGAGGAACTTGTCGCTGAAGCGGAACATGTGTCCGGTGGCAATGTGAGGGACCCCGTCGATGATGTCCACATCCCAGCCGCCGATGAAGCGGTAGGCACCGATGATCTCGTGTTTGTCGGGGTTCCACACCAGCAGCTGTCGGCAAGGCACCGGCATAGTGTCAAACTCGTCGATGTCACACGCCTTGCCAGTGCCGCCACCGGCAGCGCGGAACGAGATTTCGCGCAGACGGCCAATCTCGCGCATGGTGTTGGGCGCATTGTGGGCCGTGACAACATAGATCTCATTGTCGGCCTTGTTGGAATGTCGCAACAGGCGTTCGGGTGTGAGTTCCTGCTCAATGAGTTCGACAGGTATGGGTTCAATAATCGGTTCCATAGGAGTTTCAGGGTTGGAATGAGGATGGAGACATACTGTAGACAATATTGCGAAGCCTTGCTGCTTCCTGCCTGGGATGAGCCGCATCGAGAGTCGTCCAAGATATGGGATCGCCCACTATAGCGCGTAGTGAGGCTCCGCTCTGCTTGAGCATCTCCCGCGGCAGGAAGATGAGTTCGATGTTGAACTTGATGCCCAATCGCTTGCGCCACTTGGCAAAGCGGTAGAAGAACATGGAGTTGCGGGCATCGAAGTAGACGGGGACAATGTCTCGCCTGGAGTTGACAGCCTGGATGACGGCGGCCTTGTGCCAAGGCAGGTCGGCGATGACACCATCGGGCTGCATGCGCGAGCACAATCCAGCGGGGAAGGTGATAAACTGGTTGTCGCTCATCAGGGCCTGTTCAATCATAGTGGCTGTGTCTCGGGACTGGCTGCCATACTTGTTGACAGGCAAGAAGACGTCGCGCAAGGGCTCCACAGCCATGAGCAGGTCGTTGACCAGAAACTTGATGTTGTGATTGTAGCGGTTGCCCAGCAAGGATATCAGCGCCAGGCCATCGAGCCCGCCCAGGGGATGGTTGGACACGAACATGAAGCGCCCTTGAGGGAGCTTATCGAGTCCCGACTGATTGACGGTGATGTTCATTTCCTGAAGGGCCACTGTAGCGGCATCGACGCTGCTCTTGCCGTTCATCTTGGCCAGAATGCGATTGAGGTCATCCTGACAGATGATGCGCTCGAGCCAACGGATTGCCCACCGCGGGATATAGCGATAGTGTCTGGGCAGCCGTGCCCTGAGCACCTTGTCGACATCTATTTTCAGCGGTTGTTGGCTCATTGACGTGCATTGTTGATGGAAACAAGATACAAAGTTAGGTATTTTGGTCGAAAATGAAAAGCTACATGAAAAAAATTTGCCCAACACGTCCAAAAGTTCTACTTTTGCGGCACAAAAACACCTCGATAACCCTTAACTAACTTGCATGAGAAAAGGACTTACCATGCCCCGATTGTTGCTACTGCTAGCCGCCACCATTGCCCTGGCGGCGCTGGCGCTTGTGGCCGTGGGCGACTTTGGTCTGGCCGACGGACTGCGCATCACGGCGGCCTATCTGGTGGCTTATCTCGTGCCGATGGTCATCCTGAACAAGTCGCGCGGGTGCAGCACCGCCGGCCATGCCGTGCTGCTGGCCGTGATGATCCTGCTGGTCTGTGTGTCGTATGAGAGCCTGTTGAAATGGACTGCCCTCGACGGCTACTCGCTTGAGCGTCCCAACTTGCTGAACGATTCCCGCAACTATTACAAGTGGGCCCTGTACCGATATGACGGCAGCGTGGAACCCACGCATGCGGTTTTTCCTGGTTTCCCGTTGATGCTGCTAGCGTTGTGGAAGGTGTTGGGGCTGAGTGTGGTATGGCCTCAGGCCATGAACATGATGTTCACGATGACCACGGTGGTGCTTGCCGGGCAGATTACGCGACGCGTGCTTGCCGGCCGCGTGGCCGCCCAACCGACCACGCTCGTCACCGGAGGCATGGCGTTGATGCTGTTGCTTCCCTATTTCCTCATGTCAGGTGTCGGCATCCTGAAGGAAGCTCCGACCTCGGTTGCTGTGGCCATGGCCGGCTACTCGTTGTCGTCGATGGTGGCGCGTGACGAGGACCGGCACCACCTGTGGTGGGACCTGATGGTGCTGGTGCTGGCCTGTGCCCTGCTCACGCTGGTGAGAACCACGTTCCTGTATACCATCGCCGTGGGAGTTGTGGTAATGACCACGGCTCACCCTCGCCGCGACTGGGCCGTGTCGCTGGGCATGCTGGCCTTGATTGCATTGTGCCTGGTGATAGGCAACAGCCTGGCGGCGTACTCCTTTGACCGTCATAGCGAAATATTGAGCGGCGGCTGGAATATGCAGCGCCAATTTAACGGCAGCAGCATCTATAAAGGGCTCATCGGCTTCTATTTCCTGTATTCACCCTGGCACAAGCTCCTGTTGTTGCCGGTGACCATGTCAATCCAGTTCCTGCTGCCGTTGCCCTGGGCCAATGGCGTTGAAGCTCCGCTGATGCTGTCGTCGATTTCCAGGATGACCTATTGCTGGTATCTGTTTGGCGGTACGGCACTGTTCTACTATGTGGTGATGAGCTGGCGCCGTCGCGAGAGCCTGGGCGTGTGGGCGTGGTGGCCCGCGTTGATCTATGCTGCCCTGGCCTATGTCATGGCCGGCTCGATGGCCCGTTACCTGCTGCCGTTTGAGCCGTTGATGGTTCCAATCGTGATGTATGTGCTCTACCGGCTATATGAGGGTCACTGGCGTCGCGCTTATGGCATGTGGATGCTCTCGCTGGTCGTCGTGGTGGGCATAGGGCTAGCCTTGGCCCTGGAGTTGCAGCAAGAGACATTTTCCACGATGTTTCACACCCAATCGTTACTGAAGTGGCTGATCAAGATGCTCTAGGTGACTTCTATAAATTACCGAAATGTTTTTATTCTACATTGACTGTATTTTGGATAAACTTGGCGGCATCTCAGCAAAGCTCAAGCGAGCTTGGTTTTGCATTCGATTTGCTCAAGTTTTGTTTCTTTTTGGCTCAAGCCGAGCGAATGCCATTTAGCTTATCAAGCGAGATTCACTGAGGAAAGTTATCATTGGTCGTGCAAAACGGGCCATTGGTCGTCGTGGAGTGGGGGCCTCATCGTTTTTGGCAGTGGAGGGCTTAAACTTAGAAGAGGGCCTGCGGTCTAAGAGTCAAGAAACAGATAACCACTCTAAAACTTGACGACAATGAAAAAGACTCTACTTCTATCCCTGCTGTGCATGGTGCTCGCGTTGCCCGCCATGTCCCAACCAGGCTACCACTATGGCGGCCGGCCCCGAGTGCAGACGATAGGCCGTCACGGGAACGAATATGTGGCTTGGCACCGTTACTACTTCGGGCTGCGGCTGGGCTTGAATGCTTCTCACGTGACCAGTGACAGCCCTGTGCTGGACGGCAGTAGCTTCAAGAGCGGCCTGAACATAGGCGTGGCTGCCGGCACTCAACTGACTTACCGCGCACCCTTGTTCCTTGAGACCGGCCTGTATTATACCCAGAAGGGCGGCAAGAGCGGGTCGGGCCACGACAAGTTTACCTACGACCTGAACTACCTGGAGATCCCGCTGCTGATCAAGTACAAGCACTTTGTGGGCAACCAGACGAGTATCCAGCCCTATGCAGGCGGTTACCTGGCCGTGGGAACCGACGGCAACATCAAGAACTACGGAACGCGGACGGCATTCAGCTCCTATGACAACGGCTATTTCAACCGCTTTGACGGCGGCCTGAAGGTGGGCTGCGGCGTGGGGTTCAACATGCTCTATCTAGATGCCAGCTATGACATCGGCCTGGCCAACATCGGTCAAGATAACTTTGACAACACGCACAACGGCTGCTTCACGATAAACGTAGGTGTGAATTTTTAAAAAACGACGTAACTTCCGGGTGGCGCGCGCCACTTCATCACACCGGCGGCGCGCGCATTTTACTAGAATCGGAGTAGCGAAATCCATTTTTTTAATTACTTTTGCAATAGATATTAACCATTTAAACTATCAAGCGCTATGAAAAAGATATACAACATGCTGCTGTTGGCAGTGCTGACGATGACGATGTTCTCGTGCAGCGAATGGGATTCGCCCTACTATGTTGACGACATCGTGGGAAGCTGGGTCTCCTATTACGGCCACGACGGAAGAGGAGATTATGATATCCTGGGTTATGATCAGGTGTGGTATGACTTCTACAGCAACTACACCGGACGGTATACCTACTACTCGTATTACGGCATGCGCTATCTCAACTTTGACTGGGACACCTATGGCGATCGCCTGATTATCTACTACGAAGACGGCACAAGGGAGTACCTGTATTACGGCTATGACCGCAACGGTGACCTGATACTTGCTACCGACAGCCGCTTCTACCAGTACACGGCTTATCGACCTGCCGGTTACTACTATGACAAGGCCAAGGACCAGCCCAACGGCTTGCTGGACAAGGCCCCTGCCAAGGTAGAGACCGAGGCCGCCATGGCGCCTGAGGGCCCCCGTGCCACTAAGGCTCGAGACGCGCTCAAGAGTAAGGAGTAGAATATCAGGAATCTCGAAGGTTAATAGGCTAACAGCCGCCGCGCATTGTCGGCGGCTGTTGTTGTTATGTCGTGGACCGATCGGCCCAGCGTTTGGGCGATACAGGAGGCGACCTCGAGGATAGTCACCTCGCTGTCGTCGGTCTCGATAAGGAGCCGGTCGGGTGGGGTGGCCATCAGGGCCGTCGGGTTGAAATACCGGCCGAAAGACAGGTAGCAGCCCTCGTCGATGAGCATGCGAGCCACCTGGGCATTGCCCCTCATGCCGTGGATGGCCAGTGGAACATCGGTTAGGCCCGCGCGACGTCGCACGTCGACAATGGGTCTTGCCGTCCTGACCATGTGCACCACCACGGGCTTGCCCAGGTCATGAGCCAGCTGCAGGTGGCGCAGATAGAGCTGTGCCTGGATGTCGAGGTCGGCGCCGCGCAGCGTGTCCATGCCCGTCTCGCCGATGGCCAGCACCTGGGGGTGGCTTGCATGCTGCTCCAGCGCTGTGAGGGCGGTCTCGCTGTCGTCGATAGTCAATGAATTCCACGGATGCAGGCCCAGTGAGTAGCAGCGGCCCGGTTGGGGGTCGAACTGTCGCGGGTCGACCGAGATGAGTGCGGCCGATGCGTCGAGGCGGTGGGTGTGGAAGTCGATGATGTGGATGGTCATGGCACGGGGTCATAGCCGCTGCCTCCCCAGGGGTTGCAGCGCAGGATACGCCAAATGGCCAAAGCGAGCCCCTTGAAGGGACCGTGCTTGCGGATGGCCTCGATGGCATACTGGCTGCATGTGGGCGTGAAGCGGCATGTGGGCGGCTTGAGGGGCGAGAGGAACTTTCGGTAGAATCGTATGGGCAGGATGAGCAGCCAGCCGATGAATCGGCCCACCTGGGTCACGCCGTGCTTGATGTAGTCGATCCAGTTCATGGTTGCTGAGTGTCGATAGAGGCGCCGGCCTGCTCGCTGACGGCGCGGGCAATGCGGTTGAGCAGCAGGGTCATTTTCTCGTTGATGACACTGTAGGGCGCGATGTTGCTATCAAGGTAGACAAAGGCGATGTCGACGCCGCAATCGTGCTGTAGCAGAGCCGGGAAGAGCAGCGAGCGGCGGTTCAGGCGGTAGGCTTCGCGAGTGCGTCGTCGCAGCAGCACGCGTCCCACGGCCTTGCGGATGCGCTTCTTGGGAATCGAGATGAGGAACTGCACCGGGTGGTCGCCCTGTGGCCTGATCCTGTAGGCCGCGCGCAGTGGAAACGCCATCAATGACTTGCCCTGGTCAAAGAGGCTGTTCACGGCCGTGCGGCTGCACAGTTTCTCGTCCTTATTTAGCTTGTAATCCATTCAAGATGCGAAATTACATAAAAAATGGGGCATGCACACACGTCATGCCCCATAAAATATCTCTTGAGGATAGATTATTTCTTCTTGGCGGCCTTCTTGGCTGCGGCAGCCTTGGCCCTGCGGGTTGCAGCGGCCTTCTTGGCAGCAGCCGAGCGCTTGGCGAAGAGTTCCTCCTCGGTCAGGGGCTTGTTCTTGGCAGCGGCTTTGGCTTTGGCCCTGCGGGTTGCGGCGGCCTTCTTGGCAGCAGCCGAACGCTTGGCGAAGAGTTCCTCCTCGGTCAGAGGCTTGCTGGCCTTCTTCTTGCTGCTGGTGGTCGATGCCTTCTTCTTGTCGGCGGGCTGTTTCTTGTCGGCGGTGGCAGCCTGGCGAGCAGCCTTGCGTTCCTCTTTCTCCTCGTCGGCCTTGGCCTTCTTGAGGTAGTGCTCGATAGCGCTAGCCATCGAAGGCGTCTCGGGCGTGATGGTGATGTCTACCTTGAGCCCGGCACGGTCGGCGGCCTCGAGTGTCGTCTGTCCCATGGCGGCGATGACCACCTTGCGGTCGGCATAGTCAGGGAAGTTGGTGGTGTAGGACTTGATGCCTGCAGGGCTGAAGAACACGAGCATGTCGTAGTCGAACGTTTCGCCAGGCTTGAAGTCGTTGCTCACAGTGCGGTACATGACAGCCTTGACATATTTCACCTTGTTGTTGTCGAGCACGACGGCCTTGTCGTTGTGGACGTCGCTGACGGGCATGAGATAGGTCTCCTTGTTGTGCTTGGCGATGATGGGGATGAGGTCCTCCATCAGTCCAGTCTCGCTATAGAAGATCTTGCGCTTGCGGTAGATGACATACTTCTGCAGATAATGGGCGATGGTCTCGCTCACGCAGAAATACTTCAAGGTGTCAGGTACATTGTAGCGCAATTCCTTGCACAGGCGGAAGAAATGGTCAATTGCGGTGCGTGCAGTCAGAATAATGGCCGAATAGTCAGGCACATTGATTTTGGACTGACGGAATTCCTTGGACGTTAATCCTTCGACCTTGATAAAGGGCCTGAAAACAATCTCGACACCATAATTTCTCTCCAGGTTGAAATAAGGTGACTTCTCAGAAGTTGGTCTCGGTTGTGAGACCAGAATCTTTTTAATCCTCATGTAGGTTCATTAATGATTGTAAATACCACTAGTCCAATATGTTACACCCGTCATAAAGACAAGTGGCACAATTTCGACGGCGCAAAGGTACAAAATAAAATAGATAATCGATGACAAATTGCCATAAAAAATTCTAAAACCCTTATATATAAAGATAAGTCGCGCGAGCAGATAGAGACCCGCAGCGACGGACAATAGCAATTTGCCAGCCGAGGGATAGAGCATCAACAGGAACAGCACAGGCAGCAGTAGCAATCCCAGGAACGCTTGTGACGACTTGAAGCCATCGAGCCACAGCTTGCTGCCCAGAGCGTCGGTGAAGGTGTAGCCCAGCACCTTGTAAACCAGCCACTGGGCCAGATAGAAACCGACGGCCAGCCCACAGTAGATGGCGATGTGGGGAAAGACGTTGCCCTCCAGAAACGGACTCAGCGGCGGGCACAGCAACCTGATGGCGTAGTAGATGAAGAAGCCCTCGACGATGCAGGTGTTGGCGATGAGTGCCGAGAGGATGCTCGTCTCGTTGACCGTGTGGTCCTCAAAGAGGTTCTCGCGACGGCGGGTCGAGAACATGTAGTGGAAGAAGTTCTCGATGTACTTGTAGCCCGAGTGGTAGCAGAGGGCGACGGCCAGCAGCCCTGCCAGCAGCAGAATCATCGACGGCGTGTCGTGCATGGGCGACCGCGCGAACTGCTGTGCCGGAGCTCCGGCCGGCTCCTGGATGACAGGCAGCGTGTTGATGCTGCCCAGCACCGAATCGCCCGGCTGGCTTGTCGGGAAACCGTCGAGCCACTGCGGGGCATAGGACTGCTCGGCGGCTTGGGCTGCCGCCTGCAGGGTGTCGGCTGGATGGGTGTTGACGGGCATGACGGCAATCAGTATTTTGACTCAAAAACCACGGGCTGGCTGCTGGCGAGCAGCGAGATGGCCTGCTCGGGCGTGTCGGCGACTTGCCATAACTGGCTGTGGGACTGCTTCATGAATCCCTCGCCGATGGCATGGCTAAGCAGGGCGAGCAACTGGTCGTAGTAGCCCATCGAGTTGAGGATGATGACGGGGTAGGAGACAAGTCCCAGCTGTCGCCAGGTGAGCGTCTCGAGCAGCTCTTCCATCGTTCCCACGCCGCCTGGCAGAGCGATGACGGCATCGGCCATGTCGCTCATCATGTGCTTGCGCTGGTGCATGTCGGCTGTGACGACGACATCGTCGAGGCGGTCGTAACACCACCCGTTATCGACCATGAACTTGGGAATCACGCCAGTGACGTGGCCGCCGGCGTCTAGCGCACCGTCGGTCACGGCTCCCATGAGTCCCACGGCCCCGCCGCCGTTGACGCATCGCCAGCCGCCCTGGGCCAGCAGCCGGCCCAGCTCGCGGGCATCGTCAAGATAACGCTGGTGGATGTTGGCGCTGGAGGCGCAGAATACACACACATTTCCTCTCTTGTCTCGTTTCATGGCTGCAAAGGTAGTATTTTTAGTTCTAAGATTCCATCGCCAGGGGGCTAAGATTTTTTTCGGACGACAATTGAATCGTCCTGGACGCTGGCTACCGACTAGCGGGTGACTGGCGGCAAGGCGTCGAGCTGGGGGCGGTATTTCTCGCGCAGGTGGCGACAGTGGGTGAGGATGTCCTGGTCGGCGGTGCCGCTGACGAGTTCGTCGGTTGATGCGGGCCATTTTTCCTGGAACTTGTTGATGGCCGTTGTGGCCGCCTGCTTGTCGAAGCCCTTGCCTAGGATCATGGCCGAGGTGAGAGAGCGGATGTAGATTTCCCACCGCTTGGCGTAGTAGTTCCACATGAGGCCGTTCCAGTTACGGCAGGCATAGTCGTCCAGGCTACCGCCCCAGGTGGTGATGAGACGACGGGCATTCATCTCGTAGTAGTCCTTGAGGGCCGTGGCGTGTCCCAGGTCGCGAGCCTGCTGAATCCAGTGGTCCAGGGTGCAGTGAGGATGGTGGCTGCCCAGCTGGTCGAGGTCGGACAAGAGTTCAATCATGCGGTCGCTGTGGTCGTAGAACGCGTTGCGGTCGTTGCTCATGAAGGCCTGGTCGAGCTGTTGCTTCTCGACGAGGAAGAGGTCGCCAAGCAGCTGTCGACCCACCCAGATGAGGTCGATGGTCATGGCATCGGTGGTGGGGACATTGTCACCGTCTTGCTGCATGAGCTGGTCCCACACGGCGATTAGGTCGTGGGGGTTGTACTTGACGGGGCGGTTCTCCTTGCCCAGGGTCGGGAACGAGCAGGGCAGCGGAGCGGCAAAGTTGGCGGGAGTGATGTCGAGCACGCTGTCGTAGAGCAGTTTCCAGGCCTGTCGCACGGGGTGGCTCACGCGGCCCGCATGGCGGTCGGCGAGCTCGTTGACGACCTGCTCGTGGGTCTTGGCGTAGTCCCAGGCCTTCTCTAGGATGTACTCGTAGGGGAACTGCTGCACGTCGAGTCCCTCAAGTGTGGAGCCGATGCCCACGAGTCCGGGCCCACCCTCGGCCAGGGCCCGCTCGATGCGCTCACCCGCCTCGCGCACGCGTCCCTGCACGTTGGTGTTGCCGCCAAAGTTGCCCAGATAGCACCAGATGAACGGCTGTCCGTAGAATCCCTCGTGTTCGCGCCACATCTCCTTGTACTCGCAGTAGTAGTCAAGCATCGTCATCTTGCCCTGAGGCACGCCCGTGAGCATGGCGCGGGTGCGCTCAGGGGTGTAGTTCTTGCGCTCATAGTAGAGGAACCACGCCATCTGCAGCCACTCGGCCTGTGGATCGACCGCTGTGAGGCTCTCATAGATGTGGCGCGACACCTTGTTCAGGTAGTCGGGTTCGAAACTGGGCGGGTCGACCTCGTTGAAGGGGTCGACGCCGTAGATGTGGTCGGTACCGAACAGTCGCGTCTGCTCCTCAAGGAACATGCGCTGGATGCGGCCATAGAGCGGGTCCTCACTGTTGAGGAAATAGGTGCGGTACTTCTCGTCAAATCCTGCCCAGGGGGATAGAGCCTGGATGTCGGCCTCGGGGAACAGGTCGCGCAGCGCGCCCGGCACGTGGCCGGCAAAGGCCGGCAGGACGGGCCTCATGTTCAGGGCCCGCTCGCGCTCGACGATGCGCTGCTGCAGGGCTGTCTGGTTCTCGAGCCACTCCATGGGCAGAGGGCCACACCAGCCGTCGATGTTGGCCATGCGGTGCCAGGGCAGGTAGGCCGGTCCGGTGAAGTAGGAGCGCACCTGCTTGTCGGTCATGCCCAGCTTGGTCCACACGTTGTACCACACCGCCTCCTGTCCCGTGATGGCCAGCGGCAGATTCACGCCGTTGAGCGCCATCCAGTCGATGAAGCGTTCCCAGTCGGCCCACTGCCAGAAGGGCATCGAGTAGCCCCAGGTGCAGTAGTTGAGGAAGAAGCGCTGCGGCACGCGGGCCGTCACGCGCTCGGGCTCGGACACAGCGGGCAGGACCGACGGCAGTTCAACGGGCACGTCGGCATACCACGAGACGGTCGTCATGCAATAGCGGTTCAGATAGCGGTTCAGGCCCACGGCCATCGAGCCCGCACTATTGCCGCCGATGACGACCTTGCCGCCGCGGCTCTCGAGCGAGAAGACGTCGCGACCCTGGTCGGCCTCGATGACCTCAAACTCCACCTTGCTGGCCAGCGCCGGCGATAGCCGCCCGGCCAGTGCCATTGCCTGATCCACGTCGTCGCCTGCTTTGCCGCTGGCAGCCAGTGCCACCATCAGCACCATCATCCCTATTATCAGTCGTCTTGCTGTCATGATTGGATATATCTTGTTGTTTAGAAACGCAAAAATAACGATAATTCCCCGATTTTAACTCCAAATTGGCCCGAAGTTGTGCAAAAATGCACTACTTTTGCCCCTCCTCTCTCTCAGTGTGTGTGAGTCTCACACAGTAACCCATTATCTGGAATGCAATGATAGGAACGATAGTCAACACATGCACCATTGTGGCGGGCACGCTCATCGGCGTTGTGCTGCACAAGGGCATCAAGGAGAAGTATAAGAACGTGTTGTATGATGCGCTGGGGCTGGCATGCTTTGCCATCGGGCTGAACGCCGTGGTGACCAATCTGCCCAAGAGCGAGTATCCCGTGCTGTTTATCGCCGCGATGGCTCTGGGCAGCATCGTGGGCGTAGCCCTGGACATCGACGGGCGGTTTCACCGGCTGGTGGAGCGCAAGAGCAAACCTGGCGGCCAGTCGGGCCCCCGCCTGGCCGACGGGCTGGCGACGGCGACGCTGGTCTACTGCATCGGTCCGCTCTCGATGTTGGGCCCTGTGATCAGCGCCCTCGAGGGCGACCACACCTTCCTGTTCACCAACGCCACGCTCGATCTGGTGACGGCGACCATCTTTGGCTCGACCTACGGGGCCGGGATGCTGCTGGCAGCACCGGTGCTTTTCTTGTGGCAGGGGCTGTTCTATGGCGTAGCGCTATTGTCAAGCAGTGCCGTGAGTGAGGCGCTCATGGCCGAACTGCTCATCGTGGGCGGCCTGATGATCACCGGCTCGGGCCTGTCGCTGCTGCGCATCAAGGACTGCCACGTGCTCAACATGTTGCCTGCCCTTGCCGTGCCGCCGCTGTGGTTCCTGATCAGGTGGCTCGTGGGCTGATGCCCCCTCAGAGATAACGTTCCCCTGGTGAGGCACCCCACTGCGCTATCGCTCAGTGGATTGCCTTACCAAGGGTTAATCAGAGGCCACCCTCCGGGTGTTCCACATCAAGTTTTGTTAATTTTGGAACGGTTTTCATTGATTTGGAGGCTGGTGATGCGGGCCATGTGGGACTTTTTGATTACCTTTGCGAGTTCTTAGACAAACCCGATTGAATCATGACTATGTTACGCCAACTATTGATGACGCTTATCCTCGTGGCGGGGATAGGGCTTCCTGCAGCCGGTCAGATCGTGTCGGTCGAGGGAAAATCAAGCAAGGAGATTGCCGACAGCATACGCGAGGAATTGGACAGCAGACCCTACTTTAGCCTGTACAAGGACACCTACTTTGTGGGCGGCACCGTGCTGGGCAGCACGCCCTCGATACACAACAGCGACGTGAAGTTCCAGATCAGTTTCCAGCAGCGACTCACCAAGAGTGTGCTGCCGTGGAACACCTACCTCTACCTGTTCTATAGCCAGAAGGCCCTGTGGAATGTCCTGGAGCGCTCGCTCCCCTTCCACGACCTGAACTTCAACCCCGGTATCGGTATCTCCAGGTATATCATCCTGAAGAACCGTCTGGTGGGCAAGGCCACAATGATGATAGAACACGAGTCAAACGGTCGCGACGGTACCGCATCGCGCAGCTGGAACAAGATTTCGTGGGCCGGTGAGGCCTACATTTCTCCCAACCTGATGGCGCACGCCAAGTTCTGGATACCGATAATCGACGGCATGTATAACAAGGATATCCTCAAGTATAGCGGCATCTACCAGACTGGTTTCCAAGCCATCAGTAACGACAACAAGTGGGTGCTCGACATGACACTGGTCAAGCGTCAGGGCTGGAACCTCAACTTCAACACCATCATTCAGCTGGGCTACCGCATCAACCACAATTCCAACCAGTTCATCATGCTGCAGTACTACAACGGCTACGGTGAGAGCTTGCTCGACTACAACCAGTACCACTCACGACTGAGGATAGGCCTGCTCATCAGGCCGCGGTTCTTCAGCGACTTCTAGCCAGTAGACAATACCACAGCCGCGGGCTCACTGTACCCCCCCCTGCGGGCCTTAGGCTTCGCGGGCCAGTTCAAGGGTGGACTTGATGACGAGATAGTCCAGCGCCTTGTAGTCGATGTGGCTGTCGGGATTGAGGCGATTGTGATAGGCAGTCACCGCGTCGAGCTGGCTCCAGTCGACCAGACAGGGGTGGACCTTGGCGGCCTCGTCGCAACTGTCGAGTGTGCCAGCCGGTGCTCCCGTGTAACCGAGCATCTCGAGTGATGCCGCCCAGCGGATGTGCTCGTTGCGCGCCAGATTAAGGTAGAGCTGCTGCACATCCAAGCCCATGACGCTGGACGCCGAGAACGAGAACTGGCACCCGTTTTCACTGAACTTGATAGCTTCCTCAAGCTGCGACAACAATTGTTGCTGTTGCTCGTCGTCCGTGCCGTTGATGCCTATGAGGCGCAACTTGGTGGGGATGTGCATGCCGTTGTGGATGTCCTGCGTCTCCTGACGGACGACACGGTTCTGGCGTTGCCAAGTGATGCCCATGTACTCGCCGCTGCCGGTAGTGATGCCGCGTCCCTCGTCGTGGCGCTTGTCCCAGTCGGCATCGGAGACGTTTTTCAGCTTGTTGTAGGTGTAGTAGAAGTGCTTGGCTGCCTGTTCGATGCTGTCGTCGACCATCATGTCAAATGTGAGCAGATCCAATCGGTTGCCGAAAATGGAGACGACTTTCTTGTCCCCGCCGAGCAGCTGGTTGAAGTGCTCGGCCTGCTCCTTCAGGGTCGACTCGTAGTTGGGGTCGTAGTTGCGTACAAAGAAGCGCAGCTTGCCCAGTTTGCCATTTCTCACCCTCATGGCCTGGTCAATCATAAAGGTGAGAGCACCCATGTTGGTCTTGTCGCTGCCCATGTTGATGACGACGAAGTTCATGTCGCGGTTACTGAGTTTCTCGTTGACCAGCTCGACAAAACGGTCGCTGTTGAGGGCCGCCTGCTCAAAGCGCAGCAGCGGTGTGTGCTCCTCGTCGTTGTTGTGAGCCGACTGGACGGCTGGAATCTTGGCCATGTATCGGGGTCTGATCAAGTCAACGTCCTTGTCCACGATCGTACACTGGAAGGGAGAACGCCTGATGGGCCGACCGTCGCCATCAGGGCCAATACAGCTATGGTCCAGAAAAGCACCAAACTCATAGAGATAGCTCACAATGTCGCGCCCGCCGCGGCCAAAGCCGATGACCAGCGACTCAAACCGTGACTTGACCGAAGCCGTGGCCGTGTCACAGTCGACAAAGTTGATCGGGTGGTTGTCGGGGTCCTTGAACAACGACTGAGCCGCCATGACCGAGATGTCGAGGGTTTTCACCCTGACCTTGCCCCCCTTGTCCTTCTCGCCTGCCGACATGCTGTGAAGCGGGGTCTCGAGCAGTGCGCTGAAGGCATTCTTGCGCGCCAGGCAATAGATAGTGGCTTCGCCCTTGAGCCGGTGCACGATATCGAGCATCTTGCGCAGGTTGTCGGTAGCATCGATATTGGCCCTGTCGTTATTGTCGAGGAAGAAGAAGTGGCAGCGTTGTGCATTCTTGATCATCTTGGACAGGTTCTTCAATCCCAGAGAGTTGAAAAGGGCGTATCGCTCGTTCTGGTCCACCTTGTGGCCGCTGTTGATGAGTTCCATGATCCTGCCCACCTCATGGCTGCACTCTCGACTCGAGATGGCCGAGTCGCTGATGACCAGCAAGGCGTGGGGGCTGATCTCCTGAACCTCGGCATAAGCGTCCTTGCGGAAGTTGAACATGCCCACCAGACTACTGATTGACATGCCGCTGCCCATGCCGTCGACTGGCGTGTTGCGGTTCTCGACCATGACGATGGTGTGGTTGCTGTCGTGCATATTCCTCAACTTGCGGGCAACGTCCTTGGCCATGATCTTGGTGTTGTCGTTGATGCCGAAGAAGACATACAGCTCGCCTGGACCACGGCTGCGGTCCCAGATGCTCCAGAACGAGTTGATGCGGGACCAGGCCAGCGAGACCAGCGCAAACGACGAGATGAGCAAGAACGCCAGCTTGCACAGTGTGTAGAAGCCCATAAAGGCACCGTTGTTCCTCAACGTGAACGAGATCTCCTTGACGTTATCGCTCAAGACAAACATCTTGCCCGACTCGAGCGCCGGGCGGACGATGCTGGCGAGAACCGACTTCTGGGTTCCCAGGGAGTACATGCCGATAAAGTAGCACATGAATCCCATGGCCCACGCCCCTAGGGCGCCCCAGATGAGCGTCTGGCGGAAGGTGTTCTTGCCCTTCAGGCTAGTGTCGCCTCCCACCTTCAAGTGCTTGAGATCCTTGATGACGTACTTGACCGAGAAGACCGATACTCCTATCGCCGAGAAGCACACAAAGACAAAGAACGGGTCGGCGCGATACTCATATTCCTTGTCCAGGGGGATGGAAAGGTTAACCATCGACAGGAGTATCGCGAGCATAAAGACGATGACGACAATCATCATGCGGTTGGCCTTGATGAAGTCGAGAAACTTCTTCATCCAGTGGGTTTCATACTTGTCCTTGTCCTCAATCGTCCCCTTGGTTTTGTTGAAAAAGTCCCTGATAATCTTGCGTTGGAAGTAGGTCAGCCAGAGCGGGGTGGCTACAATCAGCAGCATGACGACATAGATTGCCAGGTTGTACCACTGCGCGTCGTGGGGATCCTTCAGGTCAAAGTGTTTCAAATCCAGCGGCGCGGGCTCGTGGGTAAACGTGTCAAAGAAGAGGTAGAGCTGATGCGAACCCTGGTTGATTTCACGCTGCACCACATACACGTCCCTCATCATGCTGTCGATGGGCGTCATCTGGCCGCCTGGGGAATCGGGCATGCTGGGCCGGTATGGCTGATAGGGGGCGTCGAGAGCCTCGGGGACGAGGACCCGGCGGTCGTGGTTGTCCTCTTGCATGGCGCTGTAGATGACGATGAAGAAGATGGATAGCAGCAGTATTGCCAGAAACGCGTCAAGCAGGAGATTAGACCATTTTTTAGCTCGCTTATTTTTTTTAGGCTTAGTCTTCATTTTTCATTCGGTTTAAGATTGGCCACCTCTTGTGCAACGGTGGCACGCATGTGATAGAGGGAGCAAAAATACAAAGTTTTTCTCATATTTCATAGTGAAGTGCCAGATAAAATCAAAAATACCTTCTCAGGGTCGGGAACTTTTTTCAAACCACAATAATAACTAATTGTGTTGATAATTCTAAATTTATTAGTAACTTTGCCACAATTGAAAAAAAATAACGTTATTCATCTAATATGCAGTACTGGATTAATCATAAGGGAGTGCAGTCGGGGCCGGTGGACCTTGAGGGCTTGAAGGACATGGGGCTGACCTCGTCGGCCTATGTGTGGCACGAGGGACTGACCGACTGGGTGAAAATCACGCAGCTGCCCGAGCTGCAGGGTTACTATGAGATGGAGCCTGTGGTAGTGGGCACGCCGGTGGAACCAGTGGTGCCTGCGCCCGCGGCCGAACAGCCCATCGAGACGGTAGCCCAGACGGCCCGGCAACCCGAGGCTTACGAACCGGAGCAGCCCGCTACGGGTTATGGCATGCCCGCCCAGCCGCAATATGAGGCACCGGTGCAGGCCGCCGTGACCGAGCCGTGTCCGCCCACCAACCTGGTGTGGGCCATCCTCACGACGCTGCTGTGCTGTCTGCCCGCCGGCATCGTGGCCATCATCTATGCTACACGGGTGACCAGCAAGTACAACGCCGGCGACCTGGAGGGAGCCAAGCGTGCCAGTGAGACGGGCGCGTGGTGGTGTATCGCTTCAATCATCCTGGGCATCATCTGCCAGCCGTTCATGTCGTTGATCACGATGATGGCCGGCTCGGTGTGATGGTCGCTGGCCATGGGTCGCCGTGTAGTGCTCATCGTGCTGGTGACGGTGCTGCTGCTTGTGGTCGGTGGCATCTATTATGCCTGTGACCCATCGTCATCGTCGCTACTGCCGCGTTGCACGTTCTTGTCGCTGACGGGCTACAAGTGTCCCGGTTGCGGCAGCCAGCGTGCGCTGCACGCCCTGTTGCACGGCGACTTGGTAGGTGCGCTGGGCTATAACGCGATGCTGGTGATGGCGGTGCCTTGGGTGGGCTACTGCCTGTATGCCGAGACGAAGCGAGCGAGCAATCCGCGGCTGTATGTGCGCCTGCACAACCACATCTTTATCACGCTGTTTCTTGCCGTGGTGCTGCTATGGTGGGTGCTGCGCAATATCTTCAACTGGTAATCACTTGAGGGTTAGTGATTAGTTATTAGTTATTAGAGAACGACTGAGATATCCAGGTTAGTTCAATTCGTAATCATTCAAAGCGGATGCCTATTTAGTTGAATTCGCGTAATTCGTAGTTAAATAATCAGTGAGCAAGCTATCAGCTTGCGAAACTTGAATAACAATGATTGACCGATGAAACAATATCTTGACTTAATCAAGCACGTGATGGAACACGGGGTGGACAAGGAGGACCGCACGGGCACAGGCACGCGCAGCGTGTTTGGCTACCAGCTGCGGTGCAACCTGGCCGACGGCTTCCCGTTGCTGACGACCAAGAAGGTGCACCTCAAGTCGATCATCTATGAGCTGCTGTGGTTCTTGCGGGGCGACACCAACGTGCGCTGGCTGCAGGAACACGGTGTGCGCATCTGGAACGAGTGGGCCGACGAGAACGGCGACCTGGGTCCCGTGTATGGCAGCCAGTGGCGCGCCTGGCCCGACGGTCACGGAGGCACCATTGACCAGATTGCCCAGGTCATCGACCAGATCAAGCACACGCCCGACAGCCGCCGCATGATGGTGAGCGCATGGAACGTGGCCGATGTGCCCACAATGAAGCTGCCGCCGTGCCACTCGCTGTTTCAGTTCTATGTGGCCGAGGGCAAGCTGAGCCTGCAGCTGTACCAGCGCAGTGCCGACCTGTTTCTGGGCGTGCCGTTCAACATCGCCAGCTATGCCTTGTTGCTCATGATGGTGGCCCACGTGACTGGGCTTGAGGCGGGTGAGTTTGTGCACACCTTTGGCGACGCTCACATCTACCGCAACCACTTTGAGCAGATCAGGCAGCAGTTGTCGCGCACGCCGCGGCAGCTGCCCCGCATGGTGCTCAACCCCGAGGTCAAGAGCATCGACGACTACACCTACGACGACTTCACGCTTGAGGGCTATGACCCCTGGCCTGCCATCAAGGGCGAGGTGTCGGTTTGAAAACAGGAAAAGAATTGAGATTATGAGTGAGAAGCAATCGATTCATGCCATCGTGGCGATTGACGAGAATGGCGCCATCGGTCGCCAGGGCGGCCTGCTGTGCCACCTGCCGGTCGACATGCGTCACTTCAAGCAGGTGACGATGGGTCACAGCATCGTCATGGGCCGCAAGACCTTTGAGTCGTTTCCCCGCCGCCCGTTGCCCGGTCGCCAGAACATCGTCATCACCCGCAATGCCCGCTGGCAACATGAAGGCGTGACCGTGGCACACAGTCTGGCCGAGGCCATCCAGGCCGCGCAGACCCCGGACGTGTTCATCATCGGCGGGGCGCAGGTCTACGAGCAGGCATTGCCGCTGGTCGACGTGCTGCACCTGACGGTCATCCATGCCCGCTGGGCCAGTGCCGACGTGTTCTTCCCGCCCCTGAAGATGGATGAGTGGGAGGAAGTGGAGCGAGAGCACCACGCGAGCGATAGCCGCAATGCCTACGAGCTGGACTTCATCACCCTGAAACGAAGAAGATAGCCATGAAATACTTTCTCATAGCCGGCGAAGCCTCGGGCGACCTGCATGCCGCCCACTTGATAGCCTCGATCAAGCAGCTCGACACCCAGGCCGAGTTCCGCTTCCTGGGCGGCGACCTGATGGCGGCCCAGGCCGGTGTGGCACCCATCATCCACTATAAGGACATGAACTACATGGGATTTGCCGACGTGGTAAGGCACTTGGGAAAAATCCTGGGTTTCCTGGGCACGGCGCGTCGTGCCATCGACGAGTGGCAGCCCGCGGCGCTGGTGCTGGTCGACTATCCGTCGTTCAACCTCAAGGTCGCCAAGTATGCCCACAACCTGGGCATACCCGTCCATTACTTCATTTCGCCCAAGGTGTGGGTGTGGAAGGAGTGGCGCGTCAAGGACATTCGCCGCTATGTGGACCACATGTACTGCATCCTGCCTTTTGAGCCCGAGTGGTATGCCGAGCGAGGCTACAAAGCCTCCTACGTGGGTAACCCCACGGTGCAGGAGATAGCCCAGGCCAGCCGTGATTTTCCCGGTTTTGCCGATTTCATTGAGCGCTATGGCCTGCCTGCTCGCCCGGTCATTGCCCTCGTTCCAGGCAGCCGTGTGAGGGAGATACGTGACAACCTGCCGCTCATGCTTGAGGCCGCGTCGCGTCACCCCGAGTATCAGGCTGTGGTAGCCGGAGCGCCCAACATCGACGACAGCCTCTATCGCGAGGTGATGGGCGAGAAGGCCGTGCCCGTGTTGCGTGATGCCACCTACCAGCTAGTGCACCACGCCAGGGTCGCCCTGGTGACCTCGGGCACAGCAACGCTGGAAACCGCCCTGCTGGGCACGCCTCAGGTGGCCTGCTACCGCTTCAACGGCAGCAAGTGGTCCTATAACTTCTATCGCCGGCTGCTGACGGGAAAATATGTGACCCTGCCCAACCTGATCACCGACGAGCCCATCATCCCCGAGCTGCTGATGCACCTGTGCACCGTGGACAGCATCGACGGGCACTTGACCAGGCTGCTCGCCGACAGCGATGAGCGGGCTGCCATGCTCGACGGCTATCGTCGCTTGGCCGACCGCCTGGGCACCGACGAGTGTACCGCCACGGCCGCCCGGCTAATCAGGGAGTCGCTGCAGTAAGCAAAGTATTTAATCGGCCTAATTCAGGAAATCGACTTGCTGGAGACGGAATTCCAGCGAGGGGATTTTGTCGGCAATGATGAAGGTGTTGCCGTTGATGACACAACGCTGGACGTTGACGGCGACCTGGCTTGTGGTGTAGTCATGCAGGTGGGGAGCAAACAGCCGCAACGGCCATGCCAGAGAGCCGTAATCGGTGGGCTTGAGCTTGATTAAGGCATACTGGGCAGCCTGGTTTTCCTGATTCTCCTTGATGGCATAGAAGGGCCAGCGACTGTCGGTCTGTAGTGTCATGAATCGGTCGGGATTGTGGGTGGCGGCCTGAACGAAATCCTCAGGGAGCAGGAAAATGCTGTCGTTGTCGTAGTACTTGCTCAGTTCCCAGGCCTTGCCGTAGGCTTTGTAGCTCTCGCCCACGCCACAGAAGGCGTAAGGCACGACATATCGCTCCAGGTATTGGGGATACTGGGCCTTGTGGGTCAGTATGGGATACTGGCGGCGCTCAATCTGAGCCAACTCATCCTTGTTGAACAAGTAGCTCTGATAGCTGGCGCTGATGGCCAAGGCAGCGACTACAAGGGCGACCATCGTGCCTGCAGCGACCAGGTGGCCACTGACTTTCTCCCAAGGTATAGCCCTCAACAACAGCAGCAGGGCGAACAGTTCGATGCCGATGCGCGAGTGGTCGGAGGCATGCAGCGTGAGCCAGATGAAGACAAATGAGATCAGCACAGCAATGATGAGTACCTGTTCCTTGACGAGCCATCGCGAGAGGTTGAGCCGCCTGAACAGCGCCAACAGCGGAATGCCGATGAGCGCCAGATAGAGCAGCCTGAGGTTGGACATGTCGACCAGGGCCTGGAACATGGTAGTCAACGAGCGCACCTGATTGTGTCCCACAGCCCTGTTGATGCTGCCCGGGGAGAGCACCATGACGGCGGCACCGATATACAGGCCTGCAAGCATCAGGACCCGCTGAGCGTTCAAAGCCTTGCGATGAGTCACATAGTAAATGAAGTAAGCCCCGCCCAGCCCGATAACGAAGGCCTCGTTGGTCATGCCGCACACTATGCCGTAGAGCAGCAACAACGGCCACGTCGGCCGGGGATAGCACTTGTTCTCCAGAATGTAATGAAAAACCAGGAGCATCGTGGCCGACCACAGGTAGTTGAACGAGCCGTTCATCCACAGGAAACCGCGGTAGAATCCGGGCATCAACAGGAACAGGAGCGTGAAGGCCGCCGGGATAACCTTGTGATACTGGCGGCGGTCGGCGGTCGTGTTGATGCCGATGGTATAGAGCAGCAGCATGAACATCAAGGCATTGAGGACGTTGAACACCCCTTTGCCCAAAAAGCTGTCAACGACTTGGGTGAGCGCCTGGGCCGTGATGCGTCCATTCATGATGAAATAATGGGCATACTGGCTCCTGACGACATCCCAGAGCGACTGGATGCGGTCGTGGTCGGTACCGAAGATGAAGACATAGGTCCAGTCATCGGTGTATCGAGGAGCGAGGACATTGAGCATCAGCATGACGGCAAGCACCACCGTGCCGAAGATGAGCAGCAGGACCGTATTTCTCTTGGTTGCCATGATGCCGGTCAGTCGGGCTGGGTACTTGAAACTTCGTCCTCGGTGAGGCAGGCGGTAAATCCCATCTCGCGAGAACGCTGCTGGTCAAACATGCAGTAGGTGACGTCGCCCTCATCACAGAGTCGTCCCTCGCTGTCGTGCAGGGTGACGTGGACGGTGTAGTAGTTGCGCACGTTGCCCGTGATGCGGCCGCGCAGGGTGATGAGCGGGTCGCGCGTCGAGACTGGACGGCGGAACTTCACCTCCAGCCTGGTGGTCACGCCAGCCGCCTGGAGGCGCCGCGAGAGCACCCAGTTGGCCAGCTCGTCGATGAGCGTGCTGATGATGCCACCGTGCAGGGTCTCGACCCAGCCGTCGTAGTTGACACAGGGCGACCAGGTGGTGACTACCTCCTCGCCGTCTTCCCAGAACTCAAGATGCAGGCCGATGGGGTTAGACGGACTGCAGCCGAAGCAGTTATAACCCTGCTTGTTGAGGTATGGATTGATGAGTTTCTTCATACGTTGAAATCAAAGCTTAAAACCATGAATTTAGCGTCTTAATGCCCTGGCCTGGGCCTCTTGTTGCCTGCGGTGATGCCATATCTCCAGGCTGTTGATGGCGTTCTGCCACAGGATGTAGCAGCCGGGACCAGCGACCGACAGCGGGCTCAGGTAGGTATAGGCAATCCACACGGCAAAGGCTGTGTTTTTTTGCCCCAGCCCCTGTCCGCTCTCGATGACGGTGCCGAAGAAGTGGCCGATGTAGCGCCCCACGGCAAACTGTGCCAGGCAGATGAGCAGCGACACCAGCGCGATGGTTGCCAGGAAGATGACGGGAGCCCCGCTGTTCACAATATTTTTCACGGTACAGCCCGTGACGATGGTGAGCGACACACCCCACATGTAGAACGACAGATCCTGGATGGCCACCAGGCGCTGCTGCAGTCGGGGCAGGTAGTGCTTGACCAGATAGGCTGCGATGAGCGGCAGCACCAGCACCAGGAACACCTTGTACATGATCATGCCAAAAGCGGTCCAGAAGCTGATGTCCACGTCCTGGTCGATCAGCGGGAAGACCACGGGCACGGCGACGACGGTCACCAGGTTGGACAAGAAGACATAGCTGGTCATCGTCTCGAGGTCGCCACCCAGCTTGCCCGTCACCACAGGCGCCGCACTGGCCCCCGGGCAGATGACGCACGTCAAGATACCCTCCATCAGGATCAAGTCGTTGCCCTTGAGGTCAAAGCCCATGATGAGGGCGACGATGAGCACGACAAACACCACCTGGAAGACCGATACCCACAGGTGCCACATGGCCGGTCGCATCTTGTGAAAGTCCACGCGCAGAAACGTCGTGAACAGTATCAGGCTCATGAACAGCGGCAGGATGGTGTCGAAGATAGGCTCCATCACCTCGCTGACGGGGTCAAGAGCCGGAACCCAGTAGAATATGAGATAGATGACCGTGCCGGCGACGATGGCGCTGGGCAGGGTCCAATTCTTCAAAAAGGTGATTATGGCATTCATAGTGGCTGCAAAATTACTGCTTTTTTTTATTCATACCACACTTTGAGAGGACAGGCTGTCGTTTAGCGTCCAGGGAATTTGCCTGTAAAGGGAAAAAGTAGTACTTTCGCAGTCGCTAAATGAAAGCCATTGTTGACCATATCGTTTTCTGGGTGCTCTACGGGTTGTGGTACGGGCTGTCGCTGCTGCCGTTGTGGTTTCACTACCTGATGAGCGACATCCTGTATGTGGTGGTGGCTCATGTGCTGCGTTACCGCCACCGCGTGATATGGAAGAACCTGAGCAATGCCTATCCCGACAAGAGCGAGGCCGAGCGCAAGCGGCTGGAACGAGCGTTTTACCGCCACTTCTGTGACATCCTGGTCGAGACGGTAAAGTACACCTCGATCAGCGACAAGAACATCATGCGGCGGGTGACCTTCAAGGGAACCGAGCGCGTGGCCGAGATTCTGGACAGCGGGCAGTCGGTGGCCCTGTTGCTGGGTCATTACGGCAACTGGGAATGGGTGTCGTCGCTGGTGCTGTGGCTGCGGCCGCTGCTCAAGAACCAGCCGGCGATGGGCCAGATCTATCACCCGCTCGAGAACGAGGTGGTCAACAACGTGGTGCTGAAGACCCGTGGCCGCATGGGGTCGGACAACGTCGCCATGAAGGAGACGCTGCGCTGGCTCATTGCCAACAAGAGCGCCGGGCGCCCCACCATCCTGGGTTATATCAACGACCAGGTGCCCACGTGGCACAACATCCACCACTGGCTCACCTTCCTCAACCAGGAGACGCCCGTGTTTACCGGCATTGAGCGCATTGTGCACACCCAGAACCAGGCCGCAGTCTATATCGACGTCAAGCGCATCGGCCGCGGGCGCTACGAGTGTGAATTCCAGATCATCACGCGCGAGCCGTCGACGATGGGCGAGTATGAGCTCACCGACACCTACTTCGCCCTGATGGAACGCACCATCAACCGCGCACCGCAGTACTGGCTGTGGAGCCACAACCGCTGGAAGCGGACGCGCGAGGAGTTTGACCGCCGCTTCAAGGTCGTGAACGGACGCGTGGTCGAGAAGTGATGCATTCGGGCAATCGTGAATATTCAGTAGTATTTGCCCGTTCGACAAAAAATGCCTACCTTTGCGGTAGTTAAATACTCATTAAACTTAAAACTAAAACTTACAACTTAAAAACTGATAAGCAATGAACCGACTTTCGGACCGTATTAACGCACTGGCACCGAGTGCCACCCTGGCCATGTCGCAAAAGAGCAGCGAGCTGCGTGCTCAAGGCGTGGACGTGATCAACCTCTCGGTGGGAGAACCCGACTTCTTCACCCCCGACCACATCAAGGCAGCCGCCAAGCAGGCCGTCGATGACAACTTCTCGTTCTATTCACCCGTGCCCGGTTACCTGTCGTTGCGTCAGGCCGTGTGTGGCAAGCTGCAGCGTGAGAACGGCTTGGAGTACACCCCCGATCAGATCGTGATAGGCAACGGTGCCAAGCATGAGCTGTGCAACGTGATCATGGCGCTTATCAATCCCGGCGATGAGGTCATTATCCCGACGCCCGCATGGGTGAGCTATGTGCAGATGGTCAACCTGACCGGCGGCAAGAGCGTCCTGTTGCCCTCGAGCATGGACAAGAACTTCAAGGTCACCGCTGCCGAGCTTGAGGCCGCCATTACCCCCAAGACGCGACTGATTATCATCTGCTCGCCCAGCAACCCTAGCGGAGCCATCTACACTCGCGATGAGCTCAAGGCCATTGCCGACATGCTGGCTCGCCACCCCGAGGTGATGGTCATCGCCGACGAGATCTATGAGCACATCAACTATGTGGGCCGTCATGAGTCGCTGGCCCAGTTTGGTGACATCAAGGAGCAGGTGGTAATCATCAACGGAGTGTCGAAGGCTTATGCCATGACCGGTTACCGCATCGGTTACATCGCCGCCCCCCTGTGGGTAGCCAAAGCCGTGACCAAGATGCAGGGACAGTACACGAGCGGCGTGTCGTCGATTGCCCAAAAGGCAGCCGAGGCCGCCTATAACGGTTCGCAGGAGTGCGTTGAGCAGATGCGCGTCGCCTTTGAGCGTCGTCGCGACCTCATCGTGGGTCTGCTGCAGGAGATTCCCGGCATCGAGCTCAACATGCCCGACGGCGCCTTCTATGCGTTCCCCAAGGTTGAATCCTATTACGGCAAGCGCTGCGGTGACACCGTCATCAACGACGACAACGACCTGGCCCTGTACCTGCTCAACGAGGCTCACGTCGCTACCGTGGCTGGAACCGCCTTCTGCTGCCCGGGCTACATCCGCCTGAGCTACGCTACCAGCGACGAGAATCTGCGCGAGGCCGCCAAGCGCATCGCCGCCGCTCTGGCCAAGCTCGCCTGATGCCGGCAAGACAAAGACAATCTATAAAAAATGCAAGGACATGAGTGTCCTTGCATTTTTTATTTTGGCAATCTGGATATTTCAGGCGCAGCGGCCAGATGCTTCATGAGAGGCTCTTTAGGGCAGACTCATTTATTCAGCTGTTTTACAGCATCGGCCAGTTGTTGCATGGCCTGGGTGAGCACCGAGCGGGGAACGGCGACGTTGAGTCGCATGAAGCCGCTGCCTTCACGGCCAAACATTGCACCGTCGTTGAGGCCCAGGTGCGCGCGGTTGACAAACAGGTCGATGAGCGCGTCATGGTCGAGACCCAGCCCGGTGCAGTCAAGCCACACGAGGAACGAGGCCTGAGGCTTGATGGCCGTGATGCCGGGGATGTGCTGGCGGCAGTAATCAACCACCATGTCGATGTTGCCCTCGATGTAGTCAAGGCACTGGGCAAGCCAGGCGGCGCCATGACGATAGGCGGCGCGGGTGGCTGTCATCGACAGGAAGTTGGGTGAACACTGCTCGTTGGCCTCGAGATGGTGGAAGAAGGGCTTGCGCAGGTCGGGGTTCTTAATGACACACCACGAGCTCACGATACCGGCTATGTTGAACGTCTTGCTGGGAGCGCCCATCACCACGCCCACGGCCCGCGCGTCGTCGCTCACGGTGAGGAAGGAGGTGTGGTGTTGTCCCTTGAGCACCAAGTCGCCATGGATCTCGTCGCTGAAGACTACCACGCCATATTTTCGGGCCAGCGAGGCCACCTGTCGTTGCACGTCGGCAGGCCAGGCTATGCCGATGGGGTTGTGGGGATTGCACAGCACCATCATAGCTGGCCGCTCCTGCTCAAAGATACGCTCAAGACCCACAAGGTCCATGCGGTAAAAGCCGTCGTCGGTCCTCACCAGCGGGTTGTTGACCACCATGCGGTTATTGCCTGTGATGAGCATCCTGAAGGGGTGGTAGACGGGCTGCTGAATGACAATCTTGTCGCCGGGGCGGGTGAAGTGGTTCAATGCCAGGCCGAAGCCGTTAACAATGCCGCCTATGAAGCAGACCTCATCGGTGGTGAATTCCAGGCCGTTGCGCTCGCGCTGCCAGTCGATTATCGACTGCCAGTAGTCCTCGAGCGGTACGCTGTAGCCATAGATGGGGTGCTCAGTAATGCGGCGGGCCAGCGCCTGGGTGATGTCGGGGCAAGCGGCAAAGCCCATATCGGCCACCCACAGCGGCAGCACATCGTCGCGGCCGAACATCTCCTTGCATCGGTCAGTCATCACACATCCGGTTCCATGCCGGTCAATCACGCGGTCAAAGTCATAAGTCTTGTCCATTATACACTGCAGTTTATCTAGTCAATTGGAGTGACAAAGTTACAGCTTTCTGCTTAAATAGTCAACATCTGGTTGCAGCCAAGTCGCAAGACGGGCAGATTTTTTCTGACGTGAACTGCGTCTGGGCCAGCTTGCACACAGCATGCAGGCCTGAATGATGACACAGTCGCTATAAACTCAACCCCACGCGCAGAGCTGTCACCAGGGCGTTGGCCCTCGAGTCGTCGGCACCGGGATTGATGATCCACTGCACGTCGGGCGAGACGTAGAAGTGGCCGCCCAGCTGGTAGCGGTAGTTGAGCTCGACGGCGGTTTCCCACTTGAGCCCGTCGAGGTGGACGGTCGACAGTCCAGCCGCCAGGATATCGGCCCGGCTATGGCTGAACACTGATTTGAGCGTGGCCCCGCAGGTGATGCTGGCGTTGGCCACATCGGTGGCCTTTGGTGCATAGCCGCCAGTGACAAAGGCGCTGATGCCGCGCTCGCCCTGCAGCTTGAATGACTTCTCGCATGACACGTAGTAACCGTTGTTCTCAAGTCTGGTATGATAAAAGGCTCCCACCTTGAGCGTCAGTGCATTGGCGGGGGTGAGGATGCCTTCGGTGATAATCACATATCCCTTGCTGAGGCTCAACTTGTGCTTGAGGTTGAACTTGTTGCCGGCGTCAAGGGGAATGACACCGCCGTCAAAGGCGCCTATCTGCCAACTGAACTTGTCGCTAGGCGTCCATTGCACATTGATGCCGAGGCCGTTATTGGGCATGGTGGGGATATTGCCGCCCGATAGCAACACTTGGCTCCCGCCAAACGACGTGTTGAGCAGATTGCCTGATGCGTCACAGGCCGAGTAGCTGTCATTGGCGTCTTGCAGGCCACCCTTAAAGGTCACCTTGCCGATGCTGTGGCTGTACCACGCATTGAGGGCAAAGATGTGGTTCCCGGCCTCGATGTTGTCAAACACTTGCCAGTCGCCTACCAGTTCTGCCGTGGGTTCACCGCCATGAGTAGTGGCAATGGTGAAGTTAAATTGGCCGTTTCTCCATGGGTTGATTTCAAGACCGAGCTCTCCGTAGCCCAGATAGCGGGCACCTGTCTTGATGCCGCCATGGGTGTTCACGACCAGATCGGCAGTGTAGTTGACGATGGGGATAAAGGTATGGGTTGTGTCTTGAGCGTAGGTGGTAATACTGCCAACCGCTACCATGATCGTGAGGATGGCCGAAATGAGTGAGTTGTCTTTTTTTATCATTAGGTGTAATTATAATTTTGATGGTACGTCTTAATGACGATGCAAAATTATACCTACTTTTGATGATGCAAAATCCCATAATCAGGGGAATGCTTCGGCAGACCTCATCATTTTTAGTGATTACTCCGTGCGAATGGGCTTAAAAAAAGCGGCCATTCGCACGGAGTCATGCCATTGTTGCGGGATGGATCGAGGTTATCTTACTACCCTGGTAAAGACCGGAGCCTTATCCTTCTCGACAAGCACATAGACCTGGATTTCGCTGGCAGGGGGCATGCCGGGCTTGTCCTCACGAGGCATGTCCATCGCGGTAAACAGGTATTCGGTGCCATCAAGTACGGTGCGCGATGCGACTGTTTTAGACTTGGCATTGAGCATGGGATAGCCGTTGACGGCGGCGTCAAAGATAGCGGCTTCGTCGGCACTCACGAGGTGCTGCTCGGGAAAGTCGGCCGGTGCAAAAGTTGGGCGGCCCAAATACATGTTCAGGAATTGTTCAAGCTCCTTGGGCATGGCATCCATGCGAGCGGCACGCACGCCGTAGCCAGGCAGAATCTTGGCATTGGGTTGCTTCTCGGCCAGATCCTTGGCACTCGACTCCAGTCCGCCGCTGCCAAAGGTGCAGAACGGAACCACCCACTTGCCGCTCAAGTCAATCTTATCGACCAGGGATGCAATAGGGGGTGCAAAAGTGCCGAACCAGACGGGATAGCCGATGAACACGGTTTCATAGTCAGCGATATTGCTCTTCAAGGGCTTGATTTCGGGCAGGATGCCTTTCTCGCGTTCTGCCTTGCAGCGGTCAACCGTAGCCTGGAACGCGGTATCATAGGGCTCTACAAGAGCAACCTCCTCGATGTCGGCATCGAGTCGCGTGGCAATCTCCTGTGCCACGGCCTTGGTGTTCGACGTCAGGGAGTAATACAGTACCAGTACTTTGCGGGTCTCTTCCTTTTTGCCCTTCTGGTTGTTCTGGACACATGAGGTGACAACCATCGTGGCAAGTGCAGCGAGCATCATTAATTTCAAGATTTTCATATCGGTTAAGCTTTTTAGTGAATTAAGTTTTCTGGCGGCTTTGTCTTGTCCTGATATAGCATCAATCTACTCTAGTCTAGGCACTTCAATAAAGACTATTCAGTTCTCGATCTGGACCAGGCGCTGTTGTGGAATGGCAATGGGATAGCCATGTCCTTGCCGGTCACATGCTGCCCGAGAGCATGTTGATGAGCATGATGGCGTCAGAGATGTTGACCTCGGCGTCGTCGTTGACATTGGCATTCACCTCGTAGAAAGCATCAGGGATACTGCCTAGCAGATGGTTGATCAGGGTGGTGGCGTCGGTGATGTTGACGTAGCCGTCGCCATTGACGTCACCGCGCAACCTCTCGTAGGTGTAACCGATTTCGGTCACGGGCAGCTCCACGTTGGTGCCGCAGCCCAGCATGGACGTTGCATCAGGGAAGTGGTCGCCCATCGTGTAGTCGACAAAGCTGGTCCAGTTGTCGGTATAGGTCATAGCCTTGCCACGAATGCCTGAGGTGTAGAACGGGGCGTAGTCGCTGCCCATGGTGCAGTTGTCATCGTCCTCGGCATCAAAGACGATGGTGACAAGCAGGCCCTTGCCGGCAGTGATGGCCAGCGGCTCTTGCATCTCGATGACCAGTGCCTGGTCATCGCCGTAGCTGTCCAGCATGTCAAACTCATACCGGCCCTGGGCAACAAGCGTGCCCAGGTCGAAGAATTGTTTCACACCATCCTCATTGACGGCAAACTCGGTGGCATCGGTTTCCTGAAGATAGACTTTGACGTTGCGGGTGATGAGCTCAAAGGTCTCGTTGTGGAACTTGAAATTCAGATACTGGATCCTGACACCCTCCTTGCCATTGATGGCGGCTAACAGGTCGGGCGTATAAATCATCTGGGCACCGGTGTGGGCCAGATAGAAGTTGGTGGGAGCCATGTCAAAGAAGGAGCCGTTGTACACCTGGGTGGGATTGTAATAGTCTCCTACCTCAATCCAGCCAATAAACTGGGCTTGAGCCGTCATGGTGAGCGCAGCGGCAAAGAGTAGAGCTAATAGTTTCTTCATAACACAAATAAGATTAAGAGTTAACAATAGTGTGGATAACAAGTGGATTCTTTCCGGGGATTCTGCAATAAGAACCGAAGGCCCCGGACTCACAAAAGTACAAAAACCCCATGAAAACACCACCAACAAATCCCCAAAAAGCGAACTGCACCCCAAAAGTTAGACACAAAACTTTTGGGGTGCAGTTCAGGTGGGTGCAAGGGATAGATTATGAGCATTGTTTAGTGATTAATTCCATACGTCATTCATCAAGTAGTTGATGAGAGCGATTGCGTCGGCAATGTTCACGTTGGTGTCGAGGTTGCAGTCGGCCGCCTGCATGTTGATGTTGTCACCATTCTCGTTCAGCAGATAGTCAATCAATGCAGTCGCGTCGGTTATGTTCACCTTAGTGTCGTCGTTTACATCACCACGCAGGAATGTGGGCTCAACATATTTCTCGAAATTCACGAGATTGAACTTCAATACACCGCCTTCCTTGCAGATGATGCCATAGACATTATAAGTACCGGCGGCAGGCTGGTTTGAGCCCCACAGGCAACTGGTGATAGCAATGCTCGTGCCGTCGGGCAGCGGCAATGAGCGGATAGGTAAAAAGCTCTTAGTCACTTTCTCGATGACTACATAGGCATTAAGCATGCTCTCATCCACGGCGCCGGTGAGCTTTTGGGCAGCTGCCAGTGGGGCATTGGTCTCACCGCTGGCGTTGAGGCCTGTAGCATCGGTAAACTTAACCCAGCCGTCATTGCTGGTTTTGGTAGCGCTCCAACCCTGGCTCAGCACCTGGCCGTTCTCGAAGGCACCGTCAACCACGCCGCTGATCAAGCCGTAGCCAGCCTGGTCGCGCACAAGCAGGTAGCCATTCTGGTAGACGGTAACAACAGCGTCACCCTTGAACGTGAACTCGGTGTCGTCCTCCAGCGCGTTGGCCTGGGGGAGGAGGGTTATAGCCGCTGGTGCACTGTTTTCCTCATAGGTGAATGTGGTCTTGGGACGGAATCGTTCGGTAAAGTATTGGTTCCCTCCGTAGACGGCACTTGGCTCCTGGGTTTTTGATCCAAGGAAATAGCCGGTCCCAGATAACGTTCCAGCCTGAGTGACCTTAACCATGAGAGCAAGGTTGCCTCCCTGGTAGGCAAAGGGAGTCTCGAAGTTGACAACAATCTCGGTTTCACCTGGGGTCATCGGCATAGCTCCCACCAGTGTGAGGTTGCTCTCGGGGATGCGGAAGGGCGAGACGTCGGAATACTCTGCTTCATCGACCACTCCCAGGAAGAATGAGAGTTCACCACCGTTCATCACATTGCCGTTCTCGTTAGCGATATAGAACGTCAATGCAGTGATGTCCTTACCCTCTAGCTGGGTGAGCTGGCTGGCAGGGTAAATCACCTGGCCAAAGTAGGGTGGGTAGTTGAAGTAATCGGCACGGAACGGAATGTACTGATTGGTGTCAGTACCGTCGGCAACAGTCAATTGGGCGGCTTGGGCAGCCAATGCAATAGCGGCCACGGCCATTAAAGTAAAAATTTTCTTCATAATAATTGTAGCAACAATACTTGGTTAATAATAAATAGGATTATCTGAAAATCATTGGGTTATATAAAAATCAATTGACCAATGAACACTTATTTTCAAGTTTCTGATATTCAGCAATGCCGAATGATTATAAGACACTGCTGTTAAGTAGGACTATTTCACAAACACTCGACCAGTACCTGGCCTCGGCAAGTAGGCCTTATGTAATCACGCAGCAAATTTAGTTAAAAGTATTGACAATTAATATAATATGCAAAAGTTTTTTAAAAAATCACAGAATTTTGTTATCTTTGCACTCCTTTGAAAAAAGTGCGGCAAATTAAGATTAGGGAATGATATACTATTTGTCCCCGATTATTTTTAGGAATGATATACTATTTGTCCCCAAATTCGCGAGGGCAGGGCAAACTTGTTCAATGATTATAATAATCTCGGTTGTCAATTTTGGTACACAAGAAAAAGCCAAACGGCTCATTACAAGTCATTTGGCTTTCCTTCTCGTGACCCCGGTGGGCTCTGATTCATCACATAGCATGACAATTATTGACATTATAACCGCCTGATTTCCATCAATTTCTAATGTTGGCACTATGTAAACGCGTGTCAACGGGCGCCATTAGGTGTCAATCTCGGTTGTCATTTTTGACAACAGTTTTTACGGCGTCGTTCGTCTCGCCGATGCCCTGGATACGGATGTAGTCCTCGGCAGTGAGCACGCCGGCACGGGTGCGTGTGGCCGGGCCTATGGCGAGCGTGAGCGACGAGGTCGCCCCGTCGACCATGCTGCGAGCCATGAGCTGCAGGATGACGTTGCTGTGGTCATCGACGTTGCGCTGCTGGATGTCGTAGAGGAAACGGTACTGCTGGAGCGTTTCCTTCCAGAAGCGGATGATGTTGTACTCGGTCTCGCTGGTGGCGGTGGCCAGCAGGTCGGCGATGGCCTGGAGGATGGAGCCGACGGTCTCGGGCGAGATGCTTTCTTTCTCGGTCTCGACGCGGAATGCGGAGATCAACGATGTCAGTTGTTGGATGTCAATCATAATCAAAATAGCTTTACGATTTTACGACGCAAAGCTACTTTGATTGAGCGGTGTGGTAAAAGACAAGAAAAAGCCTACCGAAGGCTTAATTATCTTTGATTATATTAATGTTGCTTTCCTTCGAAAAATAATATATGATAATGCCCATGCTATTAGAGTGAATATTACATAGACATAGTTGTATGCAATCAGAATATCTTGATTCTTTGCCTGTAAAGCATAAAAGAACAGAGCAATTGAAATACCCACAATACATAAGAACGTTTTAATAAAAGGGAATTTCCGCCAATATGTGCTTCCAATCATAAAACATGATTGAACAGTTAAGAAAAACAAGAATACACTATTTTCACCTTTCGCAAACTCAATAAGTTTTTTTGTAACCGATATGTTCTCAATACTTTTTGTGGATTCTACAGAGAAGTGAAGAATAGCAACAAGGAGTTTTACCGATAATTCTGATAACAACAAAAATATAAATGGGAATAACAAAACGTATACAAACCACTCAATAATATACTTCTCAAACTTGGTGGTCGGGAAGCATATATAGGCTATTCTCGTTCTTCGATTTCTTAACTCCCGAAACATGATGCTAGCACTTAAGCAGCCAAATACAAATAACAAGAAGATGGTTATTTGCATTATCTCTGTGGTATAATTAAGATTAGATTGAGGTCTCGATAAGATTGGTATAATTGCAAATATCAAGTACGAAAGCAACATTGTCGCAAACATCAATGCAGCATAATAAAGCAATCGTCTGGCATTTTCGTGAATAAACTTACTGAATGCCATAAAAAAATGATTGAGTTTATTTTGTGAGTTCATAATTAATAGTTTCTGCAATGCTTGGATTGTGTACCAACATATTATACAACATTTCCAAATCTATTCTCGTATTGCTCCGTGCCGCTCGTAATGAGAATTTTCTGTTCGCATCTTGTAGAACTGCCAAGCTGTTTCTGTCACTCATTTGTGCCTCATCATTCTCTATAACAAATCTGCGTGATAAAGATTCGCAATCAGTTTGAAGAATTATATGTTTGTCATGTAAGATAACAACATCATCAAACAAAACATCAACATCATTAATCTGATGAGTGGAAAGAATTATACATTTGTCACAATTCTCCTTGGTTTGAGCAATGAAGTCCCGGAATTGTTGTTTGCTTACAATATCCAACCCGTTTGTCGGCTCATCAAGGATAAGTAAGTCGGTATTCGTAGAATGAGCAAAACATAAATAAAATTTCTTCTTTTGCCCCATCGACAACTCTCCTAATCTATTATCGTAATCAATTCCAAAAAGGCTGAGATATTGAAGGAAATCATCTCGGCTGAACTTTGGGTAGAATGGAGCGTTTATTTTCAGATAGTTTTTAATACTGATATTTGGTAAATCAAATTCTTCAGGAACAAAGAAAAAGTCTTCAATCTTATTCTGCCAATTTCCATTGGCTGAATTCTTATATGAGATTGTTCCTTGTTGTGGACGCAATAAGTTGGTAATCAAATATAATAATGTGGATTTGCCGACACCATTCATTCCCAACAGTCCATAAACACGAGAAGGCATCAATAGAAGATTGATGTCTTGGAGTATATATTTTTGTTTCTTGTATCCGAATGATACATTCTCCAATCGAACCATTTTTTAGAATGATATAATATTGATGAACAGTTGTAGACGATAAATTATTGTTCAGTATCTTCTTTTACAGACTTATTGTGTTGCAGATAAAAGATTTCTTTTTGCTGCTCAATCTCACGTCTCAAGACTTCTTCCGACGGCAGGTAAGTCAAATACTTGGCGGCATAGAGTTGCTTGCTGTCATGAAGCACGGAGTATTGTGCTATGTCTTTACTTGTGTCGGAGCAAAGCAGCAAGCCTATGGTTGGATTGTCTCCGTCTGTTCGCTTCAAGTCATCGAACATTCGTACATACATATCCATCTGTCCGACATCTTGATGGGTCACTCGTTTTGTTTTGAGGTCGATAAGTACGTAGCATTTCAATACCACATTGTAGAATACCAAGTCAACAAAGAAATCGCCGGCATCGGTGCTAATGTGGTATTGCTCGGCCATGAATGCGAATCCACGACCCATCTCAAGCAAAAACTCTTTCAGGTGACGGATGATAGCTTTCTCGAGTTCGGTCTCGGTGAACGAAGAGTTGGACGGAAGTTGCAGGAACTCAGCTACGACAGGATCTTTGAGAAAACCTTGTGGCTCATCTTTCAATGGTGCGGTGAGCTGTAGCATTTCTTCAATTACGGCCTCTTTCTTGGGTGATTGCAGTAATCGGTGATAATACTGAGAGCCAACGTTACGTGCCAAAGTACGCACACTCCACGATTCTGCAGAGGCTTCTCTAATATACCAGTATCTTGCGTCTTCACTTGTGACCGACAATACAGTGCGATAATGTGACCATTTAAGATTTGGTACACGCGTGTACCAAATTTCCAAATCGCTGAAGCATAGATACAATTGACGGTAATTGCGCAAATCACGCGCAGAAAAGCCGTGGGCGTATTCCAATGACAACTCTTCGGCAAGCAGCGTTATCAGTCTGCTACCATATTCAGCCCTGCGCTGGCCATGCTGTTCTTCTTCAACAATGCGCTTGCCAATAAGCCAATACGTATGAATGGCAACTGTGTTAACTTTATCGTACGCTTCACGTAACCCACGCTCAACAATTAGTTTCACATCGTCAACTAATTGCGTGGGCAACACTTGTTTATCTTGCGACTTAATGAGGTTCTTGTTTTCTTCCATAATACAAAGATACGACAAATCTCGTAATTAAAACGACTATACATGACTTTTATTACATCGCCGTGCGAAATCGCTCAAAGTGCCAGTGAACGAGCGTCCTATGTTATCTTCATAAAACTCTTTGATATTCATCACCGAAGCATAATACTTTCGCCTGAACCACTTGCGGCGTTGCCGCACTTTGGCCCTGCCGATGTCACCGCTATTGCCACGGGGCGTTTCACGACCTGTGCCATAGTCCTGCCACAAGCCGTATTCGAGAAAGGCTTGCGAGAGCGAGACCTCGAAAAAGCGTCCGTCGGCACGCATGGCGATGGCTTTGGGCGAAGCCAGCAAAGCCCCGGTGTCAATGACTCCCAACAATGTGATTTGCTCCTGCCAAATCTTGATCATTGTGTCATTGAAAGCGGTGACGAACTTCTGGCGCTCCTGTAGGGCCTGTTGTTCGGTAGGCTTATTCCCATTCATCGGCATTGTATCTCAGGTCGGTATAGACATCTACGGCTATCTGGAAGTAGGCGCAGGCACATCCGCTGAAGAAGTATCGGTCAATCTCGTTGAACGATATCCTCGGGTCGAGGTAGATGCAGTGCTGCTCCAGCTTGGTCTTCTCCAGGATCAGCAGCGACATGAACTGGCGGAACAGCTCGCGCAGGGTCTCCATGCAGCGGTTGCGGGCCGCCATGTCGTCGATCTTGTGGCGCTTTGCCAGGGATAAAAAGCCAACGGTTGACACAACGAAAAAGCCAAATGGCTCATTTCAAGTCATTTGGCTTTCCTTCTCGTGACCCCGGTGGGACTCGAACCCACGACCCATTGATTAAGAGTCAATTGCTCTACCAACTGAGCTACGGAGTCATCGCTCATTCAATTGCGGTGCAAAGGTACTGCTATTTTCTGAATCAGCAACTTTTTTTGCGACTTTTTTTTCAAAAAAGTGATTTTTTTCTTTGGCGATTTTGATGATGGATGTCTTAAGTTGCTGATAAATAACGCGATGTGTGCTTTATGAGAGATTTTCTGAATTTGTGTTGACTATGGGGTGGGAGAGTGCGGTGTCGTAAATCTTTTTGCTGAATCTTGGGCGAATGGGATTTTTGTTGTAATTTTGTAGCATGAGTCAGTAATGATCTTGAATCTTTGTTTAGCCCGCATGTAAATTATCCAAGTTTATCACATTATTATTTATTCACCTCATTAAAATAAAGTATTTATGAAAAAAGTTTTTTCTCTCCTTTTGGTGGCCATGTTTGCTCTGTCGGCATGGGCTGACGTGACTGTGACGTTTACCCCCGGCGAGACTGTGGGGCAGAATACCGCTGCCAGCAAGCATGATGAAATGTCGCTTGATGGCGTGAAGATTGAGTGCACCCAAGGGGCATTTTTGGCCAATCCTTACCGCTTTGCAGGTGGCAGCACGACGACGATCACCTCGACGGTGGGCAACATCAAGAAGATTGAGTTCACGTGTGAGGGTTCTTATAGCCAGAGCTATGGTCCCGACCAACTGTACGGAAATGGCTACAGCTGCCACTCGGGCAGCAATGTGGGCACCTGGCAGGGCGACACGGCCGTGGTTGTGCTGAATGCCGCGTCGCAGTGCCGTGCGCGCAAGATCGTGGTTACCATTGCCGAGGACATCGTTACCGAGCTCGTCGAGCCCGTGTTCCATCCCGCAGGTGGCGAGTTCAGCGGCAGCCTGGAAGTGACCCTGAGCTGTCGCACTCAGAATGCCCAGATCTATTACTGGGAGGGCACTGCCGAGGAGCAGGACGAGTGGCACTATTATTCCGGTCCCATCTATGTGACCGAGACCAAGACTCTCACGGCCGTGTCGATGAAGGGTTCGGAGATGAGCGACTATGTCACCGTCACCTTCACCAAGGTGGATCAGACTGTCGAGGCTCCCGTGTTCACTCCCGCGTCGTGTGAGTTTGTCGACCGCCTGGATGTGACGCTGTCGTGTGCTACTGCCAATGCCAAGATCTATTACAGTCTGGACCAGGAGCTGTGGAGCCAGTATGTGGACGCTATTCCCGTGACCGATGACCTCACCATCTGGGCCAAAGCTGTGGTGGGTGATGTCGAGAGTGAGGTTGTGAGCGCCACCTATACCAGGCAGGTCACTACCAGCGAAGTGATCTTTGACGCTAATGTCGATGTGGCTGAAGGCGTGTATAGCGGTCACAACCGCTTCACTGTGGTGAAGTATCCCGTGACCATGACTGTGGGTGACGGCATGATCAGCAACAATGGCCAGTACCACTTCTATGGCCCGAGTGACACGTCGAATGTCGTGTTCACCTCGGTGGGCGCTCCCATCGTCAAGATAGAGTTTAGTGGTCAGACGGGCTACACAGCCAGCCATCTGTCACTGGCCGAGGGCACCGGGGGCACTTGGACCACTGGCGGCCTTGACGGCACTTGGGCAGGCCGTGCCAACACGGTGGCCTTCAAAGTGAACAAGCAGGCACGCTTTGTCCGGATTATCGTGACCGTAGACAGCCCCGACCTGACGTTGCTTGGTGATGTTGACAGCAACGGTGAGGTAAACGTGACCGACGTCATCACACTGATCAACTACCTGAGTGGTACCGGGGTTGAGATTAACATCACCAACGCCAACTGCAACAAAGATGCAGGCGTGAACGTGACCGACGTCATCATGCTGATCAACTATCTGTCGAACGGCATCTGGCCTGGCGACGAGTAATCTCGAGCGAGCGGACTATCCCGCTGTAGACACAAGCTGCAGGTGTCATCCTGCCCACTGGCGACAGTGATGGCACCTGCCTGTTTTTTGTGACTCGGGTGTATCGTGTTTAGTTATGTAGCATTGTGGTTTATCATTAACAATTAATAATCGATTAAGAGAGGGTATGGAAAGACCGGTGATTGGAATGTCATTTTCGGGTGGAGGCTACAGGGCTGCCACGTTTGACCTGGGTGTGCTGTCGCTGCTGAACTCGGTGAAGATGAAGGACGAGGAGGGCGAGTATACGTTGCTCGACTGTGTGGCGGCATTGTCGTCGGTGTCGGGCGGCACGATCCCAGCGATGAAGTACATGCTGACCAGGGCGCAAGGCAAGGACGTGGGCCAGATGGTGGATGAGCTGTTTGGCTTTTTGCGCAACCAGGACCTGATGGGCGAGGCGCTGAAACGGCTGTCGGCGGGTAAAGCCGACCCTGAGCTGTCGGCCATCAAGATCATGGCAGGAGTGTATGACGAACTGCTGTTTGGCCACAAGGACCTGGGCGTGATCATGAAAAGCATGGAGGATGACAAGTTTCCCGTGAAGGATTATACGGCTCTGGCGACCGACTTTGACAACTCGCTGCCGTTCCGCTTTCGCCTGTGTGCCGGCACGATGACCAAGTGGACGGGCGGGGGTCTGTCCTACGCCGTGTTTGGCAACAATGATCATCGCATCGGCCGCGATGACGCGAGCCGCATCACTCCTGGCGAGGCGTTGGCCTGCTCGTCGTGCTTTCCCAGCGGGTTTGAGCCGATGATGTTTCCTGATGACTTCAAGCTCTCGCAGGATGAGAAGCTGGCCGCCAAGTATCGGCCCGGTTTTGGCATTATGGACGGCGGCGTGTCGGACAATCAGGGCATCGAGTCGGTACTGAAGGCCGAGGAGCGCCTGCGCAAGCATCGTGCCGACAAGTCGCGCAAGGACAAGGCGCTGGACCTGATTATCGTGAGTGACGTGGCTAGCCCGTACATGAAGGAAGGCTACCGTCCGGTGAAGGCGTTGTCGAGGTGGTTCGGCAAGTTGACCCTGGGACGGCTGCGCAATTATGGCCTGATAGGTGCCGGCTTGTCGGTAGCCCTGTTGGCGCTGGCCCTGCTGAAGGGGAGCGCCTTCTGGTCGGGTGTGGTGGCCGTGGTGACGGCAGGCGTGGGCCTGTTGAACCTTGCCGGTTACTTGTTGAAGAAGAAGATGTACAGCTTCCTGGGCGGGACGTTTGTCAAGGACCGTGCCGGCTTCATCAGCCACCTGAAGATGTCCACCGCGTGGAGCCTGCTGATGAACCGTGCCAACTCGGTGGTGATGATGAGCAGCGAGGTGTTCCTGAAGCGTCTGCGCCAGCTGGCCTATGACAGCCTGTACGGCGACAAGGACTGGAACAACCGCATGATCACCAACACGGTGTATTCCCTGCGCGAAGGCGAGCGCTGGACGACGCGCCCCGCTGACCTGGCGCCGAGCGCTGAGATGCAGGCCGTGAGTGCCCAGGCTGCAGATATGGGCACGACGCTGTGGTTTACCGACGAGGACATCGCCCAAGGGATGCCCGAAGCGTTGTTTGCCGCGGGTCAATACACCATCTGTTACAACCTGCTGTATTATATCGAGCGTATCAAGAAGAGTCAGAGTAACCTCACTCCGGCTCACCAGGCGATTATCGGTCTTGAGGGGCAGTTGCTGAAAATGTGGAACCAATTCAAGACTGACCCCAAGTGCAAAGTGCCTAAGGTGTAAAGGGGTAAACCGTGTAGTCGTCAACTTTTAAGGGGGGGCGGCTGCATGGTAAAATCATGCGGTCGGGCTTTTTTTGATGAGTGATTAGGAGTATGACTTACCGAATGTAGTGAATATGCGTTTACCGAAGGCCAGTAAAATGAATTTTCATTGAAAAAAATCTATAAATATGTTGTAATAGTCGCTGAATGTGTTTACCTTTGCAACTCAAACAAAAGTTAAAGTATATATTGTTCTTATGGAAACGACAACATTAACAAAAAAACCTAGAAAAAAGAAAGTTCTCGTGAAAAGAAAACGTGACCGTTTACAATTGATCACCGACCTGATCAAGACAAATTGCATCGGTAGCCAGAGTGAACTGGCAGACATGTTGCGTGAGCACAACATCAACGTGACTCAGGCGACCCTGTCGCGTGACCTGAAGGCATTGAAAATCTCGAAGGTTGCCACCGACCGCAACACGTATATGTACATCATTCCAGACACCAACCAGTTGCAGGACAGGCTGCTGAGCATGCGCCAGACCGATACCCATGCCGCTAAACAGGTGGGCCTGGTATCGGTGAAGTTTTCAGGTAACATAGCCGTCATCAAGACGCGTAATGGATATGCACCTGGCCTGGCCTATGACATCGACATGAGCCGTCCTCCTGAAATTCTGGGAACGATCGCCGGTGCCGATACCGTAGTGGCCATCCTGGCCGAGGGCGTGACGCAAGAACAGGCCAAGGCCGTGTTTGAGCAATTCATGCCCAAGAACTCCCCGCACGCCTTAGGTTCTGATGATTAAGGTCGGGATTACGGGATGTGACAACCTGCGCACCCATGAGCTGGTGCGCGTGCTTATCCATCATCCTGACGTGGAGTTGCGTTGGGTGAGCGGTCGATCCACAGCCGGAGAACGTCTGGACCAAGTCGTGCATGGCATCGTGGGTGACTGTGACCTGACGGTGAGTGCTGCGCCGGTGGCAGGCGACGCTGTGGATGTGGTGTTTGTGGGCGACAGCCGCCGCTGTGCTGCCCAATCGCTCGACGGGCTTGACCTGGGTGATGACACCCATGTGATAGACCTGAGCGGCAGCCACAACCAGGCACATGGTGCCGGCGAGGCGTGGACTTATGGCATGTCGGAGATGCAACGCCGCGTGCTTGTGCATGATGCCCACATGGTTACGGTGCCCGGCGATGCTGCTATGGCATCGTTGCTGGCACTGATGCCGATGGCCCGCAACCTGTTGCTCAACCATCCCCTGGCGCTACATGTGGCCATGGGGACGATGCTGCTGCCTGAGGGCGGCCTCACCATCGACGGCTACACGGCCGATGAATGGGCCGCTGAGCAGCAGCGCGAGGTGGTGATGGCCCTGAAGCAGTGCCAGTCGAGCTTTGCCCAGGATGTGAGCATGACCGTTACCCGCTTGGCCGAACGCCGCACGCTGGCAGTGGCCGCGCGCATGAAGTGTGGAGTGGACGGCGAGATGATACGCCAGCTGTATGACCAGTACTATAGTGACCACAACTTTGTGTTCATCGTCGACCGGCCTATTGTCACGGCCGATGTCGAGAATACCAACAAGTGTCTCATCAGGCTGGACAAAGACGAAGCCGCCGGGCTGCTCACGGTGCATGCCGTGATGGACGGCCTGCTCAAGGGCAGCGCAGGCAATGCCGTGCACGTGATGAACCTGATGTTCGGGCTGCATGAGCGCGCCGGGCTGGAACTCAAGGGCACCGGCTGTTGAACGGCAATAGCTATATACATTATATATAAAAGAGAAAAGTTTAACGTATATCATATAAATGTAGAACATCAAAATACCATTAAGTCATGTCAGTAAATAAAGTCATTCTGTTGGGTCGAGTAGGAAAAGACCCTGACGTGCGTTATATAGCACAAAATCAGCCCGTAGCATCGTTCACCCTGGCCACCACCGAGCGTGGCTATACCAACGCCAGCGGCGTACAGGTGCCCGAGCGTACCGAGTGGCACAACATCGTGATGTGGGGCAAGAATGCCGAGGTCGCTGAGCGCTATATCCGCAAGGGGACCCAGATTTATCTGGAGGGCCGCCTGCGCACCCGTGCCTGGGAAGACCGCAATCAGGTGAAGCGTTACACCACCGAGATCTATGTGGACACCTTTGAACTGCTGGCACGCCCGCGCGAGACCGGTGCCCCGAGCCAGCAGCCTCCCATGACCAACCAACAATAAGAATCGTCCTGATTAACGAGCGCGGGACTCTAGCCAGTCGCTAGAGTCCCGCGCTCGTTGATGCCGAAGTCTCGCGTGATGCCTGATGGGACGCGCAGCCTCTTACAGGAACTTGTCGCCGAACTTGGATTTCACGTCGTTGACATACTGCTTGATTTTCTGTTCCTCCTCGAGAGGGACGATGAGCAGAGCGTCGTCGACGTCGGCAACGATGTAACCCTCGAGCCCCGATGCGACGATGAGTTTGTCGCCTTGTAGGGCGACGATGTTGTTGTGGCTGTTGAACATGAGGGCTTTGCAGTTCTGGGTGACGTTGCCGTCCTTGTTCTTGGGTGAGTGGTCGTAGAGTGACCTCCAGGTTCCCAGGTCGTTCCAGCCAAAGTCTACCGTCTCGACAAAGACGTTGGGCGCCTTCTCCATGACGGCAAAGTCGATGCTGATGCTTGGGCATGCCTCGAAGTTGGCATTGATGTAGCTGGTCTCCTGGTGGGTGCCAAAGAACTGCTGGCCCTGCTCAAAGACGGCGTTGACCTCGGGCGCCCAGGTGTCGAGCGCCTTGAGGATGCTGTCGGCATTCCAGAAGAACATGCCCGAGTTCCAGAAAAACTCGCCCGAGCGCAGGAACACCCTTGCCAGGTCTTCGTCGGGCTTCTCGGTAAAGGTCTTGACCGTCGAGAAGTTGCCCTCGACTTGCTCTCCCACCTGGATGTATCCGTATCCGGTCTCGGGCCGCGTGGGCTTGATACCCATGGTCACCAGGGCGTCGCGATTCTGGATGAAGTCAAAGGCGTTGACAACGCTCTGCCTGAACTTCTCCTCGTTGATGATGAGGTGGTCGCTGGGAGCGACCATCATCTGGGCCTGCGGGTTGATGGCCTTGACGTGCCGTGCCGCCCAGGCGATGCACGGTGCCGTGTTGCGCCTGACGGGTTCCAGCAGGATCTGGCTGTCCTTGATCAGGGGGAGTTGTTCCTTGATGATGGAGAAGTAGTTCTCGTTGGTGATGAGGATGATGTTCTCCTGAGGGACTATGCCCTGCATGCGGTCGACAGCCATCTGCAGGAGGCTGCGTCCGGTGCCAAAGAAGTCGATGAACTGTTTGGGCTTGGCCGCCTTGCTGAAAGGCCAGAACCTGCTGCCCACGCCACCGCACATGATGACGCAAAAACGGTTGCTGTTCATTATGATATAGGATGCAAGATAGTAGCGTTAATAATGTTATGAATGGTCGATGATTCAGGTTGCAAAGTTAATGTAAAAATCCGAAACCCGTCGTTGTCGGGTGGAATAATATCGTCATGAAGTGATGTGGCGACTGTGGTATGATACAGCGGGTCGTCACTCGTTAAGTGTAGCTTTCAGTTTTTTCTCGTTGCGGTGAGGACCCTAGCTGGCTGTGCTCAGCAGCGGCCCATCACTCGTTGTAATAGATGGGCAGCGTGCGGCTGATGCTCTGCTCGAGCGAGATGAGCGTCTCGGTGGCTGCAACGCCCTCGATGTGCTGGATGTGATCGTTGACCAGCGACATCAGGTGCTCATTGTCGTGGGCATAGACCTTGATCATCATGGTGTAGTGGCCGGTGGTGAAATGGCACTCGACCACCTCCTTGATCTTGAGCAGCTCTGGCACGACAGTGCGATACATGGAGCCGCGTTCAAGTGTCAGTCCGATGAAGGTGCATGTTGAGTATCCGAGCAGCTTGGGGTTGACCTTGTACCCCGAACCCGTAATGACGCCGTCGTCGATGAGTCGCTGTATGCGCTGGTGAACAGCGGCGCGTGAAACGCCACATACCTGGGCAACATCTTTGCTGGGTATGCGTGCGTTATTCATTACAATGTCTAGTATTTTCCTATCCAGATTATCAATTTTGTCCATAAAGTGCGGATTTTTACTTGCAAATATAATCCCTTTTTTTTAATCTGCTATAGATTTCAGTAATAATTTTTCCATTTTTTTTGCAAGCATTAATTAACTGCTTGTGTAATAGGAGTATAAGTAAGAGCGCTTTCAATCCGGTTAATTGAATGCCAGAGCATTGCGTTTGTCAGGCCATGGCTATAGCTGCTTGTCGCGGGCAAAGGCGCATCCCGGCAATCGCCGCATGTTGTAGCAGGATGCCATCGACTCGCCATAGGCTCCGGCCGAGCGGATGGCCATCAGGTCGCCGCGTCGCGTGACTGGCAGGCTGCAGTCGTGCTCAAACACGTCGCTCGATTCACACACGGGACCGACGACGTCGTAGGTCTCTACCGCAGCCTCAGGGGCTGCAGTGAGGTTTTGTATCTTGTGGTGGGCGCCGTATAGTGCAGGCCTGATCAGGTCGGTCATGCCGGCGTCGAGGATGACAAACTTCTTGCTGCGGTTCTCCTTGACAAAGGTCACGCGGCTGATGAGCGAGCCGCAATTGGCGACAATGGCGCGTCCTAACTCGAAGTGGATCTGCTGGTTGCCGTTGACCTTGAGTCCCCGCTTGAAGGTGTCGAAGTAGCTCTTGAAATCGGCAATGGGGCGCTCGTCGGGCATGCTGTAGTCGATGCCCAGGCCGCCGCCCACGTTGATGACCCTGAAGGTGATGCCGCGTTGCCGGTAGTGCTCCGTCAGGCGGTTGACCGTGTCGCACAGCATGGCAAAAGGCTGCATCGACGTGATCTGGGAACCGATGTGGAAATGCAGTCCCGTCAGGTCGATGTTTTCCATCTTGGCAGCCATGTCGATTGCCTGGTCAAGGTCGTCGATGCCGATGCCGAACTTGTTGCTCGCCGTGCCGGTGGTGATGTAGCGGTGGGTGTGGGCGTCGATGTCGGGATTGACCCTGATGGCGATATGGGCCACCGTGCCCATGTGCCGGGCCAGGTCGTTGATGACCATGAGCTCGGGCACCGATTCCACGTTGAAGCATGCGATGCCCTGTTCCAGTCCCAGACGTATCTCGCTGTCGGTTTTTCCCACACCCGAGAAGCTCAGTTTGTCGGCGTTGAAACCTGCCTCGATAGCCGCCTTGATTTCCTGGCCGCTCACGAGGTCGGCTCCCAGACCATGCTGAGCTATGGTCTTGAGAATGTGCGGGTTGCCGTTGGCTTTGACGGCATAGTGTACTATGTACTCTGTGCCGGCTGTGTGGCGCTTGATTTCCTCGATGGTCCTGTCAAGCAAGGCCATGTCGTAGTAGTAGAACGGCGTGTCAATGCTGTTGACGAGATCCATTTGAAATCCATGATGGCTGTTAACTTGATGCATCGGTAATCGCTTAAAATTTTGGTCCTGTTCCGGGAGGCGGCGGTGACCATAACAGGTCCAGCCGTTGCCCGTAAATTGTCAGGGCAAAAGTAGATAAAATTATATTGAAAAATAATTATTAAATCATAAAATATGTAAAATTGCACTTATGGAGTGCCAGATGATCCAAAATCGGGTGAGAAATGGGGGCAGATGCAGACTGAAAATCGGGTTTGTCGACAGATTTTTTACACTTGTAAACTGTGTTGTAATATATTGAGATACAGCACTGTTAAAGTTATTGACAAGGGCTGTTAATAAAAAATAACTTTTAAAATGTAAATTCTGTCATTTGTGATTGCAAATTATTCGGAAAATCGTTGTACCTTTGAAGTCCCCAAAAAGAGAGGGTGAAACGGCCACCCCAAAGCAATGGTTTGAATGAATGGAACAGACTGTGTATCATATACCTGCCCTGCTCGGGCAGAGCATCGACGGGCTTGATATCAAGCCCGGCGGCACGTATGTTGACGTCACCTATGGTGGCGGCGGGCATAGTCGTGCCATCATGACGCGTTTGGGCCCTGAGGGTCACCTGGTGGGCATGGACCAGGACATGGATGCGTGGGCCAACCGTATCGATGACCCGAGGTTTACATTTGCACACGGCAACTTTGCCTATGTCAAGAATTTCGTGCGCTACTACGGCTTTGACCGTGTGGACGGCATTCTTGCCGACCTGGGCGTGTCGTTCCACCACTTTGACGCGGTAGAGCGGGGATTCAGTTTCCGTGCCGATGCTCCGCTGGACATGCGCATGAACCGTGATGCGTCGTTCACCGCGGCCGAGCTGCTGTCGACCTACAGCGTCGACCGACTGGCCGACGTGCTGTACCTGTATGGAGAACTCAAGCAGTCGCGCCGCCTGGCAGCAGCGATTCTCAAGGCTGCTCCGGCCACGACGGGCCAGCTTGTCGAGGCTGTCACGCCCCTGTTGAGGCCGTCGCAGGAGAAGAAGGAGCTGTCGATGGTGTTCCAGGCATTGCGCATCGAGGTCAACGGTGAGCTGGATGCCCTGCGCAAGCTGCTCTCGCAGTCGCTCGAGCTGCTCAAGCCCGGAGGCCGCCTGGCTGTGATCACCTATCACTCGCTGGAGGACCGCCTGGTCAAGAACTTCATGCGCACGGGTAACGTCGAGGGGCGCCAGGAGAAAGACTTCTATGGCCGAGTTTCCACGCCCTGGCGGGTGATTACCGGCAAGGTGATTGTTCCCAGTGCCGAGGAAGTTGCGCGCAACCCCAGGTCGCGCAGCGCCAAGCTGCGTGTTGCCGAACTGCTGGGCAAGGGAGAGTAAAACAACACACAATACAAACAGATAACTGACGATTAACCGACACGACAATGGGTGAAATGAGGAACAATGCCGCCGCTACCGGCAAGAAGGCCGGCAAGGGCTTGATAAGGGGACAGATCTTCTCGCTTGACTTCTTCAAGCGCAACTGGGTATACGTCGTTTTTGCCGTGGTGATGGCTCTGGCCTACATCGGCAACAAGTTCACGTGCCAGAGCAGTATACAGGAACTCATCAAACTGAAGGAGGACCTGTCAAACGCCGAGACCGACCTGGTGGTGTCGAGCGCGGCCTACAACTCGATGACGCGCGAGAGCGAGATGGTGAACCTCATGCGCGAGAAGCACCTCGACCTGACGGCCCCCGAGGAGCCTTCCTATCACGTGAAAGGCAAGTGAAAACAACTATATTTATCCACATCATCACAACATCAATAACCGATGGCAAAGAAACAAAACAATAAGGGACACATCCTGTGGCGCTATGCGCTGGTGGTGGGAGCAATGCTGCTGTTCTCGTCGGTGATCGTGTATAACATGTTCAAGATTTCTATCGTTCAGGCCAAGGCCTGGAACGCCAAGGCCAAGAGCGTGCTGGACGTTACTACGCAGATTGCCCCCGAACGAGGCAAGCTGCTGGCTGATAACGGCACCGTGCTGTCGGCCAACCTGCAGTTCTACATCGCCCGCATCGACTGGTTTACCCAGGGCATCAAGGAGGAGACCCTGATGAAGCACGTAGGCCCGCTGTGTGACAGCCTAGCCCGCTTTGACAGCACGATGACCGCTGCCCAGTGGCGCGAGAAGCTGCTGACTGACCGCAAGCGCATCCTCGATGCCGCCGAGCCCGATCCCAATAACCCCAACAAGAAGCTGCGCAAGAACCGCGCCTACAAGCTGCTGCCCAAGATGCTCAGCCACAGGGAGCTTGAACGCCTCAAGAGTTTCCCCTTCCTGAACCTGCCCTGGAAGGAGAACGGCTTCTATACCGAGTCGATCGTGCGCCGCACCAAGCCTTACGGCTCGATGGCTGCCCGCAGTATCGGCAGCCTGGACAGCACGGGCGTGCATGGCCGTTCGGGCCTGGAGCGCGCCCTGGACACGCTGCTCTATGGCACACCGGGCGTTGCGCGCAACATCCAGCTGACCTATGACATTGTGCCGGTCGAGAGCGAACCTGCCATCGACGGCTATGATATCACCACGACCATCAACGTGCAGTTGCAGGACATCGTGGAGCATGAGCTCAACGCCATGTGCATCGAGAGCGAGGCCGAGTGGGGCACCTGTGTGCTCATGGAGGTGGCCACAGGCGACATCAAGGCCATCAGCAACCTGGAGCGCAGCAAGACCGAACCCGGCATGTACATCGAGAGCATCAACCATGCGGTGCTGGGTTATGAGCCTGGGTCGGTGGTCAAGACTATCTCGATGATGGTTGCCCTGGAAGACGGTATCGTCACCAACATCGAGTCGCAGTGGGCGACCGGATCGGGCTGGGCCTATGCCGGCGGCAACCCGATTCACGACTCGCATCCCACGACATCACTGTCGGCCCGCGGCATCATCGAGATGTCGTCCAACATAGGTATGGCGCGCATCATCACCTCGAAGTATGGCAGCAACCCGCCGGCCTTCAAGAAGCGCCTTGAGGAGATGGGCTTCTTTGAGCCTTTCAACCTGGGTATCGCCGGCGAGCAGACTCCCCAATTCAGCAATGCCGAGGTCGAGGCCGGCGGCCGCGTGGTGCTCTCGCGCCAGGCCTACGGCTATGCGTCCCGGATTCCGCCGTTGTGCACGCTGGCCATGTACAATGCCATTGCCAACGACGGCAAGTATGTGCGTCCGCGCCTGTTCACCAAGCTCTCGCGCGAGGGCGAACCCGACTCGATCATTCCCGTGACCTACATCCGCAAGCAGGTGTGCTCACCCGAGAATGCCGCCAAGCTGCGTCTCATGTTGCACGACGTGGTGTGGGGCAAGTTCGGAACCGCCCGCAAGTATGTGCAGGACGACCGCGTCGAGATTGCCGGCAAGACCGGCACGGCCTATGACGTCGTGAACGGCACTTATGCCGCCTCCAAGCGTCTGGCCTTCTGCGGCTTTTTCCCCTATGACAAGCCCAAGTACTCCTGCATCGTGCTCATGAAGGGAGCTAACCGCGGTGCCGCTGCCTGCAGTGGCATGGTGCTCAAGAACATCGCCCTCAAGATGTATGCCCACGGCTTGCTGGGCAACCTCCCTGACTATAGCGCCGCCGACAAGGACGACAAGAATGACAAGGCAGGCTACCCGACGCTCTATGCCTCGATGGGCGACAGCAAGTCCAACAACCTGCAACGCGGCTACAGTGTGGCCACGCCTCACCGTTACGCCCGTCCTGCCCGCGTAGAAAAAGGCGTGCCCAACGTCATCGGCCTCGACATCCGCGAGGCTATCAAGCTCCTCGAGAACGCCGGGTTGACCGTGAGCTTCACCGGCACCGGCATGGTCGTGGGGCAGAGTGTCAAGGCCGGCTCGGAGTATAGCCGAGGCCAGCGAGTGTATCTGAAATTAAAAACATCCTAAAATCGCAAGAGATGATCATGAAAAATTTATCGCAATTACTCACAGTTGTCAAGCCGCTGCAAGTGGCTGGTGACACCGATGTGCCAATCACCGACCTCATCAACGACTCCCGCCTGGCGTCGCCCGGTGCGATGTTTGTCGCCGTCAAGGGCGTGGCCGTGGACTCCCACCGCTTCATTGCCGACGTGGTGAAGGCCGGGGCTCGAGCCATCGTGTGTGAAGACATGCCCGCACAGCAGGACGACAACGTCACCTACATACAGGTAGAGAACAGCGTCATCGCGCTGGCTCACCTGGCCGATGAGTGGTTTGACCACCCGTCGCGCCGCCTGCGCCTCGTGGGCGTGACCGGCACCAACGGCAAGACCACGACCGCCACGCTGCTCTACGAGATGGCCCGCATGCTGGGCCACAAGGCCGGCCTGCTCTCGACGGTCAAGAACATCATCGACACCGTTGAGCAGCCTGCAGCACAGACCACGCCCGACCACCTGACGCTCAACCGCCTGTTGCACGAGATGGTGGAGGCCGGCTGCGAGTATGCCTTCATGGAGGTGAGCTCCCATGCCTGTGTGCAGCGCCGCATCGAGGGCATCCACTTCACGGGCGGCATCTTCACCAACCTGACGCGTGACCACATGGACTTCCACAAGACCGTGGACAACTATATCGCTGCCAAGAAGATGTTCTTTGACGCATTGCCCAAGGGCGCATTTGCCCTGGTGAATGCCGACGACAAGGTGGGCGACGTGATGCTGCAGAACACCGCTGCTGGCAAGTATCACTACTCGTTGCGCACGATGGCCGACTACAAGGGCCGCATCGTGGAATCGCGCCTCGACGGCACGACGCTCGAGCTCAACGGCCACCAGGTGGAGGTCATGTTCACCGGCCGCTTTAACGCCTACAACCTGTTGTCGGTCTACGGCGCGTCGCTGCTGCTGGGCTTCGACCCGCAGCAAGTGCTTGTCAAGATGAGTCTGCTGGAGCCGGTTGCCGGCCGCTTCCAGACGCTGCGCTCGCCTCGTGGCTACACCGCCATCATCGACTATGCCCACACCCCCGATGCCCTGGTCAACGTGCTTGACACCATCCGCGAGGTGGTGGGTACCAGCGGCCACGTCATCACCGTGTGTGGCTGCGGCGGTGACCGTGACACCGGCAAGCGTCCCATCATGGCCCGTGAAGCCGCCGTCAGGAGCGACCGCGTGGTGCTCACCAGCGACAACCCGCGCAGCGAGGATCCCGACGAGATCCTGCGCCAGATGGAGGTGGGCTTGCCCGACGAGATGCGCCCCCACACGCTCACCATCACCGACCGTCGTCAAGCCATACGCACGGCATGCCAGCTGGCTGGGCGCGGCGACGTGGTGCTCGTTGCCGGCAAGGGCCACGAGGATTATCAGGAAATCAAGGGCGTGAAGCACCACTTCGACGACCGCGAGCAAGTGCTGGAAGTGTTCGGCACCGAGTCGCCCGATTAATCAGATTATTCACATCACAAACATCAAGGTTATGTTATATCATCTTTTCCATTACCTGCAACAGTATGACGTGAGCGGAGCACGTCTGTTTGAGTACATCACCTTCAGGTCGGGATTTGCATTTATCCTGTCGCTGTTCATCGGCATCGTCATCGGTCGTCGCATCATCTTCAGGCTCAAGAATCGCCAGATGTGTGACAAGGAGCGCGAGGAGAAGCTGGGCGGTAATTCGGCCAAGCAGGGTACTCCCACCATGGGCGGTATCATCATCATCATCTCCATCCTGGTGCCGTGCCTGCTGCTGGGCAAGCTCAACAACGTGTACATGCTGCTCATGATCGTGTCCACGCTATGGTGCGGTGCGCTGGGATTTGCCGACGACTACATCAAGGTGTTCCACCACAACAAGGAAGGCCTCAAGGGCAAGTTCAAGATCGTGGGCCAGGTGGGCCTGGGCCTCATCGTGGGCGTGACGATGTACTTGAGTCCTGCCATCGTGATGAACGAGAACGTGCACGTGACCAACCGCAACGAGACCCCCGAGCTGGTCGAGATACACAAGTCGCAGGCCGTCAAGGCAACCAAGACGACCCTGCCCTTTGTCAAGAACCATAACTTTGACTATGCCTACTTTACCGGCTGGATGGGCAAGTACAAGCAGGCCGGAGGCTGGATTCTGTTCATCCTGGTGACCATCTTTGTCATCACGGCGGTGAGCAACGGCGCCAACCTGACCGACGGTGTTGACGGCCTGGCAACGGGCACGTCGGCGATTATCGGGGTGGCGCTGGCCATCATGTGCTATCTGGGAGGCAACGTCATCTATTCATCCTACCTGAATATCATGTACATCCCCGATAGCAGCGAACTGGTAGTGTATGCGGCCGCATTCATCGGAGCCACGATAGGTTTCCTGTGGTATAATTCCTATCCCGCCCAGGTCTTCATGGGCGACACGGGCAGCTTGTGTCTGGGCGGTATCATCGCCGTGTTTGCCGTTCTCATCCGCAAGGAATGGCTCATCCCGGTGCTGTGCGGCATTTTCCTGATCGAGGAGCTGTCAGTGATCCTGCAGGTGTGGTATGTCAAGCGCCACAAGGGCAAGAACATGCGCCTGTTCAAGATGACGCCCCTGCATCACCACTTCACCATCGACCCGGCCAAGATCACGTGGGACTACAAGATCAAGACCCCCGATCACCGGATTCCCGAGCCCAAGATCGTGATGCGCTTCTTCCTGGTGAGCATCCTGCTCGCCGCCTTGACGTTTGTGACACTCAAGATACGATAAATTAAACAAGATAATATCCTCAACACATAAGTGACAATGGCAAAACGATTAGTAGTACTAGGTGGCGGCGAGAGCGGCGCCGGAGCGGCCGTCCTGGCCAAGGTCAAGGGCATGGACGTGTGGCTCAGTGATGCAGGCAGCATCAACCAGACCTACAAGGACCTGCTCAACCAATACGGCATCGCATGGGAAGAGGGCGGCCACACGGCCGACAAGATTCTCAATGCCGACGAGATAGTAAAGAGTCCCGGCATCCCCGACACGGCTCCCATGGTGGCCCAGGCCATCGCCCGTGGCATCCCCATCGTGAGCGAGATCGAGTTCGCCGGCCGTTACACCGATGCCAAGATGGTGTGCATCACCGGCAGCAACGGCAAGACCACGACGACCAAGCTCACCTACCACATCTTCAAGAAGGCCGGGCTGAACGTGGGTCTGGCCGGCAATGTGGGCCGCAGCCTGGCCCTGCAGGTAGCCACCGAGCATCATGACGTGTATGTCATCGAGCTGAGCAGTTTCCAGCTCGACAACATGTATGACTTCAAGGCCAACGTGGCCGTGCTGCTCAACATCACGCCTGACCATCTGGACCGCTACGACTACAAGATGGAGAACTATGCCGCAGCCAAGTTCCGCATCACGCAGAACCAGACTGGCGACGACTCGTTCATCTTCTGGAAAAACGACCCCGTGATCGCCACCCAGCTGCACCAGCACCACCTGGAATCCCGCCTGCTGAGCTTTACCGCCGACGATGACGACAGCAATGCTGCCTGGATGCACGACGGCGTGCTGCACTTCAACGTCGAGGACGACAAGTGGGATATTGCTCGTGACAGGCTGTCGCTCAAGGGGCTGCACAATGTCTATAACACGATGGCCGCCGGCTTGTCGGCCCAGGTGTTCGACATCCGCAAGGACGTCATCCGCGAGGCGCTGGCCGACTTTGAGGCCGTGCCCCATCGCCTGGAGTATGTCGACACGGTCGACGGTGTGCGCTACATCAACGACAGCAAGGCGACCAACGTCGACGCCTGCTGGTATGCACTGGAGAGCGTCAACGAGCCTTGTGTGCTCATCCTGGGTGGTGTGGACAAGGGTAACGACTACAGCGAGATTGAGCAGCTGGTCAAGGAGAAGGTGACCGCCATCGTGTGTCTGGGCATCGACAATGCCAAGCTGCACGAGTTCTTTGACGGCAAGGTGCCCGTCGTGACCGATGCCCGCAGCATGCGCGAGTGCATGGACAAGTGCCGCCAGCTGGCCCAGCCGGGCCACACCGTGCTGCTGTCGCCCTGCTGTGCTAGCTTCGACTTGTTCAACGGCATGGCCGACCGCGGCAACCAGTTCAAGCAGTGTGTCGAGCAGTTCAAGTCGGCCCATTGATCCACTAACCTGAATAAAAAGAAGACAAGACCTCATGGCCGAGAATGTAAAGACAAACAAGTACGGTGAAATCTCCCGCAAGTATGGTGACCCGTGGATATGGGGCATCTACCTCATGCTGGTGGTCATCTCGATTGTCGAGAGCTACAGCGCATCGAGCAGGGAGATTGCCACCAAGGGGTTATACCTGCCCCTGATCATGCAGTGTGCCTACCTGGCTGCAGGAACCTTCTGCGTGTTTGTGCTGATCAGATCAAGATACAACAGCGCGCTGTTCCTGTACCTCATGGTGCCCATACTGGCGGTATTTACCGTCTTCTGCCTGGTGTATGTGATGAAATTCGGAACGATGATCAACGGCGCTAAGCGTGCTATGACCATCATACCAGGCATGTTGACCTTGCAGCCAGCCGAGTTTGCCAAGCTATCGATAGTCACACTGCTGTCCTACATCTTTGCCAAGACGCAGAAGAACAAGGACATTTCCAACAAGGGCATGATCTGGGCCGGATTTGCCGTGATGGTGTATGGTGGCCTGATGATCAAGAGCGGCTTGACCAACACGCTGCTGCTGATGGCCATCAGCACGTCGATGATGCTTATCGGCGGCGCCAAGGCCAAGAAGATTGTGGCTGTGCTGCTGTTCTTTGGCGTCTTGTTTGGCTGCTTCACCATCATCAAGAGCCACAACGAGAAGAAGAATGAGCTCATGAAGGAGCTGAGCGCCGAGGCCCCCGGCGGCGTGACCGTCGAGGCCGCTGGTAAGGACAAAGTAGAAGAGAGTGACCGTAGCGGCACATGGTCCAACCGCATCAAGGAGTGGATGAACCGTGACTCGCTGGTATATCGTCCCATCACCCCCAAGAACCAGCAGGAGATGTTCTCGCGCATGGCTCAGGCCAATGGTGGCCTGGTGGGGCAGGGCGTAGGGCAGTCGCGTGAGTGCAGCCGCCTGCCGCTGGCCTTCAGTGACTACATCTTCTCGATTATCGTCGAGGAGACGGGCTTCCTGGGAGGCTTCTTTGTGCTGCTGCTCTACCTGTCGCTATTGGGCCGTGCGGCCATGATCGTGCGGCGCAGCAAGCGCGTGTTGCCGTCGTTGCTGGTCATCGGGATGGCGTCGTTCATCACTTTCCAGGCGCTGTTCCACATGGCTATCAACGTGGGCGTGTTCCCGGTATCGGGACAGCCCCTGCCGCTGATTTCCAAGGGCGGCTCGTCGATCCTGGTAATCAGCATCGCCTTTGGCGTGATGCTGAGTGTGAGCCGCACAATTGCTAACCAGGACGAGAAGAAAAATAAGGCAGACGATGCCGCAATCATCGAGGGATTGGATGCCGAGAACCCAACCGAAATACCTATTAGAAATGTCTGGAGATAAATTACAACGATTCAACGTGCTGGTGAGCGGCGGCGGAACGGGAGGTCACATCTTTCCCGCGCTGTCAATCGCCAACGAGGTGCGCCGCCGCTACCCCGAGGCCAACATCCTGTTTGTCGGGGCCGAGGGACGCATGGAAATGGAAAAAGTGCCAGCTGCGGGCTATGAGATCATCGGTCTGCCCGTGAGCGGCTTTGACCGCAGGCACCTGTTGCGCAACTTCAGGGTTGTAGCGCGCCTGCTCAAGAGCATGAACCTGGCCAAGAAGATACTCAAGGATTTCAAGCCCGACATCGCCATCGGCGTGGGCGGTTATGCCAGCGGTCCCATGCTCAAGGAGGCCCAGCGCCAAGGCATCCCCACGCTGTTGCAGGAGCAGAACTCCTATGCCGGCGTGACCAACAAGCTGCTGGCTGCCAAGGCCGACTGCATCTGTGTGGCCTATGAGGGCATGGAGCGCTTCTTCCCACAGGACAAGATTGTGCTCACCGGTAATCCCGTCAGGCGCAACCTGCTGGAGTGTGCCGCCACCCCCGAACAGGCCCGGCAGGCCATGGGCGTGAACCCTGACAAACTCACGATTCTTATCATCGGCGGCAGTCTGGGTGCCCGCACTATCAACGATGCCATCATCGGCGGCCTCGGCACCATCGGCCAGCAGGCCCGCGAGGTTCAGGTCATCTGGCAGAGCGGCAAGCTCTATGACGAGAAGTGCCGCGAGACCCTGTCGGCCGCCGGCGTGGACAACGTGGTGCAGATGCCCTTCATCAGCAACATGGACATGGCCTATCGTGCCGCCGACCTCGTCGTCTCTAGAGCCGGTGCCAGCTCCATCTCGGAGCTGCAGCTGCTGGGCAAGCCTGCCATCCTTGTGCCCTCGCCCAATGTGGCCGAGGATCACCAGAGGAAGAACGCCCTGGCCCTGGTCAACCGCGATGCCGCTATCATGGTGACCGATGCCGATGCCGGCTCGCAGCTCGTCGATACCATGCTCGCCACGGTCACCGACGCCGCCAAGTTGTCGTCGCTGGGAGACAATGTCGCCCAGATGGCCCTGCGCGATGCTGCCGAGCACATTGTCGACCAGGTGGAGAAAATCATCAATCGCAATCATGCCTGAACAGGGCATTTAATCATAAAAGCTTAAGGAAAAATCTCATGAAGAAGGAGTTTGATTCATTGTATTTTGTGGGCGCCGGTGGAATCGGAATGGCCGCTCTGGAGCGCTATTTCCTGGCCCAGGGCAAACGAGTGGCCGGATATGACCGCACACCCAGCGACCTGACGCATGCCCTTGAGACCGAGGGCGTGCACATCGACTATGACGAGTCGCCCGACCTGATTCCCGCCTACTGTCGAGACCCCCAGCACACGCTGGTGGTCTACACACCCGCTATCCCCGACAGCCACCAGGGACTGACCTACTTTCGCCAGCACGGGTTTGAAGTCGTGAAGCGTGCTGCCCTGCTGGGCGTGGTCACGGCTCACAGCAAGGGCCTGTGCTTTGCCGGCACCCATGGCAAGACGACGACCTCGAGCATGGCGGCCCATATGCTTCACAGTTCGGGCATGGGCTGCAATGCCTTTCTGGGCGGCGTGTTGCGCAACTACGACAGCAATTTCCTGCTGTCGGCCAGCAGTCCCTATTCGGTCATCGAGGCCGACGAGTTTGACCGCTCGTTCCACCATCTGCGGCCTTATATCGCCGTGGTGACCTCGACCGACCCCGATCATCTGGACATCTATGGCACCGCCGAGGCCTATCTCGAGAGCTTTGCCCACTTCACCGAACTCATCAAGCCCGGCGGCGCACTCATCGTCCACACCGGCCTGGCTCTGAAACCGCGCGTGCAGGACGGCGTCAAGGTCTATACCTATAGCCGCGACGACGGCGATTTCCATGCAGCACGGGTGCGCAAGGGCGACGGCGAGATTACCTTCGACCTGGTCACGCCGTGGGAAACGATAGCCGACGTCAGCCTGGGTGTGCCCGTCGACATCAACATCGACAACGCCATCGCTGCTATGGCGGCATGCCGCCTGGTCGACACCCCGGCCGAGGCCATGCGCGAGGCCATGGCCACCTTTCTGGGTCCCAAGCGCCGCTTTGAGTTCTGGATCAAGGAGCAGGGCCCGCAGGGTAGGGTGATGATCGACGACTATGCCCACCATCCCGGCGAGCTGCAGGCCAGCATCGCGTCGGTGCGCGACTTGTACCCCGGTCGTCGCCTGACAGTGATATTCCAGCCTCATCTCTACAGCCGCACCCGTGACTTTGCCGACGGTTTCTCCCAGGCGCTGTCGCTGGCCGACGAGGTCATTCTGCTGCCCATTTATCCCGCCCGTGAGGAGCCCATCCCCGGCGTGTCGAGCGAAATGATTCTCGAAAAGGTGAAAAGCACAAAAAAAATCATTTACTCGAAAGAAAATTTGATTAAGTCGATAGAAAAGAGTAATTTTGACGTTTTATTGACAGCGGGTGCCGGCGACATCGCCAATCTGCTGCCACAAATATGCGTTGAATTCAAGAAGCAGAAGCGTTGAAAAGGCTGATACATAACATTATTCTGCTACTGCTCGTCGTGTCGATTATCGCTGGGGCGCTATGGGCCCACAGCAAGTCGGACGCCGAGTTGTGCACGCGTGTCGACATTGAAGTCATCAATGCCGACAGTACTGCCTTTGTCACGCCCGAGGGCGTGATGAGCGACCTGCAGGACCATGGCATCAAGCTCGAGGGCAAGCGCATGGCCGACATCAACGCGTCGGACATTGAGCGCACGCTCAGGCTCTCGCCCTATCTGGAGAATGCCGACCTGGTGAAGTGCCAGGGTGGCCGCGTGTTGATCAGGGTGAGCCAGCTGGTGCCCGTGATGCGCGTGTTTGACGGTGACAAGTCCTACTATGTGAACCGTGCCGGCAAGCGCATGGACGCCAGCGTGTTCTACCACAGCGACGTGCCCGTGGTGCAGGGACATTTCTCCCGCCGCTATCCCGAGACACGCCTGCTGCCCCTCATCGACTATGTTGAGCGGGACACCCTGTTGCGGTCGCTGGTGACGATGTACTGTGTGCACGACACCAACAACATCATCATCGTGCCCGACTTCAGCGGTCACGTGATCAACATCGGCAACGTGGATGGCCTCGACAACAAGTTTGCCAAGGTCAAACTCTTCTATCGCGAGGTCATGCCCAAGAAGGGCTGGAACACCTATGACACCATTTCGGTGAAGTGGAACCACCAGATTGTTGCCACGCGCCGTGTCAAGGCCGTTGTCCAGAGCATCGAGTATGACCCCGAAGATGACGAGCAGGCTCCCGACATCGAGACCGTGACCGTGACGACCAACCCCAATGCGGCTGCGACCGGCGACGAGAAGCCCCAGGACGGCGAGAAGCCTGCCGACGACAAGAAGGCCACCCCGGCCGACAATGCGTCAACCAACAAGAAAAAGAGTAACTAACCAACTATACAACAAAAAAATAAAAATATATAGCTATACATTTTTATGGAAAAGAACCAGTATATCGTAGCACTTGAAATCGGAAGCTCTAAAATCGTAGGAGCAATTGCCGAGAAGACATCGGCAGGATACTTGAGCATTACGCACCTGCAGGAGGAAAAGCACCTGAACAGCGTGCGCTATGGCATTGTACAGAATGTGGAGAACATCAAGAACAGCATCAACCGCATTCTCAGAACTCTCGAAGGGATGATTGACGGCCGCATTACCCAGATCTATATGGGCGTGAGCGGCAGGTCGCTGCACAGTATCGTCAGCGAGGTGAACCGCAGTGTGGGCTCCACCGAACCCATCACCCAGGAACTCATTGACCGCATCGTCAGTGAAGCTACCAGTACCCCATTGCGCAACCACGACACCGTGGCCATCGTGCCGCGTACCTACTATGTGGACAAGGTGGAGACACCTAATCCTGTGGGACAGTTTGGTTCGTCCATAAAAATCAAGGTCAACCTCATCGTGGCCAAGCCGTCACTCATGTTGAACCTCAACCGCTTGATGAACAACAACGTGCCCGTCAAGGAGTACATCGTTACCCCGCTGGCCGTGGGCAAGCAGATTCTGAGCGACAGCGACCGTGAGTTGGGTTGCATGCTCGTGGATATGGGTGCCGAGACGACAACCGTGTCGATCTACAAGAACAAGGCGCTCATCTACCTCAACACGATTCCGCTGGGTGGCCGCAACCTCACACGCGACGTGATGAACGGCAAGAACGTCATGGAAGAGACCGCCGAGAACGTCAAGAAGAACATCAACAACCCGCTTGACCCCGCCAGCGTGAGCAACGTGGTCATCGAGGGAGTCAATGCCCGTGAGGCTTCTAACTACATCAGTGCCCGCATGGGTGAAATCATTGCCAACGTGAACCAGCAGCTGGCCATCGCCGGTGTCACCTCCAATGATATCCAGAGCGTCGTGCTCGTGGGTGGTTGTGCACACATCGGCGGCTTGCAGCAGAAGATGGCCGAGACCCTCAAGATGAGGGTGCGCATGGGCCAGAACCCGCCGACGCTCAATGTGCTCAACGGCGAGATCAACCGCATGGAGTACATCGAGGTGTTCTCACTGCTGGCATCGGCAGCCGACCGCATCGAGGTGGGCGAGACCTGCATCGAGCGCAACAACTATGTTGACGCCACTCCAGGTATGATCGGTGGTACCATTCCCGCCGACAACAGTGCTGGCCAGCAAGCTTCTCCGGCAGATAATACCCGAGTAGCAGACAAGTCCAAGAAGTCCAGTATGTGGGGCGACTGGAAGAAGCGCATCACCAGCTGGATGTCGGAAGACGACGATGATGATAACCAGTAACCATGGCATCAAGAACTCACTTATCCTAACTTTTTAAAATAACGCAATCACAATATGGAAGAGAATAATCGAATCAACTTCAACGGGACAAACCAGGGTTCGCACGCGCCTAGCCATGACATCATGTCAACACTGGACCAGAACTCGGGCTTCCAAGATAAAGAGAACCAGCCCACCATCATCAAGGTGATGGGTGTGGGCGGCGGCGGTAACAATGCCATCAACCACATGTACATGCAGAATATCGAGGGCGTCTCGTTTGTCGTCCTGAATACCGACCGCCAGCAACTCAACGAGTCGCCGGTGCCCAACCGCGTCCTGCTGGGCCCCAACACGACCCATGGCCTGGGCGCAGGCAATATTCCTGAGACGGCCAAGCGAGCTGCCGAGGAGAGCGAGAAAGATATTGCAGCCCTGTTTGACGACGAGACCAAGATGGTGTTCATCACCGCTGGTATGGGTGGTGGAACCGGAACCGGTGCGGCCCCTGTTGTGGCCCGTATCGCCCATGAGAAGGGTGTGCTCACCATCGGCATTGTCACAATCCCCTTCCTGTTTGAAGGTCCCAAGAAGATTCTCAAGGCCCTCGCCGGTGCCGACGAGATGGGCAAGTATGTCGATGCCCTGCTCGTCATCAATAACCAGCGCCTGACCGAGATTTATAGCGACCTGGATTTCACCAACGCCTTCGGCAAGGCCGACGATACCCTCACGACCGCTGCCCGCAGCATCAGTGACCTGATTACGGTCAAGGGCGTCATCAACCTCGACTTCAATGATGTCAATACCACCCTGCGCAATGGCGGCAATGCCATCATCAGCTCGGGATACGGCAAGGGTGAGCGCCGCGTGACCAAGGCTATCGAGGACGCCCTGGAGTCACCGTTGCTCAAGAACCGTGACGTCTATGGCTCGGAGAGGATCCTGATGAATGTCTACTTCAACCCCAACAGCGGCTCACCGCTGTTGATGAAGGAGCTCAACGAGATTCAGGAGTTCATGGCCAACTTCGACCGCGAGGTTGACGTGATTTGGGGTACGGCCCACGACCTGAGCCTCGAGGAGGAAATCAAGGTGACCGTGCTGGCAGCAGGATTCAACGTGTCGCTCGACAAGGAGGCCCCCGTCTCCTCAGTGACATCGTCGCGCCGCGAGCCCGTCGGAGTCAATCCCAGCATGTCGGACACCGACCGCCTGGCCAAGGAGTATGGCGAGCAGGCCATCACCGAGATGACCAACAAGCAACTCAGTGCCCGCTACCTGGTGCTCACGCCCGACGAGATGGATGATGACGACGTCATCGACATGATCGAGAAGACGCCCACCTATGGCCGCAAGCCCGACTTCCGCAACATGATCAAGGAGCGCCAGCAGGCCGTCAGCCAGGAGCACATCGTCGAGGTGCCCAAGTCCAATAAGCGCCCCACCAACGATACGCCCACTATCGACTTTGTCGACTAATAGGTGACGTGAATCACTCCTGGTGTGACTGTTATCGTTGACACAAGGATACACTGACTACACGTGGGGGCGGCGGTCATCATCCTCTGCCCCCATCCTATCATAATCACCGGCTTGAAACCCAATGACTATCAACTTAATTACAGAATAAATGCTGACATTACAACTCATCAACCAGGATCCCGAGGATGTGATTCGCCGCCTTGCCGTCAAGCAGTTTGACGGCCGTGAGCCCATCATGCGCATCGTGGAGCTGGACAAGCAGCGCCGAGCACTGCAAAAACAACGCGACGACAACGCCGCCGTACTCAATAAGATGGCAGCCCAGATTGGCGCCCTCATGAAACAAGGCAACCGCGAGGAGGCCGAGAACGTCAAGGCACAGGTGGCCGGCCTGAAAACAGCCAACAAGGAGATCGACGACAACCTCAGTGCTGCCCAGGACGAGATTACCAATATCCTGCTCAGTGTCCCCAACGTGCCCTACAGCGGCGTGCCCGAGGGACGCACGGCCGAGGACAACGTCGTCGAGAAGACCGGCGGCAAGATGCCTGACCTGGGTGAGGATGCCCTGCCTCACTGGGAGCTGGCCAAGAAGTATAACCTCATCGACTTTGACCTGGGTGTCAAGATCACGGGTGCAGGTTTCCCGGTCTACGTGGGCAAGGGAGCCCGCCTGCAGCGTGCCCTGATCCAGTTCTTCCTCGACGAGGCTGGCAAGGCTGGCTATCTCGAGATTGAACCGCCCCTCGTGGTCAACGAGGCATCGGGCCTGGGAACGGGCCAGTTGCCTGACAAGGAGGGCCAGATGTATCACTGCCAGGTGGACAATTTTTACCTCATCCCCACGGCCGAGGTGCCCGTGACCAACATGTACCGCGACGTGATCATCCCGCAGGACGAGCTGCCCAAGAAGAATTGTGCCTATTCGGCCTGCTTCCGTCGCGAGGCCGGTTCTTATGGCAAGGATGTGCGTGGCCTGAACCGTCTGCACCAGTTCGACAAGGTGGAGATCGTGCGCATCGAGAAGCCCGAGGATTCTTATGCCGCCCTTGAGGAGATGAAGGACCATGTGCAGGGTCTGCTCGACAAGCTTGAGCTGCCGTGGCACATCCTGCGCCTGTGCGGTGGTGACATGAGCTTCACGAGTGCCATTACCTTTGACTTCGAGGTGTGGTCGGGAGCCCAGCAGCGCTGGCTCGAGGTGAGCAGCGTCTCCAACTTCGAGACCTATCAGGCCAATCGCCTGAAGTGCCGCTACCGTGGCGACGACAAGAAGACCCACCTGTGCCACACGCTCAACGGCTCGGCCCTGGCTCTGCCGCGCATCGTGGCCGCCCTGCTCGAGAACAACCAGACGCCAGAGGGCATCCGCATCCCTGCCGCTCTGCAGCGTTACACGGGCTTTGACATCATCGACTGACATTAGATAAAGAGAAAACAATAAGCGCAATAACGGCAAACGACCATTGTTTTTATTGTACTTATTGTTTTCCTTTTTTGTTTTTTCCTTTTTTCCTTTTTATTTATTATAGGCACGACAGAAGATGAAGCGACAGGCTTGGCTCGACTACATGAAGTTCATCGCGATGTTCCTCGTGGTGGTGTATCACACGCCGCCGCGTTGCGACTGTGACGGGCACGTTCATGAGCTGGCCCTGTTCAACATGGGGGCGCCGGTGTTCTTCTTTGCCGCAGGCTACTTGTTCAATATGGCCCGGCAGAAGGGTTTCTTCACCTTCCTGGGGCATCGTGCGCGCCAGCTGCTGGTGCCTTACACCACATTCTTTATTATCTTCTATGCCCTGTGGCTCATTGTGGGGCGGCGCATGGCCGGCCCCGAGGAGCAGGCAATCGCCGTTACCGAGCCGCTGTGGCAGTTTCTGCAGGGTACGCCCGACGTCGTGCTGGGCCCCTTCTGGTTCCTGGCAGCGCTGTTCACCATGCAGGTCATCTATTATCCCATCAAGCGGCTGTTGCCAGGTTGCCTGCCACTCGTCGTGGCGCTGCTGATGAGCCTCTCGTTGCTCGTTATGCCCGACGTGCCCTGGCTGCGATACTGGAACCTCGACAAGGCCCTGCTGTACATGCCCCTCTATGCCATGGGCAGCTGTTGCCAGGGGCTGGTGGACAAGTTTAGCTTCGGCGGCTCGTTGCGCTCTGTCGCGTGGTTGCTCTTGGGGGCCCTGGGACTGGGTTTCCTTATCGTGGCTCCGCAGACCATCGACCGCGCTGTAGCCTATGTGCTGGCTCCCGAGGCCATCATCCTCGTGCTGCCGCTCTACACGGCGGCCTGCAAGTGGCTTGAGTCGCGCTTTGGCACCAGCCGCATCGCCCAGACCGTGGCCATCACCGGCATCACCTATCTGGCGCTGCAAAACTACCTCATCGGCGTCATCAAGATTGTCGTGGCACGCCTGATGGGCGACGGCGTCTTTGATGACAACATCCTGCTCAAGGTCGTTGTCGCGGCTATCGTCATGGCCCTGCTGTATCCTCTGGCCCTCCTCATCGAGCGCTACTTTCCCTTCCTCCTTGGAAAACCTTACAAGAAAGCAAATCCATAATCGCCCTTCAGGGAAAGCATTGTCTTTGTCCAATGGGGCTAATTGGTCGAATTAGACTAATTAGACTAATTGGTCGGCCAGCCTGTTGACTGATGGAGCCAATTTGAGCGTTGGAATCAAAAAAACTTGGGGGTATAAACTTCAAAACTAAAAACTTATTAGTACCTTTGTAGTTCAATTGAAAACAACATAAAAATCAGATATAAAAAAGATGAACGTACTTGAATTAAGCGAACAAGAGATTATCCGCCGTAACAGTCTGGAAACGCTCAAGGCGATGGGTATCAACCCCTATCCCGCTGCAGAGTATGTGGTAACGGCTTACAGCGATGAAATTGTGTCCAGCTTCAGCGACGATGCTGAGCCGCGCCAGGTGAGCATCGCGGGACGCATGATGAACCGCCGCATCATGGGCAAGGCTTCGTTCTTTGAACTGCAGGACTCGCGTGGCCGCATCCAGGTGTACGTGAGCCGCGACGACCTGTGCCCCGGCGAGGACAAGGACCTGTACAACACCGTGTTCAAGAAGCTGCTCGACATGGGCGACTTTGTGGGCGTTGAGGGCTACGTGTTCCGCACCCAGACGGGCGAGATCAGCGTCCATGCCCAGTCTCTCAAGCTGCTGAGCAAGTCGCTCAAGCCGCTGCCCGTGGTCAAGGTGAAGGACGGCGTGAAATACGACGCGTTTGAAGACCCCGAGCTGCGCTACCGCCAGCGCTATGTCGACCTGGTGGTCAATGCGGGCGTTAAGGAGACCTTCCTCAAGCGTGCCCAGGTGGTGAAGACCATGCGCCAGGTGCTGGACGATGCCGGCTATACCGAGGTCGAGACGCCCACGCTGCAGGCCATTGCCGGCGGTGCCACGGCCCGTCCGTTCATCACCCACTTCAATGCGCTGAACATCCCCATGTATATGCGCATCGCCACCGAGCTCTACCTCAAGCGCCTGATCGTGGGCGGCTTTGAGGGCGTGTACGAGATCGGCAAGAACTTCCGCAACGAGGGTATGGACCGCAACCACAACCCTGAGTTCACCTGCATGGAGCTGTACGTTCAATACA
>CAMJXD010000008.1 GCA_946409635.1 uncultured Prevotellaceae bacterium
GACAGATACTTGACCAAATAGGGGGAATGACTCGTCGTGATGACCTTGGTATTACTCGCGAGCTCGGTAACGACCTGTAGCAGATTTTGCAACAGTCGGGGATGTACAGAGTTTTCCAGTTCCTCAAACATAAGAAGGTCAACATGATTAAGGCTGGCTGCCAATGACATGGTCAAGACATACAAGATCTTCTTGCTGCCGGTTGACACATTGTTAATGCTGGTGTACTGGTTGTTGTAGCGTTCCTTGACACGGATATCAAAGTATGTGTTTGGGAGTTGGAATGGCACATCTGTCTTCGGTGACAAGTCCACCTGAACAGGCTCAAAATCCTCAATGTTGGGCAGCAGGTCAACGATGGTATTCTTCAGCAACTCATACTTGTCCACATCAAGTTGGCGGAGGCTGTTGATGAAGAAGCCGATTTCACCAGGCTTGGGAAAGGACACACTGTACCCTCCAGAGCCCGAAGCTGGATATGGTGAACTGAAAATACCATCCGGGTTGTCCAGGGTATTTACTCGCTTGACGTTCATCGACCTTATCGCCTTAACCACATCCAGATAGAACAGCCCATCCATATTCAACAGTTTATCCATGACAAGGGTGCCACGATCAACCAGGACCTCTTTGTTGCAGCGTCCCTTAGGCGTGGCAATGATATACGCGAGTTCAGTAGCCTCACGCTTGATATATGCCTTATACTTCAGTTCTGTGGCCTGTTTTAATTTCAGGGTCTCGCTCACCACCCTACTCCCTTGATCTTTACCGTTTGTCCTGGCCCACTCAAACGAGAAGCCATAAACAAACTCCGTGTCACCCGTGCAGCCCTCCATCTCAAACGAGAAGGGAGCATCCTCCATTGACTTATTGATGGGTATCACGTTGCGCGTTGACATCATCTTGAGCCTGGTATCGCTCTGAGCCGCCATGAACTGCACAGCGAACTCGATGGCGACAAGGAAGTTGCTCTTACCATAATTGTTGGGAGCGACAAGGGCCGTCAACTTCTCCATGGGAATCTCAACATCCTTGATATTGGTGATTCCGCCAATTTTGATTTTCTTAATTGATATCTCCATAATGTCGAAATATTTGCGTTTTAGTCGCAAAAATAGCCCATTTTTGGCAATTTCCAAAAGAAAACGCAACAAATCGTTGCATTTTCCACAAATTCTTCTCTTCACAACATCAGGTATTAGTATCAACTTGCAATTGACTTGACGAAATCATACACCAACTCAAGTTTGTCGGCATCAAGATCCTCAAGAGCAGTGATGATGTCAACCTTGGTGTCTTTACCGTTCCACTTGCCGAGTTCAAGTTTCTGCGTATCGTTCCCCACCTCGATGTAGGGCTTCATGCTCTGATAGTCCTTGTGCCCCGTGCATGACATGACAACGGCAGGTGGTATTCCAAATGCCAAAGAGCAGCACACAAACGTGCGACGACCGTCATGGCAACCAATGATTTCATAGAACTTATGAACCTCATCGTACCGTTTCGTGCCAATGAAGTAAGTGTTGACGACTTCCCTATCGATGCCGGCCTGCTCTGCCGCAATTTTGATATAGTCATTCAACTTCTGGCTTGACGGCACCGGGAATAAACTGCCATCTGATGACTGGAAGGTGGAATACTTGTCCATGATCTCCCGCGCATAATCAATAATCGGTATCGTTATTGGAGTAGAGGTCTTCTTGGTATAGAGTTCAATGCCACGGCTTGTGATATTGGCCCGTTTGAGTTGAGCAAGGTCAGAATAGCGCAACGAGGTGAACGCCATGAAGCAGAACATGTCGCGAGCCTTATCCAGATATTTATGCTCAGGTGCGAACTTATAGTGATAAAACTGCATCAGCTCCTTGAACGTCAGAAAAGTCACATTTTTCTTGGTTACGGTCAAATGAATCTGGCAGTCAATTGCACTCTCGTGGACAGGATAGCCGTTGGCCTTCATCCAGCGAAGGAACGACTTCAAAAACCTGAACTGCTTGGTGATTGTGCGATTCTTGTAATTGTTCTTGACATACCAATCCTTGAGTTCAAGCATCTTGTCCTTGTCAAGGGTCTCAAGAGAAACGGTCGGATCACACTGAGTCAAGTGTTTCCACACCTGCTCATACTTGTAGTGCACTGCGCTCGTCCAATCGCGTTCCTTTTTGCCAGACGCAAGGAAATCGTCAAAAATCTCCTTGAGTGGCTTTACCTGTGGTTCTTCTTCCAGGTCCTCGACCCGGCCCACCTTTTCGTTCACGAGCTCTCGCAGTTCGTCTGGTCCAGGCATAACATCTTTGAGCCCGAACTCGACAAAGGACTCATTGATAGCCGCAAGGAACTCATCGATCCGGTCGTTAATGACACGCGACGGGATCCTCTTTTGGCCGATAACATGCGTCGAACCGCGCACAGGTCTCTGAGAGTCGGCGTTCCACTTCGAAGGGTCAGCATGCAACCCGATAGAGAAACCAACCTCTGACCTTTTTTTGTTCCACCTTACGCGCACCACCACTTGATCGCGATGGTTCAGGAATGTCCTGCAATTAAATTTAATCTCCTTCATAATAACTATAATTTTATATTTTCTGCAAAATTACAATGCCTCAAAATAATACGCAAATTATTGATTAACAATAAATTAGCGCGATACGATAAGACATCACAAGACATCTTATGACACGATAACGCCATTATGCCGACCACATCATCTGATAGATTTCCATCGATGACGTGCGCATCAAATTCGTATAACTTTGAGTAAGAAGAAACGCTGGGTCGCGTCGGTGCGCAAGGTTGCTTTTTGGGGGGGTACATTGATTCCCCCCTTTTACGGGATAACGGGGTATTCATCGATATACATAGAATCGATAGCTTAATCTAAGCAACTGACAATCCGAACATTATCGATCCTATGGGTGTCAATCCATATCGCTCCATAAAGCGCTATGCTCCACAATCGCAACTGCTTAATTGGCTATAAACAGCGAATTAAGCAGTTTTTGTTTTCACCAAAATTCAATCGGTTGTCATAAAGATTTTACACTAAAGTGTCCAATTCTTTTACAAATCATGCTTTGGTGAATGAGAAAAGAGAGCGAAGGATTACCTATCGCTCTCCGTCTAGATGGATGTCAAATCAATGTCTAGGGAACTGCCTGATACTTGACAAGCACGAATGAATTACCAGAGGTCGCCACCAATAGGGGGGCTTGCCACCCGCCGGGGCGTACTCGATTGACCACAGGCCCGTTGCCAGGATGAAGCGTCTATTATTTTACACTTCATTGGTCGAGGTCCAGGCTGATGTCGCCTTCAAAGGTGATTGTTGCAGGGCCGCTCAGGTAGACGTGACCGTCCTCGTTCCAGTCGATGTCCAGCACACCGCCGTCCATGATGATGCGTGACTGGCGCCCGGCGCGGCCTGTTACGGCGGCAGCCACGGCGGTTGCACATGCGCCGGTGCCACATGCCAGGGTGATGCCGCTGCCGCGTTCCCACACGCGCATCCTGATGCCGTCGGGCCTGATCTGGGCAAACTCGATGTTGCAGCGCTCGGGGAAGCGTGGATGATGCTCCAGGCGCGAGCCCTCGCACTCGACATCAACGGCTTCTACATCGCTGACAAAGATGACATAGTGGGGATTTCCCATCGACACAAACACGCCGTCGGGCAACGCGTCACCATCGGGCAGCATCAGCGACTCGTCTTGCAGTATCGGAGCCAGCATGTCTACCCTGACACGCTCGACCACCGCTGCATTGTCGCCCACGGTCAGTTCCAGCGTCTTGATGCCTGATGCCGTTTCCAGCCTGATGCTGGTCTTGTGTGTCATTCCGCGCTCATAGAGATACTTGCCGATGCAGCGGCTTGCGTTGCCACACATCAGGCCCTCTGATCCGTCGGCGTTGAAGATGCGCATCGAGAAGTCGGCCTCGGGCGTGCTCGGGCGTCCTATCAGCACCAGGCCGTCGCTGCCGATGCCCACGTGAGGACGGCTCCATGCCACTGCCAGCCGGGCCGGGTCGTTGATGGGATACTTTGTCGTGTCTACAAAGATGTAGTCATTCCCTACACCGTGCATTTTAATGAAATGTATTGTCTGATCCATCATGTTTATGAATTAAGGTGCGCAAATTTAGCAATTATTGATGAAAAGTTTGTACTTTTGCCGACAAATTATCAAAATCATGATTATTCACCTTAAATCATTATAACAATAATGGGAAAGTATAATTTCGACCAATGCATTGACCGCCATGGAACCCAATGCAAGAAGATTGAAGTCCTCAAACAGGATTATGGACGCGACGATCTGATACCGCTATGGATTGCCGACATGGACTTTGCAGTATGTCCCGAGATTACTCAGGCCCTCGTGCGACGGCTGGCCGACCATCCCGTCTATGGTTACACATGCCTCTATGACGGATACTGGCAATCGATCATCGACTGGCAACGCGAGCGCAACGGCTTTGAATTCACCCAGGACGAGGTCACCTTTGTGGCCGGAATTGTCACGGGATTCGGCTTAGCAGTGAACTTTTTCACCAAGCCCGGCGACAAGATTGTGATCCAGCAACCCGTCTACTACCCGTTCAAGGATGTCATCGACGGCAACGGCCGCATCACCGTCAATAACGCGCTCATCCACACCGACGACAACTTCTACCGCATGGATCTCGAGGGGCTCGAGCGCATCATGGAGACAGAACACCCCAGAATGATGGTCGTGTGCAACCCCCACAACCCGGCTGGCATTGCTTGGGAACCCGATGTCTTGCGTCAGGTCGCTCGACTGGCCCACAAGCATGGCGTGATCATCTTCTCGGACGAAATCTTCGGCGACCTCATGCTCTTCGGCCACAAGCACACCGCGATGGCAACCGTCAGCCCCGAGGCTGCGGCCGTGACGGTTACCTGCGGCGCTCCCAGCAAGACGTTCAACATTGCGGGACTCAAGAGTTCGTGGTGCGTTGTCAAGAACCCAGAGCTGCGTGAGCCTTTCTTCAAGTGGATTGAGACCAACGAGCTATGCAACGCCAACCTCGTCTCGATCATCGCAACCGAGGCGGCCTACAGGAACGGCAAGCAGTGGCTCGAAGAATGCCTACACTACATCGAGGGTAATGTCGAATATGTGGAACAGTATTGCCGCGATCACATCCCCGGCATCGTTGCCGTCAAGCCTCAGGCGGGTTTCCTCGTCTGGCTCGACTGCACGGGCCTGGGCATCAGTCACGACGAGGTGATAGACCTCTTCCGTAACAAGGCTCGACTGGCCATGAACGAGGGCTCGATGTTTGGCGAGGCTGGCAAGTGCCACATGCGTTTCAACATGGGCAGCCCGCGATGCGTCATCGAGCAGGCCATGCATCAGCTCGAGGCTGCCGTCAAGGAGTTGAAGGGAAACTGATCAGCCAGTAAGCATTCTCCTTGAGCTTATTCATCAAGGCTGGGGACAATGAGCCGTGGGTTTCAATCCATGCCCTCACGATGTCCCTGGCCTCGTTGCTATGGTGGCCCGACAGCAGGCCCGTGAGCCAGTAACCCGGGAAGAAGATGTCGCCCGTGCGCTGCACGTCTTCCAGGGCATCAAGGCCTGGAACGAGATAGCGGTTGCTGAACGGCTCACGTGCGGGGTCGTTGAGCAGCGCCAGCATTTCCCTTGCCCAGGGCTCGACACGGCGGTTCTCGGCCCGTAGCAGTTCGTTGAACAGTTGCTGCTGAACCAACGTGTCGGGGTTACAGGCTCGTGAGATGAAGTCAAACTCTCGCCGCTGGTCCTCGTTGTTGAGGCGGCCGCGCTGCTCGTCAAGAATCTGCTGCCACCGGTCGGGCTGCATGATAGCCAGATGATAGGCCATGCGCATATAATCACGGTGATTAAGGAACGTGGCGCTTTGCTTTTTCCAGATTTCGTCCATTTTGTCCACGACTGTGGGCGACACGGCATGGAGCGAGAGTTGGCGCAGCAAGGTCTGGCGCACCGATTGCAGGCTGTGATTCTCCATCAAATCCGACAGGCTGCGCTCCGTTTCGTCCCGCTCCTTTTCATCCAGGTTTGGCAACAAGTCGCTGATATAACTACAGGTGGTCGAGGCTATCAGTTCGTTTTTCTCATGGGTGAGGAACTCGATGAGGACCTTTGTCAGGTCCCCTGCCGTGATGTGGCCCCGATGGAAGTTCTCGTAGAGGTTGAGCACGACGGCATAGCGGGACAGGTCATTGTCGGCCATCGTTTTCCAGGCTTCGGACATCGTCGAGATGCCCTCACTTCTAAGGTTAAACTGGCCATAACCCTCGGCGTTGCTGTTGACAAACACGGCATCGTTATAACCCACGTAGAGTATACAGTCGCGGTCGTCCATATAAATGTGCTGCTGGCAAAATTTTCCGTTTTCATCCACATAGCCGATGTCAAAACCCTGCTTCCACACCAGGTTGCGGCCATAGGGGTCGGTCTGACGCACCCGTAGAATGTCACTCATGCGGTTGGAATTGATGACAGGCATTCCCTTCTGCTTGACCCACACGTCGCTGAAGGATTGCGCGCTGTGCTCGGGGTTAAAACGGTCGAGTTCGACGATGAGGTCATCCCAACTGGCGTTACCATAGGCATATCGGCTGAGGTAGGAGCGCAAGCCGTCCCGCAGGTTGTCGGCGCCCTTCTCTTTCTCGAGTTTGCTCATCATGATGGGGGCCTTGTGGTAGATGATGTTGCCGTAGAGCAGGCCCGCCTTGTTCATGTTGTCCAACGGCTGCTGGATGGGGTGCGTACCCTCGGTCCTGTCGGTACTCATCGCCAGCGGATAGTGGGACTTGACGAAAGCCAGGTCGTGGTTGATGTCGGGGAAATTCTCCCTGGCGATTTTATCGGCCATGAAATTGGCATACACCTCCTTGGTCCACACGTCGTCAAACCAGCGCATGGTCACCAGGTCGCCAAACCACATGTGTGCCGTCTCGTGGGCGATGAGGTTCAGGCGCGACATCTCCTCGTCGGGGGTCGGCTCGGGTCCAAGAAAGATGCGCTGATCATTAAACTGGATGCACCCGGGATGCTCCATGCCGCCAAACTGATAACCCGGCAGGACGACAAACCCGTATTTCTCAAACGGATAGTCTATTCCTGTATATTCCTCCATCCAGCGCAACGACAGGGCCACCTGGTCAAACACGACAGGCAGCTGGGCCACCTTTATGGGGTCGGTCTCGCGATACAAGGCCTTGAGCAGCCGTCCGTCGCGTGTGGCCCATTGCACCTGAAACCGTCCTGCAGTAAACGAGAACAGATAGGTGGGAATGGGCTTGCGAGTCTCGTTGCTGATGCTCTCCCACCCCTCAGGAATATTCAGTTTCAAGTCAAATACCGCTTTCAGGTCAGGCTGGTCAAAGCACGGGAAAACGCTGCGGGCATGGTCGGGCACAAACAGCGTGTACAGGTAATCATCGCTGCGGTTCAGAGCCTTGTCGCCGCTGTAACCGCCTATCACTATCGAGTTCTCACCCTTAACAAGACAGTGGGCCGGTATCACGATGTGCTCGTTCTTCAAGACGGTCGGCACAGTCTTGTCATTGACCATCACCTCGCCGAACAATTGGCCGGCTTCTCCCTGGAAGTCGATCTGCAGGTCTTCGTCGCCTGTCCAATAGAACATGAGCGTTTCATCAAAGTAGACAGGCTTCGACTTCTCGGCCGGCACCGTAAATGTGAGGTTGTAAACCACGTCGCTGATGTGGGCCGAGCGGTAAAGGGCCAGCTCGTGAGACACGCCTTCCTCAACGTTGACGGCGTTGAGCGGCAATACGGCACACGTCATCAGGAATACAATCCCCATGAGGACGACTCTTACACTAGCGGGCCATGCAGACATTGTACAGATGGATTTCGGTTTCATGCAGTTGACAGTTTCATTTGATGCAAAAATAGCCTTTTTTTGATGATAATCGTGGCTCGACGCCCATTTTTTTGATAAATTTGCGCATCATTACAAGACCATACCCGTTATGACTGAACAAAAAATAATTCCCCACCCCCTGGTCGCAGCGATACCCGTTGTGGTGTTGATTGGCCTTTTGATTGTTGTCATCACCCTGTTCGGCAGCGACTCGCTCAGCGGCGGTAGCCAGATTGCCCTGCTGCTGGGACTGGCCGTGTGCGTGACCATCTCGATGGTCGTCTATCACGTGTCATGGAAGGTGTTTGAACGGCAGATGTGCAAGACCATCGGCGATATCGCCGTGACATTGCTCATCCTGCTCACGGTGGGCATGCTGGCCGGGTCGTGGATGGTCAGCGGTGTGGTTCCCACGCTCATCTATTATGGCGTTCAGATTCTGTCACCCCGGTTTTTCCTTGTCAGCGCGTGTGTGATTTGCGCCCTGGTGTCGCTGCTGTCCGGCAGTTCGTGGACCACGATCGCTACCATCGGTGTGGCTTTGCTGGGCATCGGGCATGCACTGGGCGTTGACGAGGCCTGGACTGCGGGAGCCATCATCTCGGGTGCCTATTTCGGTGACAAAATGTCACCTCTGAGCGACACCACGATTCTGGCATCGTCGTCGGTCGGCGTGGACATCTTTGAGCACATCCGCTACATGGTCATCACCACCACCCCGTCGATTCTCATCACGCTGGCCATCTTTCTGGTAGCCGGCCTGGGGCATGGCACCGACGCTGCACTCCACGTCGATCAGTACACCCGGGGCCTGGCCTCGACCTTCAACATCTCAGCATGGACGCTGCTGGTGCCCGTCATCACAGGCGTACTCATCGCCAAGAAGGTGCCCTCGCTCATCGTCCTGTTTGCATCGTCGATTCTCGCGGGCATCACCGCCCTCGTCCTGCAGCCCCATATCCTCACCCAGATAGCCGGCGACGCCTCGCTGAGTGTTCCGGCCGCACTGGCCAAGGGGCTGACCATAACCTACTATGGTGCCACGGCGATTGAGACCGGTTATGACGCCCTCAACGACCTGGTCTCGACTGGAGGCATGGCGGGCATGCTCAACACCATCTGGCTCATCATCTGCGCCATGTGCTACGGTGCCGCCATGGTGGCCAGCGGCATGATTGAGAGCCTCACCAGGGTAATTATCCGTTTTGTCCGCTCCCGCCTGAGTCTGGTATCATCGACCGTGGGCACGGGCCTATTCCTGAATCTCACCACAGGCGACCAGTTCATCAGCATCGTTCTCACGGCCGACGTCTTTCGCGACGTCTACAAGCAGGAGGGCTACGAACCCCGGTTGCTGAGCCGCACCACCGAGGATGCCGCCACTGTGACATCGGTACTCGTCCCGTGGAACACCTGCGGCATGACTCAGGCTACCGTGCTCGGCGTCCCCACCCTCACCTATCTGCCCTACTGTTTCTTCAACCTGCTCAGCCCGTTGACCACCATTGTCATCGCTGCCATCGGCTGGAAAATCAAGCGTTCAAGCAAGCAGGCCGCCGTCACACCCCCTCAAGTCCAGTAAACCCGACAAAACAAATCCCCCGCCGGCGCCATTGTCCAGCAGGGGAATCGTTATCTTGAAATCCGTTGACAGCGTGATTACATCATGCCGCCCATGCCGCCGCCCATGCCGGGACCACCTGCGGGCATGGCAGGCTCGGGCTCCTTCTTCTCGGCGATGACACACTCGGTGGTGAGGAACATGCCGGCGATGCTGGCTGCGTTCTCCAGGGCCACACGTGCCACCTTGGCCGGATCAATGACTCCGGTGGTGAAGAGCTGTTCAAACTTCTCGGTGCGGGCATTGTAGCCAAAGTCGTCCTTGCCTTCCTTGACGCGGTTGACGACAACTGCGCCCTCCAGACCAGCGTTGGCAACAATCTGGCGCAACGGCTCCTCGATGGCGCGCTGGATGATGTGGATACCCGTGGTCTCGTCATCATTATCGCCCTTCATGCCCTCCAGGGCCTTCAAGCAACGGATGTAGGCCGTACCGCCACCGGGCACGATACCCTCGGCGACAGCTGCACGGGTGGCGCTCAGGGCGTCGTCCACGCGGTCTTTCTTCTCCTTCATCTCCACCTCGCTGGGAGCTCCGATGTACAGGACAGCTACGCCTCCCGACAGCTTGGCCAGGCGCTCCTGCAGTTTCTCCTTGTCATAGGTCGACTTGGTATTCTCGATCTGGACACGGATCTGGGCAACGCGGTCAGCAATCTTGTCCTTGTCGCCAGCACCGTTGACAATCGTGGTATTCTCCTTGTCGACGGTAACCTTCTCGGCAGTGCCAAGCATGTCCAGGGTGGCCTTCTCCAGAGTCAGGCCGGTCTCCTCGCTGATGACGGTACCGCCAGTCAGGATAGCGATATCCTGCAACATCTCCTTGCGACGGTCGCCAAAGCCCGGAGCCTTCACGGCGCACACCTCGAGCGAACCACGCAGGCGGTTAACTACCAGCGATGCCAGAGCCTCGCCATCAACGTCCTCGGCGATGATGAGCATGGGGCGATGAGCCTGTACGGCACCCTGCAGCAGGGGCAGGATATCCTTCAGGCCTGAGATCTTCTTGTCAAAGATCAGGATATAGGGACGCTCCATCTCGCAAGCCATCTTGTCGGCATTGGTGACAAAGTAGGGCGAGATGTAACCGCGGTCAAACTGCATACCCTCGACCACGTCGACGCGGGTCTCGGTACCCTTGGCCTCTTCGACGGTGATCACGCCGTCCTTCTTCACCTTCTTCATGGCCTCGGCAATGAGCTGGCCGATGGCATCATCGTTGTTGGCACTGATGCGGGCCACATTCTCGATCTTGCCAAAGTCGTCGCCCACTTCCTGAGCCTGAGCCTTGATGCCCTCGACAACAGCCTTCACGGCCTTGTCGATACCGCGCTTCACGTCCATGGGGTTGGCGCCGGCGGCCACATTCTTCAAGCCCTCGGTGATGATAGCCTGAGCCAGCACGGTAGCGGTGGTGGTGCCGTCGCCGGCATCGTCGTTGGTCTTGCTGGCAACTTCCTTCACCAGCTGGGCTCCTATGTTCTGGAACTCGTCTTCCAGTTCTACCTCACGGGCTACGGTCACACCGTCCTTGGTGATGTGCGGAGCGCCATACTTCTTGTCAACAATCACGTTGCGTCCCTTAGGACCCAGGGTTACCTTAACGGCGTCGCTCAACTGGTCAACGCCCTTCTTGAGCTCTTCGCGAGCCTTGATATCAAATTTGATTAACTTTGCCATTTTATTTGTTGTCAGTTTTTTTAGTTATCAGTTATTTTCATTCAACCACGATGGCCAGGATGTCGTTCTGGCGCATCATCAGCAGCTTCTCACCGTCGATCTCGATCTCGTTGCCGGCATACTTGCCATAGAGTACCGTGTCGCCGGGCTTGACAATCATTTCCTCGTCCTTGGTGCCGTTACCGGCTGCACGCACGATGCCCTTCAGGGGCTTTTCCTTTGCGCTGTCGGGGATGATGATACCGCCCACTACTTCTTCTGCTTTTGCCGGTTCGATGAGAACGCGGTCGTTTAATGGTTTAATAGTCATGATTCTTACTGTCTAGTTAGGTTATTGTTGTTTTAAGTTGATTTCTCGCTCTCCAAGACTGCAACCAACATGCCAACCCCCATTTCAAGACGGCAATCAGCCATTTTGTCACCCGCGACTGACATTTTTCCATTTTTTCCAAACGTGCGTGCACTTCACCAGCACTAACGGGCTTCAGATGTGGGCAGGCCAAGGCGAGGCCTTACAACAGGCCGACTTAAATAAAATTATACTGGTTCAAATTCAGAGTAGGCTGAGTCATGGCCAGCGTGGTCCATGGCCTCGTCAAGGGCTCCGTCGAGGGAGTAACTCCCTGTAAAGTAGCTGTCGACGACATGGCCAGTGGCGGCGTTGATGACATACTCCGGGACATCCGCCTGGCCATGTGTTTTGTTTCACCCGGAGGATGATTTTTTAATCGTGGTAATACAACAGACAGAACATTGTTACCAAACACATGGTTTTGCACCTGACACCAAAAAAACACAAAAAATGTTACAGCATTCAATCAATGTTGCCCGATACAGAAAATTTCACTAATTTCGCACCCTTGAACGACAAGACCAACGACAACTAATAAGAATAATGAAACTCTTATCAACACTATTTCTTGCTGCGACCGCAGCAATCCTGCTCACCGCCTGTGGTGGCAACGACGCAACCTATCAGTACAAAACACAATACCTGCCCGTGCAACTTGTCGGCAGCGAGAAATGGAGCATCCTCGATGTGAACAGCGGCGAGGTCGTAGCCAAGGACGCCTTTGTCAATGCGCCATCGCCCGTGGTGGCCGACATGTTCTATGTCATGAACGACCAGGGCAGCTATGACTACTACAACGTGGGCAATCCCACAACACCCGTCGCCGGACACTATGGCAGCGTCACGGCCTTCAGCGACGACGGCGTCGCTGTCGCCAGCAAGGTGGGCGGTCCTCTCTGCATCATCGACCGCCAGGGCAACATAGTCAAGCAGTTGCCCGCCGAGGTGTCACAGTGCTCGATGTTCTCCCGCGGCATGGCAGCCTATCAGAACGATGGCGGCCAGTGGGGATATATCAACACCAGCGGCGACACCATCGTTGCCGCCACCTATAGCAGCGCCAACATGTTTCTCTACAACGACTATGCCCTGGTCATCGACAGTCAGCAGCCTGCCGACAGCGTCATGAGCTTTACCGTCATCGACAAGAGCGGCAAGGTGATGTTCACGGCCAGCGGTGCCGACTACCAGCCCGTCCAACCCTACTACATCAATGGCGTACTGCCCGTCATCAAGGGTGACACGCTGGTGTGCCTCGACAAGAACGGCAAGGAGGTACCCAACCCCATCAACGACAAGCAGGCGGTCGAGAAGGCCGGCTATGACGACTTCTCGCGCACACCCTCGGGCGACTACATCGTCTTCAAGGGCAAAAAGGCCGGCATGGTGGACAACGCCGGCAAGTCGCTCATCCCCATCGAGCACGATAACATCATCGACATCAACGGCGAACGCCTCATTGCCGTCGACGGCGACAACTATCGCATCATCGACCGCCAGGGCAAACCCGTCGGCAATGTCAAGTTCCAGAACGCCCATGTGAGCGAGGACAACCCGTTTGCCACACGCGGCTTCATCGACACCGACCTGGCAGCAGCATCCATGATGATGATGTTTGACGAGACCTCGTGCTGCGGTGCCGATGCCTCGACAACACTCATGGACATGAACGCCATGGTGGGCACCGACGCGCGACCCTACGTAGGCAACAACACCCTGATCCTGCCCCAGGGACCCTATTTCATCCAGTACGTGTTTGACCACGAGGTCGCTACAGCAACACCCGACAGCACCGGTGCCGAGTTTAACTACGACGCACGGGTCAAGTGCGTCATCATCACCCTCAACGTGAACCACTGCCCGGCTACCACCGAGCCCGCCATCGTGGGCAAGGTCGAGAACCGCCTCGGCACCAGGGGCTTTGTCCTGGCCAGAGACGGCATCTTCTGCAGCGACCACTTGACGGCCATCACCACCGGCTACGACAAGGGCATTGTCAACCTCATCTACTACATGCGCTTCAACGAGTCGGTCCCCCAACCCAAAAACAAACGAAACTGAAAACTGCAATATGTATTACGTACAAAAAACTATCGAAATCTCATCAGCACACATGCTGATGCTCGACCACAACAGCAAGTGCGAGAACCTGCACGGCCACAACTGGATCGTTAACGTCTATTGCAAGGCCCAGGAACTGGACGACAACGGCATGGTGACCGACTTTACCCTTATCAAGGATATGGTGCATGGCAAGCTCGACCACCGCAACCTCAACGAGGTGCTCGACTTCAACCCCACAGCCGAAAACATCGCCCGCTGGATTGTCGACACCGTCCCCAACTGCTACCGGGCCGACGTGCGCGAGAGCAGCAACAACCTGGCCATCTACATCAAGGACGAATAATTAGTCGTCAGTTGTCAGTTTTCAGTTGTCAGAATGCGGATGCCGCTGAAAACTGAAAACTGAAAACTGAAAAACTGAAATGTGGAAAATTAACGAGATCTTCCACTCGCTGCAGGGCGAGGGCTACAACACTGGCACCGCTAGCGTGTTTATCAGGCTCAGCGGCTGCAATCTTCATTGCCCCTTCTGTGACACCCGCCACGAACAAGGGATAATGATGTCGCTGCCCGAGATTGTCAACCAGGTGATGGCGCATCCTGGGGCACCCCTCATCGTGCTCACGGGCGGCGAACCCTCGTTATGGATCGATGATGACTTTGTGGCCGGGCTCAAGCGCATGACCGGCAAGCGCATCGCCATCGAGACCAACGGCACCCATCCCCTGCCCCACGGCATCGACTGGGTGACACTCTCACCCAAGACGGGCATCGCCGGCTGTGGCGACGCTCCCGTGGTGCTCACCCGCTGCGACGAGCTCAAGGTGGTGTACCTGGGCCAGGACCTGGGGCAGTACGATGCCATCCAGGCCACTCACCGCTACTTGCAGCCCTGCTGGGTCGACGACGAGCAGCAATGCCGCCGCAACATGCAGGCCACCGTCCAGGCCGTCCTCGACAATCCCCAGTGGCGCCTGTCGCTGCAGACCCACCGCATTCTGGGCATCAACTAAGCACACTGCTGATATGGCATATACAACAGCGAGCGGGGCTTGAATCTATCTCATCAAGCTCCGCTCGCTGTAATTCTCTATTGGCAATATCACTGGCGGCCGCTCAGTGCAACCTCGCGGTTGGTCTTGCCGATGAGGCCTTGCAGCACCTTGCCCGGGCCCAGCTCCTCAGCCTCGGTCATGCCGTCGGCCACCATATTGGCAACGATATGGCTCCAGCGTACGGGAGAGGTCAACTGCTGCAGCAGGTTGGCCTTGATCTCGGCGGGATCGGTGTGCGGCTTGGCATCCACGTCCTGATAGATGGGACATACGGGAACCGAGAACTCGGCGGCCTCGATGGCCTCGGCCAGTTCGGCACGGGCAGGCTCCATCAGCGGCGAGTGGAAGGCACCTCCCACCTTGAGCGGCAATGCGCGGCGGGCACCGGCCTCCTTGAATTTCTCACATGCAGCTTCAATGGCGGCAATCTCACCCGAGATGACCACCTGACCGGGGCAGTTGTAGTTGGCGGGAACGCACACGCCATCGATGGTGGCGCAGATTTCCTCCACCTTCTCGTCGGGCAGGCCGATGATAGCAGCCATCGTCGAGGGGGCTGCCTCACAAGCCTTCTGCATAGCCAGGGCACGTGCCTCGACCAACTTCAGGCCCTGTTCAAAGGGCAGTGCGCCAGCGGCAACAAGTGCAGAGAACTCGCCCAGCGAGTGACCGGCAACCATGTCGGGCTTGAACTCGTCGCCCATGGTGAGCGCGAGGATTACAGAGTGCAGGAATACGGCGGGCTGGGTGACCTTGGTCTGCTTCAGGTCTTCCTCTGTGCCATCAAACATGAGGTCGGTGATGCGGAATCCCAGCACCTCATTGGCCTTCTCAAACAACTCCTTGGCCTGTGCGTTGTTGTCATACAGGTCCTTGCCCATACCCACAAACTGTGCTCCCTGTCCGGGGAAAACAAATGCTTTCATTGTCTTGTTTTTCTGTTTTATCGTTTTTAATTATGGAATTTTTTCTTTAATGCGGCTGCAAAGGTAACACTTTTTTTAGATTAGCAATATATGATAAAAGATAAAAGATACTTTTTCATCTTGATTCAATGAAGAAGCACCCCCTATCTCTTATCTCTCATCTCTTATCTAAGCAAGGTATTCCGTCGGGTCGTCGATGCCGGCTTCGCGCAGGGCCTGTCGGCGCTCGGTGCAGGTGCCGCAGGTGCCGCAGTGCTTCTCCCCTCCCTTGTAGCAGGAATAGGTCTCGCTATAGTCCAGACCCAAGGCCGCGCCATGACGGGCGATGTCGGCCTTGCTCAAGTCGGTATAGGGGGCAAAGACCTTGATTCCCTCGTAGGTGCCCGTCATCATCGCCGTGCTCATGGCCTCGATAAAGGGCGAACGGCAGTCGGGATAAATCGAGTGGTCGCCGGCATGGTTGGCAATCATGACGCGCTTGAGGCCGTTGCTCTCGGCAATGCCGCAGGCGATCGCCAGCATGATGCCGTTGCGGAAGGGGACCACCGTCGCCTTCATGTTCTCGTCGTTGTAGTTGCCGTCGGGGATGGCGTCGGCACTCTCCAGCAGGGCGCTCTTGAAGTACTTGTGCATGAAGTCCAGTGGTATGATCAGGTGTTTGATGCCCAGGCGCTCACAGTGCATGATGGCACAACGGCGCTCGCGGCCGTTCTGCGTACTGCCGTAGTCAAAGGTGATGGCCAGCGCTATCTGGTCCTGGTACTCATAGAGCATGGTTGTCGAGTCCATGCCACCCGAGGTAATGATAACTGCGTCTTTCATATTAATCGTTGTGGAAATTGCTGATGAGGCGAGCGCGCACCATATCCTGGTGCTCGCTGTCGCCATAGTTGGCAAACGGCTTGATGCTGATGCCGCCGCGCGGGTTGAACAGGCCGATGACCTCCAGGTACTTGGGATCCATGAGCTTGACCAGGTCCTTCATGATGATGTTGACGCAATCCTCATGGAAGTCGCCGTGGTTGCGAAAGCTGAACAGATACAGCTTCAACGACTTGCTCTCGACCATGCGCACGCGCGGGATATAGTTGATGATGATGCGGCCAAAGTCGGGCTGGCCCGTCTTGGGACACAACGAGGTGAACTCGGGGCAATCGAGCGTCACCACATATTCGTTCTCGGGATGCTTGTTCTCGAAGGTCTCGAGCACATCGGGGCGGTAGTCAAACTCATAGGTCGTGCCCTGGTTGCCCAGCAGCGTCACACCCTCCAGTTCTTTATCGTTTCTTGACATATTGCTATTGTATTTATTTTCGGACTGCAAAGGTACAAAAAAGTTTTTAGAGATAGATTTCCGTTCCTTGATTTACACATGCAATTGGACCAGCATTTCCCGTAAAACGGTTTTCGGTGGCTTGGCAGCGGCGGGCTGTCGCCTCGCTTGTGCCAAACCACCGAGAACCAATAATCCTTCAAGGTAAAGGACTTAGAGGGCTAGGCGAAAGCCTAAGCCATTGGCTACAAGGTCAGCAGACGAATGGTTACGGAACCAAACACGATGGCCGGCTGCAGAATTGAAGAATGCTCCACCACGGAAGGCCCGCTCCACGCCTGATGCAGGGCCAGTCGGGTTGGTCTGATTTTCGGCGCTGTACGCTCCATAATAATCGTTGCACCATTCCCAGACACTACCGCTCATGTCATACAGGCCCAACTCGTTGGGCTCCTTCTGCCCCACGGGTTGAGTGGTATTAGTTGAATTGTTATTACTATTCCATGCCACATCATTGATGGTGTTGCTGCCGGCATAGGTATATCCATGGCTCATATTGCCACCACGGGCGGCGAACTCCCACTCGGCCTCGGTGGGCAGGCGGAAGGTCATGCCCGTCATCTGGTTCAGCTGGGTGATGAACTGTTGGCAGTCGTCCCAAGAGACGCTCTCCACAGGCCTGCTTGTATCACCGGTGAAGTGACTTGGATTGCTGCCCATCACAGCCACCCACAATGCCTGAGTCACCTCGGTTTCACCAATGCTATATGACGACAGCGTCACTTGATGGGCGGGCAAGGCGCTCTCGTCATCGCTATCAGGAGTCTCTCCAGTAAATCCCATTGTGAAGGTGCCGCCGGTAACAGGCACCATATTGAAGGTCACACCACCGATGGTGAAAGAACTCCCGGGCCAACTGCCACTCCACAGGTAGTTGATCAACACGGACAAGTCGCTGATGTTCACGTTGCCATTCCGGTCACAGTCGGCATTGGCGAGAAAAATGCCCGAGGCATTTTCACTCAGCAGGTAGTTGATCAGGGCTGTCACGTCGCTGATGTTCACGCAATCCTCATGGAAGTCGCCGTGGTTGCGAAAGCTGAACAGGTACAGCTTCAACGAATTGCTCTCGACCATGCGCACACGCGGGATATAGTTGAAGATGATGCGCCCAAAGTCGGGCTGGCCGGTCTTGAGGCACAACAAGGTGAACTCGGGACAATCCAGAGTCACCACATAGTCATTCTCGGGGAGCTTGTTCCCGAAGGTCTCGAGCACGTCAGGGCGGTAATCAAACTCATAGGTCGTGCCCCTGGTTGCCCAGCAGCGTCACGCCCTCGAGATCCTTTTCATTTCTTGACATATAATCAACAATTTAATTCATTCAGGGCTGCAAAATTACTAAAAAACGCTCCCACACCCTATAGCTGCCCTACAACGTTACCCGAACAATAGGTCTAGGGCAAAACGCGCGGCCTCTTGGCCTTGGGGCTGCAGGTTGTCCAGGCTCTGCAGGGCTGCAAGCCTAACGGTCTCATCAATGTCGTCGCTGCAGTTGGTGAGCAGGTGGCGGCTATAGGCAACGGTGAACTCGGGGTGTCCCTGGAAGGTAACGACTTGCTTGCCTATACGATAGGACTCGTTCTGGCAGAAGGCGCTCGTCGCACATCTCGTGGCACCGTCGGGCAAGGCTGTCACCTGGTCATGGTGGCTATAGAGCAGACGCATCTCCTGACCCGGGAAATAAGGCTGCATGAGCTCATCCACCACATGACTGGCACGCACACCGGCACCGAAGCCTCCGTCATATTTCCTCACTTCGCCGCCCAGTGCACGAGCGATGACCTGATGGCCGAAGCACACGCCCATCAACTTGGCGCTACGGCAATAGGCCTTCTCAATCCAATGCAGCAGCGACACGATCCACGGCTTGTCGTCGTAGGCCGAGTCCAAGCTGCCCGGCACCAGATAGATTTCTCCGGCGTTGATGCCCGACGGCAACTCGCCCTGCCACGTCTGGTAAATTGTGTAAGATACCGGCTCGTTCAGGGCGGCAATCAGGTCGATGAACAGTGACTCGTAGTTAGGGATAAAACCAGGCAATCGGCCAGGGAACGTGTCACACAACAGGATGTTGATGCAGCGCGGTGTCATAGCTCGTCCATCTCTTCGCCCGTGCGTTCCATGATGCTGGCGGCCAGGCCGTCGGCTGTCTGGATAATGGTCACCAGCGGATAAAGCTTTCGGGCAGCGTCATAGTTGCGCACGTCCTCATAGCTGTTCTGGTTCACGCCCCAGGCTCCCATGTGCCAGCGTATGGCCAGCATCTCGTCGTCGTTCAGCGGCAGGCCGCTGCACAACAGCAACGCCAGCGACTTCTCGCCATGGCCCATCGGGAAGCCCCTGTACGTGATCTTGTAGCCCTCGGCATCTTCCCATATGCCCAAGGCATTCTTGCGCTTCTTCACCGTGCGCTTGTAGATGTCACACTTGCACACGTCGTGCAGCAGGCTCGCCAGGACGATGCTGTCACGCTTCACCTCATGCTCCAGGCCGGGCTCGACGGTCTTCATGGCCTCAAACACGGCAAGCGCTGCCTTGCAGGTATTGAGCGAGTGCTGGGCCAGTCCGCCCTCCACATTCAGGTGATGACCGGCCGACGCCGGAGCCGTGAAAAAGCCCCATGACTCCAGGTCACCAATCACGTCCTCGATACCTTCACGCCCCGTTGAGCGCAACAACTCCACGATTTCTTCTTTACAGTTCTTATCACTGGTTTTCATGTCTTTCTCTCAGTTTTTATCCGCCATTTATAGGAAAAAAAGGGGCAACGACCGGCACTACATTCTTGACGGCTTATAGCCATGCTCACGACGATACTTGCGCACGTCGCGGAACAGGTCGGTAGCGTACACAAAGTTGTTCAAGTCGTCGTTGTCCACGTCATAGATCTGGTCCTTGTTGCCTATCCAGCCCACATGGCCCTTGTTGATAAACACGATGTTTTCTCCGATACCCATTACCGAATTCATGTCATGGGTATTGATAATCGTCGTGATGCCAAACTCATGCGTGATATCGCTCAACAGCTCATCAATCACAATCGACGTCTTGGGGTCCAGGCCCGAGTTAGGCTCGTCACAGAACAGGTACTTGGGATTCAAGGCGATAGCCCTGGCAATGGCACAACGCTTCTGCATGCCGCCCGACAGCTCGCTCGGATACTTGTTCTCGCTGCCCGTCAGGTTGACGCGGTCAATACAGAACTGGGCACGCTCGCGCATCTCTTCGGCGCTCATCTTGCCAAACATCACCAGCGGGAACATCACATTGCCCAGCACGGTCTCGCTGTCAAACAACGCCGATCCCTGGAACAGCATGCCTATCTCCTTGCGCAGCTCCTTGCGTTGCTTGCGGTCCATGCGGGTGATGTCACGCCCGTCATACAGGATTGAGCCCTCATCAGGGTTAAACAGGCCCACTATATTCTTGATAAACACCGTCTTGCCCGAGCCCGACTGGCCGATGATCAGGTTGGTCTTGCCGTCATACAGCTTGCAGTTGATGTCAAATAACACCTGCCGCATCCCGCCGTTCTCCTTGAAGGACTTCGATACATGATTAACTTCGATCATGGCTTTACAATAATAACAGGGTTAATATCACGTCGGCAACAAGAATCATGATGTTGCTCATCACCACGGTGTCGGTACTGGCCTGGCCCACTTCAACCGAGCCGCCCTCGACCGTGTAACCGTAGTAGCACGCTATGCTCGACATGATGTAGGCAAAGAACAACGACTTGATCAACGCAAACCACACATACCACTCGATAAACAGCGACTGGATACCAAAGATGTAGGTATCCGGATCCACAATGCCGGTGATGATACAGATAATCCATCCGCCAAACAGGCTCGTCGCCATGCATATCACCACAAGAAACGGCAAGATGGTCAGCAAGGCCAATATCTTGGGGGCTGCCAGGAAGTTGGCACTGTTGATGCCCATGATGTCCAGGGCGTCGATCTGCTCGGTGGCACGCATCGTGCCTATCTCGCTCGCAATGTTCGAGCCAATCTTTCCCGACAGAATCAGGCACAGGATCGTAGATGAGAACTCCAGCAGGATGATCTCGCGGGTCGTCAAGCCCACCGTGTAACGCGGCAGCAACGGGTTCGAGATATTCAGTTTGATCAGGATTGTGCACAGCGAGCCGATGAACAGCGAAACGATGATAATTAGGGGTATTGAGTCTATACCCAGTTTATAGATTTCGTTGAGATAACGCTTGAAGAAGACTTTCCACTTGTCGGGAATGGCTATCACCCTCCACATGAACATGCAGTAGTCTCCAAACTTATCCAGCATTTTTGTCAATAACATAACTCTCTTCAGTTTCTCGTATTTTCAACCTGCAAAATTAATGAAAATTAGTGCAAGTCATGGACAGAACAAAAAAGAAAAGCGCAGTTTTTCTTTTTTTATGTCATGGCGGCGCCTAATTTATCCAAATTATTCGCTTATCCCCCTGGATACACCAAGTTTTTAGGGCACTCTCTTGATGATCAAAATTCCGGGGTTTGCGACATCCTCGCTTAAGAGTTGATCAGGTTATTCAGCATGGCATACACCGTCAAGCCGGCCACACTCTTGATGCCCGTCTTGTGGGTGATGTTCTTGCGGTGACTGATCACTGTGTGAACACTCACGTTGAGGGCATCGGCAATCTCCTTGTTCGTCTTCCCTTGGGCCAGTTGCACCAGCACTGCGGTCTCGCGTTTGGTCAGTTCATAGTTGCCCTGGTTGGCGGCCTGTTCGCCAGGGGATGCCTGGGTAAGTGTCTCGATAATCACAGCTCGGCTGTCGCGTATGTCGACGATGCTGTCATAATTCTTCAGCTCGTCGCGTTCTATATACTGGTACACCAGCGCGACCATGGCTCCGGAACAATTCTCCCGCAGTTTCGACAAGTTATCCACCATCGTCGGGTTCACAAGGACAACGTCGGGATGCGTAGCCAGCAGCCGCTCTGCCAGGCGGGAAGCATCCATCTCGGGCTCCAGCACCTTAAAGCGGATCTGAGCTTCGAGGATGGATTTCAGTCCATCAACAATCACCTCCGACGGTTCTGCTATGAGTAATCGCTGCTTCATTTCAGGATGGCTTTTTCGAGATGCTTTACCAGCGGAACCATAATCTTCTCCTCAATGAAGGTGTGCTTCTTGAGGTCTTCGCTCAGCCTCAGGATGTCATACACTACGTCAAGCACATTATCGTCATCGACCTGCGGCGGCAAGTACTTGAACACAATATTCAGCAGGTCATCCAGCTTGCCTTCAATATCGCTGTGCGTGTCGATAAACTCGCCTATGACATACGTCGTGTCGGCTTTGCCCGACATCAAGCCGTCGATGTGCGGAAACACGTCTTGCTCCTCGTGGGCAAAGTGGTGGGCAACCTCACTCTTGTATTCTTCAAAAAAGCTGATGAACACCCGACCGATGCGGCCGTTCAACTTTTGGGCAATGGCGTCGAGATGCTTCTCGATGTGAGGCAGACGTTTCTCTACATAATACTTGTGCGACTTCTTCAGATAGGGTACCAGGCCGCTCATGTCGGTCCCCAGGATAGTTGCCGTCGACGGCACGTAGTTATTGAACGTGTACACATTGCAGATGAGCAGGAAGAAGTCGGTGTCAACGTCACTGGCCTCACACACATCGGCAATCGATCGGTCGCCAAAGCCCAACGATATGTTCAGGCGGGTCAACAACGACAACAGCGCCGGGTGGGCGGTAATCAAGTCGCTCAATCGGCGGTCTCTCGAGAATAGTCGCGATTTCTGATGATTCATTATTATCTTTTGTTTTGGTTGGATGCATTTGATGGCATTGTCTGGCCGCCGTCAAAGATGATGTAACGGCTCACTTCCCATGCCTTACGCTGGTGAGGCGTCAACGACGTGCTGTCACCTATCACGCTCATGTTGCGCGGCTGGATCGCGCTTGCAACCGGGTAGCGCAGGATACTGTGCCCCAAGCCCTTCCAGGGGTAGGCATTGGCTCCCATCACGTCAAGCAGCGTCGGGAACACGTCCACCTGGCCTATCACAGCGTCATATCTCAGGGTTGTATCACAGCCGGCTATAATCAACGGGATGCCCCAGTCATCGGGCACAAACTCATAGTCCGACCTGCCCTCGATGCGGTTACGGTACAGCTGGGTATGGTCGCTCACGATGGCCACGACGGTTCGCTGCGACAATCCGCAACGGCCCAGGTCGTCAAGCAGTGCCCCGATGCAGCTGTCGGTGATGTTCACGCAGTTCAGGTAGGCGCGGGCCTCGGCATTCATCACGTTGCTGGAGGTAATCCACGAGGGGCGGGCATTTCCGTTCGAGAACGGCACGTGCATCGTCATGGTCACCATCTCCAGGAAGAAGGGCTCTCGCAACTGCGGCAACAGCTGGCCGGCATAGTCGGTGAGCGCAGCGTCATCGATATCGTTGTGCCGCGACAGGGCTCCGGCTTCGTGCAGCTGGTCGCGCGTGTACAGCGTGTCAAAGCCGTAGGTCTTTGATGTCACGGTCTGGTTCCAGTTCATGCCAGGCGTACATATCACCTCGCGGCAGTCATAGCCCTTCAGGGCTGCAGCCAGTGTGGGATAATATCCGTCGCCGTGGTTAACGGCAACGGCCGCGTCACGCAGGGGCAGCAAGCCGGTATTGTAGATGAAGTGGGCATCGCTCGAGTGGCCATGGCTCGTCTGGAACAACACGTGTGGAGCATAGATCACGCTGTCACCTGCAATCAGGCGGTTCATCACTGGAGTCACTTCGCGTCCGTCGACCTCCATCCCGATTGGCCAGGTGTGCAGCGACTCCACAATAATCAGCACCAGGTTGCGGCCCTCGGTGCTGCAATAGGCATTATCGCTGTAGTGCGGACAGTCCTCTTCAATAAACTGGACCATCACGGCACGCTCCTCGTCGGTGACTCGATGACCATTGAACAGCACCTGGTACAGCGTGAACACGCCATAGGGTATCAGACCGTTCTGTGAGAAATACCCCTTGTTGCTGAAGTTGTGCAGGAAGCGTTTCGCATAGTTCTCTTCAGGATTGATATAGGCTACGGCCGACACCACCAGGCACGACAACAGTGTAATCAACAACGGCTTTGCTCGACGTTCATCAGCCCGTTCTCGGCTGCCTCGGCAGCAGGCCACAATCAGCAGCAGATAGGGCACCACAATCAGCAGGTCATGCCACCGCAGCAGGGACAAGGTGCTGTGAAACAAGGTGCTGTTAACGTTATTGGTCAACGTCAGGCTCTGCCATGGCATCAGGTCATCATAGGCCCGGCAGTAACACAGCTGCATCAGGATCCACAACGTCAGCAGCGTCAGGGGCAACCACACGGTCCACCGCCACCGGCGACGCAGCAGCCAGTAGGGAGACAACAGCAACAGGATATTGGCTATCGAGATCAGGATGGTCGTGTACATTCCCGTGCCACCTGTCATCCCGTTCAGATAGAACATCGGCGTGTTGAACGGCGGCATAAAAGCCCATGCATTGCCTATCGATAACGGGGCCATGAACCACTCGTGAGGACCACGGCCCATCACTCTCAGGTCGGCCACCATCGCCAGGCATTGCCACACGGCCACGATGACACACAAGACAAAGAACGTCTTGCCATATCGTATCCGCTGTTCCTTTCTGTCTTCCATTACACTCACGCTTGTCTAGCCTCTATCCTCTGCACCTGACGTCTGTTAAAGCGTCGCTTTAAACCTTCTTGATAATGTGCGACACCACGCCCCACACCTGAAAATTGCTCCCCTCGCTCACTGGAATCTCGGGATAACTGGCATTGGCTGGGGTCAAGAATATGCCGTCGTTCCTGATACTCAGTCGCTTTACGGTAAAATCGCCGTCAATAAAGCACACGGCTATGCTACCGTTATGAGGAGTGACGGCCCGGTCTATGATAAGCAGATCACCCTCGTTGATGCCTGCATCGACCATCGAGTTGCCTATCACCCTGGCACAGAAGGTCGAGGCCGGGTTAGTAATAAGGGCACGGTTCAGGTCTATCGTGTCGGCATACTCGCCTTGGGCCGGACTGGGGAAACCGGCCTGCACACGTCCCTCAAAGAACTGAAGACCTGACGTCTTTTCTTCGGGCTTGACCTGTGAAATCTTGACTTCGTCCATCTCTATACGTTAACGATGAGGCCGTCATAGGCCAGTTCTACTGTCGGTGGCAACAACTTCGGCGAGTCGGCATGCAGGCCTATCCTGTCACTCATGTGGATGAGGTAGGTACGGCCCGGCCCAATGCGTCTCACGATCTCAAGCGTCTCGTCAAGGCACATGTGTGACATGTGTTCTTCCTTGACACGCAGCGAGTTGATGACAAGCAGCGGCACGCCCTTCAGGCGGTCAACGACTTCGGGGGCAATGGTCTTGGCATCGGTGATATAAGCCAGCGGACCAATGCGGTAGCCCACGATGGGCAACCGGTAATGCATCACGGGGATGGGTTCTACTCTCACGCCCTCGACTAAAAACGGATCCTCGCCTATCTCATGTTCCTCAAAATGCGGCACCCCAGGGTAAGGATGTTCCGAGAAACAGTACGGGATGCGTTGATGCAAGTCCCGCAACACATCGCCCCGGGCATACACGGGCATCGGTTTGAGGTAACAGTAGGAGCGGAGGTCATCCATTCCGGCTACGTGGTCAAAGTGGATGTGCGTCAGCAACACGGCATCCAGGTTGTCATCGCTGGCACGAAGCATCTGGGTGCGGAAGTCAGGACCGCAGTCGATGAGCAGACGCACGCCCTGATAACGCACGATAGCCGACGTGCGCAATCGTTTGTCACGGGGATCCGAACTCAGGCACACCGGGCAATGGCAACGCAGCATCGGCACGCCGGTCGAGGTGCCGGTTCCCAGAAATTCTATTTCCAGTGTAGCTAGGGACATTATCTCCTGTATTGATTGAGCAGGCCGTCCACAAAGTAGAGGTACGTCCCGCCGTCATAGTACCAGTATTCTCTCATTCCCCGTTGGTCGGGGTTCTCGCTGATGCGGGTGGGATTACCCATCGCCAGGCGGCACTCTTCCTTGGTCATGCCGGTTTCTACCTTGCCGCGGGTAATCAGTTCCCAGTGGGCATCGGTGATGGCAGGATGGCTCAGCCGGGGATCGGCAGCGACAAACATCGCGTCAAAGTCACGGCCATACATCACCGACCTCTCATCGCTCATCCACACCATCGATTGCTCTCCGCTGTCGATTGCGGTAAACAGCACCCGCAACGGCATCACGGCATTGCCCGGCTGCACGCTGTCGATGTGGACCTTGATGTAGTGACGCCCGTCTCTCATCTGCTCGCTAGTGCGGTCATACCATATCGGAGTCCGTATGTAGAAATCTTTTCCGGCTATTTGACGCGACACATGTGCCACATAGTCCATGTCGATGAGCATGGGAATGGTAAACCCGGGGCCAAACTCATCTATTGTCTTTCCGGTGCGGTAACTGAGCGTCTTTCCGTCGGTGGGATCGCTAAACTGCAGGTTCACCGTCTTGCGGTTATCATACAGCCCACCTGTATCATAGCCGACATACGACAGCACACGGCCCGATAGTTGCACGGTGTCGATATTGTAAGACCGCGAGCGGCCGAACAATTGACGCACCTGGTTGTCGGCCACCCAGAACTGTTTTCCCGGGCGCCATGATGCCACCGAGTCGACATATGGCGACAAAGTTGATACTCCGCGCCGGCCGTCGTCGGCCTGGATCACTTTCTGCACGTCCTTGTCGGTCACATGCTCGGTCACCTCGATACCCGTGCCACACGATGAGATGGCCAGGCCCAGCATGAGCCCCGGCATCACGGCGAGCACTCGCTTGAGCAGTATGTCGAACCCACTCGTCAGCATTTGGGCTTATTCTTCTGTCGGGCCTTCGCTGGCACGTATCGCCTCGTTAATCGAATTAGTCACCGTGGTGATGTCGCCCTCTCCGCTCAGCACATCATTAACCAGCGGGGTCACGGCCTCTTCCTTGGAGGCGCCGGCCTCAACCTTCTGTCGGGTAAGATAGGGCGCATTGCGCTGGCGGCTTTCCTTCAGCGCTAATCTGAAATCTCTGATAGCGGTCGAATCACCCTCGGCAACAATCGCTGCTTCACGAGCGCGGATACTGTCATCCAGAGCCATGGCGGCTACCGAGTCATTCGCCTTGCACAACGAGTCCAGTTTAGCAGCCAGCTTCTCGCCTTCGACTTTATAGGGGTGATCTTTACTCTGGTTGTTACAGCTCACCAGTGACACGACCACCAGGGCACACATCGTCAATAATAACTTCTTCATTTCGTTCTTTCTTTGTTATTGTTTAGATCCTTATTTCTTTTGTCTATTCTGTTCCAGCAGAGCATTCAGGTCCAGAATGCGCAACTCGTTGCTGTCATAATCCACAATTTCCTGATCCTTCAGCCGGTCCAGCGTGGCCACCAGCGTCGTCCGTTGTGTGCCCAGCAGGGTACACAGGTCCTTCTGCTTGTAGCGCATGCTGATGTCGGTTGCTCCGGCTATGGTCAATGAATCCACCACCTGGGCCAGGCGCTCTGCCACCGAGCCGTCGCTGGTCGAGGCCAGTGTCGAGACACTACGCTGGCTGCCCGACGACAGGTAGTTCAGGATGTTGAACAGGAACACCTTGTCGCTGTTGATCATCTTGATATAGTCGCTCTTGAGCAACTGCAGGATGCCGCAGGCCCCATCGGCGACGGCTGTATAGGGGTAAGCCGTCTCGCGACCAAACAGATACTCGGCAGCCAGCACATGAGGGGTCGACAATAGCTGCCGCAGCGTCACACGCAAGTGGGTGAACGGTGTCTCCAGACACACCCGGCCCGACACGATAAATTTGATGTGAGTGCAGCTCTCGCCTGCCTGCAGAATCTGTTCGCCGTTGCGGTACTTGAGAAAATGAAACGGCAGCTTCTCGACTAGCGATGTAATCTGCTCGGTGCTCACGCCCTGGAACAACGGCAGCTGCATCAACTGTTTATACATGCTGTTCATGATTCGGCAGCCTATTGTTTACTGTTTAGGACTTCAACTGGTCGATAACCTGCTCCACCGTCAGCGACTGCTGTTCGCCAGTGGCCATGTTCTTCAGGGCAATGGTGCCGTTCTGCAGTTCATCGGCTCCCACGATGGCCACATAGGGGATCTGGCGGTCGTTGGCATAATTCATCTGCTTCTTCATCTTGGCACTGTCGGGATAGAGCTCGGCACTGACGCCGCCCCGGCGCAGGGCCATGATATGTCCCAGGGCTGCACTGGCTTCCTGTTCGCCAAAGTTGACAAACATCACCTTAGCTGTGGCCATCGTGTCGGCGGGATACAGGTCCAGCGCGTTCAGCACGTCATAGATGCGGTCGGCTCCGAAGCTGATGCCCACGCCCGACAGGCCCGGCATGCCGAAGATGCCCGTCAGGTTGTCATATCGGCCACCTCCCAGGATGCTCCCGATGGTGACATCCAGCGCCTTGGTCTCAAAGATCGTGCCCGTATAATAGTTCAGGCCGCGGGCCAGCGACGGGTCAAAGTCCACCTGGGCGCGGGTGCCCAGTCGCGTCACGTGACCCAGCACGTAGCGCATTTCTTCAATACCCTTCATGCCCGTTTCGCTGCTCGCCAGCATGCCGGCCAGCGATTCCAGGCGCTCATCATTGTTGCCTTCCAGGGTCAGCAACGGCTGCAGTGTGGCGATCGCCTCATTGCTCAGTCCCTTCTCCTTGAGCTCGGCATTCACGTTGTCCAGACCTATTTTGTCCAGCTTGTCGATGGCTACCGTGATGTCGACGATCTTGTCGGCGGCTCCTATCACCTCGGCGATTCCACTCAGGATCTTGCGGTTGTTCAGCTTAATGGCCACGTTGATGTTAAAGCGGTCAAACACCTCGTCAATCATCGTCACCAGCTCCACCTCGTTGAGCAGCGAGTCACTGCCCACGATGTCGGCATCACACTGGTAAAACTCACGGTAACGGCCCTTCTGCGGACGGTCGGCACGCCACACGGGCTGCACCTGGTAGCGCTTGAACGGCATCTGCAGGTCGTTGCGGTGCTGGACCACATAGCGCGCAAACGGCACCGTCAGGTCATAGCGCAGGCCCTTCTCGCTGATCTTTGTCGTCAGGTGCAACGAGTCATGGGCGGCCAGCAGGTCGTCGGGGGCGTCCTTCAAGTAGTCACCGCTATTCAGAATCTTGAACAGCAGTTTGTCGCCTTCCTCGCCATATTTTCCCAGCAGCGTCGACAGGTTTTCCACAGCCGGGGTTTCTATCTGCTGGAACCCGTACAGCAGAAACACTTCCTTAATCGTGTTGAAGATATAGTTGCGGCGCGCCATCTCGATGGGTGAAAAGTCGCGCGTCCCTTTAGGTATCGATGGTTTTTGTGCCATGATTGATTTTTAAAATATTGTCTTGTGTATTAATTCTTTATATATGTTTATTCTTATCTGCGGCGACCTCCAAAGATGATGGCCACATAATATAATAATGTAGCTAGCGAGCCGATGGCAGCCACAACATAGGTGTATGCCGCAGCATGCAGAGCATCCTTGGCATAGGTCAGTTGCTCGCCGTTGACGATGCCTGAACCCTCCAGCCACTTGATGGCCCTGCGGCTGGCATCAACCTCTACCGGCAGGGTCACGAAGCTGAATGCCACCGTCGTCGCAAACAGCGCGATAGCTATATACAACGGTATCGGGGTCCACTGAGCCACCATGATGCCGGCAAGCAACAGCCACTGGATAGTATTTGAGGCAAATGACACCAGCGGCACCATCTTGGTGCGCAGCTGCAGCATGCTGTAGCCCACTTTGTGCTGGATGGCATGACCGCACTCGTGTGCCGCAACAGCGGCCGCGGCTATACTGTTGGTGCCATACACGGGCTCACTCAGGTTCACCGTCCGGTTAGCAGGATTGAAGTGATCGGTCAACTGACCGCTCACGCTCGTCACCTGCACGTCACCACAACCGTTCTGCTGCAGCATCGCGCTGGCTATGTCACGGCCGGCCATAGGCACACCCAGCGGCACCCTGCTATACTTGGCAAACTTCGACTTAAGGGAGTTCTGAACAACCATGCTCAGTAAAAATATGCCTCCCATTAATATCCAGATCCACATATCTTTTTATTTTTAATAGTTGAATTCTATATCCTTCGTTACTTCTTGAGGAACAATATCTTGAGTCAACGCAGCCTGTTGGCACGATTGTTGCATTACAACATGGCGGACAACATTTTGCACCGCAAAGTTATAGTTTTTTGCCCGCAAAATGACCCAAACGGACAATAAAAGTATTAAAAAATGAAAATTGGGAGTAAAAAAATTTGGTAATTCAAAAATAGCCGCTACTTTTGCGGCGTTGAAACTTTTGTTTTATTATTAATCATTATTATTTTAAAGTTGTTTTATTATGAAGAAGTTATTATTGATGTTTGCAGCTGTTGCTGCTATCGCTTTTGTTGGTTGCAAGACCGAAACCAAGCCTGCCGAGGCTGAAGTCATCAACGACAGCATCGAGGCTCCCACTACCGAGTACACCGTCGAGAGCGTTACCACCGACCTCATGAAGTTTGTAGAAGCTGGCGACGAGGCTGGTACCCTCGGTTTCCTCGATGGCCTCAAGAAGACTGCCGACGAATTCATGAACGCTGGTGAGAACGACAAGTACTTCAACATCATCAACATCATCAAGACCGTTTGGGAGCAGAACAAGGATGCCATCATGGCCAAGCTCCCCAACATCGCCGACAAGATGAGCAACTACATCAATGTTCCCGACAACATGAAGGAGGGTTTCAATGCATTCGTTACTAACGCTACCCAGAACGTCGCCGACAAGGCTAATGAGGCTGGTGAGAAGGTAGCCGACAAGGCCGATCAGGTGGCCGACAAGGCCGGTGAAGTTGTTAACGACACCAAGCAGGCTGCAGGTGACGCCCTCAAGAAGGCTGGCGAAGAGCTGCAGAAGTAATTAGCAGTATTTCATAATACTTTACATTTCAGGGCTGTCCTCCCGTGAGGGCAACCCTGATTGTTTTATGCGATAAAAAAACAGTCGGCCACAATCTCAAATTTGACTGAAAGAAACCACAAATTCCACAAATTTTAAAAATCCGTAACAATCTAACGCGGAGGCCGCGTTAGTTTACTTCGCGCAATTAGTAGTTTAAGAACTTGTTTTATTATTCGCTCGACTTCTGGTAGGCCAGCCGCTCGTCTCCGTTCAGCAGGTAGATGATGCCGCAGTAACCAAATCCGTAACGCTCAATCACGTGGCGCATGATCACATTGTCGCGATGAGTGTCAATGCGCAGGTTTCCAGCAACTGCCATGCAGTAGTCCATCACGTCGTCAAACACTCCGTGGCTCGCCCTCGTGCTTGCTAGCCGGTGCACCACATGGTAGGGTTTCTCGTCCAGCCACGCGCCCTCATAGATTTCCTTGTAGGTCGGCTCTGGACCCGGAATAAAGGCAAACGAGGCCACCACTTCCCCACCCTGATCCACACACAGGTAGCAATGACCGTTTCTGATATCCTCCTCGATGACATCGCGGCTGGGATAACCGTTGGTCCACTGATCCATATTGCCACACGACCGCATGATGCCACGCGCTTCTTCCACCAGCCGCATGATCATCGCCACATCTTGGGGCACAGCCTTCCGGATAGTCCTCTTGTTCATCCTGTCACTCATACTCTTTCAACAATTAATCTACGGCCATTATCGCATCGTCTCAAGTTCATCTTTTCCAAACTCGAGTTCCATCGTTCGGCCAGACTGATTACCCTTATACTCATAGCACAGCTCACAGCCGGCATCAAGCACAAGCGACACAAAGTCGGTCACGGCGCTGGCCCCCTTGATCTCCTTTTTCAAGTTTGCTCTGAAATCCTCTTGATATTCCACCAGGTCTTCAAACGCTACCGCGTCCTCGTCCACCTCATAGTGATAGGTAACGACATGACCGTCGCGCGTGATCGACAGCAGTGTAGTGGCATAATCCACCTTCATGGGCATCTGGGCGTTAGAAATGCGCAAGTCAGCATCCAGCTTTTCCATCTCACTGCCACCAGCGTCGCTCACGCTGGAGACTGTACTGCCGGCGTTGTCAGTGCTTCCCGTACATGACGCCATCAACAACAGCACGGGGCACAACATCATTGCAAATAACAACTTCTTCATAATACTCATTTTATTTGGTTAATTACACACTACACCCGTCGTTATTTCACCCGCTGGATTCCGTCACGACGCATCATCGCTTCAATTCCCGGTTCACCGCCCCTGAAGCGCTTGTACAGCGTCATCGGGGCCTCGGTACCACCGCGCGACAGCACATGTTCCACCCACGAGCGGGCGGTAGCGCGATCAAAAATGCCTTCTTGCCTGAACTTATCAAACGCGTCACACTCGATCATCTCGGCCCACTTGTAGCCATAATAACCCGCTGCATATCCGCCCGAGAAGATGTGCGTAAACTGCGGCGACATGATGCAGCCCTCTACTGATTCAAACGCCTGAACATCCTTGACGGCCTTATACTCAAACTCATAGTCGTCGCCCTCATACGGCTGCTCGATGCTATGCCACGCCATGTCAATGTAACCGAAACCCAACTGGCGCACGCAGCCATAGGCCGCTCCATACTGCGACGACGCAATCAGCCTCTCGATCAGCTCCTGCGGCACCGGCTCGCCCGTTTGATAATGTCGGGCAAAGCTGTCCAGAAATTCACGTTCATACACATAGTTCTCGTTGAACTGCGACGGCACCTCAACAAAGTCGCGATACACGTTAGTCCCCGACAGTGACTGATACCGACAACGGCTCAGCAACTGGTGCAATGCGTGCCCAAACTCATGCATGTAGGTTTCCACCTCGCGCACGGTCAGCAGCGACGGCCGGCTGTCGGTGGGACGTGAGAAATTCATGGTCAACGTCACCAGCGGTCTCACGTCGTTGCCGTCTCCATCGACATATTGTTCCCTGAAGCTCGTCATCCATGCGCCGCTCTGCTTGGTCGGGCGCGGGAAGAAATCCAGATACAGCATTCCCACGGCCTTGCCATCCTCGTCGGTCACATCATACACCTCCACCTCGGGGTGAAATACCTGGGCATCGTGGTTGGTGGTAAATCGCAGCCCATACATCCGCTTGGCAAAGCCGAACACGCCCTGCGTCACTCGGCCCAGCTCGAAATAGGGCCTCAGCAACTCGTCGTTGATGTCAAACATCGAGTCCTTCTCCTTGTTGCTGTAGTAGCTGTAGTCCCAGGGCTTGATTTCTACAGGACGGCCCTCTAGTTGGCTGGCAAACTCGCCCAAGCGCTTCATCTCGGCTCGTTCCACAGGCAGGTAGGCGTCGCGCAGCTCATCCAGCATGCCGTACACGGCCTGGGGCCTCTGGGCCATCGTGTGCTGCAACTTATAGTCGGCAAATGTCTTGAAACCCATCAGCCGGGCAAGCTCAAGCCGCTTGTTGGCAATCTCGCGCAGCACGTCCAGGTTGCAGTATTGGCCGGCGGTGCACTGCCGGTTATACATCATATACAGTTTCTCACGCAGGTCACGACGGTCGCTGTATTTCATAAACGGCACATAGCTTGGCGCATGCAGCGTCACCAGCCAGGCATCTTCTCGGCCCTTGTCGCGCGCTGCCTGCTTGGTGGCATCCAGCACACTCTCGGGCAACCCGCCCAGGTCCTCAGCCGTCAGCCACAGTTCATATTGCGAGGTCTCTTTCAGGGCATTCTGGTCAAACTTCAATGTCAACTCGGTCAGGCGCTTCGACAATTGGCGGTAGCGCTCTCGGGCTTCGCCCTCCAGGTTGGCGCCGCTGCGCACAAATCCGTCATAAGTTTCTTGCATCAGCATCCGGTCCTCGGCATCATGCTGGCCTGGGTCAAAGTGCTCCTGCACGTGTTTCACGCGTTGCCACAACTGCTCATTCAGGGTGATGCTGTTGAAATGCTCGCTCAGCACCGGAGCCATGCGCTCGCTCACCTTCAGCAACTCATCGTCGGCGTTGGCCGACAGCATCGGGTAGAACACGCCCAGCACACGGTTCAACATCACGCCGGCACGTTCCAGAGCCACAATCGTGTTCTCAAACGTTGCCTCGGCCCCATTCTCGGCTATGGCCTTCACCTCGGCATCATGTTGCTTGATGCCTTCTACTATCGCGGGCTCAAAATCCGCCGTGCTGATGCGGTCAAACGGCACGGCACCGCCCGTCGTCCTGAACGCCCTATAAAAAACATTATTCTCTATCATCATTTTATCTAATCTCTTAATCTATGAATCCATCTTCATTGGCAACTTGAACTCTTCAACGCGCTGCACGCGCGTGAGGGAACAAAGGATAATTTGGAAAAGGCTGAATCCCGCTCATCATTATTCAAGCTCCACGACCGTGATACCCGCTCCGCCAAACTGTACATGCTCGTCACGATAACTCTTCACGCCGCCCACGCTCCTCAGGTACTCCCTGATGGCCACCTTCAACGCCCCGGTGCCAGTCCCGTGCAGGATACGCACCCGCTGGGCATTAAACTGGATGGCATCGTCTATGAAGTAGGTGATGGCCTGCAGGGCCTCGTCGGCACGCATGCCGCGAACGTCGATGTCGGGTTTGAAATTCAGCTGGCGAGTCCGTATCTCGTCGGTCGTGCTGCGGCTCAGCGATTCGGCCTTGGGCAGTTTTTCTTTGCGCATCGTCCGCTCCACCTTGTCGGCCTCGATGCGCGTCTTGATGTTGCCAAAGGCCACCAGTGCATATTTCTCATCGATGCTGATGAGCGTCCCCACGGTAGTCGTTCCCTTGATCACCACGTTATCGCCGGCCTGTAGCGGTCGGCTCGCGGGTGCAGCGGGAGTGCGCTTGGACTTAGGCTGCTTTCGGCGTGGTTTATCCTTCGGCGTCAGCTCCTTCAGCCGAGTCGGGGCCTCGGGCTCCTCGGCGTTCAGCCGTTGCTTGAATTCATCAAGTTGCCGCCTCAGTTCCTTGGTCCGCTCTTTCTCGGCCTGCTGGTCGCGTATTTCCTTAATCGTCTTCTCAATCTGAGCATTGCTGCCTCTCAGGATTTCTTGCGCCTCCTCGCGTGCGTCATGGATGATCTGGCGGTGCTCGGCCCTGATGTTGTCCAGGCGTTGGTCATAGGCCTCGATCATCTGGTCCAGGCGCTTCTCCTTGGCGCGCACTTCTTGACGCTTATTCTCCCAGTAGCGGCGGTCGCGCACGATGTCCAGCAGGTACTTGTCCATGTTGATGTAGTCGCTGCCCACGATTTCACTGGCCTTGTCGATCACCTGCTGCGGCAGGCCGGTCTTGCGGGCAATCTCGATGGCAAACGAACTCCCGGGGTATCCCATCGACAGCTGGAACAACGGCTGCATGCGCTGCCTGTCATATAGCATCGCGCCGTTGACCACGCCATCGGTCTCGTCGGCAAAGTGTTTCAAGTTCTGGTAGTGCGTTGTCACCACACCCATCACGCGGTGCTCGTTCAGCTGTTCCAGGATTGACTGGGCGATAGCTCCGCCTATCTGAGGCTCGGTACCGCTGCCCATCTCGTCTATCAGGATCAACGACTGCTCGCCGCCCTTGGCCAGAAAGAGCTTCATGTTTTGCAGGTGGCTGCTATAGGTACTCAGGTCATTCTCGATGCTCTGCTGGTCGCCGATGTCTATAAAGATGTCATGGAATATACCCATGTGCGAGTTGTCATGCACGGTGGGCAGCAGGCCACACTGCATCATGTATTGCACCACGCCCACGGTCTTCAGGCACACCGACTTGCCGCCGGCATTAGGGCCCGAGATCACCAGCACGCGGTCTCGCTTGTTCAGCGTGATATTCAGCGGCACCACGCTCTTGCCTTGGACACGCAGCGACATCATCAGCGCGGGATGTATTGCATGATACCATTCCACCACGGGATGACGGTCCACGTGGCACATCTGGCCGCCCACGTCCTGGGCAAACAGCGCCTTGGCTCTGATGAAGTCCAGACGGCCCAGCGTCTCGAGCACCCCTTCCAGCTCAGGCAAGTGAGGTCTGATCTGGTCGGTCAATGCCGTCAGGATGCGTATGATCTCTCGTGCAATCTCGGCCTCGGTCTCGCGGATGCGGTTATTGGCTTCAACGATGGCTTCGGGCTCGATAAACACGGTCTTGCCAGTCGCACTCTCGTCGTGGACGATGCCGTGCACCTTGCGTTTGTTCATGGCGCTCACCGGCAATACCAGCCGTCCGTCGCGCAGCGATGGCTGGACGTCGGCATCCAGGATGCCGTCCTGCTTGCCCTGGGCGATGATGCGCCTGAGCGTGCCGTTGATGCTGCTGGTCACGCGCGCTATCGACGTGCGCAGCTCCTGCAGCCGTGGCGACGCGGTATCCTTGATATTTCCAGCCTTGTCAAGCACGTGGCCGATGGCCGTCCCCAACTCGGGAAACGACTGCAGTCCCGCCGTCAGCTGCTTCAGCCGTGGATACGGAGACTCGCCGTCACCGCCGCTGGTGAAGAATCTCACCACCTGCCCCACGGTCTGCAACAAGCGCTGCAGGTCAAACAAGCGCTCGGCCGACAGAAACGTGCCCGGTGTCGACACCTCCTTGAGCACTACACGCAGGTCAAAGTAATAGCTCAACGGAAACTCCTTTCCCGTCTCGACAATCGACAGAAATTCGTTGGTCTCTTCCAGCCAGCCGATCACCTCGTCGCGGCGTGTCGAGAAACGCAGCAGCGGCACGTGGGCAGTACCCAATTCGCTCACACAATGCCTCGCCAGTTCGTGCCTGATGGCATCAAAGCCTATCTTGGTCTCAAAGTTTGAGGGATAAATCATACCACAAAATTAGTCATTTTTCGTGATTCAACGAAATATTTGTATATTTGCGGTCAAATAGGGAAATTTAGCTTATATAATCATCAATCAAATCTTATCTGTCTGATTCATGAAAAAATTCAGTGTCCTTCGTGCCAACACGAAGGACACTTTTTTTGATTTCATGCAATTTTATTACCCCAAATCGCAATGGATAAAAAAATATTATGTACATTTGCGAGTTATAACACCGGAAATCCATTAACCAATTCATTTTATAACTAACACATTTATTTATGAAGAAATTATTTTTAGCATTGCTCGCTTCGGCCATCGCAATCAACGTCATGGCCGACGACAAGGTGGTTATCCCCGACAGCACTGGTTTCAAGTTCACCGACACCAAGGTCATCCGTCACACTCCCGTCAAGGACCAGAACAAGTCCGGCACGTGCTGGTGCTACTCCACCAACTCTTTCTTTGAGGATGAGATTCTCCGCATCACCGGCAAGGAGGTTCACCTCAGCGAGGGTTTCGTAGTCAACCACTGCTACTACGACAAGGCCATCAAGTACATCCGCATGGATGGTGAAATCAACTTCGCCGAGGGCGGTGCCGCCGAGGACGTGCCCTACGTTTGGCGCAACTATGGTATGGTCCCCAATGATGTCTACACTGGCATGACCTATGGCGACAAGAAGTTCGACACCAGCGAGCTCACAGCCCTGCTCAGTGGCTATGTCGGAACCATCAACAAGAAGAGCCTCAAGAAGCTCACTCCCGCTTGGAAGGACGGTCTGCAGGCCATCCTCGACAGCTACATGGGCAAGATGCCCGAAACCTTCGTCTATGAGGGCAAGACCTGGACTCCCCAGACTTGGGCTGCCAGCCTCGGCATCAACCTCGACGACTATGTGCCCATCTGCTCGTTCAGCCACCACCCCTACTATCAGCCCTTCATCCTCGAGGTGGCTGACAACTGGCTCTGGTCCAGCTATCAGAACGTTCCCATCGATGAGCTCATGGAGATTGCCAACTATGCCATCGACAACGGCTACACCATGGCTTGGGGTGCCGACGTCAGCGAGAAGGGATTCAAGTGGCGCAACGGTTATGCCATCCTTCCCGTCAAGAAGGATGTGCCCGATGCAGCCGGCACCGACATGGCTCGCTGGGCTCAGCTCACCGACCGCGACCGCGAGGCCGAGCTTTGGGACATCAAGGGCCCGGTTAAGGAGCAGTGGGTTACCCAGGAGGAGCGCCAGGAGATGTTCGACAACAAGGAGACCACCGACGACCACGGCATGGTAATCATGGGCAAGGCCGTTGACCAGGAAGGCAACAAATACTTCAAGGTACAGAACAGCTGGGACACCAACCAGCTCTACGACGGCTACTTCTACTGCAGCGAAGCCTTCTTCCGCGCCAAGACCATGAACATCCTCGTCCACAAGGATGCTATCCCCGCCAAGATCGCCAAGAAGATGGGCATCAAGAAGTAATAAACCAATAATTTGTTTTCAGATGTCAGTTGAATGCGGATGCGCTGACAACTGAAAACTGAAAACTGAAAACTAAAAACTGATAATACAATGAAAGCATTAAACACCGACAAGGCTCCCGCAGCCATTGGACCCTACAGCCAGGCTATACGCTCTGGTAATCTTGTGTTCGTTTCTGGACAGCTTCCCATCATTCCCGAGACTGGCGCCTTCCCCGAGGGCGGCGTACAGGAGCAGACCCACCAGAGCCTCAAGAACGCCCGTGCCATCCTGCAGAGCGAGGGACTTGACCTTAACAACGTGGTCAAAACAACTGTTTTCCTCAGCGACATTGCCAACTTTGGCCCCATGAACGAGGTTTACGCCGAGTACTTCTCAGCGCCCTATCCCGCTCGTTGCGCATTCGCCGTCAAGGACCTCCCCAAGGGAGCACTCGTCGAGATTGAACTCATCGCCGAGGCCAACTGACACATCGTTCAACACCATCATTATGAGTGGAGGAGACACACCATCTCCCCCACTTTTTTTTACTATTGGTATGCGGAGGAAAGGGCTACACATGACCAACGCTTGAAGAGGGCCAATAGGCGCCCGAATCAAGCGATTTGTTATGATAACCCGGCGACAATAGAAAAAATGTATTATCTTTGCACTCGCATTTACTAATCAGGTTTAATAATTCAAATAGGTAAGACTTAAATGATTATGGCAAAGAAAGCTTTATTAATGATACTCGACGGTTGGGGCGAGGGACCCAAGGGCCACAGCAACGCTATCTATAGCACGCCTACCCCTTACCTTGACTTCCTGCGCAATGCCTACCCGCACAGCACACTCCGTGCCTGTGGTGAAGATGTCGGGCTCCCCGACGGACAGATGGGCAACAGCGAGGTCGGACACTTGAACATCGGTGGCGGACGCGTGGTTTATCAGGACCTGGTCAAGATCAACAATAGCATCAAGGATGGTTCCATTCTCAACAACCCCGAGATTGTCAACGCCTATACCTATGCCAGGGACAACAACAAGGCCCTGCACATTATGGGCCTCACCAGCACCGGCGGCGTTCACAGCTCTCAGGACCACCTCATGGCCCTTTGTGACATCGCCAAGCAGTACGGCCTCGAGAAAGTGTTCATCCACTGCTTCATGGATGGACGTGACACCGACCCCGAGAGTGGCAAGGGATTTGTTTCTCAAGTGATTGAACACTGCAGTCACAGCGCAGGCACTGTAGCGACCGTTATCGGGCGTTACTATGCCATGGACCGCAACAACAACTGGGACCGCATTAAGGTCGCCTACGACATGCTCACCGCGGGTATCGGCAAGGCCAGCGACGATATGGCCCGTGCCATTCAGGAGTCATACGACGAGGGCGTGACCGACGAGTTCATCAAGCCCATCGTCAACAACACGGTTGACGCTCGCATCCAGCAGGGCGATGTCGTGATTTTCTTCAACTTCCGCAACGACCGCGCCAAGCAGATTACCATCGCCCTCACTCAGGAAGACAAGCCCGAGCACGGCATGCAGGTTATCCCTGATTTGCAATACTACTGCATGACGCCCTACGACCCCACCTTCAAGGGCATGCACATTCTCTTCCCCAAAGAGAACGTCGACAACACGCTGTCCGAGTACCTGGCCAGCCAAGGCATGAAACAGCTCCACATTGCCGAGACCGAGAAGTATGCCCACGTGACTTTCTTCTTCAGCGGTGGTCGCGAACAGCCCTTTGACGGCGAGGATCGCATCCTCGTGCCTTCACCCGATGTGGCAACCTATGACCTCAAGCCCGAGATGAGCGCCTATGAGGTGCGCGACAAGCTGGTGGCAGCCATTCGTGAGAATAAGTACGACTTTATCGTCGTGAATTATGCCAACGGTGACATGGTGGGACACACGGGCGTGTATGATGCCATCTGCAAGGCGGTCAAGGCCGTCGATCGGTGTGTACACGACACCGTCGAGGCTGCCAGGGCAACGGGCTATGAAGTCATCATCATCGCCGACCACGGCAATGCCGACCACGCCATCAACTCCGACGGCACCGCCAACACGGCTCACTCGCTCAACCCCGTTCCCATCATCTATGTCACCGAGGATCCCGAGCTCATTATCAACTCTGGCCGTCTTGCCGACGTTGCGCCCAGCATCCTCCAGATCATGGGTCTCCCACAACCTCCCCAAATGACTGGACACGGCTTGATCGATACAACAAAGTAGACACTTATCATTCAATAAGCTACAGAATAAATGAATCACGGTACACAAGCAGCTTGTGTACCGTGATTCATTTATTCCCAAATAGGCGCTATCTATCAGTGAATGATCGTGTTGACCAGCATGATGACATCCTGAATCGTAATCCTTCCGTTTTGGTCAATATCGGCTGCCTTTTCAACAAAAGTGGTAGTCATTGTATTCGTCAACAGGTAGTTGACCAGGTCGGTAATATCGATGATATTTACTCGACCGTCGCCATTCACGTCGCCTAACTCAAAAGGGGGCTCTACCGACCTGAGCACATATTGCAACCCTGCCATAGCATCAATTTTTCCGTTCGGACCGAATCTTAGACGATTCACTCCCGTGGTGTAGCTGTCCTTGATTGCGGTTTCGGCCATGATGTGCTTGATCTGAGATACCGACAACTGCGGGTTGGCCTGAAGCCACAGTGCTATAATGCCGGCTACTGTCGGGGCGGCCATCGAAGTGCCGCTCATCACTCCCCAGTAGCTGCCTTCATACTGCATTACGGTGCTGGCACTGCCACGGGCAAAATAGGAGTAACGGCTTCCGGCTGCGACGACATTGACACCTGGAGCGCATATCGTCGGCAATGCCTCTCCAGTGGGGCCGGCACCAGCAATCTGGTAACTCGAGAACGACGCGATATCACCCATGATTACCGACGTGTCGATCACCTGACGGCCCAGACCCAGGCTATAATAACTGTTGCGGGCAGTATAAGCGCCAGCCGATATGGTTGAGTCGCCGACGGCATACGTCCCGATGCAGCATGAGTCACTAGGCACCGAATAGAAATCATGTATGCGCTCGCCGTTCATGTCAATAATGGGCAAGCTGGTGTAACCAAACCGCGACCCGGTATTGCAGGCCCAAGCATCGATATGGCAGGCCGACGAGGAGCGGGGATATATGCTCATGCCTATCGCATAGCGGCTTTGCTTGACTCCGCCCACTTGGGTATATTTACTGCATAACAAGTTGTGCAGCGTGACTTCCAGGTGATATTTCCTGCCGGCCGAGGCAAACAATGTCTCGGCCGACACATAGCCTACGCTGTCCAACGAGTGGCACAGGTAATAGCCGCCCAGGTCCTTGGCATATATCTTGTTGTTCTTGGACAACTCCTCGGTTTCCCAAACGACCTCTCCAGTTTTCAGGTCCACGATATGAAACTTGTAGTATAGATTGATATTCTCTTTCCTGATCCACATGTCGGAGATGATGCCACCGTAATAATACGTCGAGTCACCTCCCAGGCTGTTACGGCACTTGAACATCAGGTTCATGGGTGATTCAGCCGATGACACCTTGTGACTATAGGAATATCGGGAACCGTCATTGCCGGCCGAGATGACAAAGATGCGGCCCGGACCGGAAGTCTGATTCACCACCCTTGACAGGTAGTCCTTGCCGTCGTGCTGACCATTAGGCGTGCTCACGCTCAGGCTCATCACACAGGGCTGGCCCACGCTGTCGGCATAGCTGTCGATGTATCTCACGCAGTTAGCGACTTCTACTGCCGACATGCTACCGTCAAGAACGCTAACGGCACACAACACGATGTCGGATCCTGGAGCCATGCCACCATATCCGTTCACGTGCGATCCGGCGGCGATGCTTGAGGTGTGCGTGCCGTGGGTCGAGTTGTTGCTGTCCGTTGTGAGCAATTGAATCTCATTGTTCATGAACACCGATCCGGGCAGCCTGATGATCTTATTATAGTTGGCCTTGTGACCGCTGTTGTCACGTGTGTGATATACCCTCACAATGCGTGACTTAGTGGGATCCTCGTTTGACCTGAACGCTCGGTGCTGGAAGTCAAAACCCACGTCAATCACCCCGACGATGACACCACTGCCGTCAAAATTCTGCCAGATTCCATATTGCTGGGCATTCAATACTTGGTCGGTATGGGTCACACGCATGGTCGTGTCTGTACACAACGCCAGGCGACGGCTGATCTCCACATCGGTCACGCCGGCAACTCGGCACACATCGGTAAGCTTGTCCACCGGTATCTGAGCAGTAACAAACCCGTCAAACCTGCTGTTGATAATGACTCCTGCGCGGCTCAGGCTATTCAGCACCAGGTCGTTCTCAACAGCAATAAAGGCATCAACCATGTCGACGCCATCCACATTATAAGGGGGCATGAAACGCAGCGATGACTCCGATTGACGGAATTCAGCACTGTAGCTCTGCTCTTCCAAAAACTGCTTGACTGTCACAGGCAAGAGTCCCTGAGCATTCATGCCTAGCACCGCTAGAGACATCAGCAAGAGGCTATAACACAGTTTTCTCATATCTTTGAAGTAATTATTTTTGCAAAATTATATCAAAACTGCCATATCTGCCGCACATTTGATTGCCAAAAATTCTTAAATTGAAGTAAATGATTAACAACACATTGCAGCACATGACACTTATCAGCACCAATAGGAGTGTCCATCGTTCCATTTTTAAAGCAAGGACGCCAGCCTTCATTTCGGTCGGCGTCGGCGTCCTGCTGAGGATAATATGTCTTGATGTCAATTGCCGTCATCAAGCGATATATGAGTAATCAACAACAGAGCATCTGTGATATTGATTAAGCCATCTTGGTTCATGTCCGATTGCGCGCTATTGATTACAGGCTCATTCAAGCCGCCTTCTTCCGAAAGATACGTAATCAACATGACCGCATCCGTTATATTTACCTGGCCGTCGTCATTGACATCGCCCTGCAAGAGGGAATCTCCCATCTGGGCAAGGATGTAACACGCTCCAGCCAGGGCGTCAATCTTGCCGTTAGGGCCAAATCTCACTCCATTGTGTTGGTTCTGAGTAAACATGTCCTTGATGGCTGTCTCAGCAATGACATTCTTGATTTCGCCTGGGGTCAACCGGGGATTGATCTGCAACCACTGGGCGATGATGCCGGCAACCGTCGGTGCTGCCATCGAGGTGCCGCTCATGATTCCCCACAGGAATCCTTCGTCGTTCCTCATGACCATATACGGGAATCCGCCTATTCCCGTATTGTACTGGGAATATCGGCTCACCGACGAGACGACATTATAACCCGGGGCCATCACGGTGGGCAACGCCTTACCGGTAGGACCATAACCTTGTACCTGATAACTCGATGCACTATAGATTGAGCCAATTGCTATATTATCGTATTGCATGGATTCCAAAGCCCATGAATAGTAAGAATTACGGGCCACATAGGATCCGGCCGAGATAATGGAGTCATGTACTGCATAGGTGCCTATGCAGCAATTGTCATCGGGCCAGCGATAGTATCCCTCGTTTGCTATGGTGACAGTATCTCCGCTCTCTGTTATATCATCGGTATATACGATTCCGCCATAGGAGCCGAGAGATCCTTGCACAACCCAAGAGTCAATATAGATACTGTCAGTCTGGTTAGGATATGAGATCTTAGGCGGATAGACGGTTACTCCTATCTTATAACGGCTGGTTTGATCTCCGTTATAGGCTTTACTTTTCAGGTTATAGGCAGTAAGCTGCACCTCATATTTTTTAGCCGAGGTCAGAGATAACAGCGCCGTTAGATAACCTTCCTGGCCAACCGTAGCATCTGGCTCAAAATACTGGCTGAACTGTGAGGCATCTATCTTCTTGTACATGGTAATCAATTCCGATTTCCATACAATGCGTTTTGTTGAGGTATCAAATATATGATACTGCACCACCGGACGAACCCTCAACGTCCTTATCCAGGTGTCGAACATAACATTCCTGTAATAGCCTTCGGTCTGAAAGCCCAGCTGCATATTCAAGGGTTTTTCCATCGTCGATGGTCCATAGGCATAGGCATATCGATTGCCTGTATTTCCGGCAGCAATCACGAAGATATGACCTGGTCCCGTCGTTTGAGCTATTACTTGCGATAGACGATCACTTCCGTCATGAGGGCCAAACGCTGTGCTCACGCTTACGCTGATGACGCAGGGCTTGCCCACACTGTCGGCATAGGAGTAGATATACTTGATGCAATTGGCCACTTCAGTCTCAGGCAAGTACACGTTAAGATTCCTGCAGACACACATCACGATCTCGGCCTTGGGAGCCATGCCGCCATAACCACTGATGTGAGTCCCGGCAGCAAGACCGGTAACATGCGTACCATGGGCACTATGCGAGCCGTAATCATGTGTCAGTGTGTCGATTTGAGCCCCCATGAACACCGATCCCGGAAGCACATTTTCTCCTAGTCTCGCCTCATGGCCTGTGGAATCTTGAGGATCATATACCCTGACGATGCGTGATTGTGTCGGGTCATCAGAGCGCTTGAACGCTACATGCTGGTAATCAAATCCATTGTCAATAATACCTATTACAACACCATTGCCATCATAGGACTGCGGCAAGCCGCAGTTTGAGCCATTCAGCACTTTTCCTGCCCTGGTAATACTTAGTGTACTATCGGACGCCAGTTTCATCATTCGGCTGATCTCAATATCTGTCACTCCTGGCATGTGAGATACCTTTGACATCAATTCTACCGGTATCTGGGCAGTAACAAATCCGTCAAACTCACAATTGACTACTACACCTTGTTTTTTCAACGATGATACAACTGCACCACTTTCAATTCCGATGAATACATCGGCCATCTCAACACCATTAATGACACGTATCGGGGCGTACAGTGGCACATCCATTGAATCTGTGGCCTTGCCTGTGCTCTTCACAGACTCAGAACCGACAGTTTGTTGTCCAAAGAGTACATTGCCACCTAACTGGGCAAAACCTACCATCAACGACAGCAGGGCTATAAACGACACGACACTCCTTTTCTTCATTCTACTACAATAATACGTTTCTTCTCTATAGATTTGTGCTATTCAGCAGCATTCGAGAGGTGATTAACCAATAGCACAACATCAGTGATATTAATGAAACCATCCTGGTTCATATCAGAGTTGACCCTATGTATTACCGGCGTCTCATCGCTACCTTCCCTTGACAGGAAATTAATCAACACGACTGCGTCGGTAATATTCACAAAGCCATCATCATTTACATCACCATACATGACATCTTCTCCCATCTGAGCAAGGATATAGCGGGCTCCCGCCATAGCATCAATCTTGCCATTGGGGCCAAAACGGACGCCATTATTTGGATCTAAAGTAAATGCATCCTTGACGGCCGTATGGGCAATGATGTCCTTGATATTTCCGGGTGACAGATTGGGATTAATCTGTAGCCACTGGGCAATGATGCCCGCAACCGTAGGCGCAGCCAGTGAAGTTCCACTCATTACACCCCAGATGTAACCGTCATCAGTCCTCATTACCAGATTGGGATGTCCGCCCCAATCCAGGAAGTAAGAATAACGGCTGGCCGACGAAACCACATCAAAACCAGGAGCCATCACAGTGGGCAACGCCTTCCCTGTAGGTCCATAACCAGGAGATTCATAACTAGACAAATTAAAGATGCCACCTATGATCGCATTATAATCATATTGCATCGAATGGTTGGGCAATGAATAAAATGAATTGCGACCAACAAATGCTCCAGCCGAAATGATTGAGTCATGCACCGCAAAGGATCCGATACTACAGTTATCGCTTGGCCATCGATAGAAGCTGTCATGAGCAACAGCCACAGTATCACCATTCTCAGAAATTTCATCGGTATAAACGATTCCACCATAAGACCCAAGATTTCCCTGGACTGTCCATGAATCAAGATAAATGCTATCGGTCTGGTTAGGATAATATATCTTGGGCGGATAAACCGTCACACCTATTCGATAACGACTAACATAGTTCCCATTACCATCTATCGTATATTCTGTGGTTTTTAGATTATAGGCATATGCCTGTAACTCATATTTTCCCGATGACGTCTGAGAAATGAGCGCCTGCAAGTACCCCTCACTGTCGACCGACTGGTTGGGAACAAAATAGTCATCAAACTCTGAAGCATTAATCTTCTTAAATAATGTAATCAGATCAGACTTCCATACGATACGTCTAGTAAATGTATCAAAAATATGGAGTTGTGCAACAGGACGTGTACGGGGATTTCTTATCCATATATCAAACCAAGTGTACTTGTAATAGTAATAAAAATCAGCCGGGCCCTGGCCTTCAGGATAACAAGACATCAGCATACTCAAAGGCTTCTCCATAGTAGAAGGGCCATAGGCATAGAAGTATCGGCTGCCTGTATTGCCAGCTGCAATTACAAATATGCGTCCGGGGCCTGACGTTTGAGCGACGGCTCGTGAAATCCAGTCTGACCCATCATGAGGGCCAAATGTCGTGCTTACGCTCACATTGATGACACAAGGCTTGCCTACACTGTCGGCATAGGAGAAGATATACTTGATGCTGTTGGCAACCTCGGTCTCGGGGATATACAGGTTCAGGTTCCTGCATACGCACATCACGATATCGGCCCCAGGAGCCATACCGCCATAACCGCCCACGTGCATGCCAGTTGCAATACCTGCAACGTGAGTGCCATGAGTGCCTGAATTATAGGTCATTGTATCGATCTGTTCGCCCATGAAGACCGTTCCCGGCAACACCTTATCACCAATTCTTGCCTCATGACCTGTGGAGTCCATGGGGTCATAGACTCTGACGATGCGAGTCTGAGACGGATCATCGGTGCGCCTGAATGCAATATGTTGATAATCAAACCCCGTGTCGATGATACCAATCACAACGCCACTGCCATCATAGGCTTGAGGCAGACCATACTGCGTACCATTCAACACTTGACCGGCATGCGTAACCCGTAGCGTTGTGTCGGTGGCAAGTTTTACCATACGGCTGATTTCGACTTCAGTCACTCCGGGTAAACGGGAAATACGAGACAACTCCTTGACAGGTATCTGAGCAGTTACAAATCCATCAAACTCACAATTGACTATCACACCATGCCTTTCCAGGGTAGATATTACCGAATGGTTCTCTATACCGATGAAAGCATCGGCCATCTCAACGCCATTGATAAGACGAGTCGGGGCAAACTGTGGCTCATAGGCAAGCGTTTGAGCTCGGTTAGATTTCATCACGCGCTCGCGATCGGAACGCTCATCCATAAAGCGCTGTATACTGATGGGAACCTCGTCGTTAAACTGAGCAAATCCAACTACCAGTGATAACAATGCAATAATTGCCAGTATGATTCTTTTCATAAGCTTTCAGTATTTTAAAGTTTTGGCAAAAATACTACTTTCTGGGCGAAAACGAAACAAGAATGTTACAATTAATGACTATTGTGTGGTAATAATCACGATTAGCATGGTTACATCGGTGATATTGTACTTGCCATCCTGGTTCAGATCAGCATTAGAGAAGTTGAAATCCAGAATCTGATTCCCAAGCACATAATTGATATACAAGCTAGCATCTGAGATATTGACTTGTCCATCACTATTTACGTCACCTAGTAGAGCAGTTGTCTGCGGTTCGATGCGTTCAATAATAAACGAGAGTGTATTGGTATCAAACGTGAACACATAATCACTGCCATCACCCATAAAATAGTAGGAGTAATTATTGTTGCGCTTGGCTGTATAATACTGAGTCGACGTGAGGACTGTGGTTGTAGCAGTCGGGCCATAACGATAAGAGCTATTGAATGTCGGCCAGTCATCATTCCATTGTTCTGGGCTGCCATCAGCAAACACAAAATAGATGGGATCGCTGATGGTCAAAGTGTCCACATAGATGCCATTGCCCTGATGCGACATTCTGCCGATTGGCTCAGTCAGACTCCAGTTGCCTACTCCACCAACGATGTAGTAGCTCGGGGTTTCAATAGGCTCTGGCTCGTCGTCATCGACAAAAGCCAACGTCTCAAACAAGGCATCCATCACTTGTCCGTTACTATTGTCCCACCATCCACAATTGTACCAGTCGGTTGTTACATGATTGGTGTAATTGATGCCATACTCATTAGCCTCGGGGAACCACCAGAACAAACCGTTGACATGACTGTGGCCGTTGAGCATTGCCACAAGCGCAGTAGTGAATGCCTTCTGGCCAGCTTCGGTTGCAGGCCAGACTGACTGCAGATCATAGCTAGCTCCACTGGGATAATAGGCATGAGGATAACCAGTCTCAACTATCTGGATCTGCTTGCCAGGATAACTATTCTCCAATTCAGTCAACAGGGCATCCAGCACATTCAGGTCACCATGCCAGTAAGGATAATAGCTGAGGCCGATCACATCAAAGTCGGAGGTATATCCTGCCAGAGTCCTGTAGAATGATGTCACATTGGTCGATCGACTCATCTCGGTGTGAACAACGACCTTAGCATCAGGACACACTTCACGACAGGCTCTGATGCCCTGCATCAGATAGGTCGCAAACTGCTGGAACGTGCCACCATTGTTGTCACCACCGTTAGGATAGCAATGGCCTGTTGGCCAAAGCATGCCGTAGGTCACCTCATTCCCCACCTGGATCAAGTCGGGTGTGGCACCAGCATTCATCATTGCATGGAGCACCCGCTTGGTGTAGCCATAAACGCTGTCGGCCAAGGCTGTTGTCACGGTCCATGACGATGGAGTAGAATGCTGTCCTGGATCGGTCCATGTGTCGCTGTAATGGATATCCAGCAACAGGTCAAAGCCAGCATCCTTGATGCGCTTGCCCAATGCCAACACGTAAGGCAGATCTTGGCATACGCCCTCACCCTGGTCTTCAGCGTTGGCCTTTGACGGATCAACGAACAGCCTGACACGCATGGCATTCATGCCGGTGGCCCTAAGGTAGCCCAGCATATTGGTTATTCTGACGCCATTCTCATTATAGTAAATGGCCCCTTTCTCCTCATACTTGGTCAACAAAGAGATATCCCCACCCAAATACTTGGTTGTGGCTTTGGACGAGAAGATACCTAACGTTATCAAGCAGATCAACAACAAGTACAATCGTTTCATAATAGCCTCTTCATTTAATAATAAGGTTACAAAAATAATCAATAATCGACATTCGACCACTATTGTCGTGCCATAATTACCGAAAATACGGAAACAATAGAGCGATTCGGTACTGGTTGCAACCCTGCCACCCAAGTATCAGGCATGAAGGATTTTATATACCAGTTCCTTGAGCAACGCATACTGGTCTTGACGAGAACCGATACCCTTGCTGCGGGTATCACACTCCCTGAGATAGCCGATGATGTTGACCAGCGAACGTGTATTGTAGACACGGGCTGCATCAATGAACTTGCGGGCTCGCCAGGGACTTGACGCGCCCACGAGGGTCATGATGGCATCAGGCGACTTGTCGCGTGCCGTGGACGTTATCAACGTGTTAGAAAAGAACGACGACAACATGGCCACGACCTGCATCGACGGGTTGTTCTTGGGATTTCGCTCAAAATAGTCGACAATCCTGAAAGCCTTGAGGGCATCACGACGAGCCAAGGCATCCTCAAGCTCAAAGTTGTTAAAGTCCTTGCTGATTCCCACATTGCGCTCGATGAGCAACGGAGTTATGTTCTTGTCCTCGGAAAGGATAGCCAGTTTGTCCAGTTCACTGAACTGCCTGCTGATATCGGTGCCGATGTGATCGGCCAGCATGCTGGTGGCCTTGCTGTCGATATTGCATCCCAAGGAATTAGCATAATTGACAATCATCGCTTCCAGGTCGCGGCCTTCACGCACCTTGTTGGAACTGAACACCACCCCCGTCTTGTAATCCTTCAAGGCCGCAGCGAAGCTCTTGCTCTTGAGTGATGCGCCCTTGTGACAGATGACCAGGATTGTTGAGTTCAAGGGCTTCTCAGCATAGGACGCCAAGAGGTCCAGGTCATCCTTGTGGCCCGGCTGTTTGGGAATGAGCTGTGCCTCACGCAGGACCACGACTTTATATTGTGAGAATGCCGGATACTGCCTGCAGGCGCTGATTACCTCACGCACATTGGCCGTATTGCCGTAGTACAGCGACAGATTGAAATCGCGCTGATCCTCGGTGAGCGCTGTATCGATGACAAGTTGCTGCAACCGGTCAATGAAGTAAGGTTCCTCGCCTTGCAGGACATAGATAGGCCTGAATGATCCAGCCTTAATTTCCTTGGTCAAGCTGTTGAAAGTGATTGATTCTCGTTTTACTGCCATCTTGTAGTGTATTGAACAGTGCAAAGATAGTAAATAGTTTTCAGCCGTCAAAAGGCTATCGGTATGTAGCAGTCATGATTTTGTCAATCTACTGATTATCAACGATGATTATTGGTGTCATCTAATTAAACAGGAGGAGCGGAAGTGTTAACAAAATGTTAAACGCAAAATTGCACCCAGTGCTACATAACCGTGTTCCCTGATGACAAGCACCAAGAGCAACCATTAACCCGCACTGCCGCCATCAATGACTCGTATAGAAGTCGGTGATGCGCTGGATTGCGCGAGAGCACACGGGGCAGAATTTTGTCACTTCATTGACCTTCATGCGACACTCTTGAGCAGGACGGTACACACCCCTCGACTGGTATCCCCCACCCTCGAACACGCCCACGCGCTGGGTGGCAGCATCGAGCAGGCGCTGTTCCTTGTCGTTAGTTATCTTGCGGTAGTTGGGTACCTTGGGATCGGCAGGCGTCGGGACGGGAGTTCCCTTAGGCAACATATCGGCCCACTTGCTCTGGAAATTGACCAATGTCGTCAAGTTAGGCTCCCAGGGCTCAGTGTCGGCTGGATACATCGACTCGTAGGCGTCATCATAGAAATACTCATCGCCCAGTCCAGCATAGGCATGACCAAATTCATGGACGAGTACCTGATGGAATGTGGGGTGATCGCTGGTGGTAACCGTCAACTGGTTGTAGATGCCACCGCCGCCATAGGTGTCGCTATTGACCAGCACAATGATGTGCTCGAAGGGGATCCCCGACAGCACATCGTACAGGCGATGGATGTCTTGAGTCATCAGGTAGCGGTCGCTGTAGAAAGTGTCGTAGTGGGTGCCGACGGGCGTGTTGCTCCAACGGCCCAGATGGGGCACGCTGGGGCCGCTGGTGAGAGACTCGGCTGCGACGGCAACGACATTGAAGCGGTCCTTCAACGAGGTAAACGGCTCGTGGGCAAACAGGGCATCGACCACACGCTGGCAGTCGCTGTAGAACTTGCCCATCTGGGCTCGGGTGTATCCCTCGGCGACGATGGCCAGGTCGATACACTGGGTGATGTCGGGCTGGCCATCGAGCGGGCCATCGGTGGGCGTGTAGTCACGCCTGCCGGGTTGATCGGCCGTCTTCTCTTGAATGGGCAGTGTTTTACCTTTCCAGATGTAATAACAAGGGATGCCGTTATCGCCCAGCTGCCGGATAAGGATGTCGGCAGGATCAACCGTGTGGGTCAGGCTGGTCACTTCCTTACCGTGGAAGTCAAGCAGCGAGACAGTTATGTCCACCGTCTGCTTAGGCATGGGCACGTTGTAACTTGTGGCAAAAGCCTTGCTGACCCGGGTGGCCTCCTCGGTCGCCAGCCACTCCTGGAACAGCGTTGAGAAGGTGTGGACAAACATCAGCTGGCCTGTTGTATGATCCTTGACCTGTATCTGTCCATTGCCCTTGAGCGGCACATCGGCCAGGCGGCTCCGTCGCCCTGCCCACTGTGGGGTGACATACATCTGCTCCAGATATATCTGCTGGCTGTCATGGTTGCCGGCAAACACATAGTCAAGGCGCAGTGTGCGACCATCAAAATAGTCCTCAAACTTCTGGGCCATTACCTCGACTGAGATAAAGACAGCAGTGACAATAAGTAAAATCTGTTTCATAGACATCATAATAATTCAATGGCACAAATTTACATCATTTTTCTCATTACGCATGACCATACAAGCGACAAATGGCATTATAAACATGCCGTCGCGTGTCACAGTGTTATAATCCACTAAGAAATGCCCGCCCTATTATACCTTCACGTCGCGGACAGAGAAACCGTAGAAGCGGTTGTCGCTGCCCCAGCCAAGGGCCTTTTCGGAGTTAAATTCGGCCATACTTGTTATTAACTAGGCGCCAGTATACCATATTCTCGGGAAAAATGACTATATTTGTACACGAAAAATCAGAGATCACAATGGTGGAGTTGAATTTGCCGGAATATGCCTTTAAGGTGAAGAAGCGGGAGGACGGCTCGTCGTGGGCCATCTGGGACCGGCTGCGTGAACGGTGGGTGGCCTTGACGCCCGAGGAATGGGTGCGCCAGCACTTTGTGGAGTGGCTCATCACCGACAGGGAGTTTCCTGCTGCACTGATGGGCAACGAGGTGTCGCTGTCGCAGAACGGCATCGCCCGCCGCTGCGACACAATTGTGGCCGACCGCACGGGAGCTCCGCTGGTCATCGTGGAATATAAGGCCCCGAGCATACAGGTGACGCAGAAGACGTTTGACCAGATAGTTCGCTATAATATGGTCTTGCATGCCAAGTACCTGATCGTGAGCAACGGTCTGGAGCACTATTGCTGCCAGATTGACTACGACAACAACAGCTACAGCTTCTTGGAACAAATCCCCCACTATTCCGAATTATAACCCAAGAAAAAATAGTATTTTTGTGACCATGAAAGAGGATTATCTGGAGAAATTGAACGAGCAGCAACGCGCTGCAGTCGAGTATTGCGACGGGCCGCAACTGGTGATTGCCGGCGCGGGCTCGGGCAAGACGCGCGTGCTCACCTATAAGATTGTGCACCTGCTTGCACTGGGCTACGAGCCGTGGCGCATCATGGCACTGACGTTTACCAACAAGGCAGCGCGCGAGATGCGCGAGCGCATTGAGCCACTGGCGGGTCCCGAGGTGGCGGCACAGCTGTGGATGGGCACGTTTCACTCGATTTTCTCCCGCTTGCTGCGCCGCAATGCCGAGCGCATAGGCTTCAAGAGTGATTTCACCATCTATGACCAGAGCGACTCCCGGTCGCTCATCAAGCTCATCATCAAGGACATGGGCCTGGACGACAAGGTATACAAGCCCGCCACGATACAGAATCAGATCAGCAATGCCAAGAATGCGCTGATCACACCCGACGATTATGCCCGCAACCAGGGCTTGCTTAACGCCGACCGTGATGCCCAACGGCCCGAGACCGTGAGCATCTACAGGCATTACTGGAACCGCTGCCGCATCGCGAGTGCAATGGACTTTGATGACCTGCTGCTGTATACCAACATCCTGCTGCGTGACCATAAAGATGTGCTGGAGCGGTATCAGGAGTTCTTCCGCTACATCCTCGTCGACGAGTACCAGGACACCAACTTCTCGCAACACCTGATTGTGCACCAGCTGAGCAAACGGTACAACATGCTGTGTGTGGTGGGCGATGACGCCCAGAGCATCTACAGCTTCCGCGGTGCCAACATTGAGAACATCCTGAGGCTGCAGAAGTTTTATCCCGACATCAAGACATTCAAGCTAGAGCGCAACTATCGCTCTACTCAGACCATCACCGACGCGGCTAACAGTCTGATTGAGAAGAACCGCGGTCAGATTGCCAAACACCTGTTCAGCAAGAACCAGGTGGGCGACCGGATTCCGGTCATCCAGTGCTACAGCGACTATGAGGAAGCCTATGTCGTTGCCAACCAGATTGCCGCACTCAAGGCCCGTCAGGGGGACAGCTACGAAGACTATGCGATACTGTACCGCACCAATGCCCAATCACGACTGCTTGAGGAAGCGCTAAGCAACGGCGGCCGCCGTGACAAACACGGCAACATGCGCAGCGCAATCCCATACCGCATCTACGGCGGACTGTCGTTCTACCAGCGCAAGGAGGTGAAGGATGCCATATGCTACTTCAGGCTCGTCATCAATCCTGACGACGACGAGGCACTGCGACGCGTTGTGAACTACCCCGCTCGTGGTATCGGCGACACTACCGTGGGAAAGATCAATCACTGTGCAACCCAAAACGGAGTGAGCGCCTGGCAGGTCATCAACAATATCGAGCAATACGGGCTCAACGTCAACCGTGGCACTCAGTCCAAGCTGGAGGCTTTTGCTACACTGATGCGAGGGCTGATAGAGCTTAATCAGAACGGCACCGATGCCGTAGCGATGGCTGAGGAGACCATACGCAGAACAGGACTCAAGAGTGTGCTCATGGGTGACAACACGCTTGAAAACATCAGCCGCATCGAGAACCTGGATGAGTTGCTGAATGCCGTAAGCGACTTCCAGCAAGGCAAAGAAGAAAGCGGAGACGAACATTACCAGATAGGCGATTTCCTGGCCGAGACATCATTGCTGACCGATCAAGACATGACCGACCCCGACGGGGAGAAAGTCACGTTGATGACCGTCCATGCCGCCAAGGGCCTTGAATTTCGCAACGTCATCATCGTGGGGGTCGAGGAAGACCTGTTTCCCAGCGCGATGAGCATGGACTCGCTATACCAGATTGAAGAAGAGCGGCGGTTGCTCTACGTTGCCATAACCCGCGCCGAGGTGAACTGTGTGATAACTTATGCCACTTCACGGTATCACAACGGACAGACCAAGACCTGCGTGATGAGCCGATTCCTGCGAGACATCGCACCCGAGTTCCTGATGATGGGCAGTACCAGCTCAACACCTGCACCCTCACGCAAGCGCAGCCGCTGGAATGACTGGGATGACGATTCCATGGCACGGCCAAGAAGCACGAAACAGGCACCACCGCCGATTGCGCCGCCAAGCGGGCCGCGAAACGCTGAGCCCCGGAAGCAGCCAAGCGGGCCATCAAGGCCAGTCGCCCCTACCCCGCCTGCTGGCACGACAAACGGTAACTTTGTCCTGCATACGGCCGATGAGCTTCACGTGGGCAGCGAGATACTGCATCAACGATTTGGCCGCGGTGCAGTGGCCGAAATCGACACTAGTGGCAGCGATGCCAAGATTGACGTCGACTTCTATGACGGCCAGAGGCGCAAGCTGCTACTGAAGTTTGCAAAATTTGAAATTCTATAACCACCAGCACAAGAGCAATGGAAGAGTACAAGACACCATACTATATCGTGTATGAAGAAAAGTTGCGCCGCAATATCGAACTGATTACGGGTGTGGCCCGGCGCACAGGTGTGGACATCATCATGGCCTTCAAGGCCAATGCGCTGTGGAGGACGTTTGACGTGTTCAGGGAATACGGGATCGAGTCGACCGCGAGTTCGGTCAATGAGATGCTGCTGGCCAACGACGAGTTGAAGTGCCGCACCCACACTTATTGTCCCGCCTATACCGACGAGACCATCGATGCCTATATCGCGGGCAGCTCACATATCACGTTTAACTCGATTGAGCAGTACAAGCGCTTTGCCGACAAGGTAAACCAGCACAATGCCGACTGGCCTGGCGAGAGGGTGAGCTGCGGCCTGCGCGTTAACCCGATGTGCTCAGTCATCGAGACTGACATCTATAACCCGTGCTGCCCCGGATCACGGTTTGGCGTGCTGGCCAGTGACCTGAAGGAATTGCCCGAAGGGATTGAAGGATTCCATTTCCATGCCCTGTGTGAGAGCAGCAGCTTTGACCTTGAGAAAGTACTGCTGGCACTGAAGCAACAGTTCGGCCAGTACCTGCCCCGGCTCAAGTGGCTGAACATGGGCGGCGGCCACCTGATGACACGAGAGGGCTACAACATCGGCCACCTGGAGCAGGTGCTCGGCGCATTCCAGGGGGCCTACCCAAACCTGCAGCTCATTCTTGAACCAGGCAGTGCCTGGTGCTGGCAGACTGGAGACCTTGAGGCGACGGTGGTTGACGTTGTGAGCAACAGCGGCATCAGCACAGCAATCGTTGACGTGTCGTTTGCATGCCACATGCCTGACTGCCTGGAGATGCCGTATAAGCCCAAGATCAGTCAGGCCCTAGAAGAAGTTGACCAGTCAAAGCCTACCTATCGCATGGGAGGCAACTCGTGCCTGAGTGGCGACTATGTGGGCGACTGGAGCTTTGAGAAACCGTTAAAACGGGGTGACCGCATCACCTTTGAAGACATGAACCACTACACGACGGTCAAGACCAACATGTTTAACGGCATCCAGCACCCGTCCATCCTGTTCAAGCGCATGGACGGCAGCGTAGAAGTGCTACGGGAGTTTGATTACCTTGACTACAAGACTCGGATGAGCTGAAAACAATGCTCATCAACTCCTGCTTATTTGGCAACGTCTTGTTTTTCAACAGAATGAGCATTCACATGGCCATCGGTGGACATTATTTGCCAGAGTAGGCGACGCCGTAGCCCACCAGATGATCGTAACGCTCGCCCATAGGACGGTCGTAGACCATGACCAGATACTCGTTGACAGTCTCGTAGTGGTCGCCCTCGATGCGTGATGTCTGGCCAACCGAGGTGCCATCGGGAATCCAGAGATATAGATAGTTATAGGCTCCCTGCTTGAGGAGCAGGTCGGCGATGTAAAGTCCGGTGGCATCATCATACTTCATCATGGCCTGAGATGCCGGATAGCCCTCGATGAACTCGCCGTAGAGCCACAGGGTGCCACCATTGAGCTGCCCGCCGGCATCGAGAGCAAAGTGAGTGATCATGTAGTCGGCCTCGACATCACTCTCGCCACGCGTCTCGGCATTACGTATGGTGAAACGGCCAAACTGCGTCCTGTCGTAGAGGTACTGAATCTGGTTGCGCGGCTCGTCGACCATGAGTGTCGCGTGATACATCGGTTCATAGTAACGAATGGACTGAACACCCATGTTGATGTTGTGGGCGTTGACGGTCTCAAATCGCCTGAACTCATTGCCCGCCGGGAAAATCAGGTCACGATTGTGCTCAAAGGTGACATGGTCCACACCCACCATAGAGGGGCGGGTGACCATGACGGCGTTGTCGGTGCGGGAGTTCTGAGAGACTACACAGCGCAATTCGCCATAGGGGTCCCTGATCTGACCGGGCTTGTACTTGACGTCGAACGACAGCTGCTGGTAGCGGTTGTTGTACTCAACGTCGGTGCGCGAGGTGACTTGAGGATAGACTCCTACCTTGCTCTCACAAACCGAGAAACGAGTCTGGAACAGAATCTGCTGGGGATTGTCCTGTTCGTAGACCGACAGCAGATAATTGCCACTCACCAGGAATTGCATGTCGGGGTTGGGAAGCGAGAACTGGTAGTTATAGTAGTGGACAAAGGTGGCCTCGCTGGGCGCATAATCGTCGATGTCGGCATAGTTGAAGCCACTCACATACTCGCTCTCGACCAGTTGTGACGGCTGCCAGTCGGCATTGCAATGGGTGACGCTATAGCGCAGATAATGCACGTCGTAGTCCAGATAATCGAAGTTGACGATCAAGCAGTCGTCACTGTCCATCATGAGCACGGGAGGGATGTACATGTTGCTGGCCAGGCTCACCTTGAGCGAGCGCACATTGTTGTCAAGGATGTGAACACGGGTGTCCACCTTGGCTTGTGCCAGAACCGTCAGCGCCAGGGCGGAGCAGCACAGCAGCGATATCGATCTCATGCAATTGTTCATATCAGGACGGATTGATTAATGAAATACTACTATAAGACACTGAAAGTCATGCCAGGTTTAACGGAGGAGCAAGTAGACCGTGTAGGCGATGTAGGCGCCAAAGAAGAGGACGCCCTCGATGCGGTCAAACTTGTCTTTCTTGAAGGTGAGCACCACCATGAAGAGCATGATGGCGGCCACGAGCATCACCGCGTAGTCCCAGAGGTTGATGTCGACAAGCGTGAGAGGCTTGACGGTGGATGCGGTGCCGAGGATGAACATCAGGTTAAACAGATTGCTGCCGATGACGTTGCCCAGAGCGAGCTGGGGGTTCTTCTTGGTGGCAGCAATGACGGCAGTGACCAGCTCGGGCAGCGAGGTGCCCACGGCGACAATAGTGATAGCGATAACAGCCTCGCTCATGCCCCAGGCGCGAGCCAGATTCTTGGCACTATCAAGGAAGAGGTTTCCGCCGAAGATGAGCACTACCAGCGACACGATCGCTATGCCCCAAAGGAGCCACGGATTCTTGCCAGCAAGCGAAGACTTGGCTTCCTCGTCGGCATCCTCGATGGCCTGCTTGGGATTCTTGCCCTTCTGGACAATCACCCAGCACATGTAGGCAATGAAGCAGACGAGCAGGACGATACCGTCGAGCCGGCTGAGCGTGTTTTCCTTGATGCCGGGGACAATGGAGTCGTTGGCGATGAGAGCGACAAATATCGTTGCAATGATCAAGAACGGGATATCGCGATGGCGCTGAAGACGCTCGATGTCGAACGGGAAGATCATTGCCGTCACACCCAGGATGAGCAGCACGTTGGCAATGTTGGAGCCGATGACGTTACCCATGGCGATGTCGCCGCTGTTGCTGAGGGCCGACGAAACAGAGACAAAGAGTTCGGGAGCACTCGTGCCGATGCCCACAATCGTGAGTCCGATGATAAAATTGGAAATCTTGGCCCGCTGTGCGATGGCTACCGACGAGTCCACAAGATAGTTAGCGGCCAGCAAGAGCAAGCCAAGGCCGACCAGAAGCAATAAATAATCCATGATGACGGTGATAACATGAGAAAGATGAAGAGGCTATGCCATAAATCAGTTGCTGGCTTTTAATCGGCCTAACGGCCGAAAAATTTAACAAAATTATGTATAAAAATTAAGCAAAATCAATTTTTATTTTAATTATAATTTTGTTAGATTTTTCCGTGCGCAGCATGGACACCCATGCAGGCTTGATTTATGACACAGCCTCAAAATGATGTTTACTGTAACAAGGCTTCATGCATGGCCAGCATGGCATCCTCAAGTCCCTGAGGATTGCGGCCTCCGGCCTGGGCGAAGTGGGGCTGACCACCGCCGCCTCCCTGGATGCACTTGGCTGCGCCACGCACGATATTGCCGGCATTCTTGCCGCTCTTGACGATGTCCTCGCTGAGCATGACCGTGAGCATGGGCTTGCCCTCGTACTCGGTTGCAGCCAGGAAGGCAGTAGCTGTCGGGCAATCGGCCTTGATGGCAAGGGCCACACCCTTGACAACATCGGGGATTCGCTCACCCGTGAGGGCGATGAGATTAATGCCGTTCTCCTGCTTGGCCTCGGCCACGAGTTGCTTGGAGAGGATAGCGATGCGCTGCTTCATGAAGTCGTCGACCTGCTTCTTGAGGTCGGCATTCTCGTTGAGAGACTTCTGCAATGCGGCAATGGCGTCAGGGGCATTGTTGAGCATCTCCTTGATATGTCCCAGGGTATCCTGAACGGTGTCAATCATTTCCTCGACACGTTCACCGGTAACGGCCTCGATGCGGCGAATGCCGGCTGCGATGCTGCTCTCGCTGACGATGCGCACCATGCCGATGTTGCCAGTGTTGGGCACATGGGTACCACCACACAACTCAACCGAGTCACCATACTTGATGACGCGCACACTGTCACCGTATTTCTCACCGAAGAGTGCCATGGCACCCATCTGGCGAGCCTGGCCGATGGGCATATCACGGTATTCCTCGCGGCTGATGGAACTGCGTATCATCTGGTTAGTGAGATGCTCGACTTGACGAATCTCCTCGGGTGTAACCTTGCGGAAGTGAGAGAAGTCGAAGCGGAGCGAAACCGGATCGACATAGGAGCCTTTCTGCTCGACATGGGTTCCCAGCACTTGGCGCAGGGCGGCATGGAGCAGGTGGGTTGCCGTGTGGTTGCACTCGGTGGCATGACGGGCATCAACGTCGATGGCGGCATGCAGGGTGGCATTGACATCGCTGGGTAACTTGGCCGTGATGTGAACCGGCAGATTGTTCTCGCGCTTGGTGTCGGTCACCTCGATGACTTCGTCGCCCAGAGTGAGCGTGCCACGGTCGCCCACCTGGCCACCCATCTCGGCATAGAAGGGCGTGCGGTCGAGCACCAGTTGATAGAATGACTTGTTCTTCTGGGTCACCTTGCGGTAGCGCAGGATGTTGACGTCACACTCGGTGAGGTCGTAGCCCACAAACTGGGTCACACCGTCCTTGAGCTCCACCCAGTCGGTGGCCTCGACAGCAGCGGCATTGCGGGCACGCTGTTTCTGCTTCTGCATCTCGACGTTGAATTCCTCCTCGTTGACGGTCATGCCGTTCTCGCGCAGGATGAGCTCGGTAAGATCGAGGGGGAAGCCGAAGGTGTCATAGAGCGTGAAAGCCTCCTTGCCATCGACCACGGTCTTGCCAGCAGCCTTGGTATCGGCAATGACCTTCTCGATAAGCTTCATACCCGTCTCCAGGGTACGCAAGAAGGCATCTTCCTCCTCCTTGGTGACATGCTTGATGAGGTCGGCCTGTGCGGCTATTTCGGGATAAGCCTCACCCATGCCCTCGATGAGGGTGTCGATGAGACGATACATGAAGGCCTCGCGGAATCCGAGGAACGTGTAGCCATAACGCACGGCACGGCGCAGGATGCGGCGGATGACGTAGCCAGCCTTGGCATTGCCGGGCAGCTGTCCGTCGGCTACCGAGAAGGAAATGGTGCGCACGTGGTCGGCGATGACGCGCATGGCGATGTCAACGTCCTTGTTGTCGCCATACTTCTTGCCGCACATCTCGCCCAGCTTGCCAATCAGCGGCTGGAAGACGTCGGTGTCATAATTGGATTTCTTGCCCTGGAGCACCATGCACAGGCGCTCGAGTCCCATGCCGGTATCGATCACCCTGTTGGGGAGCGGCTCGAGTGAGCCGTCGGCCTTGCGGTTATACTGCATGAACACGAGGTTCCAGATCTCAATCACCTGGGGATTGTCCTTGTTGACGAGTTCGGCTCCAGGCACGGCAGCCTTTTCCTCGTCGCTACGCAGGTCGATGTGAATCTCGCTGCAGGGACCACAGGGACCGGTATCGCCCATTTCCCAGAAGTTGTCATGAGCATTGCCGTTGATGATGTGATCCTTGGGAAGATGAGCCTCCCAGAAACCCGCAGCCTCGTTGTCGCGTTCCAATCCGTTGCGCTCATCGCCTTCAAAGACAGTGGCGTAGAGCAGCTTGGGGTCAATCTTGAACTTATTGACCAACAGGTCCCAAGCCCAGTCGATGGCCTCATGCTTGAAATAGTCACCGAAGGACCAGTTACCCAGCATCTCAAACATCGTGTGGTGGTAGGTATCGTGACCCACCTCCTCGAGGTCGTTGTGCTTGCCGCTGACGCGGAGGCACTTTTGGGAGTCGGCGACACGTTTCCACTGGGCCTGCTTGTTGCCCAAAATGATGTCCTTGAACTGGTTCATACCTGCATTGGTAAACATGAGGGTGGGATCGTCCTTGATTACCATGGGAGCCGAAGGCACAATGTGGTGCTGCTGCTCCTGGAAGTAACGCTTGAACGTCTCTCGGATTTCTCTTGCTGTGAGCATAATCTTTTTATCTTAATTTATTATAAATGTTCCATGTTTATTGCAAAGTCTAAACTAAATGTTTACCTTTGCGCAGTTAATATCAACCTGCAAAGGTAAACAATTCTATCAATCTGTGCAAGACCATGCAAGAACTGGACAAAAAATTCTATAAGATAGGCGACGTTTCAGAGATTCTGGGTATCCCCGAATCCACGTTGCGCTACTGGGAGTCGCAATTCACCATCATCCGCCCCAAGCGCAACAAGAAGAACATCCGTTACTACACGCCCAATGACATCGAGATCATCAGCAAGGTCTACTACCTGGTCAAGGAGAAAGGCCTCAAGCTCGATGCGGCCCAGGCACAGATACGCCACAACCGCGACGGTGTGGACAAGCGCTATGAAGCCATTGAACAGCTCAAGGACATCAAGCAGCAACTCATTGCGTTCCAGAACGCTCTGGACGAGCTGTTCCCAGACATACAGGCCGGCAAATAAGCCTCTGCGGGCCTGAAGTCTCGGTGATTTATTTTCATCAAAAAAACAATCTGGCGACACGCATTCACAGCGCATCGCCAGACGTTCATTTAATGAATTTTATAAACGTAACTTTCCGGATAATATTCGAAACTTCTTAGAATCTCATGCCCAGGGTGAGCGAGAAGCGGTTGTTGTGATCCTTGACGTCGGCACTGACGTTAGGCTCATAGCCATACTGGTCGTTGATGGGCGAGAAGGCATTGTAGACGCTCGTGCGGATCTTGTGCACATAGGCCAGGTCGGTGTAGAACTTCTTGTAGCGATAACCCACACCACAGGTGATGTTCTGGACCGAATTGTCATACTGGTAGGCAGGATTGGTGCCCACGGTGGCAATATTGTAGTCATAGTTATCAACACCCTTCTCGACCTGGGTGGTCTTGTAGCTGTAGCCGGCACGCAGGCTCCAGTTGGGATTGAGGCGATACTCGCCACCGATGCGTATGATGTGGGAAGGCTTGAAGTAGTTCTTCACGTTATCGGTCACATCAGGATAGTCGTTGTTGCGGTCATCGCCGATGCGCATCGTCTCGTTAGCTACATACTCATAGTCGAGGCTGACGATGCCACTGGTGCCAATCACACCAGCCACGCTGCCCATGAAGTGCCAGGGCGTCTTGATGGTGTAGGTGCTGGAATAGTCATAACCGTCGTTGCTGCCCTTGTGGGCACTGTAGAGCATGTTGCCGTCCTGATAGGCCTTGAGCGATGCGTTCACATAGTAGGTGTCACGCATGTCATAGTAGGTGGGCGTGTGGAAGGCGGCTCCAATGCGCAGTGCCTGAACGGGACGCCAGATGAGTCCCAGCTTGAAGTTGACACCTGTACCCTCGGAGTGCAGGTGGTTGTAGAGCCCCCAGTCGGCACGCGTGTTGTCGTTGACGATGGGGCTTAACAGCAGATCACCGTCATCAGCCATGACGTAGGCATTGGTCAGGTCCTCCTCGTAGGACTGGAAACTCCTGTAATCCAGGTCAAGGATTCCGAAGTCAAGGCCGAAGTAGAGCTTGTTGGCGATATTACCGCCGAAGGCGATGTTGTATTCGTCGGCATGACCGCGCTCGTCCACCTCGTAGTAGGCATCGCCCCTAGTGCCCTGGCCAAACAGGCCCTGCATGTAGTCGTTGTTGGCATTGATGATGCCCACGTAGCCACCGTTGTTGGTCTTCATGTCGTAGGTCGTCACTGCTGCCCAGGGAGCGTAGCCGTCAAAGTAGGGATTGAAGTCATCGGTCCAGTAGAGGTCACGCTCGGAGTAGCCCGGCATATTGACAAACTCGTCGGCGATAAAGTTACTCATCGAAGTGGGAATACTGCCCACACCGCCGATGTAGTGGCGGTTGAACGACTGCAAGCGGTTGTAGGTAAAACCGAAGTTCAGGTTGGGAACCGACTCGGAATTGAGGCGGATAGACCCCACATAGCCCACGTTGTTGACATTGAATTTGGTCTCGTTGAGCTTGTCAACGCCAGCCTTGGTGCTGTTGAAGTCGAGACTGAAGGTTATACCCAGGTCAGAGCTGCGATAGACACCGATGCCCGCAGGATTCTGGGTAAGCGTCGACAGATCTCCACCCAGGGCGCCAAAGGCACCAGCCATCGACTGGAAGCGTGAAGTACCACGCAGCTCGGTCTGAGACATCTGCAGGACATCAAAAGCGTCCTGAGCATTTATCAATAGAGGGATGCCGCACAAGAGCAAGGCAAAAACTTTCTTCTTCATTTTTCAAACGGTTTAGAGTTTAAATAATGTTGTACAATAAATCTCTAGTGTAAAGTGTGTGTGCATGTGGAAAAAGGCTTTTGCCGATTAGCGACGACGACCACCACCGCCCGACGAACCGCCTGACGAACCGCCACCTGAACGGCCGCTGCTACCGCTACTGTAGCTACCGCCACCTGAACGGCCGCTGCTACCGCTACTGTAGCTACCGCCGCTTGAACGGCTGCCACCGCTACTGTAGCTACCGCCGCTCGAACGGCTGCCACCGCTGTAGCTGCCTGAACCACCGCTGTAGCTGCGTCCAGAGCCTGATCGTCCGCTGCTGTAGCCGCCGGTGCTGGGCGCATTGCGCGTCGTCACGCCGCTATTGCCGCGGGAGCCCATGTTGCCACCGGTGCGGCCAGTAGCCATGCCACTACGGCTGCGAGTGGTTGACGTGCCACCATAGCCTGCACGGTTGTTACCGTTGCGGCTTGTCGTGGACGTTGACACGCGGTCACGACCGTTGCGGTTGGTTGCCAGTCCTGCACGACGACCTGGCTTGCCGGTACCGTCATATCCATAGTGAGGACGATTTCCGCTGAGTCCGCCTCCGCCATTATACCAGCCACCGTTATACCATGGGTAATTGTGTCCCCAATAGTGATGTCCCCAATAATTCCATCCCCACAACGACGGACCGTGCCATGAGTGATACCAGTAAGGCCTGTACCAGCCATAATGCCATGCCGAGAAGGTGGAGATCCAGGGATCATACCAGTCCCAATAATAAGAATTGTAGTAGGGACTGTACCAGGGGTTATACCAGCCGGTGTACCAGGGATAATAGGAGGCGCCGTAGCCATACATGCCGTAGTTGTAGCCCCAATCGCTACCGATGACCAGGTTGATTGAAGGAGACTCGTCGTAATAGAGTTCTACCAGTTCATCGTCACTACTGAGAATCACAATGTCGGGATTGTAGAAACGCTCGATGCGATGCGTGTTGGCAAACGCCTCGTCTTCAAGATAGAGAGAGTCTAAATAGAGTGTATCGCCATTGATATCCACCTCATACTGAGGGTCGTAAGCGCCATGACGATTGTACTCATCCTCATCACGCTCAAGGCGATAGTTGCTCTGTGCAGCCACCTTATAGGTATCGGGCACATCGCCATAGACAGCAATAGTCTTGGCCGGCTTCACGACCTTGGTCTTGGTCGTGGAAGTCGTCGACTTGGATGCATCGTAATAGATGTCATCATAGTCCTGTGCTTGAAGGAGCGGGCCAGCGCTGAGGGCCAGCAGTCCTAACAACGTTAAAATACGGTACTTCATAATCTTTACGTTTTAAAAATTCATTAATTCAATTTCTTTGTCATTTAGACCTCAAACTTTTAGAAAAGTTTAAGATGTCTTTAAAAAAGTGTTGCAAGTTATAAAGGAATTGAATACCGATGCCACTTTTTTCAGTAAAAAAATGCTAAAAGGCATTCTTTAAGGCCTCAAAAGCCCCTGTAGCCATAGCAAAAAGCATGCCAAAGCGACCACGCCTGTCGTGTAGATTATTCACAAAAAATGATTAATTTTGTCGCCGATTATGGGACGGGAACGAGTATTCAGGTTCAAACAGTTTGCCGTGGTCAACGACCGCACGGCCATGAAGGTTGGCACCGATGGTGTCCTGCTGGGTGCCTGGTGTCCAGTCGACGGAGTTGCAAGGGTGCTCGATGTGGGTACCGGCTGTGGTGTGATTGCCCTGATGGTTGCACAACGCAACGGCTCGGCCAGGATAGATGCCATCGATATCGACCATGACTCCATCGAGGAAGCCGCCATCAATTTCGGGCGGTCGCCGTGGAGTGAACGGCTGACTGCCATTGAAGGGGATTTCAACGACATGGCCTGCAGCGACGATTCAGGCTATGACCTTGTTGTCTCTAACCCACCCTACTTTACCAACGGTGTGTTGCCATCGGGCGAGGCCCGCATCACTGCACGCCACACCGCCACACTCTCCTACCGACAACTCATCGAGGGCGCAACACGCCTGCTGAACGACGCTGGCGCCCTGGCCATCATCACACCCAGCGATGCCGAGGGTGAGATCCAGGAGGCGGCAGCCTTCGCCTCGCTACCGATACGTCGCATGACGCGCGTCATCTCCGTCGAGGGGGCACCACCCAAACGCACCCTGTGGCTGCTGTCGCGCCGCGAGATGCCCTACCGTGAAGACACATTGACCATTGCCCGTCGTGACGGAAACTTCACCAGCGAGTATGTCGCCCTGACCGGAGCATTCTACCTGAAGATGTAATCTCGGCACCGATGGTAAAAAACAAAAGTCCCGAGACTATAGACAGTCGATCGGGACCTATATGTTCCGTGTCGCGTGATGCTTCGTCAGCAGTTTGACACAAGGTTGAAGTGTTTTATTATTATGAAAAAGTCAGTTTTATTCGTTTGAAGCATTCTTTTCTTCATCGAAGTCACTTTATTGACTGCCTAAAACGGAAAAAGTTTAATCAAAAGTCTTTATTTAACCTTTATTAAGATTTTCGGTCCTGTTCAGGGTTAAACAGGGAACTGTAAACGTCGATTTTTTTACTCTATCATTTCGTGCTTACACGTGCACATGACAAAATGAGAAACGACGGACGAGAATCGCTGTTATCAGTCATTATCCCCATAAATGGGGATACGGAAAATGGCAAAAACCCAAAAAAAGGTGATTGCAAAGCATGAAGGGATGATATAATTTTGCAGGTTGAATAAAAAACAGACACGATATGAATTCGGAACAAAACAATAACATTCACAATAATGATGTAAACCGCCTGCTTGATGGAGAGCCTGTGGGCATGACCGTGCAGGTGGTGAGAGTCATGGGCGACGGGGCCTTCAGGCAGCGACTGCTGGAGATGGGCTTTGTGCGCGGCGCCCAAGTGACGGTGCTGAAGAACGCCCCCCTGAGGGATCCGGTGGAATATATGATCATGGGGTCGCACATCTCGTTGCGCCACAGCGAGGCTGCCCAGATTGAAGTCACCGACAAGGATGCACAATTCTGTGACATGGAGGATTCCTTCAACGGCACGGTCGAGACCACCGTAGCAGGTGTTGATCCACTCAACGACAACGTGCTGCGCATAGCCCTGATCGGCAATCCCAACTGCGGCAAGACATCGCTGTTCAACTATGTGACCGGAGCCAAGGAAAAAGTGGGCAACTATGGCGGTGTCACCGTTGACAGCAAGGAGGGGTGGTTTACCATCGGCGGACGCAGGGTCCAGCTCGTGGACTTGCCCGGCACCTACTCGCTGACGGAGTATTCGCCCGAGGAGATGTACGTCCGCACCTACATCCGCGACAACCACCCCGATGCCATCCTGAACATCGTGGATGCCGGCAACCTGGAGCGCAACCTGTACTTGACGACCCAGGTCATGGACATGAACATCCCGATGGTCATTGCCCTGAACATGTGGGACGAGCTGGAAAAGAGCGGCGACAAACTCGACGTGGAAATGATGAGCCGCCTGCTGGGAGCCAGAATGATACCGCTGACTGCCTATAACGGTCGCGGCGTCAAGGAGGTGCTCGAGGCCGCGATGGAAGTCATCGACGAGAGCGAGAAAGAAACCCTTCACCACAATGTGAATTACGGCAACCTTATCGAGGACTGCCTGAAGGAATTAGGGCAAATGTGTCCCGGGCTGGATCGCTACACTGTGCTCAAGATCATTGAAAACGACCAGCATGCCATTCAGCTGGTTGACGGTCAAGAAGGCGGCGAGCAGGTGAAAAAGGCCGCCACCGAGATGCGCAAACGCATCGAGCGCGACTACAACAATGACATCACCAGCATCATAACGGACCTGAAATACGGATTTGTGCGCGGTGCGCTGGCCGAGGTGCTCACCCCCAACCCCGAGCGCGCTACCGGAGAGACCAAGCCGGGCTACACCCTGGACCGCCTGTTGACCAACCGGTGGCTGGCCCTGCCCATCCTGCTTGTGCTGATGTGGCTGATGTTTGAGGCGACATTTACCCTAGGAGCATATCCCCAGGAATGGATTGAGAACGGCATCGGATGGATAGGCGAATGGATTGGGCAGACGATGCCCGAGGGCATCCTGCGCGACCTGATTGTCGACGGCATCATCGGCGGCGTGGGCGGCGTGCTCGTGTTCCTGCCCCAGATCCTGATCCTGTTCTTCTTCATATCGCTGCTCGAGGACAGCGGCTACATGGCGCGTGCAGCATTCATCGTGGACCGTATCATGCACCGCGTGGGATTGCACGGCAAGTCGTTCATCCCCTACCTCATCGGCTTTGGCTGCGGTGTGCCGGCCATCATGGCCACACGCACTCTTGAGAACAGGCGCGACCGCCTGGTGACGATCCTGACCGTGCCCTTCATGTCGTGCTCGGCTCGCCTGCCGGCCTACCTGCTACTGGTGGCCGCATTTTTCACCGCCAATCAGGGACTGATCCTGATGAGCATCTATCTCGTAGGAATCGTGGTGGCAGCCATCACCGCCATCGTCTTGAGCAAAACCATCCTCAAGCACGACAAGAGCCAGTTTGTCATGGAATTGCCACCCTACCGCCAGCCCACGGCCCGCAATGCCGTCATCCACATGTGGAGCAAGGGCAAGCAATACTTGCAGAAGATGGCCACCATCATCCTGGCAGCCTCAATCATCGTGTGGGCGCTGGGGTACTTCCCCCGCCATGATGGCCAGACGCCGCAGGAGCAGATTGAGAATTCCTATATGGGCCAGATGGGCAAAGCCATCGAGCCGTTGGTCGAGCCGCTGGGCTTCAACTGGCAGATGGGCGTGAGCGTTCTGACCGGCGCCGCAGCCAAGGAGATTGTCGTCTCGACGATGGGTGTGCTATATACTGGCGAGTCGGACCTGGACGAGGAGAGCACATCGCTCAAGGAGAAGTTGCAGTCGGCCACCAGGCTTGACGGCAAGCCCGTGTTTGACAGCATAGTGGCCTACTCGTTCATGCTGTTCATCCTGCTCTACTTCCCGTGCATTGCGGCCCTTGCCGCCATCAAGCGTGAGGCAGGCTGGAAATGGGTAGCGTTTGAGGTCGTCTATACAACCGGGGTTGCGTGGCTCGTATCGTTCCTGTTCTACCAGATAGCTAGGATGCTGGCATAAAATGATGTAACCGAGGCCGTGTCATCAATCAAGCCTGCGTGGGTGTCCGTGCTGCGCACGGAAAAATTTAACAAAATTATAAATAAAATTAAAAGAAAAATTGATTATAATTAATTTTATACAAAGGTTATGCAAACAGAAAGCCATAAAGTTTACTTTAATGGATGAGGTGCAGCCAACCTTATTAAAAATTTTGTTTGAGGCCGATTAAAAGCCAGCAACTGAATTACGGCACTGCCTCACACATTACAAGAAGACATAAAAAGATGACAACATCGACAATCATACAGACAATAGTAGTGCTCGGCATCGTTGCCGTGGCACTGGTGTACGTGCTGCGGCGTGTCTTCAAGACCATGGGCAGCAAGGGCGGTGGTGACTGCGGCTGCGGCTGCGGCAAAAACTGCAAGCACCGTTCGGGCAAAGAGTTTTGAATCAGTAGGGACTGACCATCTTGCGCCAGTCGTAGGGGGCATCCTTGAACGTCTGGGACAGGAAACGCGCCAGGCACCTGACGAGATATCCTGCCACAACAATGATGCAGAACATGATGGGGATATTCAGGGGGAAGAGGGCATTCATGCGGTCGGTTATCAGCCAGTTCTGGATGACATAGATCTCCAGGCACAAGCCTCCCACAAAGCGGATGACGAAGTGCCCCACCCTGCTCTGATAGAGACGGCGTGCAAAGTCACCGTCGGCCCACAAATAGAGGAAATACAACATGGCCATCAACGGGACGAAGGTGAACACGTGCAAGAAAGCCAGGCTCTCGACCCTGATGGTCACTCCACACAGGACATAGAAAGCCACGATGCTCACCAGGGCCAGCAGCAGGTTGACCCACTGGCGTCGCGACTGCCGCGAGGTGTCGATTGTCCCCATCCAGGCCCCGAAGAGCATGAACAGGAAATAAAGGTATCGCTTGAGTTCCATCACATCGTCGGCATAGAGGCTATAGGGGAAACGGATGTCCAGTGAATAATACAGGATGCAGAATGCCGCCGCGACAATGGCCATCACCCACTTGAGCCGATTCCTGAAGTATACCCCAATGAAATAAATGAACACATAGTACACCATGATGCACGACACGAACCACAATCCCCCGTAGAGGATGATATAATTGATGTCGGGGCGGTAATCAAAGACGGCACACAGCACAATCGCCACGGCAAAGACCGTGGGATAGATGCGGTTGATGCGCACCTTGTACCAGTTGGGGAAATCGACGGCACGGCCAAACGGCTTGAGAAACAACGTGAAACCCGAGCAGAAGAAAAACAGCGCGTTGCCCATGGCGCCGCCACTCGCCAGCATGGGAAACTTGACATAGAGGGCACCCATGTGGGAATTGAGGATGAAGAACACCGCCAGAAACTTCAATATGTCTATTCCGATTTTTCTCTCTTTCATCTCGATTACGATGTGGTGTCTTGTTTGTCAGCCAAACAGGTAGCGGAAGGCATCCTCGACACGGGACACCTCGACGACCTTGATGGTCCAGCCGTCCTGTTTCACGCCCTTGAGGTTCTGCTTGGGAATGATGATGGTCTCGAAGCCGAGTTTCTGAGCCTCGGTGACGCGTTGCTCACATCGCGTCACCTGGCGGATTTCGCCCGACAGCCCCACCTCGCCGGCAAAGCACACATTATTATTAATAGCCATATCCACATTGGACGACAAGATGGCACTGATGACGGCCAGGTCGAGCGCCGGGTCGTTGACCTTGATGCCGCCCACGATGTTCAGGAAGACGTCCTTCTGGGCCAACTTGAAACCGAGCCGCTTCTCGAGCACGGCAAGCAGCATGTTCATGCGCCGCTGCTCAAATCCGGTGACCGAGCGCTGTGCGGTGCCATAGGCGGCCGTGCTCACCAGGGCCTGTACCTCGATCAAGAACGGCCTCATGCCATCGATGGTTACACCGATGGCTGTGCCCGAGAGCGAGGCATCACGGTCGCCCAGAAGCAATTCGCTGGGGTTGGTCACCTCGCGCAGGCCGTCGGCCTTCATCTCATAGATGCCTATCTCGCTCGTGTTGCCGAATCGGTTCTTGATGGGCCGCAGGATGCGGTACAGGTAGTTGCGGTCGCCCTCGAACTGGACCACCGCGTCCACAATGTGCTCAAGTACCTTGGGGCCGGCGATGCTACCCTCCTTGTTGATGTGTCCGATGAGGATGACTGGCGTGTAGGTCTCCTTGGCATAACGCTGGAAGGCCGCAGCACACTCGCGCACCTGGGTCACGCTGCCGGGCGCACTCTCCAGCTGCTCGCTGGCGATGGTCTGAATCGAGTCGACGATAATCAGGCCCGGCTGGAAAGAGCGGATGCTGTTAAAGATTCGGTCGAGCGATGTCTCGCACAGCAGATAGCACTCACAATCCATGTGGCCACCGGCAATGCGGTCGGCACGCATGCGCAGCTGCTGTGGGCTCTCCTCGCCCGAGACATAGAGCACGCGGCGCGAGCGAATGCGCAACACATTCTGCAACACCAGCGTCGACTTGCCGATACCCGGTTCGCCGCCCAGCAGGACGATGCTGCCAGGAACAAGCCCGCCACCGAGCACGCGGTTCAGTTCGCCGCTGGGGAGGCTGATGCGCGGCTGGTCCTCGGCATGGATTTCGGATATCTTGACAGGATCAACAGTGCGATGAGCCTTGTCGCCCACCGGAGCATAACGCATCGACGGCGAAGACTTGGGGGCCTTGGGCTCCTCGATATAGGTGTTCCACTCGCCACACGCGGGGCACTTGCCCAGCCACTTGGGTGACTCGTTGCCACAATTCTTGCAGAAGAATGTTGTCTTGACTTGTTGCTTGGCCATGGCTATGAGGAATATCGTAACTTATTATCGGCGGAAGAACTCGCTGATGGTGATGGCTGCGGCCACTCCCACATTGAGCGACTCGCTGCCGGCACTCTTGGCTTTGGGGATGAGCAGTCGGCTGACTACATGCCGGGCCACCTTGGCCCCTATGCCCTGTCCCTCGTTGCCGAACACAACAAACCCCACCTTGCCCAACTCGCTGTGGTAAATGTCCTCGCCGTCAAGGAAAGTGCCATAGACGGGCAAGTCGGGATAGGACTCAAACAAGTCCTCCAGGTCGCCATAGTGCACCTTGACACGGGCAATGGCGCCCATGGTGGCCTGGACCACCTTGTGGTTATAGACATCGACCGTCGTCTTGCAGGCAAAGATGTCACTGATGCCAAACCAGTCGGCCAACCTGATGATCGTGCCCAGGTTACCAGGATCCTGGATGTTGTCCAACACGATATTCAAGCTGCGGCCTACACGATCGCCATCGATGCTGTCCTCAGGCTTCTCGTAGACGGCTATCACGTCGCTGGGCGTGTCAAACTGCGAGATGCGCGCCATCTGCTGTCCGTTGGCAAACACAATCTTGTCATAATGCTCGGCCGTGCCACACTGCTCGTACCACGAGCGCTTGGCAATGAGCCAGCGGCAGTTGAAGTGCTGCCACGTGTCACGCACACACTTTGTCCCCTCGGCGACAAACAGGCCTTCGGCATCACGATACTTCTTGGCAGCCAGGCTTTTCACCACCTTGAGGATGCCACCGTTCATGTCCATCATAGCGCTTCTTGCTCTCGTTTAGCCACCAGCTCGTTGAAGCGCAGCAGCGTTGTACAGAATTCATCGCTCAGCAGGGCGATGACAGGCTGCGAAATCTCGTTAGGCACATCGATGGCAGCCGACGCGATGGAACCCGCAATGGCGGCAATCGTGTCGGCATCACCGGCCAGAGCGACCGAGAGACGTACCACGTCCTCATAGTCCTCGCCCTCGATGAAGCAAGTGATGGCCTCGGGGACCGTGCGCTGGCACGTCTCGTCGAAGGTGAACGTCGGACGTATCTGCTCGAGCGTGCGCGACAGGTCATATCCAAAGGCGCCGGTCACGTAATCCTTGATTTCCTGCTTAGTCTTGCCATGGCGGGCCATGAAGATGGCGGCCGCCGTGGCCTGGGCTCCCTTGATGCCCTCAGGGTGGTTGTGGGTCACCTCGGCCGAGATTTTGGCCAACTCCAATGCCTCGTCAAGCGAACTTGCATAATAGCCCACGGGGCTCACACGCATGGCCGACCCGTTGCCAAACGAGTCATAAGGCTGGGGATTATTGCTGCGTATCCAGCCGGCAAAACGACCGCCATATCCCCTGTCAACATATCTCCTGCACAAGTCAAGCATGATGGCAACAAGCGTCTCATGGGTGTGCTGCTCGTCTTCGAGCAGCCATTGTGCATTGGCCATGGTGAGCACCGTGTCGTCGGTAAAGGTGCTCTTGGGCGTGAACAATTCAAAATTATAGTCACGCGTGGGGTTAAACTCGTATGCCGACCCGATCACATCGCCGGCAATGGCTCCAATAATTCCTTTCATTTTCTAGTTGTCAATTGTTAGTCGACAGTCGTCAGTTTTTCAGTCGTCAGCGGCAACCGCATTCTGAAGACTGGAGTCAGAAAACTGCCTTCACTTGTTTTAGAGATTACAAATATACACATTTTTCAACAAATGGGTTGCACAACCCGTCATATTATTTTTTTCAAGATGCCCACGGGATCAGGTACTGGGCGCCATTGCGAGGGGCCGATACAGCCGACAGCCGAGCCATTGCCGGACGCCGCATCGTCGCCAGAGCCGACACGTCGCGCCAACCCTGGGTGCAGTTACGGACCGTCAGCACAGCCATGCCCGCAAAGCGACCCGCCAAGTCAATCAACGCCTTTTTTACAGCTTCAAGGCTGTCATAGCCATTGCCATCGATGCTGGCAAGGCGACGGCCATTGCACTCAATTGTGGCACAGATGCGGTCACCCGCTTCTACAATCTTAAATAAGTCCTTTTTCATCGTCGTTCCTCCTGTTTTTTTGATTTTACACTGCAAAGGAACAACAACAGAGTGCCAATTCTTGGCACTCTAAATTTAAAGAAACACAAAACGCCAAGTCACTGGATGACTATCCCTAGAAAATGTTGACAGATTTGAGAGCGATTAACTAAGTTGGTTTACACTAATTTTATCGTTCGCCTAAACCGGGTTGACAGTTTGGCGGTTTTATCACTGAATGGGTTTACAGGAAGAAAGTGAGTGTTTATCAAATTAATTCGCTACCTTTGCACATCAAAATCAGAACGATAAATCGGAATTTAGTCATGAATTTGATAAAAATACAGTCAAGCAAAGACCCGCTGATAGCGCAAGT
>CAMJXD010000009.1 GCA_946409635.1 uncultured Prevotellaceae bacterium
CTATAATTTTGTCATCAGGAAACATAGCGGTTGTTTTTATTGGTTTTTTTAGCACTACAAAATTACTAAAAATTCCGCTATGTTCCTAATTTTCAATTAATTAAATTTCGTCGAACTCACGTTAAATATCAGAATCAAACCATGACGAGTTTCTGGTATACTAATCATTGCCTCTCTCTGTTTTGTTTGTAAATGTTAGTTTAATTTTTAAATTCAACACATCATCATTCTGGAAATATGATGTAGTTTTTTCTTGCTCTCCTGCGTCTAAAGGGTGAAAACAATTCAAAACAACGACTATGAATACGACCGATAACAATAGCAACCCACTTAGCCTACAAGAACTCCAACAACGAAAGCATGCCCTTGAAAAAAACGCATTAAATGGACAGGAACACTTATCATATTAATCTCTGCTATTTATGCAACAGAATATATCCTTGAGCAGTTCTTGACGGAGGATGCTGTAACAAGAATAATGGGCATCTTGTTAATAATTTGGCTTCTATACATGGGATATTTTGCCGTAAAAATCATCAAGTGGACATGGGCTGTCAACGATTTGGACCGTGAAATTAAGAAGGTCGATAAACATCAGATTGATAATCCTGAAAAGAAAAATCCGACAAGTGGTTTCTTCTCAACACCTCATCACTCATGGGGTGAGAAAGTCGCAAAGGTTTTAGGCATAATTGTCCTCTTGATGTTCCTTTCTTTATCGACTATCAAGCTTTTAGGAAACTTTGAGTTGATTCATTATGATTTTCCGCAGTTGTTCAACGCTAATTACATCTTGGTTTGGTTTACCTTACTATGGATTGGATCGTGCTTGCTAAGGTATCGTTCTGATTTGAGCTTAGTGAGTCGCATTTCGCTTTGGTCTGCCGTCATACTATTATCAACCAGTCTGCCATTGCTTTACATGGAATATAAGACGGGTGGCTGGATGTTGTTTTTAGCGTTTATCATGAGCGTAATAAGTCTATTCCGATACGAGAAAGAAGTTTATTTCCTCAAGCAGTGTTGACCACATTTTTCCCTAACGAATGCACTTAACAAATGAGGAAAACAATAAATACAATAAGTACAGATCATTGGGATTCAATTGATTGTACTTATTGTATTTATTGTTCTCCTTTTTGAGTTATAAGAGTTGTTTTTAACTCGATGGGGTTAGAAGGGCTTCTCGTCAGTGCCGGTGAATGACTGGAACAGCGAGTTGGCCAGGCTGGAGGCACCGATGCGGAAGTAGCGGTTGTCGAGCCACTGGTCGCCCAGGACCTCCTTGACGATGGTGTAGTACTTGACGGCGTCCTCGGTGGTGCGGATGCCGCCCGATGCCTTGAAGCCCACCATGCGGCCGTGCTGGATGTAGTACTCCTTGATGCACTGGCACATGACATAGGCAGCCTCGAGCGATGCGCCGGGATAGATCTTGCCCGTCGAGGTCTTGATGAAGTCGCAGCCCGAGTACATCGACAGGATGCTGGCGCGGCGTATGGCCTCGGCCGTCTTCAACAGGCCGGTCTCCAGGATGACCTTCAAGGGACGGTCGCCCACCACTTGCTTGATCTCGGTGATCTCGTCACACAGTTCCTCATAGGCCTCGTCCTTAAAGTAGCCCACGTTGAGCACGATGTCGACCTCGTCGGCACCGTCGGCGATGGCCAGGGCAGTCTCGGCAATCTTGGTCTCGATGTGAGCCTGGCTGGCAGGGAAGCTGGCGCTGCACACGGCCACGTCGACTCCCGTCACCTCGAGCGTGCCGCGCACCACCGTGGCAAAGTTGCTGTAGACACAGATGGCGGCAACGTTCTTGTACTGGGGATAGTTGTTCTCAAAGTCGTTGACCCGTTGCACAAACTGGGCCACGCTGCGCTCGCTGTCGTCGGTGGCCAGCGTGGTCAGGTCGACGCAGTTCAGCAGGAACTGCTGCACCTCGGGGGTGTTGTTCTCGGCGGCATGCTTGTCGATGATTTCCTGCACGGCGGCACTGATGGCAGCATCGTCGGTGATGACGCTCGACTGGCTGATGGCCGTCATGTACTTGTCCATGGGCTTGTGGTCATGGTCGTGATGCTCGCAGCCACAGCCGCAGTGTTCATGTTGGTGATTGCTCATAGTCGTTGATATGTAGTTTATTGGTTAGTAAGTTTCTTGTTGTCGAGATGCCGGTGGCTGTCGCGGCTCGTCTTCTTGACGAAGTTGCGCTCCAGGGCGGCATCCAGGTCGATACCCGTCTGATTGGCTAGGCAGATGACCACCCACATGACGTCGGCCAGCTCGTCGGCCAGGTCCAGATCATCGCCCGGCTTGCTCGACTGGTCGCCGTAGCGGCGCGCGATGACACGGGCCACCTCGCCCACTTCCTCGGTGAGCACCGCCATGTTGGTCAGCTCACTGAAGTAGCGCACCCCATACTGTTTAATCCAAGCGTCGACACGCGCTTGAGCCTCTTGTATCGTCATAGTGATGGCAAAGGTAATACTTTTTTAATGAACAGGAAAAACAATGATCTGTGAATCAGGGCAACCGCATCAAAATTTGTTGTGGAACACCCCGGAGGGTGGCCTTTGAGTAACCCGGCGTAGTGCAAACCGCTGAGCAGTAGCGAAGTGGTTTGCATCACCCCGGGGATAGACTGAGCCAATCCATGTCGCTGCAGGCGACCCCACAAGCCAAGAGACGAAACGGGGTCACCTCCAGCGACTGCTTATGCCTTGCCGTCACAGCCAGTGAATCAGAGTGCCGCCCGCTGGGCGTCAAATACTCATTTTGTCAGCTAATAAGTAAAATGTTAATTTTGATGCGGTTGCCTTGTCTGTGAATAGTTGGCGGCTGCACGATCAGGGCAGTGCTGTTGTGGGCCGAGGCTATAGGCGATGGCATCGCGTAATACTTGACAGTGTGGACGGCATGGGCTGCCATCAATGTGGATTCTACCATTCCCACGATATAGCAGCCGGGCATTTTTCCTACTATTTTCACCATTACCGGAAATAATAATAGAAAAACTATTGCCATGTAGAATGTTTGTACTAATTTTGCATTTTTTTCATTTTAATTAACCCAAAATCTTCATGAAAACTTTATTAAAACTGTTAGGCTTTGACCAAGCAAAACACAAGGTGAAGACCGAGCTTATGGCCGGTCTCACTACGTTTTTAACCATGAGCTACATCCTTGCGGTGAACCCATTGATCCTGGGCGATGCTGGGATGGACAAGGGTGGGGTGTTCTCGGCAACCGTGATAGCTGCTGCGATAGCCACCCTGGTGATGGCCTTCTATGCACGGCTGCCCTATGCGCTGGCATCGGGCATGGGGCTGAATGCATTTTTTGCTTACACGCTGGTCGTTGTCATGGGGTTCACGTGGCAGCAGGCGCTGGCGGCGGTGTTTGTTGAGGGTGTGGTGTTCATTCTGTTGACGGTGTTCAGGGTGCGTGAAGCCATTGTGAATGCCATTCCGCAGAATATGCGTTATGCCATCTCGGTGGGAATAGGCTTGTTTATTGCCTTTATCGGCTTGAGAAACGGAGGCATTATCATCCAGAGCGATGCCACGGTGACGACGCTCGCTCCGTGGACGACCACGTCGGTCCTGGCCATAGCGGGAGTCATACTGGGTTGCGTGCTCATGGCGCTAAAGGTGCGCGGAGCCTTGTTCTACACCATCATCGCGATGACGCTGATAGGCATACCCCTCGGAGTGACGCAGATTCCCGAGGGGTTTTCTATTCTCAGTCTGCCGGCCTCGATTGAGCCTGTAGCACTCCACCTGGATTTTTCACGCTTCTTGAGTTTGGACATCGAGTACTACATCATAGTGTTCACGCTGGTGTTCATGGACCTGTTTGACACACTGGGCACACTGATAGGGACATCAACGAGTGCGGGCATGGTCGACGAGAACGGCCGCATCCAGAGGGTGAACCAAGCCCTGTTGTCCGATGCGGTGGGCACCGCCCTGGGCGCCCTGGTGGGCACATCCACGGTGACCACGTTTGTCGAGAGCACTACTGGCATTGCCGCCGGTGGCCGCACAGGACTGACGTCGTTCACGGTGGCCATGCTGTTCCTCGTGGCCTTGTTCTTCTCACCGTTCTTCCTGATGATTCCCGCTGCAGCCACGACGAGTGCTCTGGTGCTGGTGGGCGTGCTGATGATCAGCACGATTACCAAGATTGACTTGAGTGACATCACCGAGGCCTTCCCCTGCTTTGTCACCATGCTGATGATGCCCTTCACGGCAAGCATTGCCGAGGGTATCGTGCTGGGCATGCTCAGCTACGTGCTGGTGAAGCTCCTGAGTGGCCGTCATCGCGACGTGTCGGTAGCGATGTATATCCTGGCAGTGTTCTTTGTGCTCAAGTATATAGCACCGTTGTTGTAAAAAAACTGGAATAGATACAGACAGACAGATACAAGTTACTCTTAATCAAAACAAATCAACACAATGAAAAAGCAGATTCTCTTAGCCATGCTGCTGATGATGGGCATGGCTGTGCAGGCACAGAATGTGCAGCTGCACTACGACTTTGGTCGCAACATCTATCCCGATGCTGAAGCCGGTCGCCAGAAGGTGACCATGACGCTGGAACAGTTCAAGGCCGACAAGTGGGGCTCGTGGTTCTACTTTGTCGACGTCGACTTCAGCCGCAAGTTCACCGAGGGGGCCTATACCGAGATTTCCCGTGAAATCAATCTGAGCAAGAAGGTGCCCCTTGCCGCCCACGTTGAGTATAACGGCGGACTGAACCGCTTTGGCAGCTTCCAGCAGGCGGCCCTGGCGGGCATCGCGTGGAACGGCCACTCGGCTGATTTCTCCAAAACCTACTCCATCCAGCTCATGTACAAGCGCTACTTCAAGAGCTACGAGAACACCCGCGCCTACCACAGCGTCCAGTTGACGGGCGTGTGGGGGCTGAATTTTGCCAATGACAAGTTAAGGTTTGACGGGTTCATCGACTTGTGGCGTGGCGAGAAAGCCTGTGGTCACGGGCAGCTCGTGCTGTTGACCGAGCCCCAGCTGTGGTACAACGTGACCCCGCATCTGAGTTTTGGCTCCGAGGTCGAGATCAGCAACAACTTCATCTTCAACACCTACGACAGCAAGACGTTCTTCATCAACCCGACCATTGCCGCCAAGTGGAACTTCTAACCAGTGGTGCTGGTCATTTTTTTTAAGGGGACTTCTATCAATTAGCTTGAGGTGGATTTTGATTTATTTTTGTGAAGATTTTGGCTTAGCTTTGCAGGAGCATAGCGAGCTATGGTCCAAGAAGCTAAGTCGAAATATGCCAAAAAGGAACAAAACTTGAGCAAATCGAATGCAAAACCAAGCTCGCTTGAGCTTTGCTGAGATGCCGCCAAGTTTATCCAAAATACACTCAATATAAAATATAATCATTTCGGTAATTTATAGAAGTCCTCTTAAAAATCATTGCTCCAGTGCGGTGCTGCTCTGGAGCAATGATTATATCCACATGTAGCATCCCCCCGCAAGTGATAGATGATGACTAATTATTGCAATTTGGGGGCAATTATGAAGAAAAAATCGCATAAAATCCCACTTTTTTTTAATTTTTCTTTGGTATGTCATGGAAAATGAGTAATATTGCTTGCTAAAACTATATATAATTTCTTACCCAAAACGTTTTGTCATGAATAAAGAATACGACCCCAAAGCTATCGCACAGACGATCGATGTCGAGGAACTCTATGACCTCGATGTGACCATTGCCCGGTTCATCCTGCCCCGCCTCATGATGTTCAAGGAGCGTTGCGAGTATCCGCGCCGCATGAAGTTGACCCATGAGCAGTGGAATGAGGTCCTGGACAAGATGATCTTCGCCTTTGAGCGCATCGCCTGTCAGACCGAGGAGGACACCCCTGAGTACAAGGCCTATATCAAGGCCATCTGGAACAACGAGGAAGACCTTGTAGATCTCAAGCGTAACGCCAAGGCCTCGCTCAAGCCCATCAGCGAGGGCCTCTCGCTCTTCCACAAGTATTACCGCAACCTGTGGTGGTAATTCTTGTTTATCAGGAATTGATACCAAATGCCTTATCCAACAATTTAATGAGTCGTAGTCCGTTATTATAGTAAATTGATGAAATCGCAGACAATGATGAGACGGACGATTTTGATTCTTTTGGCGATGCTGACATTGGCTCCTGCCGCCGTGAGCGGGCAGGACAGTGAGTCGTTGTACAACGGCTGGGGCTTTGGCTTCCAAGTGGGTGCAGGCGGCCTGTTCCCGACGGGGTCGATGGGCGATGAGCTCAAGGGATGCGCCCTGTTTACAGGCGGCTTGAATGTCGAGTATGACCGGTTGAGGCTCAAGGCCGCAGTGTCCTATGGCCAGCCATCGTTCAACAACGAGAACCCGTATGCAGTCCGCGACAGCGAGGGCCGCAACATCCAGCTCAACGCCACAGCCAACCCCACGCTGCTGGCAACTGGCGTGCAACTGGGCTGCACGGTGTGGCAGGGCGGAAAGGTGTCGGTGACACCGGCGGTGGGCCTGAGCGCCAGCCGCCTGTCGTGGGACATCAACCACATCAAGTACGAAAAAGATGACGACGGCATCGAGCGTCCCATGATAGAGGATGTCACGGCCACCCGCGAGAACACCCTGGGCTGGCTGGCGAGTGTCGATATCGACATCAGGCTTCACGGCAAGCTGGTTGACAGACCTGCCGGCGACGGTCAGGCACACTACACGTCGTCGTTGCGCATCACCCCCTTTGTCACCCATGGCCGTTACGGCAGGCTCATCCCTGCAGCCAGCGGCTGCTGCCTGGGCGTGACGGTGTCCTATGCCGGCCTGCTGCGACTGATGAAATAGGGATAGTGGATAACTGTCAATCAGGCACTTAAGACTATTTAACTATTTTTCTTGCTAGGAATCAGTTCTTTATTCTACTTTTGCGCCAAAATAGATGAAACGCTTATTCCTCATACTAGCTGTTGCCGTGGCCATGACGGCACTGACGGGCGCCAGGGCGCATGCCATGCCCGCCGTCAATGACCCGCTGGACAATATCGAGCTGCCCTCGGTGTTGCAAAAGACCTTTGCCGGCTACTACCACTTCATCGAGCCGTCGACGGGCGACACGCTGGCCATGATCGTCTTCAACCCCATTATCATCTATCCGCGCGAGCGTTTCCGCAACAAGGCCGAGGAGAAACTGTACTGGAAGACCGTCCGCGACATCAAGAAGACGCTGCCCTATGCCAAGATGATCAGCAACACGCTGCTCGAGACCTATGAGTACATCGACACCTACCAGACCGAGAAGCAGAAGCGAGAATATCTCAAGCGTTTTGAGAAAGAGCTCTTTGCCCAATACAAGCCGCAGATGAAGAAGCTCACCAAGAGTCAGGGCAAGCTGCTCATCAAGCTCATCAACCGCGAGACCAACCAGAGCAGCTACAGCATCGTCAAGGCCTTCCTGGGTACCTTCAGGGCCGGCTTCTGGCAGACGTTCAGCAAATTCTTCGGGGCCAGCCTCAAGGCGGGCTACCATCCCAACAGGGACAAGCAGGACGCCATGATCGAGCGCATCTGTGTCCGCATCGAGCAGGGTGCCCTGTAATCCCGCAACACAATACTAAAGAGATAAGAATTAAGGCGTGCCGGCTTGTCTGGCACGCCTTAATCTCACACTTAAGGGTTGAGAAAATATCTATTCGTTTCAGGCTTATCTCACGCTGATCTTGTAGGCCTGCTTGCCCACGGCGACGATGTAGATGCCGGGAGCCATCGGCAGGGTGCGGTTGCCGTCGGCCTGGTCGGCGGCTGCCATCTCCACAAGGCGGTTGATGGGCAGGTTGAGCCATTTGTTGTGTTGCCCTGACGGCGAGATGGCATAACAGTGCGACCCTAGCGCTAGGGCAAAACAACATACTATGGTCCAGAAGGTTATCGCCATCGTTTACTATACGGGCCACAAAAATAGTAAAAATTAGTGCAAGTCATGGACAGGACAAAAAGAAAAGCGCAGTTTTCTTTTTTTATATCTAAATTTTTTTCAACTCCTCAAACCGTGACAATACAACAACAACGGCGGGCTATCCCCGCCGTTGTCTTCAATAATGGTTAGTTAATGGTATTGAGTTATGATAATCAGCCCAGTCGCTTGAGCTTCACGGTGAAGTGGCGCATCAGGGGAGCTTCCCACTCGATGGCGACACCGCGCGTGATCTCGTTGCGGCGGTCATAGACGTTCTTCAGGGCGGCGGCAATCACGTTCATGTGGTTGTCGGTGTAAACGCGGCGGGCGATGCACAGACGCAGCAGGTCGAGGCCGCCGAAGCGGTTCTCGCGGGTCACGGGGTCACGGTCGGCGAGGATGTAGCCGATCTCGCAGCCACGGATGCCAGCCTCGAGGTAGAGCTCGCAGGTCAGGGTCTGAGCGGGGAACTCTTCCTTGGGCACGTTGCACAGCACCTTGTCGGCGTCGATAAACAGGGCGTGGCCACCCACGGGACGCTGATAGGGGATGCCATACTCGTCGAGCTTGCTGGCCAGATACTGAACCTGGTGGATGCGGGTCTCCAGCATCTCAAACTCGGTGTTCTCGTCCAGACCGACTGCCAGGGCGTTCAGGTCGCGGCCGTTCAGACCTCCGTAGGTGAGGAAGCCCTCAAAGGGGATGCAGAACAGCTTGGCACCCTCATACCAGTCCTCGCGGTTGGTAGCGATGAAGCCGCCCATGTTCACCAGGCCGTCCTTCTTGGCACTCATCGTCATGCCGTCAACATAGGAGTACATCTCGCGGGCAATCTCCTTGATGGTCTTGTCGGCATAGCCTTCCTCGCGGGTTTTGATGAAGTAGGAATTCTCAGCAAAGCGGGCGCTGTCCATCACCACGGGCACGTTATACTTGTGGCAAAGCTCGCAAGTGTCCTTGATGTTCTGCATCGACACGGGCTGGCCGCCCACGGTGTTGTTGGTCACGGTCAGTACCATGAAGGGGACGTTACCGGGATTCTCCTTGAGCACCTTCTCCAGCTTCTCGAGCGACACGTTGCCCTTGAAGGGGATTTCGAGCTGGGTGTCCTTGGCCTCGTCGATGGTGACGTCGATGGCCTTGGCCTTACGGGCCTCGATGTGACCCTTGGTGGTGTCGAAGTGGGCATTGCCGGGCACGACGTTACCTTCCTTGACCAGATAAGAGAACAGGACGTTCTCGGCAGCACGGCCCTGGTGGGTGGGGATGACATACTTGAAGCCGAAGATGCGTTGTACAACGCTCTCAAACTTGTAGAACGAGGTGGCACCGGCATAGCTCTCGTCGCCCAGCATCATCGCTGACCACTGGCGGTCGCTCATGGCACCTGTACCAGAGTCGGTCAGGCAGTCGATGTAAACCTGCTCAGCTTTGAGCATGAACACGTTGTTGTGAGCTTCCTTGAGCCACTGCTCGCGCTCGGCACGGGTGCTCTTGCGCAGAGGCTCGATCATCTTAATTTTCCAAGATTCGGCAAATGGTAATTCCATTGATAGTCAATTATTTAGGTTAAACTTTTTGCTTTATTAAGTAAAAAATCGAATGACCTAAAAAGGTAATTATATTCAATTTTTATGCAAAGTTACGGCAAGTTGGCGAACTGGCAAAATCTGAGCGATTTTTTTTGCCCAATTGTTTTTTTTTAACAGTTATCCCCTCGGGGGAGTAGGGGATAAATAAAGCGGGGGACCTGATGGGGCCGTTGGGCCCTCAGTGTCCCCCAGTGTGTGATGAGGAAGGTGTGCGGATGATACTTCTTTTTTCCTGCAGGCAGCTTCGCTTTATGAGTTGGAGTCCTTGTTGAGGATGACCAGGGCTCCTATTACTCCGGGAATCCATCCGGCGGCCGTCAGAATCGTGACGATGATGAACGAGCCGCAGCCCTTGTCTATCACTGCCAGTGGCGGGAAAATTATCGATAGTAATACTCTAAATAGTGACATCGTCCACCTCCTTTCATTAACTTCATTAATTCATTCATTCTCCCATCAATCTGCAAATCCCGTGCCAATCAATAATAGCACCACGTTTTGTGCTTCAGAATCCGCGAAAATAAGCAAAAACTAACCTTTTTAGTTTTATTAACTAAAATAATTTGAAACATAACTAAAACATTTAGTTAATTTGCAATGTCAAACTTAATTAAGGCTTGAAAAATGAAACAGTTAACGCAAAAGGAAGAGGAAATCATGGAGCGGATGTGGGATCATGGCCCCATGCTCGTGCGCGAGTTGCAGGCTTATTATGACGAGCCCCGCCCCCATGTGAATACCTTGGCTACATTAATGAAGATATTGGAGGAAAAAGGGTTCCTGGGCCACAAGGCCATCACGGCGCGCTGCTTCCAGTATTTTGCACGCATCAGCCGCGAGGAGTACCGCGGCGGCTCGTTGGAGGGCGTGGTCAACAAGTTCTTCGGCAAGTCCTACCTGAGTGCCGTCTCGGCGCTTGTCAAGAGCGAGAAAATCAGCGTCGAGGAGTTGAAGAAACTCATTCGTGAGGTGGAAGAGAACAACCAGCATTAAACAATGCATTGCTATGTTACTCATCTATCAAATCAAAGTGGGCCTGTGCCTCATCGCGTTTTACCTGCTGTGGAAGTTGCTCCTCAGCCGTGAGACGTTCCACCGCTTCAACCGCGTGGCCCTGCTCACGGTCATGGTCCTTGCCCTGGTGCTGCCGTGGATCAGGCTCTCGCTGGACGCCCCGGCATCGGTAGCCAGCCGCATGGTCGTGCTGGACGAGGTCTTAGTCGGACCGGCAGGTGCTGCTCAGCCCCGCGAGATGGCCTCGCCATGGACGGTGATGGGCGTGATGACAGCCGTCTATTTTATAGGGATGGCTCTGGCACTCGTGTGGTTCCTGCATAGTCAATGGAACCTGCACCGTCTATTGAAAACAGGCCGCAAGGAGCAGTTGCCCGATGGCATCACCCTGCATGTGTTGCCCGCCGAGTTGTCCCCCTTCAGCTACTTCAGGCACATCGTCATCAGCGAGCAGGACTACCGTGACAACCCGCAGGAGATTCTCACCCACGAGCAGGCACACATCGCCCTGCGGCACTCATGGGATGTGTTGTTCATGGGGTTGGTCACTGTGTTCCAGTGGTGGAATCCTGCCGCCTGGCTCCTGGGCCGTGAACTGCGTCAAGTACATGAGTATGAGGCCGATGAGGCCGTTCTAAATCAAGGCGTCGACGTGAAGCAGTACCAGTTGCTGCTGATCAGAAAGTCCGTCGGGAACCAGCTATTCTCGATGGCAAATAACTTCAATTATCAATCTCTAAAAAAACGAATCCGTATGATGACTATGAACAAAAGCAGCCGATGGAAGACGTTGCGTGCGCTGGCTGTGGTGCCCGTGATAGCATTGGCGCTGTTGGCCTTTGCCAACCCGACAACCGAAACAGCCGATGAACTCGTTGTAGTGGCCTATAATCAACCCGAGGTATCCCAGGAAGTCTATGAGTCCGTCGAGCAGATGCCCGAGTTCCCTGGTGGTATGGAAGCGATGATGAAATTTCTGCAAATGAACATCCAATATCCCGCCAATGCGGCCAAGAACAATGTCGAGGGCCGAGTGGTTTTGCAGTTTGTAATTGAGAAGGACGGACAGATTGGGGACATCAAGATTGCCCGTTCGGTAGATCCCGAGCTTGATGCCGAGGCCCTCCGCGTGGTCAAGTCTATGCCCAACTTCATTCCTGGCCGCCATAACGGCAAAGCCGTTGCCGTATGGTACAATATCCCCATTTCCTTCAAGCTCCAGGGAGAACCTCAAAAACAAGACCCTGAGTAATTCAACATCGATCATTAGTTATTAAAGTAGCGTGAGTTGAGCGATAAAATCTCACTCACGCTTTCACTTGAGAAACATAAAGCGCTCTATTGAAATGGAAATCAGAAACAAACTAGTCGGACTGACGGTGGCAATTACCATGGCCGGATGCTCGGTTAGCAAAGTTCCGCCTTTTGCATCATCATCACGATGGGCTCTTGATGGCAACGTGGTGACCAGTGCGCGTCATGGCGTGGCTATCAACTTTGGTGGCGAGAGTGTATTCCCCATGACCAACATGAGTGATGGCGAATATGACCTGCATTTCATCACCGACGATGAACAGTTTCAAGCCTGCGACCCCTATTGCAGGGACTATATCGCATCGGCAATCAGTAAAATTCCACTGACAATCGACTCGTTGCAGCTGGTGCTTGCCGACCAGTTTATCGTGTTCACTCCCAATCTGTTCAGTCAATGGATGCCCGACTTTGTGCGTCAGAGCGACGGGGTGGAACTGGTCGTTGAGGCTAATCCTCGGGCTGGAGCCGTTCAGCCCCATGATGAGATATGGCGCAATTTCATTTTCGACAACAAGCGGCATCGCATCCTCGTCGTTGACCGCTTGGTGAAAAATGGGAAGCACCTGGGCATCGTCTATATCATGCAGGGCGAGGACAAGCATGTTCCGTTTTCAGGAAATTTCCATTACGACATCACCGCACGGCGCAATATTCAACCCGTGGGCGAGCACATGAGAGCGCTCCTCGACATAACGATTGCCGCAAGCAACTCTAACGTGCCATCTCGCACCTATGGCGAATGTATCCACGCCGCCGACTCCTGCTTTATGGCCGGTGATTACAGGGGAGCGTCAAGACAGTTTGAGGCGGCGTTCGCTACAGGCGAGAAGATTGATGGTTCTCACCTGTACAATGCGGCATGTGCAGCGGCATTGGCGGGAGAAACCGATGTGGCATTTGCCCGCCTGAATGCCCGCATCAGCAACGAACCCGATTGGTATGTCGATGACCCAGCAGCCGACAGTGATCTTGCCCCGCTCCATGATGACGCAAGGTGGAGGAATTATGTCGATACCTTGACGGCCCGCCGTGACCGCATTGAAGCAAATTTTGACAAGCCGTTAAGGGCAAGACTGCAAGAAATAGCCCAAAGCGACCAGAGCATACGTTATGCATTTCTGGAGGCCTACCGTGCTAATGAGCCAAACCAAGCACTTATCGACTCGCTGACACATGAGATGCAACGTGTCGATAGCATCAATCAAGAGGCTATATGCAACATATTGGACACACGAGGCTTTGTAGGAAGTGACAAAGTGGGAAATGCATGTGCCGTCTTTTGGCTTGTCATTCAACATGCGCCTGTTGAACTGCAGAAGAAGTATTTCCCGCTTTTTGAGCAGGCCTCGCGGCGAGGAGACCTATCGCTGGAGTGCATTGCGATGATGGACGACAGGATTGCCATGTTTGAGAATCGTCCGCAGCGATATGGCACCCAGATTGTTGACGGAAGACTTTACCAACTGCTTGACCCAGAAAAGGTAAACCAATGGCGGCACGAGATGGGTATGCCGCCGCTTGAACACTACTTGACGCAAATGGGCGTCTCACAATGATTCTGTAGGAATCTTTGGTGGCCGTGCTGCGCACGGAAAAATTTAACAAAATTATAAATACAATTAAAAGAAAAATTGATTTTGCTTAATTTTTATACAAAATTTTGTTTAATTTTTCGGCCGTCAGGCCGATAAAAGCCAGCAGCTGATTCACAATTAGTTTAGCAGGATTTCACTCACATGGGCTTACCTGTAGAGGCCCTACATTCTACACCATCACTAAACTTTCCCCAGGCAATAATCGTATAAAAAACACTCCCGGGGCAGTATGCCGGCGGGAGTAGTGTAGAAGAAAAAAATATATCGTCGCGGGGATTACGCCCCGCGTAACCAGAGGCGGTTACTATTAAGGAATTACGTGTCGATGGTGGCGTAGGTGGCGTTCTCCTCGATGAACTTGCGGCGCGGCTCCACGTCCTCGCCCATGAGCATCGAGAAGATGCGGTCGGCCTCGGCGGCGTCGCTGATGTTGACGCGCTTGAGCAGGCGGTGCTCAGGATCCATGGTGGTCTCCCACAACTGCTCGGGATTCATCTCACCCAGACCTTTGAATCGCTGAACGGTCACGCCGTCCTCGTTACCTCCGGCATAGGTGTCGATAAACTTGCGCAGCTGAACCTCATCCCAGCAGTACTCTTCCTTGCCGCCCTTCTTGGTGCGGGCTCGGTACAGGGGTGGGGTAGCGATGTAGAGGTAGCCGTTCTCGATGATGGGCCTCATGCGGCGGAAGAAGAAGGTCATCAGCAGGGTGTCGATGTGTGCGCCATCGACGTCGGCATCGGTCATGATGATGATGCGGTGGTAGCGCAACTTGCTCAGGTTGGCCTCCTTGGGGTCCTCCTCGGTGCCGATGGTCACGCCCAGGGCACGGAAGATGGTGACAATCGAGTCGCTCTCAAACACCTTGTGGTCCATCGCCTTCTCGACGTTGAGGATCTTACCGCGCAGGGGCAGGATGGCCTGGAACTTGCGGTCACGGCCCTGCTTGGCGCTGCCACCTGCCGAGTCACCCTCGACGAGGAAGAGCTCGCTCTCGGCGGGATCCTTCGACGAGCAGTCGGCCAGTTTGCCGGGCAGTCCGCCACCAGCCAGCGGCGACTTGCGCTGCACCTTCAGGCGGGCATTCTGGGCCGCATGGCGTGCCTGGGCTGCCAGGATAACCTTCTCGATGACGGTCTTGGCCTGGGTGGGATGCTCCTCGAGATAGTTATTCAAGGCGTCGCGCACGGCGGTCTCGACGGCGCCGATGACCTCGGTATTGCCCAGCTTGGTCTTGGTCTGTCCCTCGAACTGGGGCTCCAGCACCTTGACCGAGATGATGGCGGTGAGGCCCTCGCGGAAGTCCTCGGGCTTGATCTCTACCTTGGCCTTCTCGAGCATCTTGTTGTCCTCGGCATACTTCTTGAGCGTTGAGCCCAGGCCACGGCGGAAGCCCGTCAGGTGGGTACCACCCTCGATGGTGTTGATGTTGTTGACAAACGAGTAGATGTTCTCGTTGAACGATGTGTTATAGGTCATGGCGACCTCGACGGGGATGTCGCCCTTCTTGCTTTTGATGTGGATAACGTCCTGGATGAGGGCCTCCTTGTTGCCGTCGATGTAGCGCACAAACTCGTCAAGACCGGTCTCGCTATAGTAGGTCTCGCTGCGGGCCACGCCGTTCTCATCCTTGTTGCGCAAGTCGGTAATCGACAGCGTCACGCCGGCATTCAGGTAAGCCAGGTCGCGCAGGCGATTGGACAGGATGTCAAACTCATAGACCGTGGTCGAGAAGATGCCTGCGTCGGGGTGGAAGATGATGGTCGTGCCATGGTCCTCCTCGCGGCAGTCACCGATAATCTTGACCTCGCTGGTGGGCTTGCCCAGACTGTACTCCTGCATGTAGACCTTGCCGCCGCGGCGAACCTCGGCGCGCAGGTAGTCGCTCAATGCGTTCACACAACTCACGCCCACACCGTGCAGACCGCCCGATACCTTGTAGGAGCCCTTGTCAAACTTACCGCCGGCGTGCAGCACGGTCATGACGACCTCGAGGGCCGACTTATGGAGCTTCTCGTGCTCGTCGACAGGAATGCCGCGACCGTTGTCGCGCACGGTAATACTGTTGTCCTCGCCGATGTACACGTCGATGCGGTTGCAGAAACCTGCCAGAGCCTCGTCGATGGAGTTGTCAACGACCTCGCTCACAAGGTGATGCAGACCCTTGACATGAGTGTCACCGATGTACATTGCCGGACGCTTGCGCACCGCTTCCAGTCCCTCAAGGACCTGGATGTTGGACGCTGAATAATTCTTTTCTTCTTGTTCGATATATTTTTCTTCTTCTGACATAAAAATGTAGTTTTTTACTCTTTTATACCCTTAGAAATAGGGGGTGTCTAAAAACGTACAAAATTACAAAAAATCGCCCGTTTGGCGATGTCCTAAATCCTTAAAAAACCATAATTTCAAGGGGGAAAGTTCCGCCTTTTTGCATCCTCGGCAAATCATGTGGCTAGATAGTCCGAAACCATGGATTTTTGTCCAAATGTGGGGTAAAAACCATAGATTTGGACAAAAATCACGATTTAGTTAGGAACACCCTTGCAACAAAAAAATTGAAAAACCGAAAACTTAATACTACCTTTGCAGTGATGAAACTACCAGAAACGTTTATGGCTCAATTGCGTGGCCTGCTTCCCGACGAGTGGGAACAGTTGGCCGGTGCTATCTCGTCGAGCGAGCCGAGTGTGGCCGTGCGTGTCAATGCGGCGCGTGGGGTGGGGGTGCCCGATGGCGCCCGCCGTGTGCCCTGGTGCGATAGCGGCTTTTATCTTGACGACCGGCCGCAGTTCACGTTTGACCCCGACTGGCATGCCGGTCACTACTATGTGCAGGACGCGTCGTCGATGTTCATCACTCACGTGATAGGGCACTTTGTTCATGAACCCGTGCGCTATCTGGACTTGTGTGCCGCCCCTGGCGGCAAGACCACGGCGGCGATGCAGGCATTGCCCGACGGCTCGCTGGTGGTGGCCAACGAGATCGTGCCTCCGCGTGCCCGGGTGCTGGCCGACAACGTCATCCGCTGGGGCAATCCCCGCTGCGTGGTGACCAGCAATGCGCCGGCCCAGGTGGGAAAACTCAACAGCTTCTTTGACGTCATCGCAACCGACGTGCCGTGCAGCGGCGAGGGCATGATGCGCAAGGACGACGAGGCCGTTGCCCAGTGGACACCCGCCCTGGTCGAGCAGTGCGCCCAGCGTCAGCGCGAAATCCTGGCCGACGTGTGGCCGGCGTTGCGTCCTGGCGGTCTCCTCATCTATAGCACCTGTACCTATAACCGCCAGGAGAACGAGCAGATGGCCGACTTCATCGTCAACGAGTTGGGCGCCTCCTCGCTCGAGGTGCCTGTCGAACCGTCATGGAACATCCATCCCGCCATCGATAGCGATTGCTGCTGCTATCGGTTCATGCCCCATCGCGTGGATGGCGAGGGCTTGTTTATGGCCGTCTTCCGCAAGAATGGCGACAGCCCGCGTCAAGACATCCGCTTGAAGGCAAAAACCACAAAAAAAGCCGATGAAATCGGCCGTGATTGGCTTTCCCGGCCAGATGAATTTGCTATCGACCAGCTGGATGACTTGTTCATTGCTGTGCCCCACGACATCCACCGCGAGGTAGCCGCGTTGCGTGCCACGCTCAATGTCTTGCATGCCGGTGTGGAACTGGCAACCGTGATGGGCCGCAAGACTGTGCCTCACCATGCGCTGGCCATGTCCCTGGCAAGGGCTGCGGGTGCCTTCCCCGTCTGCGAGGTGGACTATGCCACGGCAATGCGCTACCTGCGTGGCGAGAGCATCGCTGTGGATGCTCCCCGTGGCTACGTCCTCATGGCCCATGAGGACGCCGTGCTGGGCTTGGCCAACAACCTGGGAAATCGCGCCAACAATCTCTATCCCAAGTCACAACGCATCCTCAGCACCCATCTGCCTGGCCTGAAACCCCGTGTGCTATAAGAAACGCCCACCCCTGCTATGGATGAGCGTTCCTGTCACTAAATGAATCGGCTATTTAGGGGGTTTCTATAAATTAGCTTGGAATGGATTTGGATTGATTTTCAATAAATTTGGCTGCGCCTCAGCAAATCGAGCAAGCTCGTTTGCGTTTGGCTTGCACAAATTTTCGAGCAGATTTTGACTTGACTTCGCAGGAGCATAGCAAGCTATGGTCCAAGAAGGTAAGGCAAAAGATGCCGAAAAGCGGCCAAAGACATCCAACACTAAAAACGATCATTTTGGTAATTTATAGAAGTCCCCTTTACAGGTTGAGATAACTTTTCAAAGCCTCGACATACTCCTCAAAGGCCTTGCGGCCCTGCTCGGTGACCTGGCACGTGGTGCGCGTCTTCTTGCCGACAAACCCCTTGGTGACGGTGATGTAGCCCGCCGATGATAGTTTGTCGAGCTGCACGCTCAGGTTGCCTGCTGTGGACTCGGTCTGCTCCTTGAGATAGACAAAGTCGGCCTCCTCCACATTCATCAGGATAGACATCACTGCCAGCCGCAGCTGGGAGTGAAGGATGGGATCCAACTCTTTCATCGCTGCTGCTTGGCTTTACGATTAATAACGTGGCCCGGGATAATCATCATGCAGGCGAAGGCAATCATGAACAGCGGCAGGAACCAGTAGGCACCCAATGGCATATCTGCGGCAATGCAACAAACGGTGAAGATGCCTATGCATAGGCCAACGGCTCCGCCAAAGATAAAGGATTTCTCCTTCACGACGATGCCCTGGGCTATCTCGGCCATCGGTACGATGATGAGTGCAAAGGCAAACATCATCCGCCAGACATTATGCATTCCCATAAATGAGAAAACGAAACAGAATAGCGTGGCCACTAAGGCTGAAATGCCGACCACTGTCCAAATCTGTGACGTGATTTTGTCGGAATAACTTTTCACTCCGCTCTTCAGTTCACTCTTCTTTGACATGATGGGGGTGGCAATGCCGCCAACAACGCCTATTGCAAACCACAACCAGTTCCAGGCGGGATTGTGGGTCTTCACAAGCATGATCCACACCAGGGCGGATACTACCACCGACAGGTACCCCCACATGAGCATGATGTTGCCGTCACCGATGTAGCGCTCACGGGTGCGATTGATCATCGTGGTAATCAGTTCGAGGCTCTCGCGCTCGGTCATTTTCTTCTCTTCCATAACTTGAATTGTTTTAAATGTGGTTATAAAGTGGTTTAAAAAATAAACTAAAACTCTCCGAAAAAAGAACAGCACTCGCGATTACCGTTCTCACTTTCTCGCTGCAAAGATAAACCAGTTTATAATATAAACCAAATATCCTCCAATAATTTAACATATTTTAATACTTCCCATTTCCCCTGTCAACGATACTTTCAAACAACCTTAACAACATAAAAACAACTGGAATAACTCATTAATTGTTGTTCCAGTTGTCCTTAAGTTGTTATTGTTGTCTGATTTAGCCTACCTGGCAGCCGGGCTTGACGGGCCCCGTCGGGCCGATGACCACGAGGCGGCCGCCGGCATCCTCGGCGCTCAGAATCATGCCCTGGCTCTCGATGCCCTTGAGTTTGCGGGGCGGGAAGTTGGCGATGAAGCACACCTGCTTGCCCACCAGTTCCTCGGGCTCATACCACTTGGCGATGCCGCTGATGATGGTGCGGCCGGCCATGCCGTCGTCGATGGTGAACTTCAGCAGCTTGTCGGCCTTCTTCACCTTCTCGCAGGCCACGACGGTGCCCACGCGGATGTCGAGCTTGGCAAAGTCGTCGATGGTGCTCGTGGTGGTGACGGGCTTGGGCTTGAAGTTGTTGATGATGTTCTCCTGCTTGATGCGCTCCAGGCGGTCGATCTGCTGTTGGAAAAAGTCGTCCTCGATCTTCTCGAACAGCAGCACGGGCTGCTCCAGTGCACGTCCTGCGGGCAGGATGTCGATGTCGCCCAGGCGGCTCCAATCGGCCTTTTCCATGCTGATCATCTTGCGCAGTTTCTCGCAGCTGAAGGGCAGGAACGGCTCAAAGGCGATGGCCAGGTTGGCAGTGATCTGCAGGGCCAGATTCATGATGGTCTGCACGCGCGCCATGTCTACCTTTGCCAACTTCCACGGCTCGGTGTCGGCCAGGTACTTGTTGCCGCAGCGGGCCAGGTCCATGGCGTCCTTGAGCGCCTCACGGAAGTGGAAATGCTCGATGTGGTCGCTCAGCACGGCTTTCACGTTCTTGAACTCCTCGATGGCAGCACGGTCCACGTCGGTCAATTCGCCAGCCTGGGGCACAATGCCCTCGCAGAACTTGTGGGTCAGCACCAGGGCGCGGTTCACGAAGTTACCCAAAATAGCGACTAACTCGTTGTTGTTGCGGGCCTGGAAGTCCTTCCAGGTGAAGTCGTTATCCTTGGTCTCGGGGGCATTGGCGGTGAGCACATAGCGCAGCACGTCCTGCTTGCCGGGGAAGTCCCGGAGGTACTCATGCAGCCACACGGCCCAGTTGCGGCTGGTGGAAATCTTGTCACCCTCCAGGTTCAGGAACTCGTTGGCGGGGACGTTGTCGGGCATGATGTAGTCGCCGTGTGCCTTCATCATCGTGGGGAAGATGATGCAGTGGAACACGATGTTGTCCTTGCCGATGAAGTGGATGAGCCTGGTGTCCTTGTCCTGCCACCACTGCTGCCACGTGCCCCAGCGCTCGGGCTGGGCATCGCACAGCTCCTTGGTGTTGCTGATGTAGCCAATCGGTGCATCAAACCACACGTACAGCACCTTGCCCTCGGCACCCTCGACGGGAACGGGAATGCCCCAGTCCAGGTCGCGCGTCATGGCGCGAGGCTGCAGGCCGCCGTCAATCCACGACTTGCACTGGCCGTAGACGTTGCTGCGCCACTCCTTGTGGCCCTCGAGGATCCACTCCTTCAACCACCCCTCATACTCGTTCAGGGGCAGGAACCAGTTGGTGGTGTCCTTCAGCACCAGCGGGTGGTCGCTGTCCTTGGCGTGAGGGTTGATGAGCTCGGTGGGGTCCAGGTCGCGGCCGCAGCCGTCCTCACACTGGTTGCCCTTGGCTGCCGGGTGGTGGCAATAGGGGCACTCGCCCTCAACATCGCGGTCGGTTAGGAACTTGCCGTCTATCTCGTCATAGAACTGCTTGGTGGTCTTCTCGATCAACTTGCCCTCGTCGTAGAGCTTGCGGAAGAATTCAGCGGCAAACTGGTGATGCGTCTTGCTGGTCGTGCGGCTGTAGATGTCATAGGAAATACCGAACTCCTCAAATGACTTCTTGATCAACTCGTGGTAGCGGTCAACAACCTGCTGCGGGGTGATGCCCTCCTTGCGGGCACGCTGGGTCACGGGCACGCCATGCTCGTCGCTGCCGCCAACGAACATCACATCCTCGCCCTTGAGTCTCAAGTAGCGAACATAGATGTCGGCGGGCACATATACGCCAGCCAGATGGCCGATGTGGACAGGACCGTTAGCATAGGGTAACGCTGTCGTCACCAGCGTGCGCACAAATTTCTTCTCTTTCTCCATTGTTGGTCTATTCTGTTATGATGATTGTAGTTATATTCCCTTTTGAACCTGCAAAGGTAGTAAAAAGTTTCCTCAATCAACGCATTGAAGCCAAGAAAGACAGATTTACCGCACCATTATTTGTTGTGGAACACCTGCAGGGTGTGGCTGCTTTCTGCCTTTTGGTATGGTGAATCGTTGGTGCTGGTGTTACCTTTGCACCGTGGGTGGTTTTATGTGCCGTTAACATTTCGTTAACAGTTCCGCCCCTACTTTTGAAAATACTTTACTTTGGCTTGTGCTTGATATTCACCGCATTAGCAGGATTGCCATGGGACTGGGTGTTTTGCTTTTTGTCTGAAGGCTGCAAGGTTGATTGGGGCCATCGGTTGAGGGGGGATGCGATGGATCAGTCAGCAGGGTCGGCATGGTCTTTGGCACGGGTTATGACCGGTCCCAGGCAGGCTTGAGAGAGAACTTATAGCCCGATGATGGCGCGTAATTGAATGTTTTGTTGTACTTTTGTAATCATTATTTATATAAATAAGATTTTTCTTATGAGGCACTACTTGAAGAATCTAGAAGACACCGTCCGCAACCATTGGACCCAAAAGGCCCTCTGTGACTATAACGGGGACACGTTCTCCTATGCCAATCTGGCGACCAATGTGGAGCAGTTTGGTCTGTTCTTTGCGGCGGCGGGAATCGGTAAGGGCGAGAAGATTGCCATCTGTGCCCGCAACTCGGCCCGCTGGGCGATGACCTTCTGGGGCATCAACGTGAACGGGCGCGTGGCGGTGCCGCTGCTGGCCGACTTCCACCCCGACACGGTAGCCATCTTGACCCACCACTCCGACAGCGTCGTGCTCTTTGTCGACGAGGACATCTGGGGCAAACTCAACCCTGACGACATGCCCCTGCTCAAGGCGGCCGTGGCCGTCAAGGACGGCAACCTGCTGTGGCACCGCGACCAGGCGGTGGCCGATGCATGGAACGGCCGCAAGAAAGCCTTCGCCGAGCGCTACCCCGACGGCCTCTTCCCCGAGCACGTGTCCTATCCGGACGACAACATGGACGACTTGGCCATCATCAACTACACGTCGGGCACCACGGGCAACCCCAAGGGGGTGATGCTCACCTATGGTGCCATCTCTGACACCGATGACTTTGCCAACTCCCATTTCCCCAACACCCCTGGACAGACCGTTGTGTCGATGCTGCCTCTGGCCCACATGTACGGCCTGGCCATCGAGTTTATCCACCCTAACGTGGATGGCGTGACGGTCTATTTCCTGGGCAAGACGCCCTCGCCCACCACGCTGCTCAAGGCCATGCGCGACATCAGGCCCTACATGGTGGTCACCGTGCCCCTGGTGATGGAGAAGATTTATGGGGGGGCCATTAAGCCCTCGATGGAGAAGGCCAAGCTGGCGCTGTCCATCCCTGGCCTGAGGTCGCTGGTCTACAGGGCTGCCCGCAAGAAGATGATCGAGGCCTTCGGCGGAGCCGTCGAGTGCTTCATCATGGGCGGTGCGGCACTCAACCCCGAGGCCGAGCAGTTCTTCAAGAAGATACACCTGCCCTACACCGTGGGCTATGGCATGACCGAGGCATGCCCCCTGCTGGGCTATGAGTGGTGGACCAGGTTTGTGCCGGGCTCATGCGGCAAGCCCGTCCACGAGGTGCGCATCGACTCCGAGGATCCGCACCACATCCCCGGCGAGATCCAGGCCAAAGGGCCCAACCTCACCATCGGCTACTACAAGAACCCCGAGGCCACCGAGGCCGCCTTTACCGACGACGGCTGGTTCCGCACGGGTGACCTGGGCATCATCGACGAGAAGGGCAACATCTTCATTCGCGGACGCATCAAGTCGATGATCCTCAATTCCTCGGGCCAGAACATCTACCCCGAGGAGGTCGAGGCCGTCCTGGCCAACTGCCAGTATGTCGACGAGTGCCTGGTGGTGGATCGCGGCGGCAAGATCACGGCGCTGGTATATACCGAGCTGCCCGAGGACATGGACCAGGAGACGCGGGCCGCCATCCCCGGCAACATCCGCGCCCAGGCCAACAAGTCGCTGCCCAACTACAGCAAGATCGCTGCGGTCGAGATGATGGATGCCCCCTTCGAGAAGACCCCCAAGAGGACCATCAAGCGCTTCTTGTACAAGTAGAACGCCCCCCAGCCCCGCCCTGTGGCCCTGAAGGAGAACTTGAAATCTTTTAAAACCATACTAACAAACTGATATATGAATGTAATGAAACAAAACTTTACCCTTATTGTCTTGGCCTTGATGGCCGCGGCATTGATGAGCAGTTGCGACGACCCTGAAGTCGCCTTCAACGAGGATACGTTCGATATTCCCTTCCTTTTCTCTGAGGGTTATCAGGACTCTATCAAGTACCCCTACGACCTTGCCACACCGCCATCCGACTGGCTCTCTATGATTAAGGACGATACCAAGGTGTGCAAGCTGAGCATTCCAGGCACTCACGACTCCATGACCGGAATGGGATTCTACCAGCCCTGGCTGAAGAGCATCTCTAACATGACCGCAATCAGCCAGCTATGTACCTTTGACGAGCAGATGAACAGCGGTATCCGATTCTTTGACTTCCGCCCGGTAGTGTCAATTGATACCCTCGCCACCACCCCTGCCGAACGCCAAATCCTGAGGCTCGCGCACGGGTTTACTGAGGTCGATGTGAAGTTTGAGGAGTCGCTCGACTGGATGAAGGAATTCCTCGCCAAGCACCCCACCGAGTTCTTCATCATCAAGATTCAGGCCGACAACGGTATGGAAAGCCAGCATAACTGGACATTGCTCCTCCATCAGCTGCTCGCCAAGCCCAAGTATGACGGCTTCTTTGTCACCAATTGGCGGCCCGACATCACCGTGGGTGAGATGCGTGGCAAGGTGCTCATCCTGAGCCGATACAACCTTGTTCCGATCAACCACGCATTCCACTATCCCATCGCCTACTGCGACTGGCCCGACGAGGACCCCGATGTCAACGAGGAACTCGACCCCGTGGCTCAGCGCTCATGCGCCATCTATAATATGGAAGACACTACTGTCAAGGCCACTCTCTACAAGCAGGACTACTACAAGACTACCACCGAGAAGCGCATGGAGAACAAGAAGTGGACCGTCATCGACATGATGCATAGCGCACGCGAGGCAACGGCGAGCGACCAGAACATCTGGATCGTCAACCACTGCTCGGCCTACACCGAGGTCTCGCCCCGTGGCTACATCACCAACGCCTCCAACGTGCACCCCCTGGTGATTGAAGACCTGCTCAATAACGAGGGCACCGTCGGAATCATGCCCATGGACATGGCCTGCCACGACTATGTGCACGCCATCGTCAACGGCGGCACACCCTACACCAGCGACTACCTGTACGGCTTCCGCCCACTCACGCAGTCACTCACCAACCTCCTCATCAAGTCGAATCAAAAATATTTCAAATAGAAACAACACTATGAAAATCAAGATATTCACTCTCGCAATTCTCGCCACTTTGCTTGGCGCGATGAACGTGTCCGCCCAGAGCGAGACCGATAAAAACAGCAAACTGCACTCCCCCGACGGCTTGTTCAACCACCTGTCAATCGGTATCAACACGGGCCTCTCAGGTACCGGTATCGACGTCACTATGCCCGTCCACCGGCTCGTCACCGTGCGCACCGGCTACACGGGACTCCACTTCGGCGAAATGAAGTTCAAGACCATCAACACTGCCGAAGATCTCACGGGTACGGCACTCGTCGAGGACGATGCCGTGCGCAGGGCTCAAATGTCCGACAAGATTGAGCTCGCCGCCAAGCCCAACTTCTGGAACGTGTTCCTGCTTGCCGAGGTTCATCCCTTTACCAACGACAGTTTCCACTTCACCGCCGGCCTGTACTTCGGCAGCAAGAACTTCCTCCACTTCCGCAACACCAACGAGGGAGCCCTCGACTTCCTCTATGACGCCAACAACAAGGTCGCTGACTACAACCGCGCATTCGGAACCCAGTTCAGCCCCGTAGGACTCAAGTTCGGCGACTACGTCTTCACAGCCGACGAGAATGGCAACATCGATGTGATGATGAAGACCAATGTCGTCAAGCCCTACCTGGGAGTCGGTGTCGGCAAGCACATCGCCCAGCAGCACCGCCTGAGCTTCGCCCTCGACCTGGGCCTCATCTTCTGGGGCTCCCCTAAATTCGTGCTCAACAACGGCGTGGAAATCAAGTCATCGAGCAAAGAAGCCGGCATCACCCAAGTCTTCTCATGGCTCAAAGCCTGGCCCAGCCTGCAAGTCAAACTCGCCTACAAAATCTTCTAAATCCCCCCACCGCTACACAGGGGAAAAACAGGCAGGAAAAAGGAACGACCCTTTTTCCTACAGCAGCCTTATAGTCAACCATAAAGCCAACAATAACATACATATATTCAATCCACATCACTCAAGAAATAGGTCATTCATTGTGATCGTTGCATAGATGCCACTTGAATACATGTTTTGTTTAAGCCCGTAGGTTGTAACAAGTATCGTGTGGGTGGCATCACGCGTTTTTGTCAGGTGGACAAATGCGTTGGCCCTTTCCCTCAAGTGTTTCTCATATTCCCCTGTAACTGTATATAGATCCTTGCAGTATTTCATCTCGCAGATGTCTATAATGTGATCACCACGACACAGCAGCAGATCAATCTGCACGCCAGGCCATTCTGTCCCATCTTTATCGATGTGTTTAGGCGAGGACCATGCACAGATATTGGTCAACACCCCCTTGATGCTCAGTTTTGCCCGAATCTGGCTGATGTGATGCAGGCAGACTTGTTCAAAAGCATAGCCCGCCCATGCGTTCCTTGCGCTTTCTTTGAGGTTAGACCAGTAATGCTCGTCCAATCCCGAATGCCCCGCGACAAACTTGAGAAAATATAGTGAGAACAAGTCAGTGAGCTGATAGATGCTGCCGCGCTCTTTCTTACCAAAAGAGGAATACCTGCGTATAAAGTCGCATCGGCACAGGTTATTGAGTGCAGTAGTCAATGCGCCGCCATTATAATCCCTGATGGTTTCTTTTATCTCTTTTAATGTCAATCCCTTATTTTTTATCGCCAGCACTTCAACCACTTGGCGGTAGATGGAAGCGGATTTGAACAATGAACGGAACAGGAAATCATATTCAGTTCTTAAAGGAGCACCATTCCTATAAAACAGTTCATCGATATTTTGGTCAAAAGGTAACTCTTTTTCAAGCATATCAAGATAATAAGGAATCCCTCCAAGGATCATATAGGCCTCAAGAATCTGATATCGATTCCATATAATTCCCTTTCGCTGAGTTAAGAACTGCTCAACTTCGTGCAGGTTGAAAGGGGCAAGATAAATAGACCTTGAAACCCTGCCGTATAATCCACCCTTGTCCCCGATAATTCTGTCAATCATCCATGATGTAGCAGAGCCACAAACAATCAGTGTGAGCCCGTTGCGAGTAGAGGCCCAACTATTCCAGAAATAGCCGAAGGCCTTGATGAACATTGATTTAGGGGTGTCCATCCATGGCAATTCATCAAGAAAAACCACGATACGTTCTTTCTGAGCACATGAAAGATAATCACGTAGTTGCCCAAACGCTTCAAACCAATTCTTCGGCATGGAGAACTGACGATGGCTATATTTTTGTAACGCTTCATTAAAAAGTGCCAACTGCACCTTCATTGGCGTTTCAAAACTTCCTGTGAAAAAGAAATCAAACTGTTCGTTAAAGAATTGTTTGATAAGGTAGGTCTTACCCACACGCCGACGACCATATACTGCCACCAAGCGCGCCTCTTTCTCTTCACATATCGTGCGCAGGATCTTTTGCTCTTTCTCTCTCCCGATGATGCTGCTTGCTGCCATAATCCGTTTCTTGTTGATTTACTGGCGCAAAGATAAATCATATTTTCCAGACAAGCAATTATTTTTAGTCCTTAACTCATTTTTTTGATACGTTAGAGACTATTTACGATTTATTTTTAGTCCTTAACTCAATTATTTAATAGGTTAGGGAGTGATTATAATCAAGAGAGAGGCAATGGAGGGCTCATCCAAGCGGAAGAACTTGCACCATTGCAGCAACCTTAAAGTCAGACATAAAGCCCCTAAAACGACCAAATTATGTACCATATAACCATTTACAACCACAAAGATACTCGTTTTTCATAATACAATGGCAATTGAACAAATGAAATAATTGAAAATTTTCTATGATTTATTTGGTAGATAATAGAAAAATTTCTATCTTTGCAGGGTGAACATGATTTAAACAAGACTACAATTATGAAATATAAAGAATTTCACCGCAAGATTGTCGCTGCTGGATGGAAGTTTGATCATGCCGAAGGCAGCCACTACTTTTATATTAAGAACGGTCAGCTATCAGTACCTGTTCCCTACCATGGCTCGAAGGAAATTCCTGAGCCACTAAGAAAGAAAATAGCGAAACAGATGGGAATTTAACCCCCTTTCGCTACCTGCTAGAACAAAGAATAACCAATAACAAAGATCAACAATCATGAGCGAAGTGAAGAAATCCATTATCATTAACATCTGCGCGAGCCAAGATCACTTTGGCGCCTATAGCGTCAATTGCGAAGGCATCTATGGAGCTGGTGATACCATCGACGAGGTGAAAGCCGATGTGGAAAATGCCATCGCATTAATCAAAAAGAATCTGCCCGAAGATCGCTGGCCCGAAGAGATTAAGGGCGAATATGAATTAGAGTGGCACTATGACACTCAGAGCCTATTGTTACACTACGGCACATTGATGTCACTGGCAGGACTTGAACGCATCACAGGCGTGCATCAAAAACAGTTGTGGGCCTATATGCATGGTCGCAGCAAACCCCGCCGCCCCCAAGCTGACAGAATTGAAGCCGGCCTACACCGCTTTGGCCAGGAATTGTCATCCCTGTCAGTCTTCTGCTAAGAGAAATGATTTATATAATTCTTTGACTGTGCCCCGTGACCATATATTTGAGTTACGGGGTTCTTTATAAAAGATATAACTAAAGGTACTAGCATTTCTTGCAAAAGTCGAAAATTATGGCTAAATTTGCGTATTCAATAGATTTATCTTCATTCATAAAAGACTTAATATGAAACACATTATAGCGATATTTCTTCTTCTCATCAGTTGCATGAGTATTAATGCTAAGGTTAGAATCCATATGGAGAAAGAGGCAGGAGTTTATAAGGTGCCCTGCTCGGTTAATGGATTGAAACTAAAATTCATCTTTGATACAGGTGCCGCTAGTGTTTGCATCTCACAAACATATGCTGAAATGATGCTTGAGAATGGATACCTTGACGAATCTGATATTTTAGGCAAGTCGCAATCTACAATTGCTGATGGGAGCAATATTGATAATGTGGTCATTAATCTTAGAAAAGTGGAAATTGGCGGACTTTCACTTGAAAATGTGTCAGCAGTCGTTGTCCCAACACAAAATGCCCCGTTACTCCTTGGACAATCTGTAATTCAACGAATAGGCAAGGTTTCTATTGATGGCGAATATCTAGTCATACATAACGCTGCCTCAGAGTACACTGAAGAAGAGTTAGATGCTTTTTTTGATAAAGCTGAAAAACTGTTTGACAATGATCAGAACTTACAAGCTCTTGATTGTTATAAAAAAATTTATGAGGCCTATGGTGATGAAACAAATCCGTGGATATTATATTCAATGGGCATTTGTTTTTCTAGATTACGAGATTATAACTCATCGATTAGATGCCATCTTAAAGCAATTGAACTTGCTGCCGGCGAGGAAGATGAGGAAGATGTCAAGTTTGAAGCCTATTATAAATTAGGCCTTATTTATTATATACTTAAAGATTCCGAAGAATCTGTAAAGTACTATATTCTTGCATCAGAATATACTGATAATCTGTCCATGAAAGCAACGTGCTATAACGAAATTGCATTCTATTATTTTTCTAAACAGAATTTTATAAATGCAATTGATTACTACAAAAAAATAGAAAAGATTCATAACCAGATGTCAAAAATTAGCTTATTAGAAAAAGCCACAATTATTTTTCAAATTGGTTTATGCTATGGAATGAAAAAGAATCATAAAGACTATTATAATGCAATAGAATACTTTGATAAAGCTATTAATATCTATAATACCCAAGTTAAAAAAGAAGGTATTTCTGACAAAAAAGACTTACAGAATTATATTGAATCTTATATTCCAAAAGGTAGTGCATTTGTTTGCTTGGCAAAGGCTGAAGAAGCTATTAATGTACTTAGTATCGCAAAAGAACTACTGATGAAATATAAAGATAAGATAGATAAAGAATGGTATGAACAAAGAAGAAAAGAATTAAATAGTTTACTGTCTGATTGTTATAGTGCGCTAAATGAGTAATATATCATCTCAGATTGAGAGTGACATCAGTATCAATGTCATTTATCAAGAATAATGACATCGTGAATGCAATCAGCAAAGAGGTTTTAGGCCAAGCTTTCAAAAATTGATTTGAGTCAACCATCCTCCGGCCTTAACAAAAATATATTGTTGCAATGTTGATAAAGCAATTTATTTTGCAAAAAGGTCATAAACAATACTAACATCACAAATGTGATTGTTTGATAAATTTAATTGTGCTATGATACATGTACAAGATTCTCCATACATTAAGACCATCCATTATGAAAACGCTGATGACTTTATAAAAGCCATCTCGTACCAAGGAGAGTTATATAATTTGTTCGATGAACATTTTATATTCCGAGGTCATTCTACAGATAAATATGAATTAATCCCGTCATCACTTAGAGGTTACATGGCGTTTGATAACATTAGTCATGGTGAATTGGCTTCAGAAGACGAAGTGAATAGGTTGGTTTATCTTGCCACTACTGAGTTGGGCCAGATTCTAGAAGAATTCAGACTATTAGAAAACTTTTATAGAGCATGTGACGCCTGTGGCTTATACATTCCAGATATTGAGTCGCTTCGTAATTCTTTTATTCCAGGTATTGATGTTGAATCTTTATTGCTTAAATCGGAATGGATTCCAAAAAAGTATTGGGAATTAGCTGCCCTTGCACAACACCATGGAGTTAAAACGCGTTTGCTCGATTGGACTCATGACATTTGTATCGCTTTATATTTTGCTTCTATCGGTGTTTACAACGATCCAAAGGATAGGAACTATTCAATTAAGGCTTTAAAGGCCCGAATGAAAGGTGAAATCTATCCTCCTAAATATAATATGGAAATATGGGCATTGGACATTGATATAGTGATGGCTAAACCGATGAAGATGCCACTACGGATTATACAGCCGAGATATCATAGTAATGATAATCTTTGTGCCCAAAAGGGTATGTTCACTTTTTGGGAGTCATTCTATCCAGGATTGTTAGACAATGAGGGGAAGACGAAACTTAATCATGCGCCAAAAACTGATAGACGTTCGCTGGATGAACAGCTTGACTCATATTTGAGAGAAATAAAGGCTGAAGAGAGGACTTACCTTTATCAAATTACAATCCCACAAGATGCTTCATATGGCATATATTCTCACATTGAGAAAATGGGATATAATGCTTCAACTTTATTTCCTGGTTATGATGGTGTTGCTAGATTTCTGAAAGAGCATTTCGAATTCCATCGTAAAAAGGAGAAAGATTAAAAAATCAAATAGAACTTCCGAGGTAGGTGGGGCGGTCGAGGTTGCGGTAGGCGATGGCTTCCATGATGTGGTGGTCGAGGACGTCGGCGGTGCCCTCGAGGTCGGCGATGGTGCGGGCGACTTTGAGGATGCTCTCCATGTTTACATATGAGCAACTCTAAATCCAATACGTTATCAAAAGTATAGATTAAGCAGATTCGAATCTACTTAATCTATGTTATTATTTTGTCGAACTGAAAATCAAAGGCTTAAATGTATATTCTAATTCATCATATGCTTTTTTATGGATATTTTAAGAGAAATATCCATCAGCAAATATCTTTAATATATCAAAATCTATATATTAAGAAGAAAAAAATCATTTTATTTTATTGGATTTTTACAGATTAAGAAGAAATTGATTATATTTGCAACCTTAAAATCTACAATATGCTATACAACGAACTAATAGAAAAACAGGTTATCGGGAGACTCAAAGTAGATAATCCCTGGTGGACAGAGAATGAAATCTCACCCTATTATGCAGAGATGCATCCTCGTTTATATCTTGATATTTTCTATCCTTTGGTAGTTGATTCTGAGATAAGGCGTGCCATCATACTTATGGGACCTCGTCGTGTTGGAAAAACTGTTATGATATACCATACTATTCAGCGTTTAATTGCCGATGGGGTATCTACTCAGAATATTATCTATATTTCAGTTGAAACTCCAATCTACAACAAAATATTGTTAGAACAACTATTCAATTTAGCAAAACAGGCATTAGGCAAACCTAATAGCAAAGAGAAATTCTATGTCTTTTTTGATGAGATTCAATACTTGAAGGATTGGGAAGTGAATTTGAAATCATTAGTTGATACCTATTATAATGTAAAGTTTGTTGCTTCGGGATCAGCTGCTGCAGAATTGAAAAAGCGCAGTAATGAAAGTGGTGCTGGACGATTTACTGATTTTAATCTACCTCCATTGACTTTTTATGAATTTGTTCACTTAAGAGATTATGCTCAGCTGATGATGCCCTTTGAAATGGAATGGAACCATCATATTATAGTTGGAAACACTACAATTAACATTGCGAAATTGAATAAGTTGTTTATTGACTACATCAACTATGGCGGATATCCAGAGGTGGTATTTTCTAAACAAATACAAGAGAATCCAGGTCAATTTATCAGACATGACATTATTGACAAAGTCTTGCTCAGGGACTTACCAAGTTTATACGGCATAACGGACGTCCAAGAACTTAACTCCCTTTTTACTATGATTGCATATCATTCAGGTGCTCAATTCTCATATGAAGGTTTATCTAAAGACTCTGGTGTCAAAAAAGATACACTTCGTAAGTATATTCAATATTTGGAAGCTGCCTTTTTGATAAAAAAGATACGCAGGGCCGATGACACAGCAAAAGAGTATAGACGAGAAATGCTATTTAAACTATACCTGACAAATCCATCACTAAGATGTGCTCTTTTTCAACCCATTGACGAAAATGACGAGGTTATTGGTAATATGGTGGAAACTGCGGTGTATGCCCAATGGATACCCAGAAATGCAAACATTGCCTACGCTAACTGGAACGAAGGAAACAAGAAGAAAGGAGAGGTGGACATTGTCGGCATAAATGAGGCTAAGCAAAAACCAGATTGGGCAGTGGAAGTAAAATGGTCAAATAGACCTTATGCTAACCCATCTTTAGAACTGAAATCTTTAGAAACCTTTATGAGAACGAATGGTCTTTCCTATGCAATTGTGACCTCTATTTCAGAAGAGGGTAAAAAGACGATGCCATATGGTTGCTTGCAGTTTATGCCTGTCGCTTGCTATGCCTATACCGTTGGAGAGAATACCCTAAAGGCAACTAAAGAGTCTTTCGGCTTGTAGAAAAGGATTTTGACACAAGAATTATCATCGGCTATGAAAACTAAGATAACTTTTATTCTATCACTTATCTCATTTGTTGGAGTATTGTCTGTTTGGGGGCTTTGGTTGTTTAGAGGTATCAAACTTTCTGTCGTTTCGTTGGACACTTTTATAGGTGTCATTGTGGCCCTATTAGCTATAATCTTTACAGTAATCGTTGGATGGCAAATCATTAATGCAATAGAAATGCGTGACAAATTGGCTGAATTAGAGAAACGGCAAAATGATCTTATTGAGAACGAACGCATACTTGTCGAAAATGATAGACTTCATACAAAAGAAGCCTATAACCTGCAATCTGGATTATGTGGAGAAATCGCTGAATCCCATAGGACAAAAGGACAATACCTAGAAGCATTTACATTCTATCATGCTGCTCTATATTTCGCGATTCTTTCTGAGCGTCCCAATCAAATGAATCATTTGAACCAAATGAACCTCATTCTCTCATTAATATCAACGCGATCAGTTACCAATTTCACGTCGCTAGCGCAACAAATAAAGGATGATACTGAGAGAATAAGAAAAACGACATCTTACAGAAATTGCTTGTCAGAAATATATGAACAAACTATGCAATTATTCTGGAAAAAAATGGAGAATTTAGGAATAGTGACAGAGAAGAATTAATTACATTCCACACAATTTTATTAGTTAAAACTATGCTTTTTGAGCTTTTTTACTGAAAACAAATAACTGAACCACGATTTACAAATTACTGCTGAGGTAGGTGGGGCGGTCGAGGTTGCGGTAGGCGATGGCTTCCATGATGTGGTGGTCGAGGACGTCGGCGGTGCCTTCGAGGTCGGCGATGGTGCGGGCGACTTTGAGGATGCGGTCGTAGGCGCGGGCGGACATGTTCATGCGTTCCATGGCGTCGCGAAGCTTCTCCAGGCCGGCGGCGTTGGGCTCGGCGTATTTGTGGAGCAGGGACGGGGTCATCTGGGCGTTGCAGTGGATGCCGGGTTCGTCCTTGAAGCGGCGCTCCTGCAGCATCCTGGCGGCGATGACGCGCTGGCGGATGGCGGCACAGGGTTCGCCTGGGGCCTTAGATGACATCTGGTCAAAATCGACGGGCTGGACCTCGATCTGCAGGTCGATGCGGTCGAGCAGCGGGCCCGAAATCTTGCTCATGTAGTGGGTGCGCTGGTACTCGTTGCAGACGCACTTCTTCTTGGGATGCCCGTAGTACCCGCACGGGCACGGATTCATCGACGCCACGAGCATGAACGACGCGGGATACTCTGTAGAATATTTTGCCCTACTGATACTGATAATCCTGTCCTCTAACGGCTGGCGCATGACCTCCAACACATTTCTCGAAAACTCAGGTAGCTCATCGAGGAAGAGGATTCCGTTGTGGGCGAGGGAGATTTCGCCGGGCATGGGGTAGCTGCCACCGCCGACGAGGGCTACGGGCGAGATGGTGTGGTGTGGGCTGCGGAAGGGGCGCACGGTCAAGAGTGTGGTGCCCTGCGGCAGCTTGCCGGCCACGCTGTGGATTTTTGTCGTCTCGAGGGCTTCACTCAAGGTGAGGGGCGGCATGATGGATGGCAACCGCTTGGCCATCATTGACTTGCCTGACCCCGGGCTGCCCACGAGCAGGATGTTGTGTCCACCGGCACAGGCGATCTCGAAAGCCCGCTTGACGTTTTCCTGTCCCTTGACGTCGGCGAAGTCGTAGGGGAAGATGCCCTGGGCGCGAGCGAACTCGGCGCGGGTGTCGACGATGGTGGGCTGCAGTGAGATCTCGTCGTTGAGGAACTGCACGACCTCGATGAGGTTGTCGACGCCGTAGATGTTGAGGTTGTTGACTACGGCGGCCTCCAGAGCGTTGGCTCGTGGAAGGATAAAGCCGTCGAGTTGCAGCTGGCGCGCTAGGATTGCCATGGGCAGTGCGCCCTTGATGGGCCTGAGGCTGCCGTCTAGCGAGAGTTCTCCCATGAGCATATAGCGGCCAAGCCGGTCGCTGTCGATTTTCTCGTCCCCGGCGAGGATGCCGATGGCCAGGGGCAGGTCGTAGGCCGACCCTTCCTTCTTGATGTCGGCCGGCGACATGTTGATCATCACCTTCTTGCCCGGGAATTTATATCCAGTCTGCTGCATGGCACAGCGCACGCGCTCGGCGCTCTCCTTGACCGCTGTGTCGGGCAGTCCGATGACCATGAATCCCGACCCCCAGTCGACAGTGACTTCGATCTCGACCTTAATGGCGTCGATGCCGTGTACGGCAGCTCCAATCGTTCTCGCTAACATAGTAGTAGAATCCTGTTTTTATTAGTTTGGGCAAAGTTAATAAAAAGTTTCCAGTGTCGTGAAAGAGACGCGCGCGTTTATCATCGGCAAGGCCCCTGCTGGCCTGGCAAGGTTGTGAAAAGGCAAACTCGGACAGGGACTGTGGAATTTTGTAAAGCGCTGATTCATAGTGGTGAATGATTTTTGTGATCATTCAGAAAGTAGGAGCGGAAATGTTAATGAGTTGTTAAAAGCTCATCTCTCCCCGTCATGCAAAGGTAGCGCATGGGCATGGCGGAGTCAATGACAAAAGGCGACATGGATGAAGGCAGCCGTGGTGGTATCGTGTCGCACTTAACAGCCCGGGCCATGTGGGGGCAATAGGCACTATCGGGCGGTGCGCAGGGCTGCTTTGAGGTCGGGGCCGGAATAGGTGATGAGGCCGGTGGAGTCGGTGACGGCATACCAGGGGATGGCGTTGATGTGGAGCAGCTGGATGCCTTGCTCGAGAGGTCCACCGGGAGCCCAGTAGTGTTGCCAGTCGGCAGGGTCGGCCGCGATGGTCGTGTGCCATTGCAGGGTGTCGCTCTCGGCGAGGATATCGATGACCTTGAAGCGGGCAGGGGCCTGGTCAAGGGCTTGTGCAATCTGCCGGGAGGCTGCAGTGTGTCCTGTGGCGGGGTTGGCCCACAAGACGAGCAGTGTGGTGTGTCCTGTGAGGTCGATCTGTTCAAAGTCGCTGCCGTGCTTGACGAGGTTGAGCGTCATCAGGCGCGGGTAGTTGTTGGCGGTCTCGAGATGGGCGATGGCCCGGAAGGGGCCGATGAGTGATTGCGGTCGTGCCTGAGGCTGGATGCTCTTGATCATCTTGTCGACCTTGATGCGGTCGCTATAGTCGGTGTAGTCGGCCACGAGGAGCGCCGTGGAGAGGATGTCGGCCGGATGCTCACGGACGTATTTCTCGATGGCGCTACACAGTCGGCTAGGGTTGGGGTCGGAGTAGTATGCCGCGTGCTCGTTGCGAAATAGTTGCCAGTCGTCGTTGACCTTGCTGCCCTTGACCTTGACGGACATGGGCGATGTGGCGTCGCCCTTGACGCTGATGTGGTCGCCGTTGACGGCGACGATGGCTGCAAGTCGCTTGTTGTGATGGTCGAGCAGGTTGACGATGACGGGCTGTGCCGCGTTGCTCTTGAAGGAGAAGTGCCCCTTCTTGTCGAGGTCGACAGTGAGGTCGACGATGCCAGAGTCACCGTTGAAGATGACCCTGAGTGAGGGCACATCAAGGCCCGTGATGTCGCCATCGACCTTGAAGCTGTCGTTGCTGCACGATGCGAGCATAGCCGCCAGGATGATGCAGAGCAGAAGGTGAAGTCGTTTCATGCCAGGAGATAGATGTTAACAGATGGTTGTGGCTTGTCAAGGCTCCCGCCAGTCGCCGCCTTGCTTGATGAGGTCGATGAGCCGGTCGATGGCATCCTGCTCGGGAATGTTCATCTCGACACACTGCTTGCCCTTGTAGAGGCTGATGTGTCCGGCTGCTGCACCGACGTATCCGTAGTCGGCATCGGCCATCTCGCCGGGACCGTTGACGATGCATCCCATGACCCCAATCTTGAGGTGGGTGAGATGGGCGGTGGCCTGCTGGACGCGCTGTACGGTGGTCTGCAGGTCGAACATGGTGCGTCCGCATCCCGGGCAAGAGATGAACTCGGTCTTGCTGATGCGCTGCCGTGCTGCCTGCAGGATGGCAAAGGCGATGCGCACCACCTCGCCGCCACTGTAGCTGCTGGGGGCTTCGAGCCAGATGCCGTCGGCGCGGCGGTTGAGCAAGACGGCGCCCAGGTCGGCACCGGCCTTGACCTGTAGCCACTCGTTGGAGCTGTCGGAGTAGGTGTTGCGAACAATGACCGGGCAGAGGATTCCCGCCTGGTCGAGCGCATGGGTAAACGCCTGCTGCTCGCCTGGAATATTGTGCACGGTAGGGGTGATGACCAGTACCGTGTCGTTGCGTCCCTTGAGGAATTCAAGTCTGCTCATGGGAGTGGCTGCCGGCAGCTGGAGGAAGCGCAATGGCGTGTCGGGGCAACGGTCCCACTCACCGATGGTGAGCAACGGGCAGACGTTGCGCTCACCCTTCCAGTAGCTGAAGGGCACAAGGAAGCGATGCATGCCGTCGATGAGCCCATCGGCGCTGTAGTAGAGGTCGGGCTGTAGCGTCTCGCCCTCAAGCTGGTCGGGCCTGTAGCTGGCAATGACCATGGGTTGGAGGTTGCCGCCGACGGTTCCTGCCACCTCGACAGTCGAGCGCCGGCCGGGGCACAGCGGATCGTATCCCTGGCAATAGTCCCCCTCGATGACAGGTTGTCCCTGCCGCTGCGAGATGTAGTCGACGAGCTTGCGAGCCACGGGGACTTCCATCTCGGGCTCCTCGCTGAGTGATACGCGGATGGTATCGCCGAGTCCCTCGGCCATGAGTGCTCCGATGCCGACGGCGCTCTTGATGCGTCCGTCCTCACCGAAACCAGCCTCGGTGACTCCCAGATGCAGCGGGAAGTGCATGTCCTCCTGGTCCATGGCGTGTACCAGTCGCCGCACAGCCTCGACCATGACGACAACATTGGAGGCCTTCATCGAGATGACCACATTGAAGAACTGCTCGCTGACAAACACCCTGAGGAACTCCATGACGCTCTCGACCATGCCGGCTGCCGTGTTGCCATAGCGGCTCATGATGCGGTCGCTGAGCGAGCCGTGGTTGACACCGAGCCTGACAGCCGTGCCATGCTCGCGGCAGACGGCGATAAACGGCACCAGAGCCTCACGAATGCGGTCGAGCTCGGCCTGATACTGCTCGGGCGTGTAGTCAAGCTGCTTGAACGAGCGGGCCGGGTCAACGAAGTTACCCGGGTTGATGCGAACCCCCTCACAGATAGCAGCCGCTGTGATGGCTGCCTGAGGGTTGAAATGAATGTCGGCGATGAGCGGAATGTTACATTCCTTGGCCCTGAGAAGACGCGAAATGTCGCCGATGCTCTCGGCTTGCTTGACACCCTGAGCCGTGAGGCGGACATAGTCGGCCCCGGCGTAGGCGATGCGCTGGCACTGGGCTGCGCTGGCCAGGACATCGTCGGTGGCGGTGTTGGTCATGGATTGCACTCTGACAGGCCATTCACTGCCCAAGGGAATGTTGCCGACGGGCACGCTCACCGTCGAGCGACGAATATAGTTGAAAGTCTTGTTCATCTTGATGATAAAGTATTGTTATGCACCGGCAGGCGGGCAAGAAGACCAGCAGCCGGCGGTTGTATCGTTAAGTAAGGGTTATCCAAACAGTCTCATGGTCAATGACACACACAAGAAACCGACCACTGCGCCGGCAAGCACCTGCCAGGTGTCATGCCGCTTGAGCACGAGCCGCGCCGAGCCAAGGAGTCCCGCCACAAGCACGACACTGCACAAGAGCCACAGGAGGTCGATGGCACTGAGTCCCTGGACGTGGAGCTGATAGATGAGGCCGACGAGACCGCCGATGCCCGCCATGTGGGCACTGATTTTCCACTTGAGGTTGATTACCGCCATGAGCAACACCGTTATGGCCGAACCCACCATGAACATCGTGAACCACTGTGGAGAGTGGCAATAGTAGAGATAGTAGGCCGCCACGGCATAGCACAAGGCAGTGAAGAGGTAAGGGATGAGTCGTTGCTCGCGCTCGTCGACGTGCAGGCTCTTGATGAGCTTGAAGTGCCTCATCACGCTGAGGAAGATGATGGGGATGATGCAGGTGATGCCCATGCACACCAGCAGCACCGACACCCGCGTGCCGTAAGGCAGAAGGCACAAGACCGACACCCACATGACGAAGAAGACGCCATAGGTGGGCATGAGCAGCGGGCTGAAGGCCGTCGACAGGAAGTTGGCTATGCCTGCCAGGAGTTTGTTGACCGTGTATTGTTTCATCTCAATTCTTGTGATTATCAAGTCGGTAGAGTCACATGAGGGGGCTACTTAGCCATCTTGCGACGAATGGGGCTGCTGGGGATACCTAGTGTGTCGCGGTACTTGGCGACGGTGCGGCGCTCGAGCTGGTATCCCATCTCCTTGAGCTGCTTGCACAGGGCATCGTCGCTGAGCGGGTTCTTCTTGTCCTCGCCCTCGACGAGCTGCTTGAGCGCGTCACACACCTCGTGCCATGAAGCCCCGTTGATGTCCTCGCGGAAGAAGAACTTGAGGCTCTTGACCCCCCATGGCAGCTGCACATACTTGTTGTTGACCGCCCTGGAGACGACCGAGACGTCCTTGCCGATCATGTCGGCAATCTGCTGTTGTCCCAGAGGCTTGAGGTCCCGCTCGTCGCCGCTGAGGAAGAAGTCGTGCTGACACTTGACGATAGCGTTCATGGTGGCGAAGAGAGTCTGCTGTCGCTGCTTGAGCAGCTCGATGAACGTGCTTGCCCGCTGATAGGCATCGATGATGACCTTCTTCTCCTTGTTCTCGGTGACGCTGAGTGTGGCCCCGCTCTTGTACCGTTCGTTGAGCAAGGTGTAACTCTCGCTGATCTGCAGCGCTGGGATATTGTTGCGCAGGGTGACGATGAGCCGGTTGCTCTCCTCGTCGATCTCGACATCGAAGTCGGGTGTGACCTGCTGGCTGCGGTCGCTGCGCGAGCTGAAGACGTTGCCGGGGTAGGGCGTGAGTCCACGACGGATCTGGCTCTTGAAAACCTCTTCAATCTTCTGCTGGCTGGTGCCGAGTTTGCGCGCCAGGGTGTCGAACCTCATGGTCACAAAATCGTCGAAATACTTGTCGACGATGGTGATCGCCATGTTGACATCGTCGTTGCGGGTTTTGCGTTGCAGCTGCAACAGGATGCACTCCTTGACGTTGCGTGCGGCGATGCCAGGAGGGTCTAGCGACTGGACGACGGCAATCATCTGCTCGACCTGCTGGGCATCGACGATGTAGCCGTCGTTGAAGGTGACGTCGTCGGCAATCTGAGCCGCAGTGCGGTGCAAGAAACCATTATCCTCGAGGTTACCCACGATGGCATGTGCGATGACCAGCTGCACGTCGTCGAGCTCGAGTTCGCCGAGCTGGTCGGATAGCGAGTCCTGCAGGGTCTTCTCGCTGACGACAATGGGCGTATAGTAATCATCGTCCGGGCTGCGGTTGTTGACAAAGTAGCGGTACCAGGCCGCGGTGTCCTCGTCGCCGATGTTCTCGCCCACGGGGTCGTCTTCGCGCGGCGTGTCGTCGTGCTGCTTCTTGCTGGTTCCCTCGTCGTTGTTGTCATAGTCATCGCCATCATCGTCGTTCTTTTTCTCGAGCGCTTCGATCTCGTTGACCTTGTTGTCGATGAATTCTGACATCTCGGCATCATTTTTTTCCAGCATGAAGCCAAGCATGCGCTGCTGTTCGAGCGCAATCCGTTGTTTCTGCGTCTGCTCTTGTGTGAGGCCTTGTTTTGCCATTGTGGATAGAAGTTTTTTAGCTTTAACCAACAAAGGTACTAAAAAGAGTTCATACGAGGGCTTGGGAGCGGTGTTTTTTTGAAAAATTAATTTATTGGGGCAGATGTGCAGAGTTGGTAGATGAGAGAATAAGGTTGTGGGTCAGAAAGTTTTATTTACCTTTGCAGTGCAGGCGATGTTGCCTGAAAGCTAACGAGACGAACTGTCATGATGAGGTATTATATTGTTGACGCCTTCACGAGTGAGCCCTTCGGTGGCAACCCGGCCGGGGTGGTGCTGTTACCCCGTGAGAGCGATTTCCCAGCTGAGCGGCTGATGCAGCAGATTGCTGCCGAGTTGCGGTACAGCGAGACGGCCTTTGTGCAACAGCAGGGTCCCCAGGAGTTCACGCTGCGTTATTTCACGCCGGTGAGCGAGGTCGACCTGTGCGGACACGCGACGATAGCGTCCTTCGGGCTGATGCGGCAAGAGGGTATCGTGAAAGCCGGGGACGAGTGTGTGAACCATACCCTTGCAGGAGACCTGGCAGTGAAGATAGGCGACCAGGTGATGATGGAGATGGCAACGGCCCGTGCGATAGGCGTAGAGGTGGATTCAGAGCGCCTGCACCACATTATGGGTGGCGGTGCGTCTCGAGGCTGGCCAGAGTTGCCGATTGACGTGATCTCGACCGGTCTGCCCGACATCCTGCTGCCCGTGGGAGACCTGTCGCAGCTAGAGTCGCTGAGTCCCGACATGGAGTCGCTGGCGGCATTGAGCCGCGAGCTGGACGTGGTGGGCGTTCACGCGTTTGCCCTGAGCGATGACGGCTACACGGCCCACGTGCGCAACTTCGGGCCGCTGTATGGCGTGCCTGAAGAGTCGGCCACCGGAACAGCTAACGCCGCGCTGACACATTACCTTGAGCGTCACGGCATCGTCTCGCGACCGGCTATGTGCCGATTCCTGCAGGGCGAGGCCATGCACCGCCCGTCGACGGTGTCGACGTCGCTGACGGCAGACGGCGGCATCTGGGTGGGCGGCTCGTGCTGCATTGTAGCCCGCGGCGAGTTGCTCTAGTCATCAAGAGGTAAACACCCACATCATCTAGTGAGACATTCAGTTCTCTAGGGATTGGCCTGGGCCTTGTAGAAGTCGTCCAGGCAGTGGACGATTGTGTCGAGGTCGTCGGTGAGGGTGAGCAGAAGGTTCTTGTAGCGGCCCGTGTCGAGGAGTTGCTCGAGCAACGGGTAGACGGGGATGTCGCGTGTCCAGAAGCTCTTGCCCAAGAAAATCATGGGGCTGGCGAAGCCGAACGAGAGGTAGTGGTTCTGCACTGCCTCCTGAAAGATTTCCTGCATTGTTCCAGCGCTGCCAGGGGTGTAGATGAGTCCGCCGAAGGCAAGGGTGAGGATGTTGTCCTCCCGCAGGCTGTTGTCAAAGAACTTGGCAATGTGTGTTGCAAAGGGCGTTGACGGCTCGTGGCCGTAGAGCCATGTGGGTATACCGAGGCTGATGTATCGGTCCTGGGGGTACTTGTTCATGACCTCGAATGCCGATTGTAGCCACCGCGGGTCGTCAAAAGCCTCCACTCCCATGAGCATAGCCATGGCGTCGTCGAGCTGCCGGTCGGGTCGTCCGGCCATCCAAGCACCCAGGTGAACGGCTTCCATGGCACCGGGTCCGCCACCGCTGAGCATGACGAATCCCAGCTCGGTGAGCCGCTTGCTCAGCCTGGCTACATTGCGATACATGCCGTCGGGGCGGAGCAGCGCATGTCCGCCCATGACACCCACGCAGCGGCGCTCGCCTACCGACTTGACAAACTGGTGCAGCGCCACGTGGATGCAGTGGTCGTGCAGCCGCCGAGCCAGGGACTCCTCGACACTGGTGGGTTGCTTGCCGGTGTACAGGTAGTACTGATACACCTTGCCGTCGAAGCAGGCGCCGTAAGACTTGGGGCCAGCCTCGGGGTCATAGCCCTGATAGAGCTCGCCGGGGCTGTAGAGTGCCTGGCGGGTGACGCAGTAGGGGACCTTGTCGAGATAGGTCATGATGTCCTTTAAATCGTTCAAACCGTTGTTGGTAATCATAGCGTTGCGTGGCGTTTTAGGTTCAGCCCACTGGCGAGTGGGCGATGCAAAGATACTGATTATTTATTGAAAACGGAAACGTTTTGCCATCGAGTATCGGGTCACTGGAATTGAGGAATCGATGATGATGAAATGAAAGAAATTGACTTGATTGCTTGCATGTTCGGTCTATTTTAGTATTTTTGCAGCAACCGAAACAATTAAGGGGACTTCTATAAATTACCGAAATGTTTATATTTTATATTGACTGTATGGCATATTTTGACTTATCTTCTTGGACCATAGCCAGCTATGCTCCTGCAAAGCTAAGCCAAAATCTACTCAAAAACAAATCAAAATCCACATCAAGCTAATTTATAGAAGTCCCCTTTAGAAAAGAACAGAAAGTTTATGAAGAAAGTTTACGCAACGATGTTAGCGGCCGTGATGCTGATGGGCAGCGGCTGCACGGCTCTGGGCAACATGGGCATGGGCTCGGGCACCGGCGCCGAGAACGGAAACGGCACCCTGGGCAACGTGCTGGGCAATGTGCTGGGCGGCGTGCTGGGCACATTGGGGTCGCAGAACACGATTGACGGCCTGCTGGGTCTGGTGATAGGCAGTGTCAAGATTCAGGAGAGCGAGCTCTACGGAGCGTGGTATTATACCGAGCCGGCTTGTGCGTTCACCAGCGAGAACCTGCTGGCCAAGGCCGGCGGTGCCGTGGCCGCCGAGAATTGCAAGGAAAAGCTGTTGCCGGTCTATAACGGCCTGGGCATCAGTGCCCAGAACACCCAGTTCCAGTTTACACAGGACCACCAGTTTGCCGGCAAGGTGAAAGGTATCCCCGTGAGCGGCACGTACACCTATGACGCGTCGAGCGGCACGATCAAGCTCAAGACGATGCTGTTCTCGACCAATGCCTATGTGACGCGCACCACGAGCGGGCTGGGTCTGACGTTTGAGAGCAAGAACCTGTTAAAGGTGCTGCAGGCTGCCGCCGCGTTGAGCGGCAACTCGACGATCCAGACTGTGGGTGACCTGAGCAAGCAGTATGATGGCGTGCGCCTGGGTTTTGAGGTGGCGCGTAATTGAGGTTACTGAATTACAGTGACTTGAAGAGCAGGGAGTAGAGCCCTCCCTACTGTGATTAGCGATGTAGCGAGAAATCAAAGCGGAGTCCACCGCCAGGAGCGTTGGACGCCTTGATGGTGCCGCCGTGCAGCACGACGGCATTCTTGACGATGGCCAGTCCGAGTCCGGTGCCGCCTTGTGCGCGGCTGCGGCTCTTGTCGATGCGGTAGAAACGCTCGAAGATGCGCGAGAGGTGCTTCTCGTCGACACCATTGCCGTTGTCGGCCAGGATGAAGTTCCACTGGTCGTCACCACGGCTGGCATCGATAGTGACCGTTGTGCCCTCACCGGCATAGCTCACAGCGTTGTCGACGAGGTTGCGGAAGATGCTGTAGATGAGTGAAGGGTTGCCGTTGACGATGATTCCCTGCGGCAGGTTGTTGTTGATGGTCATGTGGCGCCTGTCGAGTGCCAGGGCGGTCTCCTGGACGATGTCGGCAACGATTCTAGCCACATCTACTCGCTCGGTTGCAATCATGCTGGACGCGTAGTCCATGCGGTTGAGCGTGGAGATGTCCTGCAGGAGCGAAGTGAGCCTGTGGGCCTGGGAGAGCGTTCGCTCGACAAACTGTCGACGTGTCTCGTCGCTCATGTCGGGGTGTTCGAGAATAGTCTCGGCATAGCCCTTGATGCTCGCCACTGGCGTCTTGAGCTCGTGGGCGATGTTCTGAGTGAGTTCCCGGCGTATCTTGTTCTCCTTGTCGGCCTGTTCGCGGCTGATGCGGTTGTCCATGCGGCGCGCGTAACGGTGTAGCAGCACTCCCAGTCCTACCATGACGACAAGCGAGAATAACAAGAGATGCCAGTCGCTCGATTCCTCGAGCGGCATGATGTAGTTGCGGTCGTAATCCTCAAAGCAGATGAAGATAGTAGCATAGATGGCGAAAATCACCATCACGCTCAGGAACATCTTGCGGCCTTCGGACAGCTTTTTCATCCCGCGACAAAGAGATAACCGAACCCGTGTCGGGTGACGATGCAAGACGAGTAGCGTCCAATCTTCTTGCGCATGCGCGTGATGTTGACGTCGACGGTGCGGTCGGTAACCACGACGTCGCTGGGCCAAACCCGCTCTAGGACTTCCTGACGCGAGAATACCTGTCCGCGGTGCTCAAGCAGGAGCCGCAGCAGTTCAAATTCGGTGCGCGTGAGAGGCACTGGCACACCGTCGGCGCTGACGGTCATGCGTGCGAGGTCCATCACGAGCCCCTCGTGCCGTAATTCCTGTGTCGAGGCCCCCTTGGATGCCGACGTGCGCGATAGCACCGCTTTGACACGAGCGAGAACCTCACGAACTGAGAAGGGCTTGGCAATGTAGTCGTCGGCGCCCAAGGCGAAGCCCTGTAGCTTGTCGTCCTCGGCACCGAGTGCCGTGAGGAAGATGATGGGCACCGAAGCCGTGGCCTTGTCCCGCTTGAGATGTCGTGCCAACTCATAGCCAGACATGCCCGGCATCATCACGTCGAGCAGGAGCAGATTGAAGCTTGAGATATCAAAACCGAGAGCCTGCTCGGCCGAATTGGCCACGCAGACTTGATAGCCCTCGGCCTCAAGGTTAAAGACGAGAATCTCACATAGGTCCTGCTCGTCGTCAATTACTAATATCTGTTGTTTATCCATATCAGTCGCAAATATAATAAATAAAAATCAAATAAGTATTACATTGCTGTTACATCTAGTGTTAAATATAGTGTAATGGTGCTGATAATGGCTCTGTTACATGTGTCCAAAGCGAGCCTCGACGACGTTGATGATATAGTCACCCATCTTCTCGAGCTCGCCGACGAGGTCGCTGTAGGCGGTACCGAGGGCGTAGTCATACTTGCGCTCGTTGACGGCCATGGTGTTCTCGGCCTTGAGTTTGTCGCGCATGCTGTTGATGTTGTTCTCGTAGTAGTAGGACAGCCTCATGTCGTGGTTGTCACGAGGTTCGTCCAGGAGGACGTTCATCTGTGAGAGCGCGCCCTGGCACAGCGTGACCATCTGCTCGAGGTGTTGCTGCTGTGTGGCGTCGAATTGGCGTCCCTGCTGGTCGCGCCGATGAATGGTGCGCGCCATGCGGTAGCATGAGTCGCCGATGCTCTCGAGTTCACCAATCTCACGCAGCATCTGCCTAACCTTCATCTTGGAATCGTCGCTCAGGTGCCCGTCGCTGACCTGTTCCAGGAATCGGGCGATAGAGATTTCGGCCTGGTCGGTGACGTCTTCCTCGAGTTCGATTTCCTGGTGCATTTTCTCAATCTGCTCACTGTCCTGCAGGCCAAGCATGTCGTGAACCCTGTTGAACATCTCTTGAACGCGGATGCCATAGTGGGCGATCTCTTTTTGAGCCTGCATGACGGCAATTTCGGGTGTCTGGATGAGGTTGGACTTGATGTACAGCAGCTTGAACTCCTCCTTGCTGTCATTCTCCTTGGTGGGCAGAATCCAGGAGACCACTCTCTCGATTTGGGGCACAAAGCCGATGAGCAGAGCCGTGTTGGCTACATTGAAGCAGGTGTGGAACATGGCCAGGACGACCGGCAGGCGTTCGCGCTGCCCGCCTGCAGCGGGGTCATATCCCACCAGCGAGCACACCATGTCGACAAACGGGTAGAAGACCACCAGAACCCAAATCACACCGAAGACGTTGAACAGCAAGTGGGCCAGCGCTGCGCGGCGCGCCTCGGTGTTGGCACCCAGTGCTGCCAGATTGGCTGTGGCGGTAGTGCCGATGTTCTCGCCCATGACCAGTGCGATGCCCAGGTAGATGGGGAGGACACCTGTGGAGCACAGCAGGATGGTGATGGCCATGACTGCCGCCGACGACTGTACGATGCACGTGATGACCGTACCGATGGCCAGGAAAGAGAGGATTGAGAGGTGGCTGCTCGTGTCGAATGACGCGAAGAAGTCCATCACCGCCTGGTTGTGCTCCAGGTCCAGTTCCTTGCCCGCACTGCTGAGCAGGACAAGCGAGAAAAACAGGAAGGCGATGCCAAAGAGAAAGTCCCCCTTGTAGCGGTGCCTCTTGTGATAGATGAGCAGAATGCCCACGAGAAAAGCCGGGAAGACGAAGTTGGTCAAGTCCACGTTGTATCCCAGCGACATGATCCATGCGGTGAGCGTCGTGCCGATGTTGGCACCCATGATGACGCTGATGGCCTGGGCGAGGGTCAAGAGTCCAGCCGAGACAAACGAGACCGTCATGACGGTTGTGGCCGATGATGACTGCACGGCACAAGTCACGGCGGCACCGGTGAGCATGCCGGTAAAGCGATTGGTGGTCATGCGTCCCAGGACGTGCCTGAGTTGCGGGCCGGCCATCTTCTGCAGGGCGGTACTCATCATGCGCATGCCGAAGATGAGCAGTCCCAGTGTTCCCATTATCTTGAGGATAATCAATAGGTAGTCTTGAGTGCTATTCATTCAGTCCAATTCGTTTTAAAGTATTAATCAGTGTGGGGACAAAAGTACACACATCGGCCGTGCCTATCGTTTGCGATAGCATTACAAAGGCATTAATATTATGTTACAAAGGCTTCGGCCTCATGAAATGGGTTAAAGAATTGGTTGATGAATATTAATTTTTTGTTGATTTTTAGCTTAAATATCACAATTCAAGTGTTTTATTTGAGTTAAATGATATATATTTGCGGGCTGATGAACGACATCCTGAGTACATATCAATCCATCACGCTGGATGAGATGAGCGGTATCAAGTTGATGAACCGTACTGACACCAAATTTGTCACAACGGTCGACCGCTTGATGCTGCTGTTGCAGCTTGCCCGGGGTGACTACCGTGCGCAGGACATCGACGGCAGGCGCATCGCGTCCTACTACACGGCCTACTTCGACACTCCTGACAACAACATGTACATCGTTCACCAGAATGGTCATGCAGGCCGCCAGAAGCTGCGCATCCGCTCCTATGTTGACTCGGGCCTCAACTTCCTGGAAGTGAAGACCAAGAACAACCATGGCCGCACCAAGAAGAAGCGCATGGACATGGTGGGCTTTGACCCCGTGCATCCCGACCACGGAATACGGTTCATGGGCCAGGACGCCCAGTATCGGCAATATGACGAGTTCCTGCGCAAGCACCTGCGATATGACCCGCGGCTGCTGACCGAGCACATGGAGAACCATTTCCAACGCGTGACGCTGGTGAACAAGGCCAAGACCGAGCGCTTGACCATCGACACCGCCCTGCAGTTCCACAACCTGCAGACGGGCCATGACGCAGACCTGACCGGGCTGGTAATCATCGAACTCAAGCGCGACGGCCTGCAACCGTCGCCCATCCTGGGGATGCTGCGAGACTTGCGCATCAAGCCCAGCGGCTTCAGCAAGTACTGCATGGGATCGGCACTGACCAATCCATCGCTGAAGCGAAACAACTTCAAGGAGCGCCTGCGGCTGATTGACCGTCTGCTCTCTCGGGTGGGAAACTTACAATAAAAAGACACATACACATTAACTACACAAACATCAAACACAAGACATCATGATACTGTTACAAGATTTATCCGCACTAGAAGAAGGCGCTGATGCCGTTCAGACCGCTGTGTCGGCCGCGGGCGGCTTCAGATGGATTGACTCTGCCGGAGTGACCGAGATGCTGCTACGCTTCGGTTTCTTCATGGTGGTGCTGTTCTTCATCGTGTACTGCTTGTATTACCGCAAGACTCACCGTCGTGACTACTTCTTCACACTGGTGCTGCTGAGCGTGAGCATTTTCTTCCTGATCTATCTGCTGGGTAGCGTGAAGGTGAAGATAGGCTTTGCACTGGGCTTGTTTGCCATCTTTGGCGTGCTGCGATACCGAACCGAGACGATACCGGTTCGCGAGATGTCGTATATGTTCGGCGTGATCAGTCTGTCGGTGATCAATGCGCTGGCCGACGCGCTGAGCTTTGCCGAGCTGTTGCTGCCCAACGTGGCGATAGCGTTACTGATATGGCTGTTTGAGGCCTTTGTGCTGCGTGGCAACCTGGCGAGCAAGCTGGTGCTGTATGACCGCATTGAACTCATCACTCCCGAGCGGCGCGACGAGCTGCTCGACGACCTGCGCACTCGCACGGGCCTGAACATCACCAAGGTGAATGTGGGCTCGATCGACTTTCTCAAGGATACGGCGATATTGAAAATCGAGTATGAGAACGACGGCGGTGGCGGCAGCCATGTGAACGATACATTAAAAATTCCAAAATACGAATGGCAAGACGTAAAAGAAAACAACTGATAGCCAGCCTGCTGGTTGCCATGTGTGCCTTATTGTTCCCGACATCGTCGATGGCCGACGATGCCGGGCTTGTTGCTTCGGTAGAGGCTTCGCACAAGTTTTCCAAGAAGCTGAGTGCGGGTCTTGAGGCAGAATTCCGCTCGCGCAACAATTTCCGTACAGCCGACCGCGTGAGCATCGGCTGTGATGTGAGCTACAAGCTGCTGTCGTGGCTCAAGGCCGGGGTAGGCTACAGCCTGCTCATCGACAACAACCATGAGAATCTCACCTATCAGGACGACGGCGTGAACTATAACAACTGGCGTCCCAGCTATTGGGGCCTGCGCCACCGCTTCAACGTCACGTTGACGGGCAGCTACAAGATACAGCGTGTGGAGTTGAGCCTGAGGGAGCGCTGGCAGTACACCTATCGGCCGTCGAGGGTGACCGACAACTTCGACTTTGATGAGGGCGAGTGGGAAGATGATCACGTGCGCGGTAAGGGTAAGAACGTGCTGCGCAGCCGCTTGCAGGTGGAGTGGGACATACCCAAGTGCAAGTATGACCCGTTTGCCAGCGTCGAGTTCCACACGACGCGAGATCTCGAGAAGACGCGCTTTATCGTGGGTGTCGAGCGTGGTGTGATGAAGAAGCACTACTTCAAGTTGTATTACCGTTATCAGTTGACCGGTAGCAGCAGTGATGAATCCAACATCCACATGCTGGGCCTGGGTTACACCTTTAAATTTTGACCGCTATGAACAAGATATTACGATATAGCCTGCTGCTGGCGGCGTTGAGCCTGATGATGGCCTCGTGTGAGAAAGACGACACTGACATGGCCGACATCATCACCCAGTATCAGGTGGAGCCTGCCAGCATTGAGCTGGACTACAGCGACCTGGAAGAGGCAGCCGATGTGCCGGTGACCGACGAGAACGACTCGGCCTATAACGACTATGTCGAGAACAGTGCCTGGAACAGGGTCGTTGAGTTGAACTTTGCGGGCGACGTGGTCGAGGTCAACGGGACGGTGCCCGGTGTGATGGTGCGCACCGAGGGCGCCCATGTCACAGTCGTGAACATGTCGACGGGGCCGGTGAAGTTTGTTGCCAGCGGTGTGACTGCCGACGGCTCGATGAAGTTCTATGGCGACAAGCGCATGCAGCTGTTGCTCAATCATGTAGATATCACCAATCAGCATGGTGCCGCCATCAATAACCAGGGCAGCAAGACGATGTATGTCGTGCTTGCCGACGGCACGGCCAACAGCCTGCAGGACGGTCCGGACTATACCATGGTGGACGAGGAAGACCAGAAGGCGGCCCTCTTCAGCGAGGGGCAGATTATCTTCAGCGGCACGGGACGGCTGAACGTCAACGCCGTGGGCCGTGGCGGCATCCGCAGTGATGACTACATCAGGGTGCGCCCGGGGGTGAAGATCAATGTCAACTGCAGTGCGCTTGACGGCCTGCGGGCCAACGACGGTATCATCATGGACGGCGGAGTGATCAATATTGAGACGACCGGCGACGGCGCCAAGGGCGTGCGCAGCGGCGGCCCGATGAGGGTGAACGGCGGTCGCCTGGTTGCCATCAGCACGGGCGCTCCACGGTATGCCGACGAGGACGGCATCGTGGACACGACAGCCTGTGCAGCGCTGTACTGCGACTCTGTGCTCGTGGTCGGTGGCGGCTCTCTCAAGCTCAAGGCCACCGGCGACGGCGGCAAGGGCTTGAATGCCAAGCGCGACGTGAACGTCGCCGGCGGCTCGATGATGGCCGTGGCCACGGGAACGAGAACAATCAAGAAGCCTAAGGGCATGAAGATTGACGGCAGCCTGGCGATGAGCGGCGGCTATTTCTATTCCTACAGTCGCCGCAGCGACCCGCTGGAGGTGGCCGGCAAGACATCAGTCGCCACGGGCTACAAGACATGGGACATCGGCCCCAAGGTCATCACCATCGCCTACTAGCTTCCACAGAATAAACAATCAACATTATACGACTAATAGCATCAGTTATGAAAAAAATCTTCATTCTCGTCATGCTGGTCGCTGGTTTCGGGCTCAACGGATGGGCGACGACGGGCGATGTGAACAGTGATGGCGAGGTCAACATCAGCGACGTCAATGCGCTGATCGACATGATATTGAGTGGCAACAGCGGCTCGACGGGCGACGTGAACAGCGACGGTGAGGTCAACATCAGCGACGTCAATGCCTTGATTGACATCATCCTGGGCGGCGGTGCCCAAGATGAGCTTGTGCCCAAGGAAATCAACCTTGACGACAGCGACCTGGAAGAGCCGGCCGAGGTTATCCCCGACGACGAGGACGCGCTGGACTATGGCGACTATGTGGAGAACACGGTGTGGGCCAACACGGTGCGCATCAACTTCGATGGCGACACGGCCACGGTGACCGGCGCCCCGAGTACGGTGTTTGTGACCGCCCTGGGCGCCCATGTGACCATCACGAATGCCGCCAAGCGCGTGCGCTTTATCGTCAGCGGCGTGACTGCCGACGGCTCGTTGAAGTTCTACAGCGAACGCAAGTTCCAGCTCCAGCTCAATGGTGTTGACATCACCAATCCGCATGGTGCTGCCATCAACGACCAGTGCGGCAAGTCGCTGTATGTAGTGCTCAACGAGGGCACCGTCAACACCCTGCGCGACGGCGAGCAGTATGACATGGTCGAAGGCGAGGACCAGAAGGCGGCCCTCTTCAGCGAGGGGCAGATACTGGTCAGCGGCACGGGCAAGCTCAATGTCTATAGCACCGGGCGCCACTGTATTGCCAGTGACGACTACGTGTTTGTGCGTCCGGGAACCAAACTCTACCTCAACAGCACCAGCGGCCATGGCATCAAGGCCAAGGACTACGTCTATATCAAGGGCGGCGTGATCAACATGGAAATCGCAGCCGACGGAGCCAAGGGCATCAACTGTGACAGCCTGATCACCATTGCCGGTGGCCGCACGACCATTATCAACACGGGCACGACCAAGTATGAGGCCGACTCGCTGGAGGGCATCGTGTCGACCAGTGCTGCAGGCGTGAAGAGCGACTACAACATCACCATGACAGGAGGCAAGCTGGGCATCAAGTGCACCGGCGACGATGCCAAGGGCATCAACGTGGCCCAGCCGCTGCTGTTCACGGGCGGTGAGCTGAATGTAGTATGCACCGGCAAGCAGGTGAGCGTAGCCCCCAAGGGCGTGAAGTGTGACACCGACTGCACCATCCAGGGCGGCTACTTCTACAGCTGTGCCCCGGGCGGCAAGGCGCTCGATGTGGACGGCATCCTCACCATCGCCGACGGCTACACCTCGCTCGACAACCACGACTCCCGCCTGCTGGAAATCAGCTACTGATAAAATCTATACAATAATAGCAAAGGGACGGTCCAATATAGGTGAATCGTCCCTTTGCTGTGTTTTGAGAGTTGTTCGGGTTGCTCCGGTTGTGGTTCAATCAACAGGCTTGGTGGGCGTGTTGAGTGTTTCCCCCCCCCTTGTGTGGGGGCGTTGCGTGGGTTACTTGACGAGGATCTTCTTGCCGTTGTGGATGTAAATGCCGGGGGCGACGGGAGCCTCACTGGGCTGGCCCATGAGGTTGTAGTAGAGGCCGTCGGTGGGCTGGGCGGCGCTGACTTCATCTACTGCGGTGTCGTCCTGGTGGGCGGGCATGAAGATGACGAGTCCCTTGCTGGGGTCATCGGCCTGGTGGTAGATGACTTCCTCGATCTGTTCCTGGGTCTGCTCGTCGACGTTCCAGGTGTTGCCTTGTGCCCAGATGTCGCCGGTGCCGTTGTTGAACAGGTCGTAGCGCTGGCCGTCAAATCCGTTGTTGACAAATGTGTTGTTGCCGGGGTTGTAGTCCTGGGCTGTGGGGTCGTCGACCTTGCCGAGGTTGACGTTGGGTGCACCGGTGACGATGGTGATGCCCCACAGGCCGCCTTCCATCCAGTTGCCCTCGATGTAGACGTTGCTGGTGCTGCTGCCGTCATAGACGCTGATGCAGCTGCCGCCGTTGTTGGGGTTGGTCTCGTAGCAGTTGTTGACCATCTTGTTGCCACGGATGACGGCATCGATGCTGCCGATGGTGGTGATGCCGTAGCGGTTGTCGGCGATGTAGTTGTTCTCGATGTAGACCTTGCCGGTGTGTCCCATGCCCATCATGTTGCTCACGCCGATGCCTCCCGAGAGGGTGTACTGGCCGCCGATGATCTGGTTGCCCTCGATGTAGACGTCATAGTCGCCGGCACAGGTGAGGTTGATCTGGGGCTTGTTGCGGTTGGCGGTGACGTTGTGCCAGAGCACATTGTTGCGGATGGTGATGCCCACGGGGTTGGTGGCGCCGTTGCCGATGGCGTTGAGGGTGTTCTCGACAAAGTAGCAGTTCTCGATGACGTTGCCGTCACACGAGGCGTTGAAGGCCAGGGTGCCGGAACTGGAGAGCTTGCCGTTGTAGAGGGTAAAGGTGCAACCCTCGGCATGGAGGCTGCTGTTCAGGCCGCCGAAGACGATGCCGACATACTCGACGCGCAGGTTCTTGAGGTTGGCATTGCCATTCTCGCCGAGCATCCAGAATCCGCGGGGCACCGAAGTCTCGGCATCGCGGGTGATGAGTGCCGTGTCGGCGGGAGCAAAGTCGGCGTCGCCGTCGATGGTGACGGTGACGTTGTGTCCCATCTTGATGACGTCGCCCGACTCGATCTTGAGCACGTCGCCGGCGGCGACGGTGAAGTCGGTGGACACGAGGTAGGAGCCGTCGTCCTGCAGGGTGACGCCCGATGCCTCGATCTGGCTGAGGGCGTTAAAGGTGTAGACTTTGCCTGAGCCGTCGGTTGTGAACTCGTCGGCGCTGACAGCCAGGGCCATAGCGGCCATGATCATACAGAAGTAGAATTTCATCATAACTAAATGTAATTGAGTGATTATAAAACAATGAGTTGAAGCAAAAAACCAGTAATGGTGGTTAATCGAGTGCAAAAGTAGTCAATAATTGTGATGTTACCGTGATGTTGTGTTCTAATTTCAATAAAACGAGCGATTTGGTCGCCATAAATCAAAAACTTCGCGCTCAGATTGGCTCATTTGATATATTTGTTATAATTTTGTGACGAAATTTTAAACATCACACTAACACTTGCATCTCAATGGATTATTCCCTTGTCGATTTACTGGCCTTGCTGGGCGCCGTGTGTCTGTTCCTGTATGGAATGAAGATCATGAGCGAGGGCTTGCAGAAGACGGCCGGTAGCCGTTTACGTTCCATATTAGCATGGATGACCAAGAACCGTTTCCTGGCCATCGTTACAGGTGTAGTCATCACTGGATTGATTCAGAGTTCATCGGCGTCGGTGTCGATGGTGGTGAGCTTTGTCAATGCCGGCCTGATGCCGCTTGAGCAGTCGCTGGCGGTGAGCTTCGGTGCGGCGTTGGGTACGACGTTCACCGAGTGGATTATCGCCATCTTCGGGTTTAAGGTCAAGATGTCGGCCTTCTTGTTGCCGCTGTTGGCCTTTGCTGTGCCCATGCTGTTCATCAAGAAGAACAACTACAAGAACATCGGTGAGTTGCTCATCGGTTTTGCCTTCCTGTTCATGGGTCTGGACGCCATCAGTGCCAATGTGCCCGACCTGTCCAAGTCGCCCGAGGTGTTCGCCGGCTTGCAGCAGTACACGTCGATGGGCTTCCTGTCGATCTTGATATTCACCCTTGTGGGCTGGATTGTCACGATGGTGATCCAGTCGAGTGCGGCGACGTTTGCCATCGTGCTGATCATGGCGGCCAAGGGTTGGATCTCGTTTGACATCGCGTGTGCGATGGTGCTGGGTGCCAGCATCGGCACGAGCATCACTCCACTGCTGGCATCGCTGGGCGGTAATGCCGAGGCCAAGAAGGCCGCGCTGGGCCACGCGCTGTTCAACCTGTTTGGCGCCGTGTGGGTGCTGATTATTTTTGAGCCCTTTGTGTCGATGGTGACCTGGGTGGTCAAGGACCTTTTCCACCTGGGCGATCCGCTGGCATTGTATAATAGTGTGAAGGCTGGCGGCAACGTCGACAGCAGCGCGCTGATGAGCGAGCAGGTGGCCATGTCGATAGGCATGACCATGTTCCACACCATCTTCAAGCTGTGCAACCTGTTGATCATGATCTGGTTCACCAAGCTGTATGTGAAGCTGCTCAACGTCATCATCAAGAGCAAGAAGAAGGAGGACGAGGAGTTCCAGCTGCGGTATATCCAGGGCGGTCTGATGAGCGCGAGCGAGTTGAACATCGACCCGGCCCAGCGCGAGATTGTCGTGTTTGCCGGCCGCGTGGAGCGCATGCTGGGCATGGTCAAGGAGCTGGTGCACACCAAGACCGGCACGCCCGAGTTCAATAAGTTGCTGTCACGTATCCAAAAGTATGAGGACATCACCGACAGGATGGAATTTGAAATCGGCAGCTACCTGAACAAGGTGCTCGACGGCCGCTTGAGCAGTCAGGCCAAGGCCCGCGTGGCCAGCCTGCTGAGCATCATCAGCGAGCTGGAGAGCATCGGCGACAGCTGCAACAACATCGCCAAGGCCCTGGTGCGCAAGGAGGAGGCCGATGCCCACTTCAATGAGTACAACTATGCCAACATCGACGAGATGCTGCGCCTGGTGAGCGAGGCGATGACCAACATGCTGATGGTGCTGAGCGACATCGACAACGTGACGGCCGAGGATTTGATGCGCAGCTACAACAAGGAGCGCGAGATCAACAACTTCCGCAACCAGTGCCGCACCGAGAACATCGAGAACGTCAACCAGAAGAAGTATCCCTACAAGGCAGGCATCTTCTATATGGACATTGTGTGTGAGGCCGAGAAGCTGGGCGACTTTATCGTCAACGTCATCGACAGCATGGAGGACATCATGCGCCGCAGCAAATCAGACGCCGGCGGCATGCCCATGGGCGAATTGAACCCCGAGAAGGTTGCCATGGGCCAGTGAACCGCCACACAAAACACTGGTTTTTTAAAGAACAACTGAAATATCTGAAAAAACTGAAGGCATCTGCGTTCACAAGTCAAGAAAGAGCGCGGATGCCTTCAGTTTTTTCAGACTATTCAGTTGTTGTTGAATAATCCGTTGTTGTTTAAGGCTCTTTAAAGGCCTCGATGTCATGCAGGCGCATCATCTGGCCGCCGTCGAGCACGTCCCAGCCGGCGACGATGGTGGGCATGTCGTCATAGAGCAGCACCTTGCCCGTGACAAAGTTCAGGCCCGGGGTGATGTGGACCGTCATGGGCGTGTCGATGCTGAAGGTGATCTGCTCGCCGATGTAGATGGCGTCGTCCATGATTTCGCCCATGTCGGTGATGTGGTTAGTCACCCGGGTGAGCTCCTTGCCCTCGCCGTAGAAGGTGATGTCCTGACCATCGACCTTGTAGGTGAGCAACTTGCAGGCGGCCTGCTGAACCAGGTAGGGGTTGATCACGTCGGTGACCTCGGCATGGCCATCGTTGCCAAAGTGCAGGCAGTATAGGGCCTCGGCGAGCACGCCAGTGCCCTCGACCAGACCTCCGGCCAGCCACAGGTCATCGCTCTCGGCATCATAGCGTGCACGCGGCATGTTGCCGTGGCGTATCTGGGGAAAAGCTGTCACCACGTCGCCCTTGGCAACCAGGATGCCGTAGCCCTCGCTCGAGGTCTCGTCGTCACAGCGCAGCAGGCTATAGACCGCCACGCCGCTGGCCTTGTCCTCCATGATGGTCTCCAGGCGCTCGTCGGTGCGGGTGATCTGTTTCATGACCTTGTACACTGCCTCGGGGGCGTTATCCATCTCGACGGGGGCATCCATCGTGCCGTTCACGGGCTTGCCGGCATTGGCCTTGCATCCCGTCATCGAGCCGCACAGTGCCAGCACTGCTGTGGCCATCATCAACCATTGCTTGATCTGTTTCATTGTCATTTTTCAGTGATTAATTATTGTGTTGGGGCAAAGGTAATCAATTTTTCTAATTACCTTGCAAAACGTAGAAAAACTGCGGTTATAATCGCGTGAAGAAGCTATAAAATCGCGAATATAACCGCAAATGGAAGCAGGTTTGCTGTGTAGTATAGAGACGTTGTCGGTAGGTTTAATTCTCTTTCTTCTTGGCGTCGAGGTGGTAGGTGAACGAGATGCCGATGTAGTGGTGCAGCGTGTCCTGCCACTCGCTGGTCTGCTGATAGGCCGTCTGGCTGCTCCAGCGGTAGTCATCCTGGTTGAGTATGTCATCGACGTAGAGACGGACTGTGCCCTTGTTCTTCAGGACTTTCCAAGCGACTGAGGCGTCCCACAGCAGGCGGTTGCGGTTCATGCCGCTGGAGGCGTAGCCGCGCCGCATGGACTCGGTGAGGCTGGACGAGAACACAAAGTTGCGGTAGTTGGCCTCAAACTCGATGCCGAAGTTGTTGTTCCACAGCGTGGTGTTCTGGATGGGCGACTGCGAGAAGCGCAACTGGTCGGCATTCACCTCGGCAAAGGCCGAGGCCTTGATCCAGTTGTGGTCAAACGACACGGTCAACTTGTCCTTGGGGTGAACGCTCGTCTGGCGGTTGAGGATGCGCTCACTGTGGGTGGGCAGCATGGTCAGGTAACCGTAGTACCGTCCGCCCATGATTTTGAGGTCGTTCTGCAAGCGGAAGTAGCTGCCCAGGCCGTGGTCATAGTTGAGGTTCACTTCCCACACGCGGTTGCCCGCCACGGTCTCGGGACGGCTGGTATAGACGTTGGTCGCCGGGTCATAACTGAGGGCCGTGACGTTGCTGTGGTCGGCAGTGGTGTATTTGGCATTGAAGCCTATCGACAACTGCTTGCTCGGGACGATGGCCTTGTAAGCCAACTGAATCTGGTGGGAGTGGCTGTCCTTCAACAGGGGGTTGCCCTCGGTGATGAACAGCGGGTCGCTCAAGTCACGGTAGCCGATGGTCTGGAGCAGTTCGGGACGCGTGGTCCTGTAATTGTAGGTCAACTCCACGTTCATGCTGCGGTTCATTTTCCAGGAGGCCTTGAGCGATGGCTCGACCTTGAAGCGGTTTCTCACCGCTGCGGTGTCGAGCAGGGACCGGCGGTAGTCCTGGTGCTCATGGTTCCATGTCATGGCCGCCTTGGGCTGCAATTGCACCTGGCCGATGTTGAACGTCGAGCCGGCAGTGACGGTGTGGCTGGTGTTGCGGTAGCGGTTGTTGAACGAGTTGGCGGCATCGGCCATGCCGTTGGTGGTGAAGTCGCAGTCCATTTTGTTGTTGACGTGGCCCAATAGATACTCCGCATTGAGCAGCCAGCTCTTGGTCAGCCAGCGCTCAAAGTTCATGTGTGACATCAGATTGAGCCGTGAGTAGGGCTCGATGGCCTGCTGGCTCAGGGTCGAGGCGAGGCCGCTGTGATGGTCGGTAATGGTGCGGTCGACCCAGCGCTTGTTCTTGCCGTCGGTATAGTTCACACCCCCTCCAATCTTGAACGAGCCGTCCTTGATGAAGTGTGTCCAGCTGCCCGAGGTGCGGATGCGGGTCTCGTGCCCGCGGGTGAGGGTGCCCACGTGCTGGTTGATCGTGGGCGCGTAGCCGTAGCCTGAATCCACCATCTGCTCGGTCTCCCGTCGGCTGATGGAACGGTTGTTGTCGTAATCGACCTGCGCCCACAGGAAGAACGTGTTGGTCGAGTCGGGCCTCCAGCGCATCATGCCCAGGATGGTCGGGTTCAACGAGTGGCTGCGGTCAAAGCCCTCCACCTTGTTACGGCTCCGTGCCTCGCCGGGGAAGTAATTCTCGGTTTCGCTGCCCGAACTCTTCCACCGGTCATCATGTGCCAGTCCGCCGCTGATGCTGTAGTAGCTCTTCAGGGTCTTGTCGCCCTGCTCGCGGCCCCAGTTGTGCTGGTATCCGCCCGAGATGCCTTGCTCCTGGCCCAGGCCGAAACCTGAATTGAGCGAGTATTGGCCCTGGTATCGCCTGTGCCGCTTGGCCACATTATTGGCGTCACCGAACACCATGACGGGATCAGACTTGGACAGGCGGTTCATCGTCACCTCGGCCTCATAGTGGTCGCGGGTCCTGTAGCCCGCCATCGCGTCGCCATACCAGCGGTCGAGGAAGCCCGGCTTGACGGTCAGGTCCAGCACCATGTCCTCGCTGCCGTCGTCGTTGCCGGTGTGCTCCTTGAGTTCCGATGCCTTGTTGTAGGCCTTGATGTTCTGCACGGCCTCGGCGGGCAGTTGGCTCACCAGGTCGTTGCCGCCAAAGAGGCTCTCGCCGTCCATCGTCAGGCGGATGGGCTTGCCGTTCCACCACAGTTTGCCCTTGTCATCGACCTCCACGCCAGGCAGTTGCTTGATGAGTTCGTCCAGGCGGGCGCCCTGTTGCAGCCTGAAGGCCGACGGGTTGAACACGATGGTGTCGCCGCGCATCGTGAACCTTTTTGCATGGCCCGTGACCTCGACCATCTGCAGCATCTGCGACGACATCTTCAGCTCGATGGCGCCGATGTCGAGCGTGTCGCGGCGGCTGTCGGACAGCGCCATGACGTTTTTCTTCTTGTAGTAATAGCCCAGCATCGACACCGTCAACTCAACGCGTCCATTGCAGTTGAACGAGAAGCGCCCTAGCGAGTCGGCAATCACGGTGCTGCCCGAATAGCTCGTTTCGCCGATTTGCTGCATATACTTCACCGTCGCCCCGGGCAAGGTCTCCCGTGTGTCGGCGTCGATAACGCGCCCAGTGATGATATCAGCCTGAGCAATTAAAGTGCTGAAAATCAGTAAAATAATTATTGCAAGATGTTTCATAATAGGGTGTAGTGGTGGCCGTTTCATGCATTATTCTACATGAAACAGTAGGTTAAACTTTAATCAACTATAGTCAACTTTAATCTGGATTCCAAGAGTGGATACTCTTGGTTTTGTTCTCGAGGAGATCGACCATGCTCTCGAGGAATTGGAGTTCGTTTTCCTTGAGTTCGTTCTTGGCCTTGAGTTTCTTATAGATTGAGGCCAGTTGCTGCATGCCAATTTTTAGGTCGGTCTGGTCGAGGCCTTCGGTATTTTTGCACAGTTCGTAGAGTTTGGATAGATAGAGGTAGTGTGCGCTGCCGTTGTCTTGCAGTTTCTCGACATAGAAGAGCAGTTTCTGCATCCAACTGTTGGCATCGGTCTTGCTTGAGGAGGAAGATGAACTTGACGAGGAAAAAGAGTATGAATGGCCATTACCGTCCGATAGACCAGAGAGCGCACCCTGGGCCTTCTCCAGACTTCCTTGGGCTTTTTCCATAGCGCTACGGTACTTCTCCATGCCCTCCTGGTATTTCTCCATGCCGGCTTGGAATTTCTCCATGTATTTGTCGTAATCGTCGGAACTCATCACCACCGAACTGATTCTCATACCATCGGTCACTTTCGGCTTGACGGGGGCATAGGTGGTGATGATTCGACCACTGATGCCGTCGTCAACGTCTTCACTCCACTCGATGGTGTAGGTCGTGCGGTGCTGCTTGTCGTCCGGGGTGAGAAAGCCCACGGTGTAGCAGTGGTCACAGTACACGCCCACAGTGATGGCATTCTCGGTGTTGTAATACAGGCGGTAGCCCTGGAAGGTGCCGTCATCGTTGTCATTCCACCACAGGGTGTAGATATCTGCAGTGCTGTTACCATTCATTTGCTCATAGATCTGCTTGGCATTGTTGATCAGGCCCACGTTCTCGCTGTCGATGGTGAACTTGATGACGTCGAGTTGGCCTTCCTTGACTCCGGTCTCGGGGTCGGTATAGGTGGTGTGCATCTGGCTGAGGTCCTCAAGCGGCACGGCATTGGTGATGTTGTCGAATGCTTCCTTCAGGCGGTCCTCATAGACGTTGGCGCTGACCGTTGCCGGCACGAGCAGGGCGATGAGCGCCGCGATGATGGTGATATGGCTGGTTGTTTTCATAATGCTGGAATATTTGTTGTGGGTTGGTTGTTCAATTCGTTCTCTAACTCTTGCTCAAGGTCGATGAGCACGATGCTACCGTCCTCGTCCTGTACGGCACGGAAACCGTTGGCCTCCAGGTCGATGAGGAAGGCGCGTCGCTTCAAGTCGGCCAGTTCGCGTTGCAGGCGCTCGTTCTCGCGGGCGAGTTTGGCATTCTCGGCCTGCAGGCGACGGGAGCGGGAGGCTTGTCTCACGGTCGAGGCAGAGCCTCGACCCACTGGACATGCTGACGTAGTTGCTGCCAACTGCTGGGGCTCGGTTTCCACTGCGGGTGGGGTAGCGGGAACTGTGTCGTTGTCCGCCTGGGCGGTGACGGCGGGTTGCTTGGGAAGGGTGGGGGATGACGGCTGGTGCTGGAGTACGGCGGTCACCACGATGGCGGCGGTGATGCAGGCTGCTGCCGCGATGCCCCACCAGCGGCGGCCCATCTGGGCAATGAATGGCGTGCGTTGGGGCTCCTGTGCAGGCAGGTTGCCGTCTTCCATGCCGTTGTCCAGATAGGTGAACATCACCTTGTAGTCCTGCCACTCGTCGGGGATGTCGTCATGGGTGCTGAAGTACCGTCGCAGCGCGGCTTCCTCCTCCAGGGTGGTGAGGCCGTCCATGTATCTGTCGAGCAATGCGCCCGCTTGTTGTTGAGATAACTGTTTCATCGGTTTCAGTTCTTTCTTGATTGTTGAATCTCCTTGAGTAGTTGTCGTCGTGCCCTGGCCAGCAGGGTGTTCACGCTCGATGGCTGGATGCCCAGGATGGTGGCAATCTCCTCGTTGGAGCGGTGCTCCACCTCGCGCAGCCTGAGGATAGCGTGCTGGGTGTAGGGCAGATTCCTGATGCGTTGCCTGAGCCATTGCTCATCTTCTCGTTGCAGCATCAGGTCCAGCGGGGATGGGACCGTGAGGTCGGTGGCCTGGTGCTCGTCGAGCGGGAGCGGCGGCTTGCGGCGCAGCTGGTTTAGGGTCAGGTGGCGTGCAATCACCGTGGCATAGCCCTCGGGATTGTAGAGCCGGGGATCGTCACGCATCTGCCACAAGCGCAGGAGCGTCTCCTGGGCAACGTCCTCGGCGGTGTCGGCATCGGCCCCCGCTGCCGTCGATGCCTGCAATGCCAGCCGTCGGAACTGTGTCGCTTGTCGGTTAAATGCGTCTATCGTCATTACTGTGTCAAATTGTTGTTTACACTACTATAACACACAAGTTGCCCTTTTTTAAACAAAACACAAAAAAAAATATTGGCAAGCCATCAAGAACGAGAAAAGTTACTCCCGCCATGTTGTCTAGCCGAAAAATTAGGTAAAAACTTGACGGTCAGGTGTGATGGACTCACTGAATTATCGTCTGGGAGAGCGGTGGTAGCGGTTGGTGAGGAAGATGACGGTAAGGATGACACCGAAGATGACGGCGACGATCGAGGCTTCGGGGCCGAAGGGGCCTCCGGTGATGATGTCTGGGCCAGCGGGCTGCATCTCGAGCAGGCTGCCTCCCGCCACATTGCCCGACACGGCCGCGCCATAGACGTTGCCCTGAGTGAAATTCCATGCCCAGTGGATGCCGATGGGCAGCCACAGCGAGCCCGACCACTTGTAGGCGGCGGCGAGCATCAGGCCGGCCTCGATGGCGATGGCCAGCGACGACCACCAGGTGGCGCCCTGGTTAGGCAGGTGCATGAAGCCGAACAGCAGTGCCGACACGATGAGCGCTGTCCAGGTGTTCCAGCGCTCGTCTATCTGCCTGAAGATGATGCCCCTGAAGATGATTTCCTCGCCCACACCCACAGTCATGAACAACAGCAGCCACCAGCAGATTTCTTCCCATAAGGTACCCCGCACATAGACCGTGGCACAGCCCGTGGCCACAATGGCGCTCACGACGAGCGTCATGTAGACAAAGCCCACAATCAGTCCCAGCATCGTGTGGGGCACCAGTTTGCCGAGGCCCAGGTCGTGGGGCCAGTGCCCCTCCATCAACTTCACTCCCAGGGCATACAACCCCAAGACGACTGCCACCGCGATGGTGATGGCCACGGGATGCAGGTCATTGTCGGCCAGTGCCAGCATTTGCAGCAGGCCGTAGCCTATCACGCCCAGAATGAACGAAGCAGCCAGCACGAGTGCCCATTTCCACAGCGGGCGTTTCTTGATGGGAGGGGTTATTACATTCATCATCGCAGTAAAATAATATCGTGATTTCAGGACAAAGGTAAGGATTATTTCCTACATTTGCAGTAATGGAAATGCAGGAATTACATTTCGGACATCGGCGGGTGTGCCTCTACCGGCTGGTAGATGGCAGTGCACCGCTGGTCTATTCAATAGATTATCACGAGAACGGACAGCTGCTGCTCGAGGAACTGCGCCCTTGTCATCATGCGATGTCGCTAGGAAGCAAAACATTTTCTTTATAATGTTGGAAGACAAGATAAAACGAGATAAGAATTCTCTTTCTTGTCTTCAAAGAATAATGCTTATTGCTCGCTGTAACCGAAAAATTCAGCTAAATTTGGCGGTTGAAACCGAAAAATTCGGTAAAATTTGGCGGTTTTGGGAAAACTGTTTATTTTTGCGCTCTATAAAAATAGATGACTAACGCTATGATACAGAGACAAATTGAAACGAGCCTGCAAGAAGATTTCGGCCTTGGCAAAGTGATTGTGCTGTTGGGAGCCCGCCAAGTGGGAAAGACCACGATACTGGAGCGCTTGAGCCATGGTATGGATCACGTGCTCATGCTCAATTGCGATGACCAGGAAGATGTCTTGCTTCTTGAGAATAAGAGTTCGACGGAATTGAGAGCCCTGTTGTCACCCTACGACTATGTATTCATCGATGAAGTGCAGCGTGTGCGTAACATTGGTTTAACCATCAAGAAGATGGCCGACTTGAAATTGTCCACCCAAGTCATTGTCACGGGATCATCATCACTAGAACTGGCCAATGACATCAATGAGCCAGCGACGGGGCGCACGATTGAGTATCGGCTATATCCGTTTTCACTGGCAGAATTGGCCAGGGAAACAAGTGAGCGTGAGGAGTCGCGCATGTTGCATCAGCGCTTGATTTATGGCTGCTACCCTGCTGTAGTTACCGATCCAGCCCATGCCAAGCGTACACTGGCATCGTTGGCTAACGATTATCTTTATAAAGACATACTGGCTTACCGAGGAATCAAGAAGCCCGATGTGTTGCAGAAACTTGTCCGTGCCCTGGCCCTGCAGTTGGGCAGTGAGGTGTCTTACAATGAATTAAGCAATATGCTGGGCGTAGATAAGGAGACGGTAGAGAATTATATCGGTCTGCTGGAAAAATGCTTTGTTGTTTTCCGCTTGGATTCCTTTAGCCGCAACATGCGCAATGAGATTAGAAAAGGCAAGAAAGTGTATTTCTATGATAATGGTGTGCGCAATGCAGTGATTTCCAATTATGCACCTCCCGAACTCAGGGCCGATATGGGAGCTTTGTGGGAAAACTTGATGGTGAGTGAGCGCGTCAAGCGTAATATGTATAATGGCAGTTTTGCCCAACTCTACTTCTGGCGCACTCATGACCAGAAAGAAATCGATCTTATCGAGGAAGAGGACGGCATTATACGGGCATATGAATTCAAATGGAATCCACGTGCCAAATCCCGAGTACCGCAACAATTTATCGACAGTTATTCACCGTCTGGATTTACAGTCATTACCGCTGAGAACTTTTGGGACTTTGTGAAATAACTTCAAAGTAAATGCTTGTTTCGAGGGGTTAAACCGAAAAATTCAGCTAAATTTGGCGGTTGTAACCGAAAAATTCGGTAAAATTTGGCGGTTTGGATTGGGCTGTGGATGGTTATTTCAATGCCCAATGGATGCCGATGGGAGGCCACAAGGTGCTCGACCACTTGTAGGCGGCCGCGAACATGAGGCCCATTCATAGCGCGAAAATAATTGTTCAGTAATGCAATAGAAACGATTATTTTGTAATTTTGCAGTAATGGAAATGCAGGAATTACATTTCGGACATCGGCGGGTGTGCCTCTACCGGCTCGAGCAGGGCAGTGCACCGCTGGTCTATTCAATAGATTATCACCAGAACGGACAGCTGCTGCTCGAGGCCTGTCGTCAAGTGGATTGCAGCGGGTTTAACCTGTTGACCATCAGCGGGCTGCACTGGAACCAGGAGCTGTCGCCGTGGCCTGTCGAGACGGTCGTCTCGCGGAACGACAACTTCAGTGGCGAGGCTCCACAGTGGCTGCCTGTGCTGACCGATGAGGTGGTGCCGGCAGTTGAGCGGCTGCTGGGCGCTCCGCCCTCGTGGCGCTGCCTGGCGGGTTACTCGCTGGCGGGCCTGTTTGCCGTGTGGACCGCCTACCAGTGTGGCCTGTTCACGCGCATCCTGTCGGCTTCGGGGTCGATGTGGTATCCCGGCTGGCTGGAGTATGTGCAGCAGCATGAGTCTGTTGCGGCACTCGATGGGGTGTACCTGTCGGTGGGCGACAAGGAGAGCACCTCGCGCAACGCCGTGCTGCAGACCGTGGGCGAGCGCACCCAGGCACTGGCCGAGCTGTTGGCCGCACGTGGCATCCCCTCAAAGTTTGAACTCAATCCCGGCAACCACTTCAAGAACCCGCCACTGCGCGTGGCCAAGGGCATCAAGTGGCTGATGCAACAGGACAATAAATCATAAAAGAATATAAAAACGCAAGGCCATCAGCTGTTTTTTTGTACCTTTGCACCCTCGAAAACGTCCAAAGAACCCTGATGCGCAAGCAAGACAACTATACCTTTCTGACAACGGCACCCGTCCGTCGCGTGATACCAGCGATGGCAGTCCCCACCGTTATCAGTATGCTTGTGACGAGCATCTATAATTTGGTGGACACCTATTACGTGGGCCTGCTCAACACCCAGGCCACGGCCGCCGTCGGGGTAGTCTTCCCCGTCATGGCAATCATCCAGTCGATAGGATTCATGTTTGGCCAGGGGGCGGGCACCTACATGGCGCGTCACCTGGGTGCTCGTCGGCTCGACGAGGCGCGCCAGATGGCCGCCACGTCGTTTGTGGGCAGCATCGTGTGCGGTGTCCTCATTGCCGTGCTGGGCCTGCTGTTTCTCAAGCCATTGTCGGTAGCGTTGGGATCCACGCCCACCATCCTGCCGTATACCATAGAGTTCATGGGCGTGATCTTGCTGGGCGCTCCGCTGATGACCGCCTCGATGGTCATCAACAACCAGATGCGATTTCAGGGCAACGCCACTCAGGCGATGTATGGCATGATATCGGGTGCGGTGCTCAACGTGGTGCTCGTGCCGCTGTTCATGTTCACGTTCGACATGGGCATCCTGGGCACGGCCATCGGCACTGTGGTGAGCCAGTTGTTTGGCTTCATCGTGCTGTGGGTGATGTCGCGGCGCGGTGAGAATATCCCCATCCAGCTCTCATTGGCCTCCCGGCGCTGGCACTTCCAGCAAGAGATACTCAAGGGCGGCACCCCGTCGCTCACACGTCAGGCGCTGGCCAGCGTGGCCACGCTGATGCTGAACGTAGCCGCCGGGGTGTATGGCGACGCTGCCATTGCCGGCATGTCGATCGTGTCGAGGCTGGCCTTCATCATCTTTGCCATCATCATCGGGGTGGGGCAGGGATATCAGCCCTTCTGCGGGTTCAACTACGGGGCTGGCCTGTACAAGCGCTTGCTCAAGGGCTTCTATTTCACCATCCTGCTCGACATGGCGGTGCTGCTCGTGCTGTGTGGCCCCGCCTTTGTGTTTGCTGAGGAGTTGGTCGATATCTTGCGTGACGACCTTGAGGTGGTAGCTGTGGGTGCTGTCGCCCTGCGTTGGCAACTCGTTGCCTTGCCGATGGCCGCTGTGGTGACCGTGTGTAACATGACACTGCAGACCAGCGGTCAAAGTCTGTCTGCCAACATCCTTGCCGCTGCACGCAATGGCATCTTCTTCATTCCGCTGATCTTGATTTTACCTCACATCCTGGGTCTGAAGGGCGTCGAGATCTGTCAGGCCGTCTGTGACGCGCTATCGTTTTTGCTTGCCATCCCCTTGATTGTTCACTTCTTTCGCACCACGCTCCGCCGCAAGGTATAAAAATGGGACAAAAGAACCGTCCCCGTGTCCCATTAGTATTGTTCGTTCTCGTTGGGGAAGTCGCCGCTCTTGACGTCGTTGATGTAGTTGCCGACGCTGTCGATGATCTGTTCGCCCAGGTTGTTGTATACGCGCAGGAACTTGGGCTTGAACTCGCGGTTGAGTCCCAGCATGTCGTGCAGGACAAGGACCTGTCCGCTGCAAGCGCCGCCGCCACCGATGCCGATGGTGGGCACGTTGATCGACTGGGTGACCTTGGCGGCCAGTGTGGCGGGAATCTTTTCCAGAACAATACCAAAACATCCTACCTCGGCCAGGACCTTGGCATCGGCGAGCAGTCGCGTGGCCTCGGCCTCGTCCTGGGCGCGGGTGGAATAGGTGCCAAACTGGTTGATGCGCTGCGGGGTGAGTCCCAGGTGTCCCATGACGGGTATGCCAGCCCTGAGAATCATCTCGATGGCGGCTCTCATCTCTCGGCCGCCCTCGAGCTTGACACCGTCGGCCCCGGTTTCCTGCATGATGCGCACGGCATTGCGCTGGGCGTCCATGGGGTCGCCCTGATAGGTGCCGAATGGCATGTCGACGATGACCATGGCGCGCTTGACGGCCCGCACGACGGTGCGTCCGTAGACGATCATGTCGTCGATGGTGATGGGGATGGTGGTGGCGTTGCCCTGCATGACGTTGCTGGCGCTGTCGCCCACGAGGATGATATCGATGCCGGCTTGGTCGACCAGCGAAGCCATGGTGAAGTCATAGGCGGTGATCATCGCGATTTTCTCACCGGCGAGCCGCATGTCGGCAATGCGTTTGGTCGTGACCTTGCGGGGGTCGTTGACAGTATAGGTTGACATGATTGTTCTCTAAAAAATGAATGATTATTGTATAAGCGGCTGCAAAGGTAGGAGATTTGTATTCAATATTCAAATTTTTGCAGGGATTAAACCTAAAAAATCTAAAATTGTCCAATATTTCGATTTTTGTTATTAATTTTGAGGGCTACTATTAAGAAATCAACTTTAATATCAACTTTATAGAAACAGAGAGAAACATGAAGAAATTTTTATTGACGCTCGCTGTTGTGGCATTTTCCACCAGCGCCATGATTGCTCAGAATGGCAACGCTACCAATAATGTTCAAGAGGATCCTGCCCGCTTGCAGATGATGCATCTGTCGCGCAACCCGACCGGCAATGATATTGCAACGGGATATGACCAGCCCCAGGCTGTGTCACAAAAGCATGAGCAGTGCAAGGGTCACAAGGACGGTGAGGCCTGCAACAAGCCTGCCGACCAGCAGTGCCCCGACTGCAAGGCCAAGGC
>CAMJXD010000010.1 GCA_946409635.1 uncultured Prevotellaceae bacterium
GAGATGGCCGCTATCAAGGACATCGACGTGGCCTTCCTGCCCTGCAACCTGCCCTTCACGATGACGCCCGAGCAGTGTGCCCACGCCGCCACGATGGTCGGGCCCACCGTGCTCTTCCCCTACCACTACGGCCAGACCGACATCCAGCAGGTGGTCAAGCTCCTCGAGGGCAGCGGCATCGACGTCCGCATCAGGGATTACCAGTAACCTAGAGAATCTAGATAGTCTAGAAAATCTAGAGCATCTAGAAAAAAAAACACTGCCGCCGCGACTGTTGAGAGTCGCGGCGGCAGCCGTTGTTATAGAGACCCATTCAAGGGCCTATGGTCAAGTGATTACCAACCGGGGTTCTGGCCAATCTCGGGATTCAGGTTGCGCTGATCGTCGGGAATGGGGAACAGGTTATACTTGGGATCCCACTGGCGGGGAGCACCGTTGTTGCGGCAGTTGATGTAACCATCGGCATCGATGTCGACGTCGCTGATCTTCACACCCTGGGCATCAAATCCGGCAACATATGCACCACGGCACAGGTCAGGATTCTTGTCGGTGTCGAGCAGCGAGAGCTGGTTCCAACGCAGCAGCGAGTAGTAACGGTCGTTCATGCAGTACATCATCTCGACGCGGCGCTCACGGCGAACCTCCCAGATGATGTTGCTCACGCCCATGTTGTTGGCGGGATCAGCCTCGACAGCGGTGGTCATGTGGGGCATGCCCACGCGGTCACGCAGCAGGTTGATCGACTTGTCCAGGTCGTTCTGGCTGATGTTACCCAGCTCGGCGCAAGCCTCGGCATAGTTCAGCAGGATCTCGGCATACCAGAAGATGGGAGCGTCGGTCCAGTTACCATAGGTGCTCTGACGGTTGGTGTTGTCGATCAGGTTGGTATCGAACAGATATACACCATAGCCCGTCGAAGCCGTGGACTGGGCACCGCCAAAGCGGGCATAACCGCAGCCGGGGAATTGCAGGATGTGGTCAACCTGGGCGCTCAGGCGCGGGTCGCGGTTGGCCAGCACGTTGCTGATGTCGATGTAGTGAGCCTCGCCCAGGCCCGAGTTGTCGTCGAGGACAACAACAGTACCGTGGTCACTCTTGTTCAGGCTGGTGGTAGCCAGGGGCTTACCATCCTTGAACAGGTAGCTGTCGAAGGCATCCTTGGTCATACCGTTCACCTGGGTAGAACCGCAGGTGTAGTCGATAGTACCGTGAGCAAAGGTGCTCTGGATGTACTTCTTGTACATGATCATCTCGTTGTTACCGGCCAGGTCAAGCGAGTTGAAGTTAGCCTGGTAGTTGCTGTTGAGGCTGAAGTTGCCCGAGTTCATGATCTGCTCACAGGCGTTCTTGGCCTCGTTGAGGTAACGGTTGGCACGCTCGGTGTTCTTGGCCACATACTTGCTGTAGTCACCCTCATAGAGGCACACCTCGGCCTTCATGGCCAGAGCGACCCACTTGTTGAAAGCGGTGCGCGAGTTGGCATTGTCAGTGATGTTCTGGCAAGCGAAGTTCAGGTCCTCAAGCACCTTGTCCATCACGTCGTTGCGGGGCTGACGGGGACCATACAGAATCTCGGTGTCATTGGGGTCAAGCACCTTGTCCACCCAGTAGCAGTCGCCATAGGAGCGCACGAGCTTGTAGTGCTGCCATGCACGGTACAGGCGGCCGATACCCAGCCAGTTGTTCTTCTTGGCATCGCTCATCGAGGCAACGCCGGGAACAGCGGCAATCAGGGTGTTGGCACGGCGGATCTCAACATAGGGGGTGTTCCAGGCACCGGCGCTACCGGGCACATTCATGAACGTCCACTTGGTGATACCGGTCGAGGCCTGGTCGTCGTTCAGGGTGTTGAAGTAGTAGTCACCACTACCGCTACCATAACCGGCAAAGGTGTTGTAGAAGTAGTTGGCAAACAGCTGGACGTTGGTCTCGCTGGTGAAATAGTTGTCCTTGGTGAACTGATCGTAGGGCTCAGTGTCGAGAATATCGCTGCACGATGCGAACGACAGCATGACAACGCCCATACCAGCCAGTATAATTGATTTGAAAAGTTTCATAATTATATCTGTTTTAGTTTTCAGTTCTCAGTTTTTCAGTTTTCAGTTGATTGCGGATGCCGCTGACAACTGACGACCGATAACTGACAACTTGATTGATAATTACTTCACGATAATCTCACAGATAGAAACACGGTTCCAGCTCAGTTCATCAAACATGTTGCTGATGCCCTGGCCCTGGGCGTTGATGCGCTTGGCATCGATACCATACTTCTTAACGAGCATATCCTTCACGCTGGCGGCACGGCCGTTGGCGAGCTGGATGTTGTGGTCGGCAGGACCGTCCTTCGAGGCATAGCCATTGATGGTGCAGGTAGCCTCGGGATGGCTCTTCATGTAGGCGGCGATGCGCTCCACGTTGGGCTGCTGGTCGGCGCTCACGGCGGTCTTGTTCACGGGGAAGTGAACCAGGATGGTCATGTACTGCAACGACTTGTCAATCATGCCGCTCTTGCTCTTCTGGCAGTCGTTGAGGTCACGCTGCAGCTGGGCGTTGCGGTTGTTGGCAGCATTGAGCTGGTTCTGCAGTTCGGCGATGCGGGCGTTGGCTGCATTCTCGGCATCAGCCAGCTGAGCGCGCAGGTCGTTGATCTGGGCATTCAGGGCGCTGTTGTCAACGGGAGCAGCAACGGCACTGTGACCGCTGGCGCCGAAGGTCAGCTGCAGACCCACACTGTAGGTGCGCATGATGGGCTCGGTACGACCCCAAACGGCGTTGCCATAGCTACCCACACCATGGTTGATCTCGGGATCGAGACCGGTACCGTTGCTGTGGTTGATGATGTCAAACAGGTTGTCGGTCGAAGCATAGATGCGCAGCTTCTCGATCAGGGCCTTGCGGGTGATGTGCTGCGGCAGCGTGTAACCCAGGGTGATGTTCTTCATGCGCAGGTAGCTCATGTTCACCAGATACTTGCTCTGGGGATAGAAGTTGAACTTACCCAGGTCAAGGATGTCGCTCGAGGCGGTACCACGGCCGGCACCACCACCCCACATGCGGGGGAAGTCGGCATTCTGGTCGATCTTGCCAGCGGCATAGTCGGCCTCGGTGATATAGCTGGTCTGGTTGTCATAGATAGCGTCGGCACCACGCATGAACGGCATCACGAATGCCGACTGCGTCCACATGTCGCGCTTGCCCACACCCTGCAGGTAGAAGTCAACGTCAAAGCCCTTCCAGGCAGCGCCCAGGCGCAGTGAGTACTGGTAGCGCGGGGTGAAGTTACCGATGCGCTTCAGGTCACCGTGGTCCTCGGGAGTACCCTTACCCCAGTCAATCACGCCGTCATTGTTCAGGTCCTTGAACTTGATGTCACCAGGGCCGTAAACAAAGCCGTTGGACTCAAGCAACTTCTGGCTGGCAACACCCTGCTTGTAGGTGCCGTCGCTGTTGAAGTCGTTGAAGTCAAAGTAGCGGTCGGTCTCAAAGCCCCAGATCTCGCCATACTCCTTGCCAGAGTAGTTGGTGTTGATCATGTTGTTGCTGTCCCACTTGGTGATCTTGGTCTTGTAGTCGCTCACGATAGCGGTAGCATAGAAATCAACATTGCCAAAGCGGTTGCGGTAGTCAACCGAGACTTCCCAACCACGGGTGCGCATATCACCGGCGTTCTCCCAGGCAGCGCTTGCTCCGATAACCGAGGGCAGAGCCTTGCCAGGAGCCAGCATGTCCTTGTTCTCGCGCTGATACCAGTCGGCGGTAACGTTCAGGTGGCCGTTGAAGAAGGCCAGGTCAAGACCCACGTTCAGGGTATGGATCTTCTCCCAGGTCAGAGACTCAGAAACCATCTTGGGAGCACCAAAGTAGTCATACTTCGAGTTGCCGGTACCAATCCAGTTCACACCGTTGGTCACCTTGCCCATGGTCTCGAGGAACATGTACTGGCCCACCTCCTGGTTACCGATCATACCATAAGATGCACGGATCTTGGCATTGCTGATGGTGTTCTTGATAGGAGCCCAGAAGGCTTCCTCGCTGATGCGATAACCAATCGATGCCGAGGGGAAGAACGCCCACTGATCCTTCTTGGGGAACTTGCTCGAGCCGTCGTAGCGACCGTTCAACTCGATCAGGTAGATACCCTTGTAGTCATAGTTGATGCGGCCAAAGAAGCCTGCCGAGCCCCAGTGGTCGTGACGGTGGCTGTAGCTGTAGTCCTCGTTGGTCAGAGCCAGCTCAGGCATGTTCAGGTCCTGAAGGCCGTGACGCTCGTAGTACAGGTACTCATAGTCATACTTGTCCACATTGGCACCCAACTTCAGGTTGAAGTTGTGGGCATCCTTGATCGACTTGTGGAAGTCGAAGTAGCCGTTGGCCACGTGGTTATGAGCTACGCTGCGGTCGGTCTCGATAAAGGTCGAGCCCGTGATGTCCACGGGACGCTGGGGATTCAGACCCCACGTGTTATACACAACCGAGGGAAGGCCGATGCCCTTGTAGCGAGTGTTGCGCTGGATAAAGGTGTAGTCGGCATTGAACGTCAGGCCACGGCCAAAGTCGATCTTGGCAAATGCGCCCAGGCTCATGTTGTTCATCTTATAGTAGCAGTCACCACCGGTGTTGCGGCCACCAATCATGGTGCGGGCGTCATACTTCTCACCGTCCTCGGGGTTCACAAAGTAGCCGTAGGGGCCGAAGAACGAACCCCAGCGCCACAGGTACTGATAGGTACCGGCACCGCGCTTGTAGGGGGTCTCAAAGGTACGGTCCACATAGCTGATGCGAGTGCCCAGCTCCAACCAGTCGGTAGCGCGTACCGACACGTTAGAGGTAACGTTGTACTTGCGGAACTTGTCGGGGTTGAAGTTCATCAGCGACTTCTTCTGGTTGTAACCAACCGAGGTGTAGAAGTTGATGCGGCCCGAGTTGCCGGTTACACTCAGGTTATGGCTCTGCGAGGGAGCATGGTTGTTGAACATGATGCCGGGCACGTCCCAGTTGGCATAGTAACCGTTCTCATCATAGTCGTCACCATAGATCATCTCACGATACTTGTCCTTGATGTCGCCATGCTTCTTGATCCAGTTGTTCATACCGTTCTGGAAAGCCTCACTGTCCAGGTACATACCGAAGAGCTCCGAGGCTACGCCCATGCGCTTGTTCACGTCGTTGAGCGCTGCCACCTGGGTGGGAACGTTGGGATAGTCGGGCAGCGTGGTTGCCTGGCTCCAAGCGAAGTTGTTGTTGTAGCTCACCCTCACGTTGTCCTTGACGTGGGCAGTCTTGGTGGTGATCAGAACGACACCAAAGGCTGCACGCGTACCGTAGATCGAGGTCGAGGCAGCATCCTTCAGGACACTGATGTTCTCGATATCGGCGGGGTTGAGGTCGCCCAGAGACTCAACGGGCACACCGTCAACGATGTACAACGGGTTGGAAATACCACTGTTGGACAGCGTACCGATGCCGCGGATCACGATCGAGGGATCGGCACTGATGTCACCATTGGAATTCAAGATCGTCAAGCCGGGAACAGTTCCCTGCAGTGACTTACGGACGTCGGTCTCAGACTTGGAACCGAGCACCTTGTCAACGTCCACGGTGCTCACGGCGCCGGTCAGGTTGGCCTTGCGCTGTGTACCGTAACCAACGACTACGACCTCATCGAGCTTGGCGTTGTCCTCGGCCAGGACCACGCGCATGCCATTGGTGGCACGCAGCTCCTGAGTCTTGTAGCCGATAAACGAAATCTGAAGCTTAGCGTTGGGGCTAGCCTTGAACGAGAAGTTACCGTCCACATCGGTCGATGTGCCACGGGTCGTTCCTACCTCGACAATGCTGGCGCCGATGACGGGTTCTCCCTGCTCATCGACAACGCGGCCTGTCACAATGCCGGTGGCGGCATTGGCCGTCACCTGGGGCGCAGGTGTAGCTTGTGCCTGGTAACCAGTACCGCACAGCATCATCAATGCGCCCAAAAGAGCTAAATGTCTTTTCATAAGCACGTTTTAATTTGTTAATATTAAGTTGATAATTCCAATTAAATCTCTTTTGCCGCGGCGATAGTCTTGCATCGCCTTTTTAATAATGAAGTGCAAAATTCTATATTTTTTTTTAAATCACCAAAAATATGACAAAATTTTCAAATGCAAATGTTAAAAACCACGAAAAAAAGTACGCAATTCGAAAAAAATTGGTACAAAAACATGTTTTTTGGCCAAATGCAGTCATTTTTTCAACATTTTTTTTGGTCAAGTTAATTTTTGTTTGCAAATTTGCCTTTTGAAAGTCAGTTTTTTACATGATGGGCAGCAAAACTGTCATGTTCTAACAATTCACTTTCCTCCAAAATATAACCGCGAAACTAAATTAGATATTAACCATTTCATTAACTTCAAATCAATTAAAAGCAAAGTGCGTATGAAAAAACAATTAGCACTGCTCTGCACACTGGCGATAGCCATGGGTGTCCCTGCTGGACTGGCCCCGAGTCAGTCGAGCACGGGATTTACGGCTGTTGCCCAGAGCAACCGAGTATCGGGCGTCGTCAAGGACGCCAACGGAGAGCCGATGATTGGCGTTAATGTGAGGGTAAAGGGCACTAATACGGGAACGACCACCGACATCGATGGCCGCTACTCGATTAAAGCCGACCCCAACCAGACGCTCTTGTTCTCCTTTGTGGGCTACGATGCGATGGAAGTTCCTGCATCTCAAGCCGGCAACGTAGTGATGGCCGAAGGCGCCAACACCCTGCAGGATGTAGTGGTGACGGCCGAGTTCGGTATGAAACGTGTAGCCCGCACGGTGGGTTCTTCGGTTCAGAACGTCAAGGCCCAGGACATCGTTGAGTCGGGCCGCACCGACTTTATCTCGGCCCTGCAAGGCCGTGTGTCGGGTATGAGTGTCGTTAGTTCGGGCGGTGCCCCGGGTGCTTCGACGACTGTCGTGCTGCGCAGCGCCACGTCGCTGAGCGGTAACAACCAGCCGCTGTATGTCATCGACGGTATCCCCATGAACAACACCTCGTTCAACCCCACTACGGGTCTGGCTGCCGCCGATGGTGGTATCACTGGCCTGACGCCCCGCACAACTGACTACTCATCGCGTGGTAACGACTTCAACCCCGAGGACATCGAGTCGATGACCGTCCTCAAGGGTGCCGCCGCCGCAGCTCTGTACGGTAGTGACGCATCTAACGGTGCCATCATCATCACCACCAAGAAAGGTCGCTCTGGCCGCGCTCGCGTGACTTACAGCAATCAGTTGACTTGGTCCAAGGCCTACGGCTGGCCCGAGATCCAGGACAAGTACATCAATGGTGCCTATGGTGCTGCCAACTTCTACTTCACGAGCCGCTACGGTTCGTTGTATGACCACTCACTGCCGTTCTATGACAACACGGCTGCCGTGCTGCAGACTGGTTTCATGCACCGCCACAACCTGTCGATGGAGGCTGGTAACGACAAGATGTCGATTCGCGCCAGTGCATCGTTCTTTGACCAGGACGGTGTCATCAAGACCACGGGTCTGACACGTACCAACCTGTCGCTGGCCGGACGCGCCGAGCTGACCAAGTGGTTAGCTATGGAAGGTAGCATGCAGTATGTCAACGCCAAGAACGACAAGGCCCTGCGTGGTACCAGTGGTCCTGTGCGTGCCAGCTACCGTTGGCCCAGCGTCGACGACATGAGCCAGTATCTGGCCGAGGACGGTGCCCACATGAAGTATCCTGCTTACTACACCGATACCGACCTCTTGAACCCGCTGTTCGGTTTGAACAAGAACCTGATGCACGATGAGACCGACCGCATCATCAGCGCCTTCTCGTTGAACTTCACCCCCATCACTCACACCTACTTGCGCTTGCAGATGGGTTGGGACGTGAGCACCTCGACCTATGAGAACGGTGTTCACCCCTACTACACAACAAACGCTAACCAGAGCGTGGATGACAGCAACAACAGCGGTTCCTACCATATTACCAAGTATAACACCAACGATCCCACGCTCAACGTGCTCGCTGGCTATAACAACAACTGGATGGACAACAAGTACTCGCTGGGCGTGCAGGTGGGTTACCATCAGCTTGAGAACGGCGTGACCAGCTTGTCATCCTATGGTTACAACTTCAAGGTGATTGACTTCTACAGCATCAACAACTGTACCGAGAGCACCGTGACCAGCAAGAAGCGTTCCACCAAGCGCCGCGTGCAGGCTATCTCGGGTCAGTTGGAGCTGGGTTATAACAACATGATCTTCTTGACCGGCCGCTTCCGTAATGACTGGTCATCGACCCTGCCCAAGGACAACAACCACTACTTCTATCCCGCAGGTGAGCTTTCAATCGTGCTGAGCGAGATGAAGTTCATGAAGAACGTCGGCTTCATCAATTACCTGAAACTGCGTGGCGCTGTCGCCCAGGTAGGTAAGGATGCTCCCGTGCTCTCGATTGATCCCGAGCTCGAACCCACTGGCCTGAGTGGTGGTGGTTACAAGTATGGCTACACTGGTCCTAACCGCAACCTCAAGCCCGAGATGACCACCTCCTATGAGGCTGGTGTTGAGGCCCGCTTCTGGAACGACCGCATCAATGCCGACTTCACCTGGTTCCGCACCCATTGCGCCGACCAGATTGTGACCGGCTTCCGCATGAGTTACGCTACCGGATTTGTGCTCAACAACATGAACGTGGGTACGTTTAACACCTGGGGCTGGGAAGGCCATGCCGACGTTGACGTAGTCCGCACCAAGGACATCCGCTGGAACATCGGCGTGAACGTGTCGCACACCAACAGTGAGGTCGTTTACCTGCCCGAAAACCTCAAGGAATTCTATAACGCTTACTCCTGGAACTCGGGTGGCATCCGCAACGGTGTGATGAAGGGTCATCCCATCAGCACCGTGACCGGTCAGGCCTATGAGCGCAACGAGGCTGGCCAGATCCTGATCAACCCCACCACGGGTCTGCCCCGCGTTTCTAGCGACTGGAGCATCCTGGGTAACCGTGAGCCCAAGCTGCGCTTCGGTATCACCACCGCCCTGAGCGTGAAGAACTGGCGCCTGAGTGCTATGTTCCAGGGCCGTTACCATGCCGACGTTGTCAATGGTACCATGCGTGACATGTTGAGCACCGGTCTGAACTGGCTCTCGGTTGACATGCGCGAGAAGGGCTTCGTCGTGTTTGACGGCGTGCTCTATGACGGCAAGCAGAATACCGACAATCCCACCAAGAACACCATCGCTGTCAACCTGGGCGAGTATGGTCAGTACACCTACACTGGTGGAGATGAGGACTGGATCCAGCACAAGATCAACTACATCCGCTGCCAGGAGCTGCGCCTTGCTTACATCATCCCGCACAACTGGTTGAGCAATGTGACCCGTGGCACCATCCAGAATGCCAGCATCTATGCTTCGGCCAATGACCTGTTCACCATCACCAACTACACGGGTACCGACGTTGCCGGTAACACGATGTCGGCTGCTGCTGGCGGTACTGGTGGTGAAGGTTATGACATGTGGTCACTGCCCACCCCGCGCAGCTACTCGGTAGGTCTGAGCGTTACCTTCGGTTCCAATGAAGATGCTCCCAAGCCCGCCTATGTGAACACCACGGCTCTCAACGACCAGATCAATGACCTGCGTGCACAGCTCGCTAACGCCGAGAATGGCTACAACAGCCGCCTGGCTCAGCTACAGGGCGACCTTGACAACGCTAACCGCGCTCTGGCCAACTGCCGCAACGACCTCAACGCTGCCAAGAATGCTACCCCCAAGGTTGTTGACAACAGCAAGCAGTACATGAACGTCCTTGTTCACTTCCCCGTGAACAAGACCGCCGTCGGCACCGACCAGCGTCCCAACGTGGAGCGTGTCGCCGCTTATCTCAAGAGCCATCCCGAGGCTACCTGCACCATCAAGGGTTATGCCTCGCCCGAGGGCAATCAGGAGAACAACATCAAGCTCGCTAACGGCCGTGCCGCCAGCGTGAAGGATATGCTCATCAACAAGTATGGTATCGCAGCTAACCGCATCAATGCCGAGGGCCAGGGTATCAGCAACATGTTTGATGAACTGAGCTGGAACCGTGTTTCGATCTGTGAAATCATCGTGAAGTAATTATCAATCAAGTTGTCAGTTATCAGTCGTCAGTTGTCAGCGCAATCACCGCAATCAACTGAAAACTGAAAACTGAGAACTGAAAACAAAAACAGATATAATTATGAAACTTTTCAAATCAATTATACTGTGTGCGCTGGCTTGTGTGACCTTGGGCCTGACATCCTGTGACGACTACCTGGATGTGAACAAGAACACGGACGCGCCCGATCATGTGGAGGGTTACCTCTATCTGGCTGGTATTCAGCAGGCCTATCAGGGCATCTACTGGGACCTGCGCGCCATCGCGCCGCTCACCCAGATGATGGGTACATCAAGCTATACTTCATTTGCCAACCACTACTACTCAAAGGGCAGTGATGCCGGTGGTGAAGCATGGCGCATGGTTTACTGGAACCAGGGCATGAACCTGGAGAACATGATCAACCAGAGTGTTGAGGCCGAGAACTGGACGCTTGCCGGTATCGGCTTGGCTATGAAGGCTTTCTCTTGGGACCTCTTGACCAAGGTCAATGGTGAGGCTCCCATGAAACAGGCCTATGTGTCTGGTCTGCTCTCTCATGAGTATGACTACCAGAGCGACATCTATACTCAGGTGCGCGAGTGGGCTTATCAGGCTATCGAGTACCTCCAGAGGGAGGACAACTCAGCCTATGGCAACCGCATCAAGAACAACGACTTCATGTACGGTGGCGACAAGGACAAGTGGATCAAGTTCTGCTATGCCGTGATTGCACGCAACCTGGTCTCGTTGACCAACAAGAAGGACTTCAAGGAGAAATACTACAACGAGTTCATCACCGCGGTGAACAATGCCTTCGCCAGCAACGATGACAACGCTACCTTGAAGATCTTGGGTGGCGGTGCCGACGCAGCCGAGAGTGGCTACAACAACTTCTGGGGTACCTATCGTGGCAACCTGAGTTACAGCTACTTCCAGCATGACTATGCTGTGCAGCTGTTCACGGGTACCATCCGCAAGTATGACGAGCAGGGCAACTATATCCAGACCGAGGATACCCTGCCCTTGAACAAGCAGCACTATCCCTACCAGCTGCTCGACAAGCAGATCACCAGCGACACCCTGCCCGATGCAGGTCACTTCGACCCGCGCCGCCTCGTCAAGCTGGCCACCACCGACAGCAGCAACTATGCTACCATCGCCGACCGCGAGGTGCTCCGCAGCCTCTACTATGTGGGCTCGGGATTCACCGGTGCCACCGGCCCCATCGCCACGGCGCCCTCGTTCTGGGGCCGCAATGCGGTGTCCAACACCACCTATGACGGCTCGGGTCACTGGATCTATCGTGACGATGCTCCCTACATCATGGCCACCTATGCCGAGCTGCTGTTCGACCTGGCCGAGGTACAGTACAAGTTTGGCAGCAAGAGCGACGCCTTTGAGACCTGGAAGAAGGCCATGCAGGCCGATATGGACTTTACCGCCAGCTACATCGTGCCCGGAACCTTGAACGGCAACTACCGTCAGGGCGACCGCGTGACCAAGGCCACCTTCAACACGCTGGCCCAGGAATACCTCAACGGTCCCTATGTGGCAGGCCTGTCACTGAACGACTTCTCGCTGTCACACATCATGATGCAGAAGTATCTGGCCCTGTTCCCCTGGGGCGGTATTGAGACTTGGGTTGACTTGCGCAAGAACTTCTATGACATCCAGTACACCGGCGAGTATCCCAAGTACCTCAATGGCTGGGACAAGACGACCATTGATCAGAAACGCGATGAGGATCCCACCAAGGTCTATAAGGGATTCTATCTGCAGCCTGCTCAGGTTCAGGGTCGCAAGAGTGCCTTCAACGAGGATAACAACGGTTCACCTTGCTTCCGCCTGCGTCCGCGCTACAACTCCGAGTACATGTGGAACCTGAATAACCTGCAGGCACTCAAGCCTATCCCTGGTGACGCTCTTGATTATCAGTGCTCCATCATGTGGTTCTGCTATCCTGGTGATATGCCTACCGAATGAAATTATTAATTGATTTTAAAAATTCAGTGACTATGAAATATTTCAAATATATAGCATTATTGCTGCTGGTGGCTGTTACGTTGGGCTCCTGTGAAAAGAAAGATGTCTCCTACATGGCAGAGCCCGTTGACGAGTCAGCTAAGGCTTATGTGCAAATAGGCTACTATGCTCCCGTGACCGCTGGTGCAGCCAATTACATGTACTATATCGACATCAATGACGTTGAGTATGGCAACGATGGTGCCACCTTCCTGGCTACCTTCAACACCGTTCCTTCGGGTGGTACAAACCGCTTCTATGCCGTGGATGCTGGTGAAGTCAATATCAAGCTTCACAGCAGGGTAGAGGTCGGTAAGACACCCCAGGGTGAGCCCATCTATGAGTATCCGGTTGTCTATAACCAGAACGTGAACGTTGAAGCCGGCAAGCGCTATTGCATCTATGTTCATGACCTCAACAAGGCGCCCATCCCCATCGAGATGACTCCGGCTCCCGAATTTAGCAAGGCACTTGATACCGACTCGCTGTGCCGCGTGCAGTTCATCAACCTGCTCTATGAGGCCGACGGAAAGCCCTACTCCGGCAAGGTGCAGTATGGTGTTCAGAACCTTGACACCAAGGAGTATGAGCCCGTGGGCGAGCCTATAGGATTCGGCGAGTGCACCTCGTGGTGGTACACCAAGATTCGCAAGACCGTCTATAACAGTAGCGGCTCGCAGCGTCGTGAGGTGTGCCTCTTTGCAGTGGACAACAGCGGCAAGGTGACCGGTAAGCTGCCTTACACCCTGTCCAACGGCAACCAGGGTGAGTTTACCGACTACTGGACCTGGTACATCGGCCGCGCCTACCGCCAGATTGCCGCCGGCAACTGCGCCAGCAAGAGCATCCGTTGCACCCTCTATCAGTTCGTGGTCGAGTAAACCTTGAGTAGGGGTAAGCCCCCCTACCCGACTATAAAAAACGTCCGCCAGGGCTATCGTAGCCCCGGCGGCGTTTTTTGTCAACTTGCCGTTTGGTTTACTGTGCCGTGTCGATGTCGACTACGGGTGCCGTGTCAAGCAGACTGCGGTACAGGTCGGTCATCTTCTGGTAGAAGGTGGGATAGTCCAGGTGGTCCTGGAAATCCTTCTGAGCCTGTGTGCCCATGCGTGAGCGGCTGGCCGTGTCGTTGATGAGCACATTGATGGCTGTGGTCAGGGCATGCTCGTCGCCCGGGGGCACAAGCAGGCCGTTCACGCCGTCGTGAACATACTCGGGCTGGGCACCGTTGTTGCTGCAGATGTGGGCCTTGCCGGCCATCATGTATTCCAAGTTGCTGATACCCAGAGCTTCGGGCTGAATCGACGGCAGCACACCGAAGTCGGCCTGGCGCAGGTATTCCATGATGTTGTCACGGAATCCCAGCAGCGACACATTGTTGACCATGCCGGCAGCAACAATGAATCCCTTGATTTTGGCCTTGTATTTGGGCTGTCCCTCGCCGATGAGCACGAGATGGTACTTGGCCTTGTCCACATGGGTTAATGCGCCCAGGAGGGCTTCTATGCCCTTTTCGGGGGATATCTTGCCATGATACATGATCAGGGCCTGGTGGTGGTCCATCGCCAGCTCACGTCTCAGGTCGGGCACCTGGGTGCCGATGAGGCTGTCGCACACGCTGTCGCGCAACACTACCGCGCGGTCGGCATAGGATTTATTGGCCTTGCCCACGAAGGCCTCCCTGGCCATCTGTGACGAGAACACGAAGCAGTCAATCGACTTGTACAGCTTGTTATACATGTAGTTCTTCTTGGGCTTGTAGACACCGTGTACGCTGATCACGACCCGCGTGTTGCGGTTCTCGCTGATGCGGCGCGCCATCACGGCCATGAATGCGTCCCTGAAGCTGTGCACGTGGATGATGTTGTGGCCTTTGCGCAGCAGGCGTGCAAAGCGCACGGGGCTGTCGATGTCGGTCACACCCTTGAGCGGCAGGATCGAGATGGGTATCTCGAGCCGGCGATATTGCTTGAGCACATTGGGATGCTTGCGGCACACGACCTCGGCATAGAAGTCAGGGTCGTTGCGCAGGCGGTCCACCAGGTCGTAGGTATACTGCTCGGCACCAGTCCAGTGCTTGTTAGAAACGATATGAAAAACGTTAATCATCTGTCAATGAGGATTTTAAGCATTAAGGCTTGATGCAATGATCATCATTCTCGCCACAAAGTTATAAAAATTATTTCTACCCTCCCCCACCCTGCACAATAATTTGCCTCACTGCCACGAAGATAGCCCCGGTCGTCAAGGCAGTCCCCACGCCCTGTGCCGTAGTGTGCCGTCATGTCCCGTAATCCGAGGCTCTGCCTCGGACCACAGCAGCACAAAAACACACGCCCCGCCGGGGGCGTGTGTAAAGTGTGGTTTCCTCTCCCCTACCCGATTACTCCTTCTTGTTGCCGCCGTCGGTGCCAAACAGCTCCTTGATGCCGCCGATCGAACCAAGCAGGTTGGTGGCCTCATAGGGCAGATAGACCGTCTTGGTCTTGTCGCCGCTGGCTACGGTATCGAGCATCTGGATGTACTTCTGGGCAAGCAGGTAGTTGGCGGGATTGGTGCTCTGCCCTACTGCCTGGGTAATCTTGTCGATGGCGATAGCCTCGGCCTCGGCCTTGCGGATGCGGGCCTGGGCTTCACCCTCGGCACGCAGGATCTCGGTCTGCTTGTCGGCCTCGGCCTGATTGATGCGTGCAGTCTTCTGACCCTCGGACTGGAGGATGGCTGCCTGCTTCTGTCCCTCGCTGGTGAGGATGGTGGCTCGCTTGTTGCGCTCGGCCTGCATCTGCTTCTCCATAGCCTGCAATACCGTTTGAGGGGGCTGGATGTCCTGCAGCTCCACGCGGTTGACCTTGATGCCCCACTTGTTGGTGGCATCGTCGAGCACGGCACGCAGCTTGTTGTTGATGGTGTCGCGCGAGGTGAGCGTCTGGTCAAGCTCCAGTTCACCGATGATATTACGCAGCGTGGTCTGGGTGAGCTTCTCGATAGCGTTGGGCAGGTTGTTGATCTCATACACTGCCTTGAAGGGGTCCATGATCTGGAAGTAGAGCAGTGCGTTGATCTGCGTCATGACGTTATCCTTGGTGATGACGTTCTGCTTGTCAAAGTCATAAACCTGCTCTCTCAGGTCGATGACCGATGTGGTGCGGTAGCGACCGTGCTCATAGGCCACAATGCTCTTGGCGCGGTCGATAAAGGGGATAATCACGTTGATGCCAGGCTTGAGTGTGGCATAGTACTTACCCAGGCGCTCAATAATCTTGGTCTCGCTCTGTGGAATGATCACGAGGCTGTTCTTGACCAAAATCAGCGCCAGCAGAATAATGACGATGAGAAAAATTGTTAGTACGTTCATATCGGTTCAGTTTTGTTATGAGTTGATGATGTAATTTCACTAGTTGATGCATCTCAGTCGACAGGCTCGACCGTGAGGATGATGCTGTCCATCTTGACAACGCGCACGGTGGCACCCTTGTCGATCGCGCTGCCGTCGGCGCTGACGGCCTTCCAGTCGTCGCCGTCGATGGCCACGCGGCCATAGCCACCTGCCTCGATGGGCTCGCTCACCCTACCCTGCTGACCTATCATGGCCTCGGCATTGCTCAGGCGCTCGCGGTTCGGCTTGTGCAGCTTCTTGATGAGTGCCGGCCGCACCAGGAGCAGGCTCAGTACCGACACGACGGCAAACACGATGATTTGTACTGTGGGAGATCCGCCACAGCCGGCTACGATGGCACTGGCAGCCGATCCGATGGCAAAACACAGGATGAAGAAGTCTCCCGAAGATAATTCCAGAATCAGGCATACGATGGATATGATTACCCACATGAGCCACAGGTTAGATGTGAAAAAGTCGATCATAGCTATATCTTTTTTATATGTTTGTTATATGATAGTCCTCTCTGCTCTATTCTTTCTATTACTTTGACGCATCGACTGTCTGAAAAACTACATCAGTTTCCGGAATTTTAAAAAAACTGGCCACATGGGTGGCAAATGCGTTTTTATCGTCGTGATGGACATGACCGACGGGACAGATGGTCAACAATCCTCAAAGGTACGGTTTTTATATTTTACTTGCAAATATTATGCCAATTTTTGTCCAAAAATGCCGTGTGACTCACCACGAGTTCCCGAATTTTTAATTCTCAGCGGGTTAAAATGCGTTTTTGGACTGAATTTCAGCAATTTTGGCCATTTTTGGAAAACAGTCAGAAAAATTGAAAATTGTCTTCTCGGGGCCAATTTTGCCTCTCGGGGTCAAATCTTGCCATTTTATGCTTGTTTGTCAAAATTTTGTGTTATCTTTGTGTCCCGTTTTAATCAAGCAGTGAAATGACCGAGATTAACTACATGACTCAGGGCAATGTCTCCCTACCCCGGCTCAATGTAGCCGCGGTAGAAAAATGGATTGTTGCCGTCGCTGCCACCTTGAATCAGAAGGTGGGCTGCCTGACCTACGTCTTCTGTGATGATGAATATATCCTGGAGACCAATCGTCAGTTTCTTGGACATGACTATTACACCGACATCATCACGTTTGATTACACCAACTCGCGCCACATCGCCGGCGACATGGTCATCTCGCTCGACACGGTCAGGAGCAATGCCCAGGGCTTGGGTGTGCCCTATGAGTCGGAACTGATGCGCGTCATCATCCACGGCGTGCTCCACCTGTGCGGAATCAATGACAAGGGTCCGGGTGAACGCGAAATCATGGAACAACACGAGAATGCGGCTTTGGCTATCCTGCCCGAAGGCGTGTTCTTGACCGATTGATCATTATTTTTCCCCATTTATAATTTCAAACTTCATTTTTTCTTTTTTTCCTTTTTGAGATTATGAGAAGTGACTATGATGTCATCGTTGTGGGTGCCGGCCATGCCGGTTGTGAGGCTGCCTGTGCTGCTGCCCGATTGGGGTCATGCACGCTGCTCATCACCATCGACATGAACAAGATCGCTCAGATGAGCTGCAATCCTGCAGTGGGTGGCATCGCCAAGGGACAAATCGTGAGAGAAATTGACGCCCTGGGGGGACAGATGGGTATAGTCACCGACCGCAGCAGTATCCAGTTCCGCATGCTCAACCGCAGCAAGGGCCCCGCCATGTGGAGCCCGCGTTCACAGTGCGACCGCCAGCAGTTCATCCTGCACTGGCGCGAGACGCTGGAGAACACCGACAACCTGTACATGTGGCAGGATTCGGTCAACGCTCTAGTCATCGACGGTGGGGTAGTGACAGGTGTAAAAACAGCCTTGGGCCTCACCTTTAATGCCCGCGCGGTGATTCTCACTGCCGGCACTTTTCTCAATGGACTGATGCACGTCGGCCCGGTAAAGACGCCCGGCGGACGGGTGTCGGAACCCGCAGCAACAGGCATTACCGAGCAACTAGTTGCTCATGGCATCAAAGTCGGCCGCATGAAAACGGGCACGCCGCCGCGTCTCGATGAACGCACAATCGACTTCTCGCAGTGCATCATCCAGGAGGGGGAACACGATTTCCATCACTTCTCTTATCTGCCGCAGGTGGCATCTCAACTGCCGCAGCGGCCTTGCTGGATCGTGCACACCAATGAGCAGGTGCACGAAATCTTGCGTCAGGGGCTGCCTCAATCGCCGCTCTTCAATGGCCAGATCACCAGCATCGGCCCCCGCTATTGCCCCAGCATCGAGACCAAGATCGTGACCTTTGCCGACAAGACTTCTCACCAGCTCTTCATCGAGCCCGAGGGCGCCACGACCCACGAGATGTATCTCAACGGATTCTCGTCGTCGTTGCCCTGGCAGGTCCAGATCGAGGCGCTCAAGCAGATTCCCGCCCTGCGAGATGTGCATGCTTTCCGCCCCGGCTATGCTATCGAGTATGACTTCTTTGACCCCACTCAGCTGTATCACACGCTCGAGTCCAGGGTAATCAAGAACCTCTATCTCGCCGGCCAGGTCAACGGTACAACCGGCTACGAGGAGGCAGCGGGCCAGGGCTTGATTGCCGGTATTAATGCTCACCAGCGCATCACGGGCGGTGAACCCTTCACGCTGGCTCGCGACGAGGCTTACATCGGTGTGCTCATTGACGACCTGGTGACCTGTGGCGTGGACGAGCCTTATCGCATGTTTACCTCGCGTGCCGAGCATCGCATCCTGCTGCGACAGGACGATGCCGACATGCGGCTCACCGAGAAAAGCTATCGGCTTGGACTGGCGACCCGCGAGCGCTATGACCTCATGACCGCCAAGCGTGAGCAGATGGAACGCCTCACCGCCTTCTGCCGCGACTACACCGTCAAGCCGGCTGTCATTAACCCCATGCTTGAGGGTAGGGGACTGTCGCCCTTGACTCAGGGCCAACGGTTGCACGACTTGCTGCTACGTCCTCAACTGAGCATGACTGTCCTGGCCGAGTCGTTGCCCGAACTGCAACAACGCATCGCCGACCTTGACGCCGACCGCCGTGACGAGATTGTCGAGGCCGCCGAGATAGCCGTCAAGTATCGTGGCTATATCGAGCGCGAAACGGCCATTGCCGAGCGGGTCTCACGCCTTGACAATGTCACCCTCAAGGGAAAGTTTGACTACTCCCAGATTCGCCAACTCTCAACCGAGGCGCGACAGAAGTTGCAGGCCATCGACCCCGAGACAGTGGGGCAGGCCTCGCGCATCCCCGGCGTCTCGCCCAGTGATATCAACATTCTGCTCGTATTGTTGGGCAGATAGATGTTCCACGTGAAACAATATTAACATAAAATACTGATTTACAGATGAATAATCAAGAATTAGAACGAGTAAAAAGTGTGGTGCGCAACGTGCCCGATTTTCCTGTTCCTGGCATTCAGTTCAAGGACTTGACCACGGCTTTCAAGGACCCTGAGGCCCTGCGTATCATGGTCGAGGCTTTGACCGACCTGTATCGTGATGCCGGCGTGACCAAGGTCGTGGGCATCGAAGCCCGCGGTTTTATTGGCGGCTCCATCCTGGCCACTCAGCTGGGTGCCGGTTTCGTGCCCCTGCGCAAGCCGGGCAAGCTGCCCGCCCAGGTCATCCAGAAGTCCTACACCAAGGAGTATGGTACCGACACCATCGAGATCCACAAGGACGCCATCACGCCCGACGACGTCGTGGTCATCCACGACGACCTGCTGGCCACCGGCGGCACGATGCTGGCAGCCTATGAACTGGTCAAGTCGATGAGCCCCAAGAAGGTGTACATCAACTTCATCTGCGACCTGGCCGACCTGCATGGTCGTGAAGTGTTCCCGCCCGACGTCGAGATCACTTCGTTGTTCACCTTCTAGCACAGGACGGCATTTAGCCCTATGGGTCTGATAGAGACTTGCCCAGCGACAGGATGGCCATGACCGACGAACTCAAACTCAAGTTATCGTTGCTCCCCGATGAGCCCGGCGTTTACCGCTACCGCAATCGGGAGGGCACGATCATCTATGTGGGCAAGGCCAAAAACCTCAAGCGCAGGGTCAATTCCTATTTCAACCGCGAGCACGCATCGGTGAGAACGACTATGCTCGTGCGCAACATCGTTGATCTGGAGTATACTGTCGTCAATACCGAGGAGGAGGCCCTGGACCTGGAGAACGCCCTGATCAAGGAGTACCAGCCGCGCTACAACGTGCTGCTCAAGGACGACAAGAGCTACCCCTGGATATGTGTGTCGGGCGGACTGTATCCGCGCGTGTATATCACGCGCGACGCGCGGGCTAGGGGAGACCGCTACTATGGGCCTTATCCCCGCACCGAGGTCGCCAAGGTGCTCATCGACACCATCCGCCAGATTTACCCGTTGCGCACTTGCCGCCTGGTTGTTTCACGTGAAACAATTGAGGCCGACAAGCACCGCCTGTGCCTGCAGTACCACATCCACCGTTGTGAAGGGTGCTGCAAGGGCCTGGTGAGCCCCGAGCGTTATGGGGAGTACATCAGCGAGATACGCCAGATACTCAACGGCGACACCCACCAGCTGATGGACCTGCTCATGCAGCAGATGCAGCAACTGGCCAGCGAACTGCGCTTTGAGGAGGCCGAGGTGCTCAAGCGGCGCTACAAGCTGCTGGAGCACGTGCGCCGTCGCTCAGTCATCGTCAGTCCCACGATTCACAACATCGACGTGTTCGGCCTGCTGCGCGACGACGATGCGGCATGGGTCAACTACATGCACATGCGGGGTGGGGCAGTGGTGCAGTCCTACACCCTTGAATACCGCCTGTCGACACGCGACGAGACCGATGCCGAGATCATGTCGATGGCCATCGCCGAGGTCCACAAGCGCTTTGCCGAGACCTATGCCAGCGACCGCGTGACCGAGGTCATGGTCAATGTCGAGCCCGATGTCGAGTTTGCGGGTCTCACGTTCACCATCCCCCAGCGCGGGGATAAAAAGAAGCTACTTGACATCGCCGTCAAGAACGCGACCCAGAAGCGCACCGACCGCCTGCGCATGATGGAGAAACTCAATCCCGAGCAACGCACCACGCGCACGCTCACCACCATGCAGCGCGACCTGCGGCTGGCGGTATTGCCTCGACACATCGAGTGCTTCGACAACAGTAACATCAGCGGATCGACACCCGTGGCATCGTGTGTAGTGTTCCGCAATGCCAAGCCGGCCAAGAAGGAGTACCGCCACTTCAACATCAAGACCGTGGAGGGCGCCGACGACTTTGCCTCGATGCGCGAGGTGATTAACCGCCGCTACAGCCGCCTGGTCGAGGAGGGGCAGGACTTGCCCCAGTTGCTCATCGTGGACGGTGGCAAGGGCCAGGTGACGTCGGCTCTCGAGGCGCTTGACGAGATAGGCCTGCATGGCCAGATTGCCGTCGTGGGCATTGCCAAGCGCCTCAACGAGGTCTATTTTCCCGGCGACAGCGTGCCGCTCTACATCGACAAGAACAGCGAGTCGCTGCACGTGATTCAGCGCCTGCGCGACGAGGCCCACCGCTTTGCCATCACCTTCCACCGCAACCAGCGCAGCAAGGGGCAGGTACACAGCGCCCTCGACGACATCCCCGGCATCGGGTCCAAGACCCGAACCCTGCTGCTCAAGCAATTCAAGTCGCTCAAGCGCATCAAGCAGGCTGGTGAGCAAGAACTAGCAGCCGTGGTGGGCCCGGTCAAGGCCAGGGCGCTGGTGGCTGCGCTGCAGGGCGAGCAAGGCGACCAAACCGTTAATCCAGAACCCCCGAACCCATAACCAGTGATAAAGATGACTATGAAGAAGTTGGTGATATTTGGTAATTCCTATCAGCAGGACGATGCTTCCAGGGTGATTGCACTGCTGGAGAGCCTGCGTGCCCGCAATCTTGAGGTAGCTGTCGAGGCCCACTACCTGCGCTTCCTATACGGTGGCACTACGGCCGGATTCCCCTCGTTTGACGCTAGCCAGGTGCCCGATGCCGACATGGCTCTGTCGCTGGGCGGTGACGGCACGTTCCTGACCACGGTGATGTGGGTGTCGCGCCATGGAGTGCCCATCCTGGGCATCAATCTGGGCCATCTAGGCTACCTGACGGCCTGTTGTCTGGACGAGAGCACCGAGGTGATAGATGATGTGCTGGCCGGCAACTACCGCATCGAGCAGCGCACGATGCTGCAGGTCGAGTGTGACGCGGTCGAGATAGAGCACCCCTGGGCGCTCAACGAGGTGGCCATCCTGCGCCACGACACTTCGTCGATGCTCGACATGGACACACGACTGCGCAACCGCGCTCTCACCGTTTACCGGGGCGACGGCCTCATCGTGAGCACCCCGACGGGCTCCACGGCCTATAACATGAGTGTGGGCGGACCTATTCTGGAGCCCACCACGTCATGTCTGGTGCTGTCACCCATCTCGCCGCACTCGTTGACGATGCGTCCGCTTGTCGTGCGCGACGACAGTGAGATTGTGGTGTGCACCCACTCCAGGGGCACGCACTACGAGGTGAGTATCGACGGCGAGGTGACATTGTGCCCCAACGGCTCGGCGCTGACCATCAAGCGCGCTCCCTATTGCGCCCGAGTGGTCCAGCGCGAGGGCAACAACTTTGCCGCTACATTGCGCCAGAAGCTCCTGTGGGGCACCGACAAGCGCTGATCGCTCCCGTCACAGGCCCTGGTAAAGATCAAGACGGTGACCTCCTCATAGTGGATGTCACCGTCTTGAATCTTCTGTGTCCCTTGAGCTCTTTTACTCCTGGTAGAGCCTGCGGTGCATGAGCACCGAGCGGTAGATGTGTATCATGTGATCGGCCAGGATCTTGCCGGTGAAGCGTTCGCTGTTTTCCCTGGCGGCACGCAACACGTTGTCCCTGGCGCCCGGCGTCTCGAGGATGTCGCTCAACTGGTCGGCACCGTCCTGGAAACCATTGTAGTAGATGGCGCCGTCGCCGCCCATTTCCCGGGCCTTGGCCGAGTCCTTGCAGATGACCAGTCCACCCGTGCGCTGGGCATTGATGAGCTTGTACAGGTCGCGAGCGCGATCGGTGTTGGGGATGATAACGGCTTGGGCCATGCGCACGACGGCGGTGATGTCGGCGTGATGCACCTTGTCCACTTGCTTGAAGCGGTGGAAGATGTGCAGGTCGTGGGCTTTCTCCTTGATGACGTTGTCAAAGTAGTCGGTCCTGTAACCCAGCAGCACGATCGAAATCTTGCGGTCGTGCAGCTCGTGCAACAGCTTCATGGCCTCCTCGAGGTTGTCGTCGCTGTTCATGCGCCCCTTGTAGAGGATGAACTTCTCGGGCAAGTGGTATTTTTCGCGCAGGATGTCAAACATGTTCTCGGGCACCGACTCGTCACAGCCCTCATAGAAGCAGGGGTACACGACCTCCACATTGTCAGGGTTCACGTGATAGTGGTCGATGATGAGCTGGCGGTCAACCTCGTTCAGGGCGATGACGCGCTTGGCAAACTTGCACGCCTTGCGGGCGCGGCGCTGCATGAGCATGCGCTGAATCCAGCCTGAGGCACTGCGGTACAGCGGGTCGGTCATGGTAAACACGGTGGGGAAGTTGCTGCCGTTGAAGCCCGAGGCCAGGCCGTCGTCGATGCCGTGGAAGGTGTTGACACCGTGGGCCTTGGCCGAACGCACGATACCGTTAGAGACATACCACCGGTTCTTGTTGTGGATGTGGTTGCGCGGGAATTTCACGCGCACGCTGTCCTCGTTGAAGATGGTGGTCAGTCGCTTGTTGTGTTCGTTCTTGGGCGAGTAGAGGATATAATAGTTGTCGGGATAGTGTGTGGCCAGAGCCTTGATAAGGATGCGTCCGTAATAAGACGTATCATTATTCTCCATGATAATCTTGCGGCCACCGTAACCTACTACCATAATCGTCGATTTTTATTCTTGTCGTTATTAATTCCAGTTAATGACTCATACATGTCACTTGATGACAACTTGCAAAATTAGCATGATTTTTTGATTTTATGCCGAGTTTTGGCCTATTTTTTGGCTATTTAGCTTAACTTTGTCCCAAAACTAGACAGATATGAGACGCATTTTCACCATTTTGTGTGCCATGGCGCTGCTGGCATCTTGCTCCACGGCGCGCAGCAATCAGGCTAGGGTAGGGGACCTGCACCCCGACGACGTGTTTACCATTACCGACCAGGACATCGCCAGCGAGACCGAGCGCATCAACGACCTGATCAAGGGCGAGTGGAGTTACAGCGGCCCGGCTGTCGACGTCAGCGGCAAGAACCTGCTGGCCGGCATTGGCAAACCTCTTGCCAAGGGCAAGCTCAAGGGCAAGCTCAAGCAGGCCTACAAGAAGATAGGCCTGGACAAGGCCAGGCCCATGTTCACCTTCAACCGCGACGGCACGTGCTCCATCAGGCTGCTGGGCGTGAGTGTCAATGGCGAGTATAACTACAACCCCACGCTCGACCAGCTCAGCGTCAGGTGGCACGGCGTGCCCATCAATTCCCGCATCAAGCGCGATGGCAAGAAGAAACTGCGCATCACCTTTGAGGCCGACAAGCTGTTGAGGCTGCTCTCGCTCTTCAGCCGGGTGAGTGACAATTCGGGCCTCAAGGCGCTGTCAACCCTGCTCGACAATTACGAGGACATCATGGTGGGCTTTGAGCTCAAGAAGTGAGTCCCTATCGGCATTGACCACACAGGAGGGAACCCTGGCCTGAGCCGGGATTCCCTCCTGTGTAGTGTAGCTCGCGCCCTTATCGGCGGGGCGGCTGGCTCATCTGGCGCTTGCCCTCGTTGACGGCCTGCTTCTTGGTCATCATGCCGCCATGGTTGCTGCGGCCAGGCTGACTCTTGCTGGTGTTGCTCACCCCGGGCTGCATGCTCCCCATGCCGGGCTTGGGCTGCGACTTGCTCGTGGGAGCACCAAAGGTGCGCCCGTTGTATGCGCTGTGGTCAAAGTAGCGGTTGGAACCCTTATAGACCTGGTATCCGGGAGGGGCTGCGCGGTAGAAGCGGTCCTTGGGATAGCGGCTATAGATGCTGAAGACAAACTTCTTGTTCTCCCACGACACGGGGCGATAGAAGTATTCCTGCTGCAAGTAGTACTGGTACTGTGACGGTGAGAGCACATACCTGAGTTCGTTGTTGCGGCGGGTCCAGAAGGTGCCGAAGATGTCATCATACACGTCCAGGCACATGATGTAGTCCATATTGATCTCAAACACGGCATTGTACTGGTCGTCGCTCAGTCCAAGTTCGTAGGCCATCTTGTCGGTCAGGAAGAATGCCTGGTCGCGGGCCGACTTGTAACTCATCGCGTTGGCGGCTGCCCCCAGGGTCAGCACGGCCACCATTGTCAGGATAAAGCGTTTCATAGTGCGTATGTTTTAAGTCGTTATTAATTGTTTGTTGTCTCAAAATTAGTCCAAATCATGAATGACTGCAAATTTTTTAGACAAAGATTCATAAATACTAGACTAATCACCCCTGAATCTGCATATCCCGTGCCACCCGATGCATTGATGTGGCCTTGAGGCATACAAGGCCGCCGTTAGAGCCGATTTCATAGACAAAAGGCGGCTTTTACCTGTTTTTTAGGCCTCGTTTCCTATGGGGTTTCGGGGTTTATTAGTACTTTTGCCGCTATGTTCAACTTCACGCCACTAGTCCGCGGCCACCTGGTCTCGCGCCTGCAGCAGCAGGTGCGCTACATCGACCATGCCGACGCCGTGCAGCAGGGCGAGCTGGTGCGCCTCGTCGAGCGGGCATCGCTCACGAGCTTCGGCCGCAAGTATGACTTCTCGTCGATACGCACCTATCGGCAGTTTGCCTCCACCGTGCCCCTGTACAGCTACGAGGACCTGGAGCCGCACATCATGCGCATGGTCAACGGCGCGCGCGACGAGCTGTGGCCCGGCCGGTGCATCAACTTCGCCCAGTCGTCGGGCACCAGCGGACGCAGCAAGTACATCCCCATCACGCGCGAGTCCTTCCAGTGGAACCACTATCAGGGGGCCAGCGACGTGGTGTCTCACTACCTGAACCTGAATCCCGAGAGCCGCCTGTTCTCGGGCAAGGCGTTTATCCTGGGCGGCAGCTTTGCCAACAACCTGCAGCTCAAGCCCGGCGTGAGGGTGGGCGACCTGAGTGCCAACCTCATCGAGAACATGAACCCCCTGGCGGGCTTGTTGCGCGTCCCCAGCAGGCAGATTGCCCTCATGGAGGACTGGACCCAGAAGCTGCCCCGCCTGGTCGATGCCTGCATCGGGCAGAACGTGACCAATCTGAGCGGTGTGCCCTCGTGGTTCCTGACGGTCATCGGCCGCGTGCTCGACAAGACGGGCAAGTCGTGCATCCACGACGTGTGGCCCAACCTGGAGGTCTTCTTCCACGGCGGCATCGCCTTTGAGCCCTACAGGCAGCAATACGAGGCCATCTGCGACATGGACAAGATGCACTTCCTCAACAACTATAACGCGAGCGAGGGCTTCTTTGCCGTGCAGAGCTCGTGGGAGAGCACAGCAATGCTGCTGTTGCTCGATGTGGGTGTGTTCTACGAGTTCCTGCCCGTCGAGGACAGCGACAGTTCCACCCCCGAGGTCTATCCCATCTGGGAGATTGAACAGGGCCGCACCTATGAGCTTGTCATCACCGCAGCCAACGGCCTGTGGCGCTACCGCATCGGCGACACGGTGACCATCGAGCAGCTCAATCCCGTCAAGATTTCCATCGCCGGCCGCACGCGCAGCTTCATCAACGCCTTCGGCGAGGAGCTCATGGTCCACAATGCCGACCAGGCCATCACCCTGGCTGCACGCGAGACCGGGTGCCAGGTGCTCAACTATACCGCTGCGCCGGTCTATGCCCGCGACGGTGAGCGCGGCCGTCACCAGTGGCTCATCGAGTTTGCCGCACCGCCGGCCGAGCCCGACCGCTTCATGCAGCTGCTCGACAGCCATCTGCGCCAGGTCAACAGCGACTACGATGCCAAGCGCACGGGCGACCTGTTCCTGGCTGCTCCCGAGCTGGTGATTGCCCCAACGGGCCTGTTCGACCGCTGGCTCGCCTCGACCGGGAAGCTGGGCGGCCAGCGCAAGGTGCCCCGCCTGAGCAACAACCGCGACCTCATCGACCAGATGCTGCGCTTGATGGATCCCCGCTGAAAAAAAGAATTGACACACACCCTCCTCATGTTGAAAAGACTCGTCCATAGCCATATCGGTGCCGCCCTGCTGAACATGGCGGTCGCCTATCTCGTGTGGATGCTCTCGCGCGTGGCCTTTGTGGCCGAGAACTGGTCCACCTTTACCCCCTATATGTCCTGGTCGCTGCTGGGCAGTATGCTGCACGGCGCCCTGGTGTTCGACACGTCGGCACTGCTCTATGTCAACAGCCTCTGGCTGGTGCTCATGCTGCTGCCGCTGCACCTCAAGGAGCGTCCCGCCTTCCACCGGGCCCTCAGGTGGCTCTTTGTCGTCACCAATGCCGTGGGCGTGGCCATGAACCTGATGGACGCTGTCTACTTCCAGTACACGGGACGCCGCTCCACGGTGTCGGTCTTCAGCGAATTTGCCAATGAGGGCAACATCACCTCCATCATCCTCACCGAGTTTGTGGGCCACTGGTACCTCGTGCTGGCCTTTGCCGCACTCGTGTTCATCCTGTGGCGTTGCTACACCAGGCCCCGACTGGACGTCTACCGTTTCGGCTTCCAGTACTACATCGCCCAGGCCCTTGCCCTGCTGGTGATGATTCCGCTGGCCATCGTGGGCATCCGCGGCAGTGTCACCGCCGGCACGCGCCCCATCACCATCAGCAACGCGGCCCAGTATGTCAATCGTCCCGTCGAGTCGTCGGTCGTGCTCAACACCCCCTTCTCGATGATACGCAGCATCGGCAAGAAAGCCTTTGTCACGCCCGACTATATGCCTGCCGACCAGATGCAGGCCCTCTACAGCCCCGTCCATGCCGCTCCTGTGGCCGACGGCCTGGCCCGCAAGGGCCGCAACGTGGTCATCCTCATCGTCGAGAGCATGGGCAAGGAATACATCGGCTCCCTTAACCCCGATCTGGACGGCGGCCGTTACAAGGGCTACATGCCCTTCATGGACAGCCTGGTGAGCCGGTCGATGACCTTCAGGTACAGCTTTGCCAACGGCCGCATCAGCATGGATGCCATGCCCTCTATCCTGTCCGGCCTGCCCATGATGGTCGAGCCCATCTTCCTCACCCCGGCCTCGCTCAACGACGTCGACGGCATCTCCTCGCTGCTCGACCGCAAGGGCTACAGCACTGCATTCTTCCACGGCGGGCACAACATCTCGATGGGCTTCAGTGCCTATGCCCACAGCATAGGTTACCGCCGCTATTACGGCCTCGACGAGTACTGCCAGTCGCCCAACTACGGCGGTATGGACGACTTCGACGGCAAGTGGGCCATCTGGGACGAGCCTTTCCTGCAGTTCACCCTCGACAAAATCCACGGCATGTCCCAGCCCTTCCTGGCCACCGTGTTCACCGCCTCGTCCCATCACCCCTACAACGTGCCCGAGCAGTACCGCGACTCGCTGCACGACGAGGGCGGCCAGCCCATCCACAAGTGTGTGCGCTACACCGACCTGGCCCTGCGCCGCTTCTTTGAGCGCGCCAGCCGCGAGCCTTGGTTCCAGAACACTGTCTTTGTCCTCGTGGCCGACCACACCAACCAGGCCTCTCACGACGTCTACAAGACCGACCTGGGCCTGTACAGCATCCCCATCGTCTTCTATACCCCCGACGGCACTCTCGTCCCTGCCGTGCGTGACGACGTCATCGCCCAGCAGACCGACATCACCCCCACGCTGCTCCACTTGGTGGGCTACGACAAGCCCTACCTCGCCTTTGGCGACGACCTGCTCGCCACCGATGCGGCCCAGTCGTGGGCTTTCAGTTACAACGCCGGCATCTACCAGCTCGTACAGGGCGACCTGCTGCTCCAGTTCGACGGCCACAAGACCACAGCCGTCTACCGCTACAAGGCCGACCCCCTGCTGCGCCACAACCTGGTAGACCGCTTGCCCGAGCAGCAGCCCCTCGAGCTCCGCCTCAAGGCCATCATCCAGCAATACATGTCGCGCATGAACGAGAACCGCCTCAAGCCCTGAGACAATGCATTAATGAACAGTGCTGATTATTTCCCCGGACACTAATAGTTGAATATAGTTTCTGTATAACGAGCTTACCCGTAGCCTGTTGTAGGGCCTCGCCTTGGCGTGGCCGCATCCGAAGCCCTAACGGGGCTTTCCCCTGACACCCTGTGATACTGAATGACGAAGGGTGGGCGACCCCCTTGCGGGAGCGCCCACCCTTGCGGTGTGGAATTATGTTCTGTTTAAGGAACTAACTTCTCAAGGATCAGTTGGCAGGATAAACGATTACCAAACGGCCACCAGAGTACAGACCACCATCGTTGTCATTCAACAGGAAGTTGAAGTCGTGAGTGTTACCGTCATCAGCAACGAAGCAGTAGCCGCTGTATTGGCTGGGAACGTAGTAGATGTAGTAGCCCCAGTAGCTCACATGGAAGCCCTCGGTGAAGCTCATCTTACCATCCTTCAAAGTGAACTCAAGGTAGTCATGATCGTTATCGGGATCGCCGGGGAACAGAGCCTCCATGGGATCAATGATGCGATAAACGTTGGAACGCTCACCATTGATCACTTTAACGCCCTCAGCTACCGTGGGTGCAGGAAGACCAAACATTGCGCAGGTGTAGTCATACAGGTCGCAAGTGCCGGCATCAACCCAGTTGAAATCGCACATTACCGATACAACAGACGACTTTAACTGCGCATTTTTATTATACGTGGTGTCGGCGGTCAGGATATCGGCGTCCGAGAGGTTAACCCTTGCGGAATAAGTCTCACCAGGCTCCATCTCATTGAACACTACAGTAGCATAGGCAATGCCCTCGCCATTGGCAAAGGTTACCTGATTGCTCTTGAGTGATACATTGGCAGGTGCATTGCTGAGCGTAACATTGGCAGTGTAATCGCCATCCGTGATAGCACGGGACAATGCCACGGGAACCTCAAGGCTGTTAGCCTTGGTGACAATAGTGCTCGGCTGGGCGGAGATAAATGAGATATTGGCAACCGCCGGCTCATAGATGGCACTCACGTTGTCGGTGTCACAACTGGTCAAGCCAGCAGCAACGAGAGCCAACCCTAAAATATATTTTCCTAATTTCATAATATTCAATTAGTTAATAAGATTTAACATACTTTACTTCTTGTCACCAATAGGATTCTGATCGGTGTCAGGATTCATGTTGACGTTGCCGTCAAACTCGGCCTGAGGAATCGTCAGTACCCATGCATAGGCAGCAGGATCCTTCAGTGCCTCGGCATGGGTGGGAACCAGCAGACCATCGGGCCAGCCATATTCACTCAGGCGCTCAAATCCCTGGTGCAAGCGGCGGATGGTATAGATACGTCCATCCTCGCCCCAAAGCTCGAGACGACGCTGGATCAGGATCTCCTCACGCAGCGAGCCAGTCTCTTCGGTAGTGAGCTTGCCAAGGGCAGTACCAGTCTTGTTGGTGTTGTAGCCAGGATCACGCTGGCTCATCAGGGCCATCAGGTATTCCTTGGCCAGAGATTCGTTGCCTGCCATACATGCAGCCTCGGCAGCGTTGAGATACATCTCCTCGACGCGCATCCAGATGTAGTCACCCTCCCAGGTCTGAGAGTTAGAGAAGTCAAACTTCTGCTGAACGTAGTCCTGATCGGGATCCCACCATGCACGACGGGTATCGGTACTCTTCATCTTGCCATAGAGCCAAGAGGAAATCTCCTTGGGAGCAGTCTGACCATAAGCCATGTAATTCTGCATGTGAGCAAAGAACGAGGCATACATACCAGCCTGGTCGGCCACAATCTGTGCACCCCACATCACGTTACCGGCATTAACATCGTTGGTACCCTTAAACGAGCTGATGGGCAGAATGCTCTTGCCACTGGCGGCGATAGCCTTCTGAGCAGCATCCAGGGCGTCGGACCACTTCTCCTCGACCAGGGCGATGCGGGACTTCAGACCCAGAGCCACGGCATAGCTCATGTGGCTGGGATGACGCTGAGCAGGGCTCTTGGCCAGCAGTTCAACGGCCTTGTTGATGTCGTTGTCAATCTGCTCATAAACCTTAGCAACGGTCTCGCGGGGCTGACCGGTCGTCGTCGTCATCGTGGGACCATTATAGATGGGCACACAAGGATCGTTAGGATAGGTGTAGTTGCGGGCAAAAATCTGTGACAGCATGAAGTAGCTGTAGGCACGGATAGCATAGGCCTGACCAATCACGTAGCTGACGTCCTCGGTAGAGCCTTGCATGGTCTCCTCGGCAGCGATGATGTAGTTGGCATTGGCAATCCAGGTGTAATAGGCCATCCACAGGTCATAGCTGCGCCATGAGCTGCTGGTGTAACGGCTCTTTACATTGTAGGCAGCGTCAAACCAGAACCAGCCGCTGCCCTGGTCACCCATGATCAAGTCATCACCCATCACCTCGGCCATCAGGTTATAGGCACTGATACCGAAGCACTGGTGCGTGTTACCAGTGGTAGACCAGCCGGCAGTGTACATCGAGCGGTAGATACCGTTCAGGGGGATGAGCGCCTTGGTGGCGTCGCTCATGAAGGTCGAACCCGACATTGAATCGGTAGGCTCGGTCTCGAGCAACTCGCTGTTGCACGACGAGAGGCTGAGCACGCCAAACATCCCTATAAACAAATATTTAAATATCTTTTTCATGTTTATATTCTATTTAATAATGATGAATGTTGTTTGAACTCGTAGCCTCGGCATTACTTAACAATGATTTCGCAAATCGAAACACGGTTCCAGCTCAATTCGTCAAACATGTTGCCGATACCCTGGCCAGCGGCGTTGATGCGGTTGGCAGCGATACCATACTTCTTGACGAGCATATCCTTCACGCTGGCGGCACGGCCGTTAGCGAGCTTGACGTTCACGTCCTCCTTGCCCTCGGGCGAAGCATAACCCTTGATGACGCAGGTAGCCTCGGGATGGCTCTTGAGGTAAGCAGCCACGCGCTCAACGTTGGCACGCTGGTCGGCGGTAACGGCGGTACCACTCTTGGGGAAGTGAACCAGGATGTTCATGTACTGCTTGCTGTTGTCTACCACCTTGGGAGCGGCATTCTTGGCAGCATTCAGGTCGTTGCGGCAGTTGGCCAGGGCGCGGTTAGCGGCGTCGAGGTCACCCTGCAGCTGAGCCAGACGGCTGTTAGCGTCGGCAGCGGCGTTATGGGCGTCGGCGAGCTGAGCGCGCAGGTCGTTGATCTGGCCGTTCAGTGCATTCACGTTAACGGCGGGAGCGGCGGCAGCGTAGCTCTTACCGAAGTTCAGCTCGATACCTACGGTGTAGGTGCGGTTGGGGCTGTAGTCATAGTTGGTACCACCCGAGAAGTTGTACTGGGGATCCATACCATTGAGGTGTGTCCACAGGGCCAGGTTGTCGACCGAACCAAAGATGCGGGCACCGGTCATACCCAGCTTGCCAATCCAGCTCATGGGCAGAGCATAGGCCAGGGTAATGTTCTTGATAGCAAAGTAGCTGGCATCGATCAGGTAGCGGTCGGTGTTGAGCATCGAGCCTGCGATGGTAGCACGGGGAACGTCGGTGATGTCACCGGGCTTCTGCCAGCGGCGCAGCATGTTCTTGTTCCAGGTTGAGCTGATGTACCACAGGTCCATGTCGCTGGCATACAGGCTGTCATAAACCTTGCCACCCAGCGAGTAGGTAGTCAGCACGCTCAGGGTCAGACCCTTCCAGGTGAAGTCGGTACCCAGCGAACCGAACAGGTCGGGCTGGCGGCTACCCAGATAGTACTTGCAGTTGGTAGCAATCGAGGAGTTGTCGGTGATATAGTCAGTACCCTCAATCTTGTTACCTTCCTTGTCCTTCTCATAGGCCCAGTACAGGGGATAACCGGTCGAGGGGTCAACACCTGCGCTCTTGTTCATATAATAGGTATAGATGGGCTTGCCCTCCTCAATCACGCGAACGCCATAGGTCAAAACAGGAGCCTCCTTGGTCAACTTGATGACCTTGTTCTTGTTGTGGGTGGCCATTGCAGTGATGTTCCACTCAAAGTCGGCAGTGCGGACGGGAGTGATGCGCAGCGATGCCTCAACACCGCGGTTGCGCATGTCACCGATGTTGTCCATGTAACCGGTGAAACCGGTCGACAGTGCCATGGGACGCTCAAGGAGCAGGTCCTTGGTCAGACGGTTGTAGAAGTCGACGTTCAACTGCAAGCGGTGGTTGAACAGGATAGCGTCGAAGCCGGCATTGAAGTTACGGCTCTTCTCCCAAGATACGGTCTGGTTCTCGAGCGAAGAAATGAGTGCACCGATGTTGGTGGCATTGCTGTAGCTCAAGTCGTAGAGCGACTGCCAAGCATAGTAAGTCGAGAGCATATCGTTACCCTGCTCACCATAGCTGGCCTTTACAGACAGGTTGTTGACCCAACCCACATTCTGCATGAACTTCTCACCCGAGATACGCCAGTTGGCACCGACGCTCCAGAAGGTACCCTTGTTGTGGTCGGGGTGGAAGCGCGAAGACTTATCCTGACGCAGCGAAGCGCTCAGGAAGTAGCGGCCACCGTAGTTGTAGCTTGCACGACCCAGCCAGGAGTCGATGCGATACTTGTCGCTGTAGGAGTCGGCCTCGAGCAGGGTGGTTGCGGGACGCAACTCAAGGATGCCGTCAACCAGGTTGGTCTTGCCGGCCAGCAGGTAGCTGTACTCATAGGCATACCACTCGTGACCAGCCAACAGACCGATGGTGTGCTCACCGAAGGTGCGGTCCCAGGTCAACAACTGGTTGAAGGTATAGCTCTGGATGCGACGGTTGTACTTCTCAAGCAGACCACCGGCGTTAGCCTGGTTACCGTGCTGAGAGTTCATGTAACGGGTGTTGTTGATCGTCTGATAGTCGGTGCTGAAGTTGACAGCCAGCTTGATGCCCTGACGCCAGCCATACTTGGCCAGGTCGCTACCCAGCACGATACCGGTGCGCAGACCGGCAACGTCACGCTTGGCATAAGCCTTATCCAGCATCAGCATACCCAGCGACGAGAAGTCGCTCAGCGAACCGGGACGGGTGCCATTGGCAGTAGGCTCACCCCAGTCATACAGGATGTTGCCGTCACCGTCATACATCGTCTTACCATCGATGTCCTTGAGGTAAACAGGGAACAGCGGGTTGATGAACTGTGCGGTGTACCAGGGGTTAGACGTGCTGGTATCCTCATAGTCGTTGAAGTTCTGCATAGCGTGGGCCAACGAAACGTTGATGTTGGCACCCAACCAGTCAGTGATCTGGCTGGTGACGTTGGCACGGCCAGTGTAGCGCTCATAGTTGGTGGTCTTCAAGATACCATCCTCGTTGAGGTAACCCAGCGACATCATGTACTGAGCATGCTCGCTACCGCCGGTCACCTGCAACTGGTGCTCGTGACGGAAGGCATTGTTGCGGATTACGCTGTCATACCAGTCCTCGTTCCAGGCACTCTGTGCATCGGCGCGCACTTGACCGGTTACCGGGTCAATGATCTCACCCCAAGTGTAGTTCTTGAAGGGGTTGTACTGCTCACCACCGAGCTGGCCGCTCAGACCAGCGCGGGCGATGGCCTCGGCATCATTCCAGCTGTTGCCGTTGTCAATAGCCTGGTTGCGCAATGACTCATACACGAGCTGTACAAATTCCTTCTGATCCACGTGGTCGTAGCGCTTGGTAGCACGCGAAGACCAGCCGAAGGTCGAACGCCACATGATGTTGCTGCGGCCCTCAACACCCTTCTTGGTAGTGATCATCACAACACCGTTGGCACCACGGGCACCATACAGAGCCGAAGCACTTGCGTCCTTGAGGACGGTCATCGACTCGATATCCGACGGGTTGATTGTGCTGAGCGTACCGTCAAAGGGGGCACCGTCGACAACATACAGCGGCTGGCTCGATGCGTTGATCGAACCGTAACCACGAATTTGGATGCTGGGCGATGAACCAGGCTGACCAGAAGCGGCAGTTACCTGCAGACCAGCTACGTTACCCTCGAGGGCCTTGGTAGCGTCGGTCACAGGACGCAACTCCAGTTTCTTGTTGGATACAGCCTCGGCCGAACCGGTGTAGGAAGTCTTCTTGGCAGTACCATAGGCAACAACCATCACCTCGTCCAGAGCCGTGCCATCGTCGGTCAAGGTGATGGACATGTTAGGCTGGATAGGAAGTTCCTGGGTCTTATAACCCACATACGAAACTTTGAGGGTCTTCACATTGTAAGGAAGATTGAGCGAGAACTCACCGTTAACGTCGGTGGCCGCGCCGTTTCCTCCGCCAATGGGCTGGATCGTTGCACCAATCAGCGGCTCGCCGTTGGCGTCAACTACCTGTCCCCTCACTACTTGTTGGGCACTCATGCCCAGTGAGATAGCACAGATGGCTATCAGCAGCAGAAATAGCTTCTTCATAAAATAGTGATGTTTATTAATTAATACAATAGTAGTTAAAAATGTGTTTTGTTATCTTCATCATTTATCATTAGTTTTGTAAGGTCTCGATGGTGCATTCTGGTAGACGCTATCGAAGATTTACAAGTATGCAAAACTAGTCAAAAAATGTGAAATGGGCAAAATAAATGGAAGTTTTTAACTAAATGCCCCTGTTTTCTATCTTTTTGAGCACTTTATAAATAAATTGTAAGAAAACTACGATTTTATTACATTTAATATATCAACTAGCTAAAAACAAACAAGTTATACTCATTTTTAAGGGATTTTTTTGAATTCCATAATAACAATTTCAATTGTTAAATACAACACATTTTAACAATTGAAATTTAACTAAATCCACTACCTGAAACTACAGATTCTAATTATTTTTTTGCCCTAAATTGACAATTTTTGTCCCTGTTAATAACTTTTTCCATCATTTGTCACACGCCCGCAGTCGACCCCTTCCAGCACTTTAAATGATTGAATTATTGAAACTGGCAGTAGAGGTGCCACATGACTATGGCGGCACAGCACGAGATGTTGAGTGAGTGCTTGGTGCCATGCTGGGGTATTTCCACACAATAGTCGCTGGCATCCACCACCTCCTGACTAACGCCCTTCACTTCATTGCCCATGACGATGGCCAGTTTGCCGGCCGGATCTGGCTTGAATGCATCCAGGCTCACGCTGTCGTGTACCTGCTCGACCGAGCAGACAATGTAACCTGCCTGCTTGAGCCGGTCAACTGCTTCTAGTGTGGTGGGATAGTATTGCCAGTCCACTGCATCCTCAGCCCCGAGAGCCGTCTTGTGGATTTCGGCCTTGGGCGGCTGTGGCGTAATGCCACACAGCACGATACGCTCAATCAAGAAGGCATCGGCCGTGCGAAATACCGATCCCACGTTCATCTCGCTGCGCACATTGTCCAGCACTACCGTGACGGGCAACTTCACCGACAGCCTGTACTGTTCTACACCCACACGGTGCAGTTCAACCATCGTTTTCTTCCTTGACATAATTAAGTGTTAATCCACCACAAAGGTACACAATTGTTTTTAGAGCCACAAAATCGATGCGTTGATGGCGATGTCAATAACCCTGTTGATAGCTGTTGAAAAGTATTTCAAAAAAAATCACAAAAAACACTTGACAAATCCAAATCGGTTGTGCTTATCAATCTTTTCATGCCGGCCAAAAAAGTTAGCACAAAAATTTTATTGCTCTTTAAACATGGTTTTCACCAGCCAATGTTAGAAAAATCCGTAATAAAATATTAACTTTGCGGGTTGTTTACACCCTGTTAATAAAATAGGGAAAAGGCTAATGCACAGCCATTAGGCTTGTAGATAAACTATCAATAAGTGCCTGGTGGGCGTTGATAACGTCACAGGGGGCTATTGCAGCCCAAAAAGTTTTCAACACAATTGACAGGCATAATAATTGTAGTAAGATTTAAAGTTTTAAAAAATTAAAAACAAAATAATATATAATATGAATGTCGAAAAAGGCTACGTCGATGAGCCCATCGAGGAAGGCATCGACCTGAGAAAAGAAATCCTGCGCCTGAAAAAGGAGCGCAATGCCGTGATCATGGCCCATTATTATCAGCGCGAGGAAATCCAGCAGCTGGCCGACCACATCGGCGACAGCCTGGCTCTGGCGCAGCTCGCCGCCAAGACCGATGCTCCGGTGATTGTGCTGTGTGGTGTTCACTTCATGGGCGAGACGGCCAAGATCCTGTGCCCCGACAAGACGGTGATCGTGCCCGACCTGAGTGCCGGATGCTCGCTGGCCGACAGCTGCCCTGCCGATGAGTTTGAGCAGTTTGTCAAGGCTCATCCTGGCTACACGGTCATCAGCTATGTCAACACCAGTGCTGCCGTCAAGGCGGTGACCGACGTCGTGGTGACATCGTCCAATGCCAAGGAGATTGTGGGCAGCCTGCCCCAGGACCAGAAAATCATCTTCGGTCCTGACCGCAACCTGGGCAACTATATCAACAGCATCACTGGCCGCGAGATGCTGCTGTGGGACGGAGCCTGCCACGTGCACGAGAAATTCAGCGCTGCCAAGCTGGCCGACCTCAAGCGTGAGCATCCTGGAGCCAAGGTGCTGGTGCACCCCGAGTGCCCCAAGCCCGTGCGCATCATGGCCGACAAGGTGGGCTCGACACAGGCGTTGCTCAACTTTGCTGTCGACGACGAGAGCCAGGAGTTCATCGTGTGCACCGAGAGCGGCATCCTGTTTGAGATGCAGCGCCGCTGCCCCGAGAAGACGTTCATTCCCGCTCCGCCCGACGACGGCAAGTGTGCCTGCAACGAGTGTGAGTACATGAAGCTGATCACCCTGGAGAAGCTATACAACTCGCTCAAGTTTATGGCACCCGAGATTACCGTCGATGCCGACATCGCCCAGCGTGCCGTGCAGCCCATCCAGCGCATGCTCGACATCTCGCGTGATTTAGGTATTATTAAGTAGCCTGATGAACAATTCAAGTGTATATGAAAAAGATTAGTATTCTATCATTATTAATTATATTTAATGTATTCAACATCATGGCACAGAACGTTTATGATTTCACTGTGAAGGATCGTCGTGGCAACGACGTTTCATTAACCCAATATAAGGGCAAAGTGCTGCTCATCGTCAACACGGCTACCCGCTGCGGCTTCACTCCTCAATATGAGGAACTCGAGGCATTATATAAGGAATATAAGGGCCAGGGTCTGGAGATTCTGGACTTCCCCTGCAACCAGTTTGGCGAGCAGGCTCCCGGAACCGAGGAGGAAATCCACCAGTTCTGTACGCTCAACTTCGGCACCGAGTTCCCGCAGTTCAAGAAGATCGAGGTCAACGGTGAGAACGAGTCACCGCTGTTCACATTCTTGAAGGCCCAGCAGGGATTCAAGGGTTTTGACAAGGACCACAAGATAGGTGCTCTGCTTGACCAGATGTTGTCTAAGGCCGATCCCGACTATGCCAGCAAGCCCGACATCAAGTGGAACTTCACCAAGTTTCTCATTGACCGCGACGGTAACGTGGTAGACCGCTATGAGCCCACCACCGACTGCAAAGTCATCGAGGAAGCCATCAAGAAATTGCTTTAATCTGGGACAAAGGGACGGTTCTTTTGTCCCAAAAAATATTAATATTATAATTAATGGACTACAACTATAAGGAAATAGAGAAAAAGTGGCAACAGTATTGGCGTGAGCACCACACCTACAAGTGCGAGATTGACAAGAATAGGCCCAAATTCTATGTGCTCGACATGTTTCCCTATCCGTCGGGAGCAGGTCTTCACGTGGGTCATCCGCTGGGCTATATTGCCAGCGACATCTATGCCCGCTACAAGCGTCTGAAAGGTTTCAATGTGCTGCATCCCATGGGATATGATGCCTATGGCTTGCCTGCCGAACAATATGCCATCCAGACGGGACAACATCCTGAAATCACCACCACACAGAACATCGCCCGCTATCGTGAGCAGCTGGACAAGATAGGTTTCTGCTACGATTGGGACCGCGAGGTGCGCACGTGTGACCCCAAGTACTACAAGTGGACCCAGTGGGCCTTCCTGCAGATGTTCAAGAGCTACTATAACACCGAGCTTGACAAGGCGCGTCCCATCGAGGAGCTGGTGGCCCACTTTGAGCAGCACGGTACCAGCGGCTGCCATGCCCACACAAGCAGCACAGACGAGTTTACTGCCGACGAGTGGAACCACATGAGCCAGGTCGAGAAGAATGACGTGCTCATGAACTACCGCATCGCCTACCTGGGCAACACGATGGTGAACTGGTGTCCCAAGCTGGGCACCGTGCTGGCCAACGACGAGGTGAGCGAGGGCGTGTCGATACGCGGCGGTTATCCCGTGGAGCAGAAGATGATGAGCCAGTGGTGCCTGCGCGTGTCGGCCTATGCCGGCCGCCTGCTGCGTGACCTGGAAACCGTCGAGTGGACCGAGTCGATCAAGGAGACTCAGCGCAACTGGATAGGTTACAGCGAGGGTGCCGAGATGACCTTCAAGGTGGCCGACAGCGACAAGAGTCTGTTGATTTTCACCACCAGGGCCGACACCATCTTCGGCGTGACTTTTATGGTGCTTGCACCCGAGAGCATCTATGTCGACGAGGTAGTCACTGCCGAGCAGCGCGCTGCCGTCGACGCCTATCTCGACGAGGTGAAGCACAAGACCGAGCGCGAGCGCATGATCGAGAAGAAGGTGAGCGGCGTGTTCACCGGCAGCTATGCCGTCAACCCCATCACGGGCAAGAACATACCTATATATATAAGTGACTATGTGCTCGCGGGCTATGGCACGGGTGCCATCATGGCAGTTCCTGCCCATGACAGCCGCGACTATGCCTTTGCCAAGCACTTCGATCTGCCCATCATTCCGCTCATCGAGGGCGCCGACGTGAGCGAGGAGAGCTTTGATGCCAAGGAAGGCATCATGGCCAACTCGTCTAACGAGCGCCTGCAGCTCAACGGACTGCAGGTCAAGGAAGCCATTGCCAAGACCAAGCAGTACATCGAGGAGACCGGCATCGGTCACGTGAAGGTGAACTATCGCCTGAGGGACGCCATCTTCAGCCGCCAGCGCTACTGGGGTGAACCGTTCCCCATCTATTATGACGAGAACAACCAGCCTCAGCCGCTTGACGAGAGCCAGTTGCCGCTGCAGTTGCCCGAGGTGGACAAGTTCCTGCCCACCGAGACTGGAGAGCCCCCTCTGGGCCGCGCCAAGAACTGGGTGACCACCGACGGCCACCCGCTGGAGCTGAACACCATGCCGGGCTTTGCCGGTTCGTCGGCCTACTATCTGCGCTATATGGATCCGCACAACGACGAGGCTCTAGTTTCGCGTGAGGCCGATGACTACTGGCGCCAGGTTGACCTGTATGTGGGCGGTACCGAGCATGCCACGGGTCACTTGATTTACAGCCGTTTCTGGAACAAGTTCCTGTATGACTACGGCTATGTGTGCGAGGCCGAGCCCTTCCGCAAGCTCGTCAACCAGGGCATGATCCAGGGGCGCAGCAACTTTGTTTACCGCATCAAGGACACCAACAAGTTTGTCTCGCTCAACCTCAAGGACCAGTATGACGTGACGCCCATCCACGTCGACGTGAACATCGTGGACAAGGATGCGCTCGATATCGAGAAATTCCGTGCCTGGCGTCCCGAGTTCAAGGATGCCGAGTTCATCCTGGAGAACGGCAAGTACATCTGTGGCTGGGCTATCGAGAAGATGTCCAAGTCGATGTTTAACGTGGTGAACCCCGATGATATCGTGGACGACTATGGTGCCGACACGTTGCGACTCTATGAGATGTTCCTGGGTCCTGTCGAGGCCAGCAAACCCTGGGATACCAACGGCATCGACGGCGTGAACCGTTTCCTCAAGCGCCTGTGGGCTCTGTTCTACAAGGGCGACGACATGCAGTTGACCGATGAGCAGCCCAGCAGTCAGGCCCTGAAGTCGGTGCACAAGCTCATCAAGAAGGTGAGCGGTGACATCGAGTCGTTCAGCTACAACACATCGGTGGCAGCCTTCATGATCTGTGTCAACTCGTTGACACAGATGAAGTGCCGCAGTCGCGAGGTATATGAGCCCATCGTGGTCTTGCTGGCACCGTTTGCACCGCACATTGCCGAGGAGCTGTGGCACGTGCTGGGTCACGACGGCAGCGTGTGTGACGCCCAGTGGCCCACGTGGAACGAGGAGTATCTCAAGGAATCGACGGTGAAATATGGCGTGTCGTTCAACGGCAAGTCGCGCTTTACCATCGAGGTGCCTGCCGATGCCGACGAGGAAGAGGTGAAGCGCCTGGCCCTGACCGATGCCAATGCTGAGCGCTGGCTCGACGGCAAGACGCCCCGCAAGATTATCTTTGTCAAGGGCAAGCTCGTCAACATCGTCGTGTAATCACTTTTTGAAAACAGTTTGGACAGCTTGGACAACTTTTCATGGACTAAAAAACAGTAGATTGAGTTGTTCAAGCTGTCCTTATATAAAATGGATATGAAGAAGATTGTCTTTGCTACCAACAATTCTCACAAACTGACTGAGTTGCGTCAGATGCTGGGTGACCGTTACGAGATACTGGGTCTTGCCGACATAGGCTGTCATGAGGATATTCCCGAGACGGCCAGCGTCATCGAGGGCAATGCCCGCATGAAGGCCCAGTATGTCAAGGAGCACTACGGCTATGACTGCTTCAGCGACGACACTGGACTCGAGATTGACGCCCTGAACGGCGAGCCTGGTGTCTACTCGGCACGCTATGCCGGTCCGGGCCACGACAGCGAGGCCAACATCGACAAGGTGCTGAGCAAGCTGGAAGGCGTGACCAACCGCACGGCCCGATTCCGCACGGCCATTGCCCTGTTGCAGGGCGATGAGATGCACCTGTTTGAGGGTCAGGTCGAGGGCGTTATCCTCACCGAGCGTCACGGCACAGGAGGCTTTGGCTATGACAGCATCTTCCAGCCGCTGGAGGGCGATGGACTCACCTTTGCCCAGATGCCGCCCGAAGAAAAGAACCGCATCAGTCACCGCGGCCGCGCCGTTGCCCGCCTGGTAGCCTACCTGTCAGGCAACGAGTAACCACGTGATGGATAACAGACATTTCAAGTATATCATTATATAATTAAGCCTATTAATACTTTATTGTTATGAAGAAGTTTTTTTTGATTTTGATGGCGGTGCTGTTCTGTGGCATGGCGGCCATGGCAGTGCCAGCCAAGCCGGGTTGGCACCAGATTACCCAAAGTGACGGTTCCACATTGACAGTCCAGGCTGTGGGCAATGCCTTCAACCATGCGCTGGTCACTACCGACGGGTTGACTGTTGCACGGGGCAGTGACGGTGACTTCTACTACATGTCGTCGGTGACGGGATTGTCGGGCGTTCGTGCCCATGATGCCAGCGAGCGCAGTGCCAGCGAGGCATCCTATGTGGCCATCCAGCGCGATGCGTTACAGATGGCGGTAAAGGACCGCAGGCCGGTGAAGCGTCAGGACAAATTTGCGGTTGGCGGCAGCAATGCCGACTCGTGGGTTCCTGCCAACGGCTCCCGTCGCATTCCCATCATCCTGGTGGAATTTCAGGATAAGAAGTTCAGTAACACGCGTGAGGAAATCATTGAGTCGATGCTCACAGGCAGTGAGAGCGTTGGGCAGTACTTCCGTGACCAGTCCAATGGGTTGTATGAGCCCGAATTTGAGGTGTTCGGCATCTACACGTTGTCTCAGAACCGTCAGTACTACGGCGGTAACAGCGGTGGCAGCGACAAGGGGCTGGGTTCGATGGTTACCGAGGCTTGCCAGAAGGCATCGGCCGCGGGCGTGTCGTTTGGTCCCTATGACACCAACGGTGATGACTATTGTGATGTGGTCATTGTCATCTATGCCGGCGTGGGCGAGGCTCAGGCTTCATGGAACCATCCCGAAGCCATCTGGCCCTGCAATTGGGACCTGAATTCGGCCGCCTACTATAACACCGGCGGTAATGGCGAGTTCCGCCCAGCCATCAACGATCCGCTGGTCAATAACTTTGCCGTGTTCAACGAGCTGCATGGCAGCGACGACAATGGCAAGACCATCGACGGCATCGGCACGTTTGCCCACGAGTTTGGCCATTGCCTGGGCTTGCCCGACTTCTATGACACGGGCAACGGCAACCACATCGGCATGGCCGACTGGGACATCATGTGCATGGGCTGCTACAATAACGACGGCTTCACGCCGCCGGGCTACTCGGCCTATGAGAAGGTATTCATGGGGTGGATAGAGTATGTGGAGCCACGTCCAGGCACCTATTATACCTTGCCCGTGTTTAACCAGAAGAATGCTGCCACCGACAAGGCGCTGTGTGTCAAGAGCGACCTGAACGAGAATGAGTTCTTCATCTTTGAGAACCGCCGTCGACAGGGTTGGGACCGATACATGCCGGGCAATGGCATCATGGTGACCCATGTGACCTATAATGCCGACCGCTGGAGCCAGAACACGCCCAACAACGAGGACATCCAGCTCATGACGATTGTTCCGGCTGACAATAGCCTGTCATACAACACTGAGAGTACCGACTTGTGGCCGCAGCAGAACAAGACCGAGTTGACTGACAACAGCACCCCGGCCACCAGGCTCTACATGACTGCCAACGGCAACATCACGGGCAACGCCGGCTATCTGGGCAAACCCGTGACCGAGATGGTCATCAACGGCGACGGAACGGCCAGTTTCTGGTATATGAAGGGGGCTGCTGTCGATCCAGTGATATCGGTTTCACCCACCGAGCTCGACTTTGGCGCTGTGATGATGAACGACAGCAAGTCGCTCACGTTTAAAGTGATGGGCCAGGCGTTGACCGGCGATGTGAACGTGGCGCTCAATGATGTCGACGGAGTATTCAGCATCAATTCCACGGTCATCAGTGCTGCCGATGCGGCCAATGACCCGATGGTGACCGTCACCTTCAGTCCCGATGCTATCAGGGACTATGGGGCGACAATCACCCTAAGCAGCGACGGTGCCCAGGATGTCATCGTCAACCTCACTGGGCGCGGACTCATCGAGAGCTACACCCCCGTGATGCTTCCGGCCGACGAGGCAGCCATCAACTTGACCAAGTTCCGTGCCGACTGGACCGATGCCACACCCGAGCAGAATGTGTCCAGCTACACGCTGGAGGTCAATCTCAAGCCCAATGTAGCATTGCTGGAAACTGCCGACTTCAGCACCATGCCCGATGTTCTGGACGGAGAGTATCTGAAAGACATCTCGACTGAATACGAACAGTATCTGCCGGCAGGATGGTATGGCTCGAGCTATCTGGCTTCCTACGGCGGTGGCCTGATTCTGGCCTATGAGGCCATCTTGAGGACGCCGGCCTATAACCTTAAGGGATATGACAAGGTGACTGTTGTGGTCAATGGAGCAACCTACGGTGGTACCAGCAGCACGATGCGCGTGTCGACCAGCCAGGGTGCCCAGGAATTGACCTTGGGCGACAGCTTTACCGACTATGTCGTCGTGCTTGACTGTGCCGACGATGATGCTGTGACGATAGCCGATGTAGAGAGTTTTGTATACGTCAAGCAAGTACAGGTCTATGCCGGCGACCTCACCACAGTATCGCGGGCCGATGTACCCGATGACAGCACTTACCGTTTCATCACCGGCATCACCGACAAGCACTTTACGGTGACTGGTCTGCAGGCCGAAGGCACATTCCAGTATAAGGTAAAGACCGTGTACAGCGACGGCAGCGAGAGTGCCTGGAGCAATGTCGAGGAGGTGACCCTGCATGCAGGCAGTCATGGATTTGAAGTCGGCGACGTGAACCACGACGGTAAAGTCAACATCACCGATGTGACCTTGATGATTACCGCAGTGACCAGTAACCAAGGCGGCATTTGTCCCATCTGTTCCGACTTCAATGGCGACGGCAACTACAACATCAGCGATGTCATAGATATCATCAACTTCATCGTCAATGGCCGATAGCTGACCACATCAAGTTATAGCCGATGATACCATTCGATGCGGCAGGGTTGATAATCACACCCTGTCGCATCCATGTTTTAAAGAACTGGACAGCCCCTCCCGGAACCCTCTTGATAAAGGTAGTGTGTGCCAAAATGAAGACCAAATTATGCAAGATAGCTCCTTAACTTCTTGTGATGTCTGATAATTATGCTTAATTTTGCCACGTTTTTATTGCTTACCGTGACCTTGTAATGTTGAGGCCGGGGCATCGTTTTTTTTATTGAAGTTATCATTTAATCATTCAATATCATTAATTCAACAAAAGATGAAAAGAAATCTTCTGCTGTGTGCATTGCTGTGCTGCTGTGTAGCAGCTATCGCTGTTCCTGCAAAACCGGGTTGGCACACAATCGCCCAGAGTGACGGCACTGTCCTGAAAGTACAGGCCCGAGGTAACGCCTTCAACAATGCAATCTTTACGACCGACGGACTGACAGTGGCCCGCGGCGTTGACGGTGACTACTACTACACCTCATCGGTGACTGGCCTGACGGCTATGAGAGCTCATGAACCCAGTAACCGCAGTGCGATGGAGAATGCCTTTGTCAAGGCTCAGCGCAGCATGCTGGCGATGCCGGTCAAGTCCTACAAGCTGCCGGCGGCTGCAGGAAAGCTAAATGCCACGGGCAGCAATGCTACGGCCGATGTGCCTGCGACAGGCGAGCGCCGCATTCCCATCATTCTGGTGGAATTTCAGGACAAGAAGTTCAACAACACCCGGGAGAAGATTATCGAGTCGATGCTCACCGGCAGCGAGAGTGTGGAGAAATACTTCCACGACCAGTCCAACGGCTTGTATAAGCCCAAGTTTGACGTCTATGGCATCTATACTTTGAAGGAAAACCGCGAGTACTACGGCGGCCACAACGGGACGACCAAGGACAAGGGCATCGGCTGGATGGTGACCGAGGCCTGTGAAATGGCTGCTGCCGACAGCGTGTCGTTCAAGCCCTATGACACCAACAGCGACTACTACTGTGACGTGGTCATCGTCATCTATGCCGGCGTGGGCGAGGCCCAGGCCGCTACCTATCACCCCGAGGCCATCTGGCCCTGCAACTGGACCCTTGATGCAGCCAAGTACTACAACCGCGGCGGCAACGGCTCTTTCCAGCCCGGTCCTGGTGACCCCTATGTCAACCACTTTGCCGTGTTCAACGAGCTGCATGGCAGCAATGACAATGGCAAGACCATTGACGGCATCGGCACCTTCTGCCACGAGTTTGGACATTGCCTGGGCCTGCCTGACATGTATGACACGGGTAACAACGACAACTACGGCATGGGCAACTGGGACATCATGTGCCTGGGCTGCTATTGCAACGATGGCTACACCCCGGTGGGCTATTCGGCCTACGAGAAAGCGTTCATGGGTTGGGTGGAATATATCAAGCCTGTGCCCGACACCTACTATACATTGCCCGTCTGGAACAAGGGCAACATCGATACCGACAAGGCCGTGCAGATTGTGAGCGACGTGAACAAGAACGAGTATTTCATCCTCGAGAACCGTCAGCGCCAGGGATGGGACCGCTATCTGCCTGGTACGGGAATTCTGGTGACCCACATCACCTATAGTGCCAACCAGTGGCAGAACAACAAGCCCAACAATGAGAAAATCCAACTGATTACCATATTGCCGGCCGACAACAAACTGTCTAACTACAGCGAGAGTGGTGACACGTGGCCCAACGGCAGCAAGGTCAACCTGACTGATGAGTCAACGCCGTCGACCAAGCTGAACATGACCTCCTATGGTGACATCACGGGCAATGCTGGCTACCTGGGCAAGCCCGTGACCCAGATGATGATTAATCATGACAAGACCGCCAGCTTCTGGTACATGAAGAGAGTGCATACTCCTGGCGACGTGAACCACGACGGCAGCGTCAACATCACCGATTGTACCACAATGGTCAATGGCCTGTCAAATATTGATGAAGAAATGTGCAGCGTGTGCAACGATGTAAATGGTGATAAATCATTCAATATCAGCGACGTCATTGAATTAATCATCACGCTGAGCAACGCCAGGTAGTGCCTCAAGACATCAGGTAACTTGTAAAGCGGCTGTGACAGCTCCCGAAATCGGAGTCACAGCCGCCCTTTATATCATTAGCGTAGTATTTGGGCCGGATTTTCTTCAGGATTGCAGCACGCCTCGCTTGATATAGCTGCCGTACAGGATGGTCTGGATGATGCCGCGCAGTGCCAGGAAGCTCAGGTAAGCAATCCACAGGCGATTGTTGGCCCAGTCCTGTGGCGTGAGCCAGTAGATGACAAAAAACAGCGACCAGGCGATGCTGGCACTGATGAGCATGCCCATCGAGCGGGTGAGGCTGATGAACACGCCGTCCCACACAAAAGCCGCCATGCCGGCAGCGGGTATCAACGCGCACCACAGGCGGTAGTCCATGGCTGCCTCGATGACGCTCTGCTCGTTGGTGAGCAGCCAGAAGGCCAGCCGCGGAAACGAGTAGATCATCGTGAACACAGCAGCCACGCCGGCTCCCCAGAGGAAGAGCAGCCTGATGCAACGCCTCATGCGAGGCATGTCGCCCATGCCATAATACTTGCCGACGACGGCCTCGCCAGCAAATGCGATGCCGTCCATAAAGTGGCTGTAGAGCGTGAACAGCTGCAATATCAGGGCGTTGACAGCAAGGATGAGGTCACCGCTGCGGGCTCCGATCGAGACAAACGCCAGGCTGACCGTCATCAACAAGAAACTGCGCACAAAGATATCGCGGCTCACCCTGAAGTACCGTCCTGCGCCCTTGAATCGCCACACGCGGCGCCAGTCAATCATGCCGTTGAGCTGCGGGAACTTGTGCTGCACCGTCAAGGCGGCATACAGCAGCCCGAGCCACTCGCCTGCCAGCGTGCCCACGGCAATGCCGACAAATCCCATTCCCAGCAGATAGACGCAGATGAGGCTGGCCACGATGTTGAAGACGTTGGTCATGATAGAGATCCACATCGCGCTTTGGGAGTCCTGCATGCCCAGCAGCCACCCCTTGAAGGCCATCATCACCAGCACGG
>CAMJXD010000011.1 GCA_946409635.1 uncultured Prevotellaceae bacterium
AGCGGTTGCCGCGCAGTATCTGGTCGCCGCCATAGCGGGCGTCGTTGAACAGCGGATGACCGATGTGTTTCATGTGTACGCGTATCTGGTGGGTGCGGCCTGTCTCCAGCTGGCAGCGCACAACGGCCACGTGGGCTAGGTTCTCGACGGTATGCCAGTGGGTGACGGCATGCTTGCCCTGGTCGCCGTCAGGGAAAACCTTCATCAACACGCGGTCGCGCGGGTCACGTCCGATGTTGCCCGTCACGGTACCGTCCTGCTGCTTCATCTCGCCCCACACGACGGCGATGTACTGCCGCTTGGTGGTCTTCTTGAAGAACTGGGCTCCCAGCGAAGTCTTGGCATTGGGGGTCTTGGCGATGACCAGCAGTCCGCTGGTGTCCTTGTCGATGCGGTGCACGAGTCCCAGGCGGGGGTCGGTCACGTCGTAGTCGGGGTTGTCCTTGAAGTGCCAGGCCAGCGCGTTGACCAGCGTGCCGTCAAAGTTGCCGTGCCCGGGGTGTACCACCATGCCGGCGGGCTTGTTGACCACCATAAGGCTAGCGTCCTCATAGACGATGTTCAGCGGGATATCCTGGGCAACGATTTCGCACTCATAGCGGGGGCGGTCCATGACCACGCTGATCTCGTCGCCGGGGTGCACGCGGTAGTTGCTCTTGACGGGACGGCCACCGACGCGGATGCACCCGGCCTCGGCTGCGTTCTGGACGCGGTTGCGGCTGGTGCCCTTGATGCGCTCCACCAGGTACTTGTCGATGCGCAGCAACACCTGGCCTGGCTCCACCACATAGTGGTAGTGCTCCCAGTAGTCACGCCCGTTCTCGGTGAAGTCGGGCTCGCTGTAGTCATATTGTATCTCGTCCTTGCCGCCGGGTGCCTCCAGTTCGGCATCAAGCAGTTCGTCGTCCAGCGCCATGATGGGTCAGTTTTTCTTCTTGTCCTTGTCCGACTTTTTATCTTTGTCCGACTTCTTGTCCTGGTCTTTTTTCTTGTCCTTGTTCTGCTCCTTATCCTTCTTCTCCTGGGAGGCTTGCTCCTTGCGCTCCTGCTCGGCGCGGGCCTTCATTTCTTGCTCATAATTCTCCTGGGCATCTTTATAGTTGGCCTCGTCGATCGAGTCCATGATGGATGGATCGATGACCTGGTCGGGGTTGATGTCCACGATGGAGCCGTCGCCCACGGTAATCTTGATCTGGCTGTTCACGCTCACGGGCTTGCCGGGTGCCACGTTGTGGCCGTCGACTGAGACTTGCAGGATCAGGCCACTCATCTCACTGGGCACGCTGTCCATGGCCACGTGCTTGAAGCCCATCGCCTTGAGCGTTGCCATGCCTTGCCGTCCAGGCAGGTCAACCAGCTTGGGCAACGCGATGATGGGTGCATGCATGGCGTTGACGTTCAGGTAGATGATGCGTATCTTCTTGATATAGGACTTGGGCTTGGGATCCTGGTCGATGACCGTCCCTGGCTTGTAGTTCTCATTGAAGCTGGTCGAGTCGCTGATGTCCCAACGCAGGCCGGCGTCCTCCAGGATGTCGATGGCCTTCTCCAGCGGCATGTTGCGCACGTCAGGCACCTGCACCTGCTGCCCGTGGGAGGTGAACACGTCGATAAACAGCAGGGCGATGTAGCCCAGCACAACCAGTGCCAGCACCATCAGTGCCGAGTTCAGCAGGATGGGGTGACGTTCACGAAAGCGGTCAAATCCGCTCTTATTGTTGTCATTATTATTGCTCACGGTAATTCAATTGAATGGTTACAACTTGCAAAAGTAATGAAAATCGCCCATAAACCACATGCTGAGCCCTCTTTTTTTTCGGTTATTTGTTTTTATGACGGGTTTTACCGTTTTTTTGCACTACCTTTGAACCCGAAATATGATACACGATTTTGACGAAATAACCGAGCGGTTGCTACTGGCCCCCTGTTGGGTGATTGACTTCCTGCCAGTGCAGGTGCCGAATGGGAGCCGCGGGCAGTTCTTTGCTGTCGAGCGATACTATCTGGCAAGTGAGCGCCTGTGCCGACGGTTTGCCGACGTGGTACTGCGGCTGAACTGTTACCATGATTTGACGGTGAATTGCGGTGGTGACGTTTGGGTCAAGAACCCCGAGCCGGCCGCGCTGGTCACATGGCTCCACGATGCCCTGCAGAATGGCCACCTGTGCGCTCTGCTCGACGATGGTGATGCGATGATTACCGCCAGCGGCGGCGACACCCACCTGACACTCCACAATGCGTCCGATGGCCTGATTGAACAGGTGCGGCAACTTGCCACCGCATCGGGCCTCTACCTGTGGCAGCCTGCTCAATAAAACCGCTATCAATCTAGAAACAAGAAACTGAAAATGGATCGTTCTTCACAGATTATCAGGACCAGCTGGATTGGCATCATTGCCAACGTGTTGCTGGCCGCGTTTAAGGCTGTCGTGGGCCTGTTGGCCAGTTCGGTGGCCATCGTTATGGATGCCGTGAACAACTTGAGTGATGCGCTCTCGAGCGTCATCACCATCATCGGAACAAAGCTCTCACAACGGCCCGCCGACAGGAAGCACCCCTTCGGGTTCGGGCGCATCGAGTACTTCAGTGCCATCATCATCGCCGTCATCGTGCTCACGGCGGGTGTGACCTCGCTCATCGAGTCGGTCAAGAAGATTTTCAACCCCACCGAGCCGTCCTACACTACCACGACGCTCATCGTCATCATCGTGGCCATCGTCGTGAAGCTCGTCCTTGGCCGCTACGTCAAGAGCCAGGGCGAAAAATTGAGTAGCGACGCTCTCATTGCATCGGGCAGCGATGCTCTTTTTGACGCCGTCATCACCCTGGCCACGCTCGTCTCGGCAGGCGTGATGCTGCTGTGGCACGTCTCGCTCGACGGCATCCTGGGTGCCCTGATCTCGCTGGTCATCATCAAGGCCGGTATCGAGATGCTTGCCTCGCCTGTCAACGAGTTGCTCGGTGCTAAGATTTCGGCCGAACTGCTGTCGCAGATCAAGCGCGAAGTGGGCGCGTTTGACGGAGTGCACGGCGTGTTTGACATCATTATCCACAACTATGGCCCCGACGTGCGGATAGGTTCCTTGCACATCAATGTCCTTGACACCATGGACGCCCACCAGATCCACGGCCTCACGCGTCGCATTTCCGAGGATATGTATGCGCGCCACGGCATCATCATGACCGTTGGCATCTATGCTGTCGCCACCGGCGAGAATCGCCGTGCCGAGTTGCAGCACACGGTCATGCAGACGCTTGCCGCCCACGAGCACATCGAGCAGGTGCATGGCTTCTACTACTTCGAGGACGAGCACCGGGTGTCGGTCGACATTGTCCCCGACCTCACCATCCACGACGATGCCGCCTTTGTCGCCCAGCTGACGGACGAACTTCAGCCTCTCATCCCCGGCGAACATCTCACCATCGTCGTCGATCACAACTACAGTGAATGACCGGCCCCATCGCGGGTAACTTTGCATCGTTAAAATATAACATGACAATGGACGTTAAGCAGATCATAAAGGACCGAGGCTTCACCCTGGAACAAGTGGCGGCATTGATGCCCAACTCTAGGACCGGACAGCCTGGCATCAGCCGCCAGAGCTTGTATCTTGCCATCACGGGAAATCCAACAGTCAACACGCTGAAGGATAATGCTGGAATCATCGGTTGCGAGGTGGGCGACTTTTTCAGGGATGAGGGTGACGGTAGCGCGACGGTGGTGTGTCCGCATTGCGGTAAGCCGGTGACGGTGGAACTGAAGTAAACGAAACGGGATTGCTGCAGTCTAAAGGATAGAAAGGAGACGGAACGATGAAACTGAACACCAATAACACTACTAGCCGATTAATCCTGGCTCCCGTGGCCTTACTGGTCATGGTACTGTTGTGGTTGCTGGTCAACTGGGAAGTTGGGTTGTTGTGTGCCGGAATGGTCGTTTACCTGTCTCCTGAACTGATGATGATCTTCTCGAAGCGATGGAGGGTTCTGAAGGCTGAGGCCGAGCGCGAGGAGGAAGAATACCGGCGTGAAATGCTTGAGGAGATTGAGCGGAAGTACAAAGGTGTTGAATTGCCCGATGACCTGTTGCGGACTCCGATGGATGAGAGTGACCGAGAATTTAATAGAATCTTTGGCATAAAGCCACCATCTAGGTTGGTTTAATTGTCCTTTTTACATAGATTTCACTCTAGTAACTTTGTCATAAAAAGTAGATTTTATGGCAAAGTCGAGGTTAACACCCGATTATATTGAGTGGGTGCTGAAGCTGAATGCTGACCAGGCGGCTCGGGAGATACACAAGTTGAACGAGGCGAACAAGGAGTTGTCGCGGCAGCAGAATGCTGCCCGCCAGGCGATGGTGAAGCTTGAGTCTGAGGGGAAGAAAGGCTCGAAGGAGCGGCAGAACCTGAAGAAGTCGGTAAAGGAATATGGCCTCTCCATTGAAGTCAAGACCAAGGATGTCTGGTAAAGGCCTCGTCAGGGGATTCGGCCGGACTCTCCCTAATAAAATAACTATCAACGCCATATTCATGAAGTGAAATTGTTGATAGTTCAGAAATTATAGCTATATTTGCCAAAAAAATATTAACCTCTAATTCATTCAATACTGACAATGAAGCGCTTCATGCTGACCCTATTGGGGTCAATGCTGCTGTTCTCGGCGCTGGCCGAGGGCGACGGCAATAACCCGATTTTCACCAAGCCCAAGTTCAGTGGCTTTGCCATGGCTACCTATCAGGCGACGTTTGAGGACGGCGAGAACAGCAACTCGTTTAACATCAAGCTTGTGAGGGCGTCGATCGAGGGCCGCATCCTCAAGGACTTCTACTACAAGATCCAGGGGCAAATCAACGGCAACACCTCGACGATGGGCAGCAGCCCCAGGCTGGTGGACTACTTTATGGAGTGGCAAAAGTTTGACTTCTGCCGCGTAAAGCTGGGCCAGTTCAAGCGGCCGTTCACCTACGAGAACCCGATGAACCCCATCGACCAGGGATTCATGGGCTACTCGCAGCCCGTGAGCCGCCTGGCAGGCTTCAACGACCGCACGGGAATGCACGCCAGCAATGGCCGTGACATCGGTCTGCAGCTACAGGGCGATTTTCTCAAGAACCGTAGCGGGCGCAACCTGCTGCACTACCAGGTGGGCGTGTTCAACGGCCAGGGCATCAACGTGGGCGACGTGGACGAGCGCAAGGACATCATCGGCGGCGCGTGGGTCATGCCCATCGAGGGGATGCGCCTGGGCGCCTTCGGCTGGGAGGGCTCCTATGCCCGCCAGAGTGGCGGCAGGACGGTGAGCCTGCGTCAGCATCGCTATGCCCTGAGTGCCGAGTATAAGAAGGGTGACCTGCAACTGCGCGCCGAGTACATCCACTCGACGGGACGCGGCTTTGCCACAACCTACCAGAAGGTTGCCGACGGCAATGACACCCAGGTCAAGACCTATAGCGACAAGGACGGCAACCCGGTGGCCAACGACAAGGCCGACGGCGTGTATGCTCTGGCCATAGTCCCCGTTTTTAAGGACAAACTGATGGCCAAGGCTCGCTACGACCTGTATCGCCCAACGGCCTCGAGCGTGGCCGCCAAGACCAACTATGAAGTGGGCTTGAACTACCGCTTCTGCAAATACCTGGAGGTGCAGACCGAGTACTGCCTGACTCACGACCGCGCGCTGGCCAAGCCAGACTACAGCACCGTGTTTGTCCAGGTGAGCATCCGCTACTAATCAGGAATCAGCATCCGCAATCTGCTGACAACTAAAAACTAAGAACTAAGGACTAAAAACTATAATAACTATGTCACTGATCATGATTTTACAGCTCTGCATCGTGCTTGCAGCGCTGTGGCTGGGTTCCCGCTACGGCAGCCTGGCCCTGGGTGCCATCTCGGGCATAGGCCTGGCCATACTGGTGTTTGGCTTCGGCATGAAGCCCGGCACACCTCCCACCGATGTCATCTATATCATCATTGCAGCCGTCACCTGTGCCGGCATCATGCAGGCCTCGGGCGGTATGGACTGGCTCATCCAGCTAGCCGAGAAGATGCTGCGCAAGCATCCCGACCGCATTACCTTCCTGGCCCCGCTGGCCACGTTCGTGCTCACGGTGCTCGTTGGCACGGGCCACGTGGTCTACACGCTGATGCCCATCATCTGCGACATCGCCATCAAGAAGGGCATCCGTCCCGAGCGTCCTTGCGGCATCGCCAGCATCGCCTCTCAGATTGGCATCACCTGCTCGCCCATCGCAGCTGCCGTGGTAGCCTTCATCACCATCAGCGGTACCAACGGCTACACGATTTCCATACCCCAGGTGCTCATGGTCACCTTCCCGGCCTGCCTGCTGGGTATCTTTATGGCATCGCTTGCCAGCTACCGCCGCGGCAAGGACTTGGACAAGGATCCCGAGTTCCAGAAGAAGATTGCCGATCCCGCCCAGCGCGAGTACATCTACGGCAGCAACGCCACCACTCTGGACAGGAAAATCGCACCCGAGAGCAAGCGTGCGGTGTACATCTTCTTCGGAGCCCTGCTCGTGATTGTGTTCTTCGCTATCTTCCAGGACCTGTTGCCCACCTATGACACCGTCAAGGCCATCGACGGTGACGCCACTGTCGAACTCATGGCATCTCGCGTGACCATCACTGCCGACCAGTTGGCCAAACTGGGCATCGCCGTGGAGGGACTCACCAAGATCAATCCCACGCCACTGAAGATGAACCTTGTCATCCAGATTGTGATGATCACCGCCGCTGCGCTGATGATCATCTTCTGCAAGGCCAAGCCCAAGAAGGCCATCGCCGGCCCCGTGTGGCAGAGCGGTATGGTAGCCGTCGTGGCCATCTACGGCATCGCTTGGCTGGCCGACACTTATTTTGCCAACTACCTGGGTGAGATACAGCAGATGCTCTCGGGCATGGTCGAGAAGTACCCGTGGTCGATCGCGTTTGCCTTCTTCCTGGTGTCGGTGCTCGTCAACTCCCAGGGCGCCGTAGTCGTCTCGATGCTGCCGCTGGCCTATGGCCTGGGCATCGACGGCTGGATACTGCTGGGCGTGTTCCCGTCGGTGTATGGCTACTTCTTCATCCCCAACTACCCGTCGGATATCGCCACGGTGAACTTCGACCGCACGGGCACGACCGTCATCGGCAAGTACCTGTTGAACCACTCGTTCATGATGCCCGGCATGGTCCACACCGTGGTCGCCTGCATTGCCGGCTACCTCATCGCCCTGTTGTACCACTCGCTAGGCTGGATCTAACGCTTTGCTGATTAGAGATTAGCGATGAAAGATTAGTCAGATTAATCTAGCACAATAACAGATCAGGCTGTGTCATAAATCAGTTGCAGGCTTTTTCCGTGCGCAGCACGGACACCCATGCAGGCTTGATTTATGACACAGCCTCTTCTATATCATCAAATTATTGGCATGGTTTTTGCTGTATTTTTCTGGAGTATAGCAACCCTTTTAACTACGTATTTGCGATGAAACGATTATTGTATTTATGCCTCATGGCTGTTGTACTGATGCCATTGACCGGATGTAAAGAGAATTATTCAGTGGGTGAGAAAGTGGGAAACCTGATTGAGTTTACCAAGAAAGGTGTTATCTGGGATTCCTGGGAAGGCCGCATGAACCTTACCCAAACGGGCATGAACACGAGTGGTGATCCCTTCCAGTTCTCATTTGACAACGACCGCAACGACCAGGATTCACTCGTGCAGCTGCTCTACCAGGCTCAAATCGAGGGATGGAAAGTAAAGCTCAAGTACCACGAGGTGTGGGGTTTCAAGAACGTTTTCCAAAACCGTGGTGAAACCGACTATTTCATCGATGACGTAGAGGTGCTCGACAAGGACTTCGCTAACCCCCTGCGCCAGATGAACAGCAAGCAAGGCCATGTGGTGGATACCGTTTGGGTCGTCGTCGATAAGGCCGAAATGCTCAAGCACATGAACAAGTGATCATTTGTACTCACAACACGAGACGGTTCACCAGATGTACTAACAACATCCAGTGAGCCGTCTCACTTTTACTGTTTACTGAATGAATGCTTCAGGGTCTAGTCCTCGACGACGACGCGAGTGACGATGGGTTTGCCGTCAGCGTCAATCAAGGGGGTCAATCCGCCGCTGTAGCCCGCTGCTACAAAAAGGTAGTTTACGCCGGTAACAGTGTCAACAATAATTCTGGTTTCTTTAATAAAACCTTCTGAATCTCGCCAAACAAATCTTTTCATTTCCTTACCTATATTAATTAAATAGTCTCTCCTGATGGTGCAAAGATAAACGATTTTTGCCAAAGAATAGTTACCTTTGTAGGTATGAATGAATTAATTAACAAGGATGTGATATGGAATTGAGAGATTTTATTGAGAATTACCGCGAGGCGTTCGGAGAAGGGGTGCAGTTGCCGTTGCTGTTTGGATACAGCGACATGCCGGTTGCCGACACTGCCAAAATCGGCGGTTGTTTCTTCAAGGGATTGCAGGTGGCTCGAGAGGGGACTCCGGTGAGCCTGAGTGCCGAAGTGATAGGCTGCGGTGGCGGCAAATTGTACACGGGCTTCAGCGATATGCCCGAGCGAGTACCCAACTTTGTCTCGCTCACCGAGAAGTACAAGCGCACGCCCCAGATGGTCGCCGACTATGTCAAGAGCCTGGAAATGCCGCGCGCCAGCAAGCCGTATCTGAATTTCGTGAGAATTGACATCGCTGAATCGTTGGAGGGCTATGAGGGTGTGATGTTCTATGCCACGCCCGACGTGCTGTCGGGCCTGTGTGGCTGGGCCTTCTATGACACTAACGAGCCCGATGCCGTGGTGGCCCGATTCGGTTCGGGCTGCAGCACCGTGGTGTCGATGACCGTTGTCGAGAATGCTCGCGGAGGGCACCGTTGCTTCCTCGGGCTGTTTGATCCGTCGGTGAGGCCTTGGGTAGGCAAAGACGAATTGAGTTTCACCGTGCCGATGAGTCGATTCACGGCAATGATGGATACGATGCGCGAGTGCTTCCTGTTCGGCAGCCATGCTTGGGAACGCATCAAGGCAAGGCTGTAAAACATGTTATAAATCATATAAATGTAAAATGCCCCGACATCATTTTGAATAACGGAGGGATTGATGTAAATTTGCACAAACTTTAATCATCAAGTGATATGAAACGTTTCTTTTTCTTTTTGTTTGTTATGATTTCGCTGGCGATGGGCGCTCAAGGTTATCGTGCCCCGTCAGCACCCACCCCCGACATAGCCAAGGACGGATCGGTAACATTTAAGGTTAAGGCTGCTCATGCCGACACTGTCAGGCTGATTATCGATACCCGCGTGGACACGCTGATGAAGCGCCAGGGCAATGAGACGTGGGCCATCACGCTGCGTGACCTGGAGCCCGACCTGTACATGTACTACTTTATCGTCGACGGCATGAAGGTGCTTGACAACGAGAACGCCCACGTGCTGCGTGACGTCAAGAACGTGATGAACACCTTTGTGCTCGACCCGCGCGGCGACTGCCCCATGGCCGTTCACGACGTGCCTCATGGCGAGGTGCGGGCGGTGTGGTATGACTCACCCACGCTGGGCACCAAGCGCCGCATGATGGTCTATCTGCCCGCTGGGTACGAGCAGAGCCGCCAGCGCTATCCCGTGTTCTACCTGCTGCACGGGTCGGGCGGCGACGAGACGGTGTGGCTCGAGCAAGGCCGTGCAGCCCAGGTGCTTGACAACCTCATCGCCGGCGGCAAGGCCGAACCGATGATTGTAGTCATGCCCAACGGCAATGTGGACGAACAGGCGGCAGCCAGCATGAGTGAGCTGGGCAACGTGCAGCCCACGTTTGCCCACAAGCACTGGATGGACGGCACGTTTGAGCAGAGTTTCAATGACATCATGCAGTGGGTCGACAAGAACTACCGCACGCGCTCGGGCAAGCGCTACCGCGCCATTGGGGGGCTGTCGATGGGCGGCTACCACTCGCTATACATCAGCGCCAACCAGCCCGAGGACTTTGCCTATGTGGGCCTGTTCTCGCCTGCCATCTCGCGCATGGACCAGGGCAAATGCAAGATCTATGACGACCTGGAGACCAAGCTGAAAGCACAGTTCAGGCAGCGTCCCAAACTATACTGGATGGGCATCGGCAAGGATGACTTCCTCTACAAGGACAACGCCGAGTTCCGCAAATTGCTCGACAAGAACCACCTGCGCTACACCTATCATGAGAGCGGCGCAGGCCACGAGTGGGCCAACTGGCGCGACTATCTGGTGATTTTCACCCAACTGATTTTTAAGAATTAATAGTTGGCATCAGCATTGACTGACAACTGAAAACTGATAACTGACAACTAAGAACTGAAAAATGCTCGACACGCTCATTCAGTTTTTCACCCAGTGGGGTTATTTCGGGCTGTTCCTGGGGTCGTTTCTGGCAGGCAGCATCGTCCCGTTCAGCAGCGAGGCCCTTGTCATCGCCTGTGTGGGGCCGTTGCACATGGATCCGGTTACGTGCCTGTTTGTGGCCCTGGCCGGCAACGTGAGCGGTGGCATGACGTGCTATTGGCTGGGACACTTGGGAAAAATTGAATGGATAGAGAAGTATGCCCATGTGAGCGAGAAGAAGCTTAACCGCGCACTGGACTTCATGCAGAACCGCGGTGCTTGGATGGGCTTCTTTGCATTCATTCCCATGCTGGGCACAGCCATCAGTGTTGCCCTGGGCTACGTGCGCTCCAACGTGTGGATTGTCCTCGTGACGATGACCATAGGCAAGCTGCTGCGCTATGCAGCCATCATATGGGGTTCCCTCAAAATCATCGACCTCTTCTAACACGAACTATTAACTATTAACTATTAACTATTAACTACTAACTATTCACATGACTCCTATCGAAATCCATAACGAGTTGCTCGCCGGGCGCATCATCAAGCATCTGGAGCGCCGCAACTTCAACGCACACTACTGCGCCACGGCCAGCGAGGCTATAGAACTTGTCAAATCGCTCATGCCCGAGGGTAGCAGTGTCAGCTGGGGAGGCTCGCAGACCATCCGCGAGATGGGCCTGACCGACGCACTCATCAACAGCGGCAACTACAAAGTCATCGACCGTGACAAGGCCACGACGCCCGAGCAGACGCGCCAGTGCTACCTCGACGCGATGGACGCCGATTATTTCCTCACCAGTGCCAATGCCATCACCCAGGACGGCGTCATCGTCAACATCGACGGCCGCGGCAACCGCGTGGCGGCCATCACCTGGGGCCCCCACAACGTGATCCACGTCATCGGGCTGAACAAGGCAGCTCCCACCATCGAGGCTGCCCTGGCCCGAGCCCGCAACACCGCCGCTCCCATCAACACGGCCCGCCTGGGCTGCGACACGCCCTGCCGCCTGGACGGCGTGTGCCACAACTGCAACTCGCCGCAGTGCATCTGCAACTACGTCCACTTCACCCGCAACAGCTTCCCGGCCCACCGCCACACCGTCATCCTCATCGGCGAGAACTGGGGCTACTGATGCCACCACACAATAACGATCAATTACTCACTATGGCATCATTCAGTCATGCAGATTATGAGAAAGCCGATTTCTATCATAGATAAAGATTATACTCAGTGGGTAAAAGAACTGAGCAGCCGTTATCGACAAAGCCAGATTAAGGCTGCGGTTAAAAGTTTTATTTGACTTATAACCAAGTGATTAGGAATCTGCAGCAAACTGCTGCAAATTCCGATGAACAATTTTTGCAGCAACTTGCTGCAAAATTGTTTACCCTACCAGGGGGCCATCATTTGTTGCTAATAGACAAATTCCCAAATCATCCTGAAAAGATTGAAGGCACCATACCGACAATCAAGGAGATCGAAGCCAAGTTGAACGAGAAAATAGAACAATAAGAATTAAGATATAATGAGCGAGAAATTGAGTTTTATTGGGATTATTCCGGCGAGGTATGCCTCGACGCGGTTTCCCGGCAAGCCGCTGGCCATGCTGGGCGGCAAGACGATGATAGAGCGGGTATATACCCAGGTGAGCAAGGTGCTGGACCGCGTAGTGGTTGCTACCGACGACGACCGCATCATGGCGGCTGTTGAAGCCTTTGGCGGCAAGGCGGTGATGACAAGCACCGAGCACCGCAGCGGCACCGACCGCTGCCAGGAGGCCTACCTGAAGAACGGTGGCCATGAGGATGTCATCATCAACATCCAGGGCGACGAACCATTTATCCAGCCCGACCAGTTGAGGGCCATCATGGCTTGCTTTGACGACGAGGGGACCGACATCGCCACGCTCGTGCGCCCGTTTGACCCGTCGCGTCCCTATAGCGAGTTGGAAAACCCCAACAGCCCCAAGGTGGTGCTTGACAACCAGATGCGTGCGCGCTACTTCTCGCGCTCGGTCATCCCCTACATCCGTGGCCGTGAACGGGAAGAATGGCCCAAGGCGACGCAGTATTACACCCACGTGGGCATGTATGCCTACCGTGCTAAGGTGCTGGCCGAAATCACCCGCCTGCCACAGTCACCGCTGGAACTTGCCGAGTCGCTGGAGCAGCTGCGGTGGCTCGAGAACGGCTATACCATCAAGGCTGGCATCACCACCACGGCGACTATCGGCATCGACACGCCCGAGGACCTGCAACGTGCCGAGGAATATCTTCACAACTCCTAACTGCTAACTAAAAATGAAATCATCAATTCTCACAATAACTTGCCTGCTGCTGACCATAATGGCCAATGCACAGCCCGCTGGTGAACCATGGATGGACCTGCAAGTCAACGAAATCAACCGCTTGCCAGTACACACGTCGTTTATCGCCCATGATGTGGACTCGGCCCTAATGAGCCGCCGCTTGTCACTGGACGGGGACTGGAAATTCAACTGGGTGGCCAACCTGGACGAGCGTCCCACCGACTTCTACCGCCCCGACCTGGACGACAGCGGCTGGGGCACGATGCCCGTGCCGGGAATGTGGGAATTGAACGGCTATGGCGACCCGGTGTATGTCAACATCGGCTTTCCTTGGCGCGGCAACTGGGAGAACGACCCGCCCCGCGTTCCCGTCAAGGATAACCACGTGGGCTCTTATCGCCGCCACATCACGCTGCCTGCCGACTGGAAGGGCAAGCAGGTGATTGCCCACTTCGGCAGCGTGACCAGCAACATCAGCCTGTGGGTCAACGGCCAGTTTGTGGGATATGCCGAAGACAGCAAGACGGCGGCCGAGTTTGACATCACGCCCTACGTCCACGAGGGCGACAACCTGCTGGCGTTCCAGGTGATGCGCTGGTGTGACGGCACCTACAGCGAGGACCAGGACTTCTGGCGCCTGTCGGGTGTGGCCCGCTCGAGTTACCTCTACTGCCGCGACAGGAATAACCACATCGACGACCTTCGCGTGACGGCGACACTCACCGATGATATGAAGGACGGCATCTTGACGGTCAACCCTCTCGTCACGGGCAAGGGGACTATGAGTTACCGACTGGAATGGGGCTGCCAAGAGGTCATCTTGACGCCCGCTGGCGAGAGCCGCTGGACCATCCCCAATGTCGAGAAATGGACAGCCGAGACACCTAATCTCTACAGCCTTGTTGCCACGTTTACCCCTGCCGACAAGAGATTGAAGCCCGAGACCGTGAGCCTCCGTGTGGGATTCCGCCGCGTGGAAATCAAGGACGGCCAGTTGCTGGTCAACGGCAAGGCCATCTACATCAAGGGCGCCAACCGCCACGAGATGGACCCCGATGGCGGCTACGTCGTGTCGCGCGAGCGCATGATTGCCGACATCAAGGAGATGAAACGCATGAACATCAACGCCGTGCGCACCTGCCACTACCCCGACGACCCGCAGTGGTATAACCTGTGCGACGAGTACGGCCTGTATGTCTTTGCCGAGGCCAACCAGGAGGGCCATGGCTTCTACTACGACCCAAAGACCGCGCCGACCTACCAGCCTGAGTTTGCCCGGCAGATTCTGGAACGCAATCAGCACAACGTGAGCGTGCAATTCAACCATCCCAGCGTCATCGTGTGGTCGCTGGGCAACGAGACGTGTGACGGCCCCAACTTTACCGCCGCGCGCGATTGGATACGCTCGGTCGACCCCTCGCGTCCCATCCACTGGGAGCGTGCCGAGGGCGGTGAGAACACCGACTTGATGTGCCCGATGTATGCCTCGCCCGAGTGGTGCGAGCGCTATGCCAGCAAGCCCGAGAGCACCAAGCCGCTCATCCTGTGCGAGTACAACCACACGATGGGCAACTCGGGCGGCGGCCTGATGGAATACTGGAATGCCGTGCGCCGTCTGCCCAAGTTCCAGGGCGGATTTGTGTGGGATTTTGTCGATCAGGGCCTGCGTGTCAAGACCGATGACGGCAAGCAGTATTTCTCCTACGGCGGCGACTACAACACCCACGACCCCAGCGACAACAACTTCAACTGCAACGGCCTCGTGAGCCCCGACCGCGTGTGGAATCCGCATGCCTATGAGACGGCCTATTACTACCAGAACGTCTGGGCCGAGGAAGTGGACCTCCTTCACGGCGACATCGCGGTGAGGAACGAGTTCTTCTTCCGTGACCTGAGCAACGTGAAGATGCGGTGGCAACTGCTCGTCGATGGCGAGCCCATGCTCAACGGCGAGGAAAACGACCTCAACGTCGCCCCGCAGGGCTGCCAGATGCTGCACCTGCCCATCGAGGGCACCCTTGCTGCCCTTGAACAAGGACACGAGGTACTGCTCAACGTCGATTTCCTGCTCAAGCAGGAAGAGCCGCTGATGGAAGCCGGCCAGCGCATCGCCTATGCCCAGTTGCCCGTTATTGAGGCAGCGCTCCAGGCGGCAGAGTTGCCTCACGACAAGGCGAAATTCAGCGTCAAGCAGGACAAGCAGGGAGCGCTCACCATCATGGGCGACGGTGTGGAAATCGCCTTCGGCGGCAAGACGGGCTTTATCAGCAGGTATATCGTCAACGGCATCCCCATGCTGTGTGAGGGTGGCTCGTTGAGGCCAAACTTCTGGCGTGCGGTGACCGACAACGACATGGGCGCCTGGCTGCAGCAGAAGTTGCAAGTGTGGCGCAATCCCGTGATGCATCTCACCTCACTGGCCGTAGATAAGAAGGCATCCAGCAAGTCGCAGACGACCGTCAGGGCCAGCTATGACCTGCCCGAGGTGGCCGCGACGCTCACGCTCACCTACGAGATACACCGCGGCGGCGCGATGTGCGTGACCCAAGGCATCGCCTTTAACGACACAGCCCAGGACGTGCCCGAGATGCTGCGCTATGGCATGGTGATGGAAATGCCCCGAGTGATGGAGGTCAGCCACTACTATGGCCGCGGCCCCATCGAGAACTATGCCGACCGCCGCTATAGCCAGCGCCTGGGCATCTACCGCCAAACGGCTGATGAGCAGTTCTACCCCTACATCCGTCCGCAGGAGACGGGCACCAAGGGCGACATCCGCTGGTGGCGACAGACCGACACCGAGGGCAACGGCCTCAAGGTGACCGCCGACAGGCCTTTCTATGCCAGCGCGCTGCACTACGACATCGCCACGCTCGACGAGGGCGACGAGAAGCATCAGCGCCACCCGTCCGATTTGGTAAAATCGCCCTACACCGTGCTCACTCTCGACAGCGAGCACTGCGGCGTGGGCGGCATCGACAGCTGGGGCGCCCGCCCGCTGGACGCATACCGCCTCCCCGCCATCGACCGGACCTTCACCTTCACCCTCACTCCCGTCATGACGATTGACAGTATCGACATTATGGGTAAACGTTATCCGATTCCTGGTTGGGGACATCAAGAGTGGGAAACCAAGATGGGTGACCTCATGGATAGATTGACTCAAGAGAAATTTAACGACCATACTTTGGATAAATGGGAACTACTTATGAAGCATTCCGACGGCTGTGTGGCCGAGGATCTGTCTCTTTGCTTCTCTACGGTCATGCGTGAGTATCCCCAGGAAGTGTTGATGTCAATCTATCAGCACCGAAGCAATCCGCCGATGCACATCATTGAGGATATCAAGTTCTTTGCCCCTGAATTGGGAGAGGAAGAGGATTCGCCCAATGCCTATCCGTCACTTGCCAGCCTGCGCCAAGAAATCGCCAACTTGCCCGATGCCACAGCCCGCGATTTTCTCACAAAACTGTTTGAACTATAGTCCGAAAGTCGTGGATTACATCGACTCGGTGCAGGTTATCGAAAATGTCGTGATTGGGAGAAGCGCCTCACATTTCTTCCAGTTTCAACCCAATACGGGGGCTCTAATCCAATATGAGACCTTGGCTCAACTGCGGCAGGGATGGGACACAGGTGGGACACAGGGACGGTTCTTTTGTCCCATTTTTAGTCAAAAAAATGGGACAAAAGAACCGTCCCTGTGTCCCATGTTGATTATCCATCGTCTGATTCCGGTTTTTGGGCAACGGCCCATAAAAAAGCGGGCCTGGCGGTTGAGACCAGGCTCGCTAGCGGTAATGCGGCAGTGCTTACTTTACGAGGATCTTGCGGGCAGTTCCGTCGCTGTAGCGCACGATGTTCACGCCGGGCTGCAGTTCGTTGAGCTGGCGGCCCTGGATGTCATAGATGCGGGCCTTGGCAGGCATGGTGGCCATTATCTCATCGATGGCGGTGGCACCGGTGCTGGCCTCGTTGCTGGGCAGGCTCTCGCCCTGGGCATAGACGGCCGTGACCGTGTACACGGCGCTGCTGCCGGCATTGGGCGCGGTGTAGGTCGTCTCGGGGGCGAGAACATAGCCGATGAGATTGCCGTCACAATAGACGTTGTAGCCGTTGAGCGTGCGGGGTGCCTCGCTGGTGGCGGCCGGGGCGTAGGTGAAGTCGTCGATCATCAGCATCACGCTGCGGCGGATGCAGCGTACAGCCAGGTAGCGGGTGCCCTCGGGCACGTCAAACGTGTATTCACGCCAACCCTCGTTCACGTAGATGCGGTCCTCGGCATTGAGTTTCACGAAGCTGTCGTGATGGGCATCGGTGGTCGAGACGTAGACGTTGATCCACTCCGAGTCAAAGGTGGCAGCCTTGGCCCAGAAACTGATGGTCTGTGCACGGCCGTCGAGGCACGGGGTGATAAGCCAGTCGTCGTTCTCAAACGGGTAGTCAGCACTGGGGGCAGCCATGTACTGCTCGCCGCTGTGGGGTGCAAATGCACCGTCCATGTTCTCCTCGACCCAAGTCATCGACTGGGTGGTGTTGAACACCTGGAAGGCCATGGGAGCACCCTGGTTTTCGTACTGCACGGGGATGCGCGGGGTCACCATCGTGGTGGCTCCGTCGCCGTCATAGAGCGTCCACTTGCCCACGCCGTCGATGGCAAATGGGCGGTAGCTCTCGAAGTCGTCGGTCACATACTCGATTTCGCCCTGTGCAGGCTCTACCGACTGGCACTCGGCCCAGTTGAGCACCACGCCGGCATCGGTGGCCGTGGCGGTCAGGTACTCGGGTGCGGGCAGCTCGTTGGGACGCACCGAGGTGGCGACGATGTCGCTGGTGTTGTTGTCGGTCATCATGTCATCGCTCCACACGACCTCAACCTGCCAGTTGATGGCCTCAACGTCGGCATCGGCTGCGGTGGTGGTGTAGGTAGCGGTGCCGGTTGTCGTCGAGCCAGCGGCAAGGGCTTGGTCGGTAATGCTCTGGTAGAGCTCGCCGTCGCGGTAGATGTTGACGGTGTAGCCCTGGGCATCCTGCGAGCCGCGGTTCACGATATCATACTTCATCGTCATGTCCTCATCCACGTCAGCGCGCTTCGGCTCGATGGTGAAGGCCGTCACAGCCAGGTCACAGGCCACGCTGGCCTCGGCAATGCGGATGTTGTCAACATACATGTCGCGGCGTGCGCCCATCTGGTCGCTCAATGCACTGGCCAGCAGGCCGATGTTGGCAAACGAGGCCTGGGTGTTCCTCGGCAGCATCACCTCGCACTCTACCCAGCCGTCGGTCTGCTCGTTCATGAAAAACTGGGCGTTCTCGACATCCTGCCACTCGCCGCCGTCAAAGGAGACTTGCACCTGGATGTTGTCATCGATCTCGCCGTCCCACTCGGGGTCATACCACTGGCTGCGGCCGTAGTGGAACATGAACTTCATCGTGGGGGCGCTCACGCTGTTCAGGTCGAGCATGGGCGACACCAGGCGGCTCTGCTGGCCGTAGTCGGCGTACATGCTCTCGGCAACTAGGAAGCCGCCGTCATAGTCCGGGGCCTCGATCATGGGCTCGCCTGTCCAGTCGTCGTAGATGTCGCCTGTGGCATAGAAGTCAAAGTCATTGACCTCGCCATCCAGCGTCCAGTTCTCCTGCTCGCCCCAGGCAAACGATGCCTTATAGGGCAGCTGCAGGGGCTTGCCGGTGACCACGCTGTTGGTGTTGGCCGAGGTGCCCTGCTGGCCGTTGTAGAGCGGCGTGATGGTGTAGCTGGCGCTCACCTGACCCTCGGTGACGGGGATGTTGTCGGTGTAGGTCGTGGCACTTGTGCCGTCGGCCACAATGCCGCTCGAGACGCTGTTGCGCTCCACGCGATAGGTCACGGCATCAAAGTCCACATATCCGCCGTTGACCGACTGCGAGGGAGCATCCCACGTGATGGTGATGCTCATGTCGTTGTTCAGGCGGGCAATGGCGTTGGTGGGGGCCACAGGCATGTCTTGGCCGACAAAGGCGGTCACCTCGACGGCGCTACCCTCACCGGCTTCGTTACGGGCCACGATGCTGTAGGTGTTGAAGCCGTTCTCTACCTCGGTGTCCTGATAGGTCACCAGTTCACCAGGGGCGAGATTGTCGATGGTCTTCTCTAGCACGCCGCCCACACTGATGTCGATGGCGCTGATCTGCTCCAGCGTCTCGCCGGCAGCGGTCACGGTGGGGGCCGTGAAGGTCAGCGTGGCCTGGGTTGCGCCCATGGCTGCGGGAGTGAGGCTGACGTTAGTCACCTCGCCGGGAACGCCCTTGGGTGACTTCTCGATGAGCTTCACGTTGTCAATCTCGACGCGGTGCTGGTTGGGCTCACTGTAGGCGTAGAAGGCCAGGCGGTAGGTGCCGCTCACCGGTGCATACACCTTGATGGTTTTGTCGCCCGAGTCGGCGCTCACCACACTGGGATAATCGGCCAGAACCTGGGTGAACGATGCGGGGTCGGTGCTGGTGCCCAGCAGCACGCGCAGGTTCTCGGTCTTGGACAGCACGCCCATGTAGAACTTGAGTTCATACACCTTGTCGGCATCCAGCTCGAATGCCGGCGAGATGTAGTAGTCATCACCGGGCAGCCCGGTCTGGTAGTCGAGCATGTAGGCCGCCATACCGTTCAGAAATTCCCAGGTGCGGCCACCGTTCTGGTCCACGATGGTCCAGGATTCAAAGGCTTGCTGCGTGTCGAAGGTCTCCTCGAGCAGCACATCGCCTGTACTTGCCCACGTCGATGTGGAGGCAAGCGCCATCAGCCCTAACGAGAGGGCACGGAGTGAAGTAGTGAAACTTTTTTTCATTTGCGTTAATGTTAATTAAATGTAAGTAGCAGCGCAAATTTAGTAATAATATACCAATGAGTAGTATTGAAAACAGTTAAAGGGCTAAAAAATATTGTTTTTGGCTAATTGTCAGGTATTCACGGGAAAAACCAAGTGGCAACCGCGGAATGATGAGCGAAAATGCGGCTCATAGCTTGTTGCTGTCATAGGGATTGACTATTTTTGCAGCAATTAATCATTCTAACTTGTTTGCTGTGATGAATCATTCAAGACAATTGCTGCGGTGCGCAGCACTGTTACTGCTGATAGCCCTGTTGACTGCGCTGCAGGCAAACGCCCAGTATGGCAGCCGCGGCGACAAGCGTTACCGTGACCGTTACAGCCGGGCCGACACCCATGGCGACGTGGTGGAGCTGCGTCTTAACGACCCAGGCACGCTCGAGGCAAGGATGCCGCTGGCGATGATGGACCGCGTGCGCCTGCTGCGCATCGAAGGACCTCTTAACAGCACGGATTTTGCTTTCATCAAGAAGCTGTGCAGCCGCTCGAAGTGTGTCGATAACCACGACCGCCGGGTCGACAATTACATCGACCTGGAACTGGAGCATGCCCGCATCATGAGCGCTGGCTCCAAGGGACTGTTTGGCTACAGCGGTGAGCGTGATGTGCTGGACGATGCGCTGGCCTATTGCAGCCATCTGCGCTCCATCGTCTTGCCCGACCGCGTCAAGCGCATCGGCAACGGCGCCCTGCGGGGGTGCACCGACCTTGAGGAGGTCATCATGCCGCCCACGGTGAGGTCGCTGGGCAATCATGCCTTCAATGGCTGCTATGACTTGGAATTCATCATGTTGAGCGACAATCTGGAGCGCATCGGCGCGTCGTGCTTTGCGGGTTGCTCCAGTCTCAAGTCGGTCGGTCTGCCGCGCTCACTCGCCGAAGTCGGTCCCCAAGCCTTTAAGGACTCTGGCTTGACTCATGTGACCTTGCCTGACGGACTGATGAAACTCGGTGCCGCCGCCTTTGAGGGAACATTGATCACTGTGCTCGACCTGCCGGCCGCAACCCAGATTGAGAACGATAACCTGGGCTCGATGACGAAGCTCGAGGATATCTCAGTCGCTAGCCGAAGCCGCTATTACACCTGCGAGGACGGGGTGCTATATGACCACTCGGGAAGCGTGCTGCTGCGTTGCCCGGCAGCCCGTAGCGGCGCTTTTGCCGTACCCGACGGTGTGAACGAAATCGCCAATAGCGCTTTTTCTCACTCGCAACTGTCGAGCGTGACTGTCAGTGAGGGCGTGACCGGCATTGCCGCATCGGCTTTCTACGGGTGTTCTCAGCTCAGGACCATTTCTATCCCATCCTCAGTCAAGGTGATAGGGGAGTCGGCCTTTAATGGCTGTAGTCGCCTGCAGCAGGTCGATCTGTCCAGCGTGATGAAACTGGCAGCCAAGGCCTTCCAGGACTGCAAGGCACTTGAGAGGGCTGTCATCGGCCATGTGGGGGTGGTGCCGCAGTCTGCCTTCGAGAATTGCTCGGCACTGACCGTGGTCGACCTCTCGCCCGAGGTCAACACCATCGACGACCGTGCTTTCAAGAACTGCAAGGCTTTGGCCCATATTGACTTGCCCGAGCAGTTGACCACCATCAGCAAGGAGGCATTTGAGAACTGTGCCTTGACCGCCCTGGAGCTGCCTGGTGGCGTGGTCTCTATCGGTGAGCGCGCCTTCAAGGGTTGCAAGGACCTGAGCGGCGTGACAATCCCTGACGGCTGTGTGACGGTCGACAAAGAGGCCTTCCGGGGCTGCGCCTCGCTTGCCCGCATCGACCTGGGCAAGGGCTTGTGCTCGCTGGGCGACAATGCGTTGCGCGAGACGGCCATCACCACGCTCGTCATCCCCGAAACCGTCACCCGGATTGGCAAGAAGGTTGCCGAGAAGTGCAATCAGCTCACCCGCATCGAGTGCCATGCCGTCTTGCCGCCCACGCTCACCGGCGTGAGCAACAATAAGATCGAACTATACGTTCCCGACACCTCGCTCAACGCCTACCGCAGCGCCAAGAACTGGAAGAACTTCAAGACCATCCTCCCGCTGTGATACTATCACCATAGTGCGTGATATATTAATCAGAATAAGATGAGCGGAACGGAGTTCACAGTAGCATTGTTGAGGTGGTTTGCCCAATATGGGCGCGAGCTGCCGTGGCGAGGCATCGGCGATGCTTACGCCATCTGGGTCAGCGAGGTCATCCTGCAGCAGACGCGCATCGACCAGGGTACGGCCTACTGGTACCGTTTTATGGAGCGGTTCCCGACAGTCCAGCACCTCGCCGCCGCCAGCGAGGACGAGGTGTTGCGCCTGTGGCAGGGCCTGGGCTACTACAGCCGTGCTCGCAACATGCACGCTGCGGCTCGCCAGATTGTCGAGCAGGGCGGCTTCCCGCATTCCATCCAGGGCCTCAAAGCCTTGAAGGGGGTGGGGGACTACACGGCCGCAGCTGTGGGGTCAATGGCTTTTGGTCTGCCTGCCGCCGCGGTTGACGGCAACGTCTATCGCGTCCTGGCCCGTCACTATGGCATCGACGTGCCCATCAACACCACGCGCGGCAAGCACACCTTCGAGGCTTTGGCCCAGGAACTGCTTCCTCGTGACGCTGCCGGCACATTCAATCAGGCGATGATGGACTTTGGTGCCACCTGGTGCACGCCGCGCTCGCCCCGTTGCCAGGACTGTCCCGTAGCCCCCACCTGTGATGCCCTGCACACGGGTTGCGTCCTTGAGTTGCCTGTCAAGGAGAACAAAGTCAAGATGCGGGAGCGCCGTTTATCCTATATCTACGTCCGCCACGGGGGCATGACGGCCCTGCGTCGGCGGCCTGCGGGCGACATCTGGCAGGGCTTGTGGGAACCGTTGCTGGTCGAGGATGCCCCGCCTCCCGACTTGGGTTGCCCGCTCACGCTGCTGGCCAGCGGCGTCAAGCATGTGCTCACCCATCGCATCCTGCTTGCCGATTTCTACCTGGCTGAGCCTGCAGTCCGACCAGTCCTGCCGCCTGATTATGTGTGGATAAAAGAACGGGAGATAGGCAACTACGCCCTCCCCCGTCTTGTCGAAAAACTCTTCAAGCAGTTTACTTTGCTATGATGTCTCGTCCCAGCTGGGATTATTCGGTTGGCTCTACCTCCTTGGGATTGACGTCAAACTGATAGGTCGCGAGACGCTCACTGCTCTTGACGATGTCGCCGCTCATGGTAGCCTTGACCAGGTGTACCAGGCAGGTGAGGTTCTCGGGATAGCTGTCATACATGCTGTAGTAGCGTTGATACAGCTCGTTGCAGGCATTGATGGCTGCCTGGTCGTCGCCCGCTGCGGTGGCTGTGGGATAAGCCTTCTGCAGGGCCTCCTTCATCATCGCCACGGGGCTGTAATAGCGGTCGGTGTGGTCAATGGTGCCATCGACCAGAAATTCCTCCTCGACTTCGATATAGTAATCAATGACCAGGCTCGCAGGCTCATCTTCTTTGCCACACGAGGTCAGCGTTGCTGTCGTGCCCACAATAGCGATAGCCAGCAGCAACAGGGTCCACAGGTTGAGTTGATGTTTCATGTTGCAGGATGTGTAAGTGGAATTGTTGAATATGAGTCTTACTCGAGTTGAGGACTTGTTCGCGCTCAAATCTCTATCTTTTTCATTTTTTCCGCGGAGAATGGGATGACTTCATCCACATGACACCCCTCCCCGATGGTTGTCACCGGGCCGGGGTGTCATGTGATAGGGTCATCGACAAGCCGTCGTGCGTGATTACTTGTCCTTCAGATCTTGGTTGATCGACTCTGTAGCGTCCTTGATGCTGTATTCGGGCTTCGGGTCATTCAACACGTTACCGATGATGACTTGCGTCTTCTTCCGCTCGACGGTGGGGGCATTATTTACCTGGCTGCCATTCAATGACCTGTTGATGAGCACGGTGGCGTCGGTGATGTTGATTACGCCGTCGTTGTTGGCGTCGAGCTCGGTAGCGCGCGTCATTGTCGTGGCGGTTCCATCATTGAGCACATGATTGATGCATTGTTCAATGACATTGTCGTTGGCGCTGGCAGCAAGGGCCATGGCCGTGACACAAAAGAGCAGTGTAAAGATTTTCTTCATATCCGTTTTCTTGTTTATTGTGATTGTTGAATGTTTAAATCTTAGCCTGATGCAAAGGTAGTATGATGAATTGGATTTTGCAAGATAATGCCACTAAAATAATTTCCCCGGTTTGACCCCCTCTGGGGTAACCTATGGATTGCTAAAACCCCATTCGCACCTTTGCCACAGCCGTTCTACTCCATCTGGGTGGGTCTGGCTCCGAAGCGGTAGGTCTTCAAGGCCGTGCTTCTCTTCACGATGTCACCGTCCATCGAGGCTCGGTAAAGTTTGACGATGCACACGGCATTCTTCTCTTCGCCTCCGTACATCGACTTGTACTCCATGTAGATGGCATCCAGCGCACCGATGACCGCAGCGTCGTTGCCGTAGTGGGCATTGACAGGGTAGGCATCGTGCAGGGCGTTACGCATCTTTACGATGGTGTTCGACAACACGTCGACAACGGGCTGTGAAGATGTGCCCTGACCCTGGTCCTCATCTTCCTCGCCCAGGCTGATTCTGGTCTGCGAGTTGATGACCATGTAGTAACCCACGAGCCAGTCGGGCTCGTCGTCGCTACATGAGGTGAGCGACATGGCTGGCAGCAGCATGAGCAGTGCCGCAAGCAGCACGCGCAAGGTGATTGAGTGAAAAATTCTGAATAGTGCCATGACAGAGTTCAGTTATCTTTAGTTTGATTATTGAATCACAAAGATATAGCTATTGAATGAATTGGACAAACAATGGGTCGTTAAAAAATATGTTTCGTCATCTGTTTTGCCTTCCGCTGGTGGCATGGCCAAAATTTGTGACGTCTCAATAGGGGCGTTCTCGACTAAAATGCTTAATTTTGCAGGTTAATCAATAAAATATCGATAGCAATCATGTGCCCCGTGGCCATGCCCCGAGCGATTGAGCTGCAACAATGCGGCAATTGGCACCTGATTTGCAGCAATAGGGCTAAAACTGGAAGATGAACATTTCGAGAGGGACATACAATGTCGTGCGCAGCGTGGTGGTTACCGTGCTGGTGACTGTCGTGGCCCTGTTTGCTATGCTCTACATGCTGCTGCTGTTACCGCCCGTGCAGCAATACCTGTGCCAGCAGGGTGAGAAGGCGCTGGGTGAATTTCTTAACACCACGGTAGATATCGGTTCGGTGTCGGTCTCGCCATTCAATCAGCTGGAACTCAACGACGTGCTCGTCAATGATCAGCAGGGCGACTCCTTGCTCTCTATCGACAAACTGGGTGCCGGCATCAGCCTCAGGGATTTGATTGCCGACCGACGCTTGATTGTCACCTATGGCGAAATCATCGGTTTGAAGGGGCATGTGTCACGCCCCGACAAGGACAGCCCCACCAACGTGCAGTTTATCATCGATGCCTTCAAGCCCAAGGACGACAAACCGTCCAAACCGTTCGACATACGGGTCAATACTGTGGTGGTGCGCAAGTCGTCGCTCACCTACGATGTGCTTGACCAGCCTCGCCGCCCCGGACGTTTCGATCCCAATCATCTGGCCGTGAACAACCTGCGTGCCGACCTCGCTCTGCCTCAACTCAAGAACAACGATTTCGATATCAGGGTGAAGCGCCTCTCCTTTGACGAGGGCAGCGGTTTCTCGCTACAGCGCTTGTCAACCGATGTCCACATCACCGATAATGCCCTGGATATCAAGGATATCAACGTCAAGCTGCCTAACAGCGACATCCGCCTTGATGACATCCACCTGGAGTATAGTTCCCTCAAGAACCTGGGCAGCGAGCTGGGTCAGATGCCGCTGGCTGTGAGCACGACCGGCAGCCGCATCACGCCGTCCGACCTTGCCGCCTTTGCTCCGCAACTCAGGTCGCTCGACGACCCGTTGCTGGTTACTACCACTGTGGTGCGCGACGCACAGCGCATCGACGTGCCCCGCCTGAGCCTCCGCTCTGGCGACGGCAACCTCTCGCTGGACGTGCATGGCGACTTCGTCTTGCCCACCCAGGGCGGTTTCCATGCTTTGAACCTGCAGCACATCGACCTGGATGTCACGGCCGGCAAGCTCGACCAGCTCATGGCTCTCGTGCCCAATTTGTCCCCACAGGCCCGCCGCATTATCTCCCGCTGCGGCAATGTGAGCCTCAACGGCGAGCTGCACAACACGCCCGCCACCCTGCAATTCAACGGCTCGGTGGGCACGTCGCTGGGCAAGGCCGTCGTCGATGCCGCGCTCAAGCAGCAGGGCGGCATGAGCCACATCGCGGGACATGTCAAGACCGATGGCCTGCAGCTGGGCACGTTGATCGACAAGCGTGACCTGCTGGACCAGATTGCCATCGATGCTCAGATCGACGCCCTGGTGCAGGGCAATGACGTGTCGGGGCATCTCGAGGGCCGCATCCCGTTTGTCGACATCAAGGGCACACGATATCACAACATCACTGCCGACGTCGACAAGCAGGGCAATGATTTCATGGGTTCCCTGGCGATGAACGACCCCAACGGGCGGCTTGGCCTTGAGGGACGGGCTGTCATCGACGGGGCCAATTCCAATTATGACCTGAACATCACGACCGATGGCTTGAACCTGGCCCGACTTGGCATCACTGGCGACTACCCTGACCACCGTCTGTCAACAACGGCAACGGCCTCCTTCTGGGGCAACTCGTTTGACAATGCCTCGGGACACATTGAGCTGAATGACTTCAGTTTTACCGATGGCCATGGCAAGGGCTTGAGGTTTAATAGCATGCAGCTCAGTGCCGACAATAACGGCTATGACAAGGTTATCGACATCGAGAGTGACCACATCAGCGGCTTTGTGACGGGCCAATACGATTTCAAGACGATTGTCCCCACGGTCAAGCACATGCTCTCGAGCGCTTTCCCCAAGTACTTTGGCGACTATGCCGATTACACCCACGGTGGAGAGCCCAACGACGTGAAACTCAACCTGGTCATCACACCCGACGAGGCCCTGCACGCGATGCACAACCTGCCCTTCAGGCTCGCCTACCGCACGGTCATCGAGGGCCAGTTGAACGAGAACGACTCCACCTTCAACCTGGTGGTCGACGCGCCGCTCATTCTGCAGGGGGCCAACAAGGTCATCGAGCGGACACGCCTGCTGCTGGCACTCGACAATGAGACCGATAAGGTCGTGTTGAACGTCCAGTCGCGTTACCCGGCCAAGAAGGGCATGATCGACCTCAACCTGGATGCCAGCGGACAGGATAACCTCATCGGCGCTAACATGGCCTGGCGCATGCCCATGGAGCATGATTTCCACGGCAATCTCAACCTCACGGGGTTGCTGGACCGTGGCTCCGACGGCGGTCTGAAGGCCGATATCGACATCCATCCGTCCCAACTGGTGTTCAACGACACCATCTGGGAGGTGGCCAAGGGCCACGTGGGCATCGACAATGGGGCCATCAAGATAGACAACTTGGCTGGCGGACGCACCGACCAGTTTATAGAAATCAATGGTACGATTTCCCACGACCCCGACGACGAGTTATGCCTTGAGCTCAGCGACGTGAATCTGGACTACGTCTTTGAGACGCTGGCAATCGACCATGTGGACTTTGGCGGACGGGCCACCAGCAAGGTCTATGCGAGTGACCTCTTGTCGGGCTCGCCCAAGATTTACACGCCCAGCCTGGCGATCAAGAACATATCCTACAACGATGCCGTCATGGGCGATCTGGACATCAGCGCCGAGTTTGATTCCTCGACGGGCGGCATCCTGGTCAAGGGCGACATCGCTCAGCCCAACGGGCGCAGCAGTCTGCTCGACGGCGGCATCTACATCGCCGACGACTCGCTCTATATCGAGTTTGACACCGACCATGCCAACGTCGCCTTTCTCAAGCCCTACATGGCGGCCTTTACCAGCGACGTCGAGGGTGAGATGTCGGGCAAGGCAATCCTGTTTGGTAACTTCCACACCATCAACCTCGAGGGCGACATCGTCGCCGACTCGATCCGCTTCCTGCTCGACTATGTGAACTGCTACTATACCGCGTCCAACGTGCCCATTCACATCGTGCCCGACTTCATTGAGTTCCAGGATATTCCTATCCACGATCGCGAGGGTAACGAGGCCAAGCTGGGCGGATGGCTCAAGCACGACGCTTTCCATCGGCCCGAGTTCAACTTTGCCATCACCGATGCCCACAATTTTCTCAGTTACGATACCAACCCCACGATCAACCCCGTCTGGTATGGTACCATCTACGGAAACGGGTCTTGCTTTGTCGATGGCGGGCCAGGTATCGTCAACATCAGGGTCAACATGGTCTCGGCGCCCAAGAGCAAGTTTACGTTTGTGATGAGCGACACCGAGCAGGCCGACAGTTACGACTTTATCACCTTCCGCGACAGGGAAGCACCCCCTGTGCCTGATGTGCAGCCCCAGGTCGACAGCCTGGAACTGGTGTTGAGCCAGCTCAAGCATCAAGTGCAGCAGGAGGTGAACTCCGAGCCCAGTGCCTACAACATCGACCTCCAGGGCGACATCACCCCCGACGTGGCAATCACCGTTATCATGGACCCCGTGGGCGGCGACCGCATCAAGGCTACTGGCAGCGGACACATGCGCATGACCTATAACAACAACGGCGAACTTGAGACCTATGGCCGTTACACGCTTGACAAGGGTACCTACAACTTCACCCTTCAGGACGTCATCATCAAGGATTTCACCATTCGTGACGGCAGCAGCATCAGTTTCCATGGAGACCCCTATGCAGCCGTGCTGGACCTCGAGGCGGTATATATGCTCAACGCCAACATCATGGACCTTGACGAGTCGTTCGGTAAAGAGAAGGACCTGAACCGCACCAATGTGCCGGTTCATGCCCTGCTGCGTGCCAAGGGTATCATCAGCCAGCCCGAAATCTCGTTTGACCTCGAGTTCCCCTCGCTCACCACCGATAATTATCACAAGGTCAAGAGCATCATCAACACCGACGAGATGATGAACCGCCAGATTATCTATCTGCTGGCGCTCAACCGCTTCTACACGCCTGAGTATATGGGTACGTCCACCAACCAGAACGAGTTCCTCACCTCGGTGGCCTCATCAACCATTGCGGGACAGCTGAGCAACATCCTGGGAAAGATGAGCGACAACTTGTCCATTTCACCCAACTTCCGTACCGATAAGGGCGACTTTAGCGACATGGAGGTCAATGTGGCTCTTTCCAGCCAGTTGCTCAACAACCGGTTGCTGCTCAACGGCAACTTCGGTTATCGTGACAACACCTACCACCCGAGTAACACCAACTTTATCGGTGACTTTGATATCGAGTACCTGCTCAACAGCAAGGGAACATTCAGGCTCAAAGCCTATAACCACTTTAACGACCAGAATTATTACAAGGAAAGTCGCCTCACCACCCAGGGCGTGGGCATCGTCTGGAAGCACGACTTCGACAAGCCGCTCAGCAAGGGCAAGAAAAAGCAACTGCAGCTCTCGCCGGCCCAGCAGGATTCCATTCCTGTACGGGAGCCGTCGCCGGCCGACCAGCGCGATAGCCTGGTGCGACAGCCTGTACCCATGGTCACCATGCGACCGTCACGTCAAGCCCAATGAAAATCAAGACTCTGCTCATATTGTTGATTTGGATTTGGCTGGGTGCTCTCACCTCGCTGGCAAGCGGTTTGGTCGAGCGGCCGTCCGCCTTGTGCATGGCCGACACAATCTTGCAGCCCGCTGCAGAGTCTCAGCCGGTCTTAACCGCTATGCCCCAGGACACCATTGTCGCGGAGATTCAGGTAGAAGCTCTGCCCATCGACTCGGTCGACACCGATGTCAAGAATGCCTGGAAACGCAAGATATTACGCCGCGGCTGGAGCATCAATGACACCTCTATTGTATATCCACGCGTGCTCAATTTCGGCTTCAAGGCCTATCGATGGCTCAATCATGCCCTCAACTACTACGACACGGCCTATGTTGTCAACCCGGGCAAGACCAGCGGCAAGAAGTGGAAAATCATGCTCAAGAACAACAACTGGCTGGATTTCTATTCAGGACACCTGAGCGAGTGGCGTTCCTATGTGCAGCTCAACAGTGATGTTACGTCGTTGTTCGGTTTCCAGATATGCGGCATGGGTCTCAGTGTCTCCTACATGTTCAATGTGCGAGACCTGCTGGCTGGCAAGTTTATTCATAACCGCCGCCTGCAGTTCTCGATGACCACGTCACGCTTTTTTGTCGAGGGCTATTATCGCAAGAACGACGAGAGCACCGTCCACATCTATCGACTCGGCCCCTGGGAGGGAGACCAGATTTTCTCTGGCCTTAAACGTGAGAGTTACGGCCTGGATGCCTACTACATCTTTAACCACACCCATTATAGCCAGGCCGCTGCCTACAGCTTCTCCAAGTATCAGAAGCGCAGCTCGGGCTCCCTGCTGGGCGGCATCTACCTGAGCCATCAGGATATTGTCATGGACATGAGCAAGCTCCCCAACGGGATGATCAAGTACCTGCCCGACGAGATGACCGACTACCGTTTCCGTTATCGCGACATTGGAGTGATGGTGGGTTATGGCTACAGCTGGGTGTTCCACCATGGCTGGCTCTATAACATCACGGTGGTGCCCAGCATCGGCTACCGCCACAGCTTCCCCAATTCCATTGAGGGCAAACGCTCGCTCCTGTCAACCAACCTGAACGGACGCATGGCGCTGGTGCGTACGGCCGGCAACTTCTTCTATGCCCTTACCCTCAGCCATGAGGGACACTGGTACCAGAGCAAGATGCACAGTTTCTACAACAGCTACAACACCCTCGAACTCACGGCAGGCTTTAGGTTCTAGCCCGATAGGGCGTTTCTCAAGAAAAATGATTACCTTTGCGGCGTTTTTAGTGAGAGACATCTGATCATGAGTGTAACGATACTAGGTATAGAGTCGTCGTGCGACGACACGTCGGCAGCGGTGTTGCGTGACACCGTCCTGCTCAGTAACGTCATTGCCAGCCAGCGTGTGCATGAGGCCTATGGCGGCGTGGTGCCCGAGTTGGCTTCCCGGGCCCATCAGCAGAACATCGTTCCCGTCGTCAGCGAGGCCATCCGCCAGGCGGGCATCGACCGCAAGGACATCGATGCCATCGCCTTCACGCGCGGCCCCGGCCTGCCCGGCTCGTTGCATGTCGGCACCTCGTTTGCCAAGGGGCTCGCCCTGGCTCTCGACATCCCGCTGGTCGACGTCAACCACCTGCACGGCCACGTGCTCTCCCACTTTGTCAAGGAAGACGAGAACACCGTCGTGCCCGAGTTCCCTTACCTGTGTCTGCTCATCAGCGGCGGCAACTCCCAGATCATCAAGGTCAACTCGCCGCGAGACATGGAAGTCTTGGGGCAGACCATCGACGATGCCGCGGGCGAGGCCTTCGACAAGTGTGCCAAGGTCATGGGACTGCCTTATCCCGGCGGACCCGTCATCGACCGCCTGGCAGCCGAGGGCAACGACAAAGCCTTCAAGTTCGCCAAGCCCCACATCGACGGCTACAACTACAGCTTCAGCGGCCTGAAGACTTCCTTCCTGTACACCCTGCGCGACGCCCTCAAGGAAAATCCCGACTTTATCGAGCAGAACAAGGTCGACCTGGCTGCCTCACTGCAGCGCACCATCATCGAGATCCTCATGGACAAGTTCGGCAAGGCCATTAAGGCCACCGGCATCAAGACCATCGCTATCGGAGGCGGAGTCTCAGCCAACAGAGGCGTGCGTGCTGCCGTCGAGGACTACGCCCGTCGCCATCGCCTGCAGGCCTTCATCCCCAAGCGCGTCTTCACCACCGACAACGCCGCCATGATCGCCATCGCCGGCCACTACAAGTTCCTGAACAAAGAATTTTGCGACATCACCGCCCCCCCATTCCAGCGCGTCATTATTTAGGAAACCTCACGTGCTCCTCGGGGGTAACCTACTTGCGGAATTTCCTGCCGTTTTGTATATAGATATGGCCTTCAATCAGGTGTTGCGGTGCAACGCGCTGCCCTTGCAGGTCATAGATAGTGTTTTCGAGCAAGCCCGTGCGATCCTCTACCACTGTCGTGACTGACGTGATTTCATCATTCAGCCTTGCAGACGGGCAAGATGTGCCTTATCCTGCAAAGATACAAATTTGAAAGCAATTCACAACCTGTCAACCGCATCAATGTCTATGGCGGAGAAACCAATGAGTCCATTCCCCTCAACCCGTCCACTAATAGTTTGCTTTTTGATATGGTGGCCAGTTTAAGTATGGATTACTTTTGCAGTACGCTAGAATATTGATGATTTTAACGTTCCGTTAACAATTCCGCTCCTCCCTTCATTTAATGCGGTCTTTGACATAATGTTGACAATCAATGATTTAATAAAAATCACCAATAAGCTCCGATTCTGCTTTTTGACGCAAACCACACTTCCCACAAGCCTACTAACTTGTTGCCCAGGTTGTCGTTTTAATGTCAACGCTCTTGACAGCATTGTTTTTATTGTAGTTGTTGTTTTTCTTTTATCCCGGCTGTCGTTTTAGTGTTGGGATCGGATGGCGCGGATGCGTTGGGCCAGGGTGGGGTGGCTATAGCTGAACCAGACGACGAGGGGGTGGGGCGTGAGGTTGCTCAGGCCATGGCTGGCCAGTTTCTTGAGACCGCTGATCAGGGTCTCGCCGTGGCCGTGAGCGGCGGCATAGGCGTCGGCGCGGTACTCGGCATGGCGTGAAATGGCGTTGCTGGCGGGGCCCAGCAGGATGTCGATGGGCGAGAGCAGCAGCGAGAAGGCAATCATCGCCAGGATGAACGACGGGGCGGTGCCGCCCAGGGCTGCGGGCAGGTCGGGGTTGCTCACCAGCAGCGAGAAGATGAACAGGTTGACAGCCACCATCGCAATCGAGATGAACATGTTCTTGAACGTGTCGCGGTGCTTGTAGTGGCCGAACTCGTGGGCCAGCACGGCCACGATCTCGTCGGTGGTCATCTGGTCTTGCAACGTGTCATAGAGCACGATGCGCTTCTTGGGGCCGAAGCCGGTGAAGTAGGCATTGGCGCGGGTCGAGTGCTTGCTCCCGTCGATGATGTAGATGTCCTTGAACTTGGAACCGAAACTCTCGATGGCGGCAGTGATAGCGTCGCGCAGCTCGCCCTCGGGCAGGGGCGTCTGCTTGTTGAACAGGGGCACGATCAGGTTGCTGTAGAACATCGAGAAGAACACGATGAAAACGGCAATGACCAATGTGGCCCAAATCCAGAACTGCTGGCCGAAGGTCTGGTATAGCCAATAGACCACGCCCAGCAGCACCGCACTCAACGCCGTCGAGACAAGGAACGACTTCACGGCATCGAGCCAAAAGGTCTTGTGTGTCGTGCGGTTGAAGCCGAATCGCTCCTCGATGACAAAGGTCGAGTAGTAACTGAACGGCAACCCGATCACGGTGTTGAACAGGTTGTAGATGACCAGGAAAAGGATCACCTGCAGCACAGGCACATCGGTCCATGCCTTGCACTGGCCATCGAGCCAGCCCAGCAGGCCACAGCCCAGGATGACAAGCGTCAGCGTGAACGACACACAGCGGGCCACGAGCGACACGCGCTTGTTGGTGCGCATGTAGTCCTGCTGCTTGCGGTACTTCTCCTCGTCATAGAGGCCTTCCAACTCGGGCGGGACAGGATGGGTCATCCACTTGGTGTTCAACCACGAGAGCACGCCGCTCAAGACAAAATCCAGCGTGACAAATGCGATAATCAACAGTAACAACGTCTTTGCCATATGGTATTCTTTAGTTTTCTTTGATGAAACAGGGCTGGTCCGGCTCGCAGGATGCGGAGCTGAAAGTGAAGCCTTCGTATTGGAAAGCGGCCAGATCCTCAGGGCTGGAGAGCCTTTCTTGCACAATCATGCGGGTCATGGCGCCGCGGCAGGTCTTGGCCCACACGGCTTGCACCTTGAGGGTGTCCCCCTTGCGAACGAGGAACATGGGCTGCACCACACGCACTTCCCGCTTGACGCGCTGCCAGTCCACCAGGCGCTGGAACTCTTCGGTGGCGAGGTGGATGAGCACGCCGTCATCGGCCTTGACGCTGTCGATGAGCGCCTGGGTCAGCAGGGGCTTCCAGAAGTCAAACAGCGTGCGGCCTCCAGCGCTGGGCAGTTCCACATGGCCTTCCATCCGATAGGGACGTATGTCATCGAGGGGGCGTAGCAGTCCGTACAGGAACGACATCACCCACAGGTGGCTCTGGGCATGAAGCAGCGTGGGCGCGTCCAGTGTTTCGGCCTTGAGGTGCTTGTAGGCTTGGCCATGATAGGCGAGGATGGTGGGCAGGGGCTCGTGAGGGTCATCAAAACGCAGATACCGCAAGCGGTTCTGTGACGCGATGGCTTGGGAGCATCCCAGCATCTCGGCAAGCGTCTCAACCGGGTATTGCATCATGTCGCGGGCCAGCGTCTGTGCCTCACGTTGGAACATTGGTGACGAGGCCGTGACACCCTCAGGCACCGCAGCCACATCGTTCATGATCTTGGCACTGGCAAGTATGATTTGCATAAAAAACTTTTCTCAAACACTTTTTTCAGTCCGCTAAATTACAAAAAAAATCGTTTAGCAGCTGTTATTTAATGGCCTAAGAGCTGACCCTTGGTTTCATTACCGACTTTTGCCGTTTCAAGTTGATCTTTAATAGTAGTTGCCATTTGGCTGTTGGTTTGGAATAAAACCGGTGTTTTAATGGTGAATTTCAATAAAGTTTTGGCTTTTTTGTAAAAAAATTGTTACTTTTGCATGCTCTAATTTGACACGAATATTCTGATCAGCCTTCTCTTGTACATGTTGTTGTTGTTGCCCAAGCAGATGAGACATAATATTGTAAAGTGAGCGAATCCAAGGATTAGGATATTTTCTTGTTGCTTTATTGACGTCGTTTTTTAGAACATCATTCACTATTGTATATTTATTATTTAAAAACATGAAAAAAATTATTTTACTTTTAGCAGTTGTTTTCACTGCTTTGCAACTGTCGGCTGCCGATGTGACTGCCTCGCAGGCTCAGGCCGCGGCCAATGCGTTTCTACAAAAACAAGTGACTACCGGCCGTCTGAAGTCAGCAGCGGCATCCAACCTGCGGCTTGTCAAGGCCGAACGTTCTGTGGCCAGGCCGACCGCCGTGGACTACTACATCTTCAACTCAGCACAATCCTATGTAGTGGTTTCGGGTGATGACATGGCGCCCCAGATCCTGATGTACGGTGAGGAAGGCGCGCTCGACATGAACAACATTCCTCCCGGCATGCAGTGGTTGCTCAACAAGTACAAGTATCAGATTGACGGACTCAAGGCTGGCACCATGATGCCGCTCAAGTTGCCCAAGTTTGCCACGACACCCGTTGCACCCATGGTAACAGCCAACTGGGACCAGAGTGCACCTTATAACAACCAGTGCCCCTCCAGTGGTGCCAGGCACGCTCTCACCGGCTGCCCCGCCACCTCACTGGCCATGTGCTACTACAAGTGGAAATGGCCCAATACTTATCCTGCAGTAGCTGCGCTGTCCAATACTGGTGGCATCAGCGCTGCAGCTTTGCCTGAGCGTGAAGCCGATTGGGACAACATCATCGACGAGTACACTGGTCCCTCCAACTATGACTATTCCGATGAGCAGGCAAGCGCCGTGGCTTGGCTGATGCGCTATGCGGGCCAGGCTATTCCCGATTACCAGTACGGCACCAGCGCCAGCGGTGCCAACGACCCCGAGATCTATCAGGGCTGCCTCAACATGGGCTACACCGATGCCCAGTATCTGCTGCTCACTGAGCTCGTCGGCTCGGGCTGGACCTACACCAATGGCCCGCAGCAGTACACCGATGCCGAGTGGAACGAATTCATGATGAACGAGTTGCAGAACGGTCGTCCTATCGAGTATCTGGCCTACGACGTCAGCGGATACAGCGTTTCGGGTCACGCGTTCAACGTGTTTGGCTGCAACGCCAGTGGTCAGTACTATGTGAACTGGGGCTGGAGCGGCGACAGCAATGGTTATTGCACGCTCCACAACTTCACCACTGCTACCGGTGCCACGGGCCAGGCAGGCTACTATGTCTTCAACTATGGCGAGGCTATGATCGTCGGCATCGAGCCTCCTGCCGGTGCTCTCAGCACTCCCAGGATTAAGGCTAATCCTTCGACAATCGAAATGAGCACTGTGCTGGGCGCTCCTGTCACCGCAACTTTCAAGGTTACCGGTTACAACCTCACCGACAACGTGACCCTGAGCCTCAGCGGTGATGACGCCTTCTCGATCGATGCCGCCAGCCTCAGTATTGATCAGGTCGCTGAAGGCATGACAGTCACTGTGACCTATAATCCTGCCGCCATCGGCACCCACGAGGCATTTGTCACCCTGGCTAGTACCGATGCCCAGGACGTGACGGTCAAGCTCAACGGTATTGCTGACCTGGAGACCTACGATCCAGTTTTGCTTGAGGCCAGCAACATCAAGGCCTCCTCGTTCACTGCCTCGTGGACCGATGAGACCCCTGACGAGAACGTGGAGAGCTACACCCTCTATGTGAGCGCCGAACCCTTCAAGCCCGCAGTTGCCCTGCTCGACAGTATCGACTGGACTTACAACAATAATGTGCCCAACGGATGGACAGCAAACGCTTTAAACTATTGGGGTTCCAATAACGCAGCCTACCTGAGCGACTACGGCTACGTACAGAGCTGTAACTACGATCTCTCGGGCTATGAGAAGATGACCGTGATGATTTACTCCGAGGCCTATGGCAGCGACAACACGATCACCGTAGCTACCAGTGCCCAGAGCAAGACCATTAACCTGTCAGGCAGCACATTCAACTGGTACACCATCGTTGTGGACTGCGCAGCCACCGATTACATCAAGATTACTTCTCAAGGTCTGCCCGACATGAGGTATGTGAAGGTTTATGCCGGTGACCTCACTGCTGCTATGCAGCTCAAGGCCAGCGAGACCGGCGACGAGACCTATCGTGTCATCACTGGCATCACCGACAAGACTTATAATGTTACCGGCCTCACCGAGAACGGCCACTTCTACTTCTATGTTGTAGCCAACTATGCCAACGGAGCTGTCGGCAACAGCAATACCCTGGAGGTAACCCTGTTCCAGCCGGAGCATGACTACACCATCGGTGATGTGGATCACAATGGCCGATTTGACATCGTTGATATTACCGCACTGATCAACTATCTGTTGGGAGGTGATGATACTGGCATCTGTCTTATCTGTGCTGACGCCGACCACAACGATAGTGTCAATATCGTGGATATCACTGCTCTGATCAACCAGTTGCTCGGTGATAATAACTGAGGTAGAGGCCAATCGCCGACAGGTTTGCTGATTATTGTTTAAGTAGCCCGATTTAGTATCGGGAACTAAGTCTTAGACGCATTGCGGGGTGGTATCTGAATTGGATCCACCTCGCAATGATGTCATTTCAGGGCCACCTGTTTTTTGTCGATTCTTTGGGAGATTTTTGCCTTTTTGTTGTCCAGGTGTGAAATGCGTTGTACCTTTGCATCAATACTGAATTAAATGACGATAAGTTAAAAATGAAAACGATGAAAAGCTTGACAATGATTGGGATGGCTGCCGTGGTGTGTTGCGGTATGGCTTGTCTGAGTGCGTGCCATAGTGAAACAAGCAAGGAACAAGAACAGATTGCCGCAATCACCGAGGAGTCTCGTCCGGGCGACTGCGAGCATGCCATTGCAGTCTACTTGACCGACTCGATAGCCTCGCAGTACTCTCCTGGCCAGGTGAGCATACCGTGCATCCAGGTTGTGGAGCTCGACCAGTCCCACCCCGACGACAGTGTGGTAGTCTGGGGTGACTTCTGGGTGTTTAATTATAATGTGGCCGGTGACACGCTCAAGATGGTTTCGGGCGGAGCCCATCCCGGAAAGATGACCATTAAGCCCTCGAGCGAGCGTGGCCTGGTTGTGGCAGCTTTTGACCGGGTGGGTGACGGTTCAAATTACCTGCCCAGCGCCAAGCGCATCTTTGGCGACAAGTATGATGCCTTCCAGGCCATCTATAGCAATGCCGATAAGCGCGAGGAGGTGCGTGCCACTCAGATTGCCGACTATGTCAAGGTCAACAACTTGGCCGTCAAGTACTATCAGGACCACGGCTGGCCCGCCAGGGAAATCCCTATCCAGTAACCAAACTCTCTAGATTCTCTAGATTTTCTAGTAAATCTAGCTAATACCTAGCGCCTAAAGACTAAAGAAATGAAATACAGCATTATAGCCATCGGTGACGAGCTGCTCATCGGGCAGGTCACCGACACCAATTCGGGCTGGATAGCCCGCCACATGACACCACGGGGGTGGGACGTGAACACCATCCAGGTCGTTCCCGATGACCCCGATCACATTACTCAGGCCATCGACCGCGCCTTTGCTCAGACCGACGTCGTGCTCATGACCGGCGGCCTGGGTCCCACTAAGGACGATATAACCAAGCCCACACTGTGCCGCTACTTTGGCGGCGAACTGGTGCTTGACAAGGCTGTTGAGGCCAACGTGCGCCAGGTGATGGAGCGCCGGCACCTCAAGCTCAACGAGTACACCCGCCTGCAGGCGATGGTGCCCTCGTCGTGCCGCGTCATCCAGAACGAGGTGGGCACCGCACCGCTCATGTGGTTTGAGCGCGATGGCAAGGTGCTGGTGAGCATGCCTGGTGTGCCCTTTGAACTCAAGGCGATGATGCAGCGTGCCGTCATCCCGCAACTGCTCGCCCGCTACAACGACGGCGAGGACATCGAGTTCCGCACCTTTGTCGTGACAGGCATCATCGAGTCGGCACTGGCCATGCAGTTAGATGAGTTTGAGCGCCAGCTGCCTCATGGCATCCACCTGGCCTATCTGCCTGAGGGCGGCATCATCCGCCTGCGCTTGACGGGCTCATCGACCGACCGCGACCAGATCAATGCCGACATGGACCGCCTCTCGCGCCAGTTGCACGACATCCTGGGCGGCCACATCATTGCCGACGGCGACAAGCGCTTGCCCGAGATTCTGGGCGACCGCCTGCGTCAGAAGGGGCTGACCCTCTCCACGGCCGAGAGCTGCACGGGCGGCAATATCGCCCACGAGATCACCAGCATCGCCGGCAGCAGCGACTACTTCAAGGGCGCCGTCGTGAGCTATGCCAACGAGGTGAAGATTGGTCTGCTGGGTGTGAGCGAGCAGGACATCATCGACCATGGCGTGGTGAGCGAACCCGTCGTGCGGCAGATGGTCGAGGGGGCTTGCCGCGCCATCGGCACCGACTGCGCCATCGCTACCAGCGGCATTGCCGGCCCTGGTGGCGGCACCCCGACAAAGCCCGTGGGCACCGTGTGGATGGCGGCCAAGTGCGGCGACCGTGTCGTTGCTCAGGTCAAGCAGTTGCCTGGCGACCGCGACCGTGTCATCACCCGCGCTACCCTCGAGGCCCAGCTGTTGTTGTTGTCGCTGTTGTAAGTGCTTGTGGCATCTTAATTCAACTGAGAAATGAGAATGAAGAGATATATCCTGTTGCTGTTGATGGCACTGCTGACCATGCCTGCCGTGCTGGCTGTCGGCACGTGTGATGATGACGACCAGTATGATCCGAGCATCCGCCGGGGCATCCGCCGCTTGTACCCCGAACGCGAGCGGGCCAAGGCCATCAAGAAGCTGCAGGAGCAGATGTCCCGCCGTGCCGAGCCCAAGGCCGACCCTTGGGATACCGACGGCGAGGTGTGGGGCACGGTCGATCTGCCTCCGACGGCTTTGAAGGACAGCTCGGCGGTCGAGGGACGGCGACTGCATCCTACCACCAAGTCGTCCGAAGAGCAGGCGCAGGTGGATGCTCTGCTGGCCACTGACTACTCGCTCAGCGAGTATGGCTACCGGCGCATGAAGTGGCAGGACCTGCCTGTGACGCGCACCGTCGACGAGCTGTTGCCCCTGTTCACCGTCACCGACCAGGGCGAGTATGTGTCACGGTACATATCGCGTGAGCTCACCAGCAATGAGGTATACTTTGCCTTCGACATGCCCCAGGGTGACTCAGTGCCTGGCCCGCTCAGGCTGTGCGTGCAGTATTGTGCCGACGACCCGCTAGACTTCGATCAGCTTGTGTTTGTCATCGACGGCTACGATTATCTGTTCTATCCTGGGGAGCATGACCATGGCAGCCTGCCCGGCGACTTGTACTGGGAACGCAGCGATGATGTCCTGGACAAGCCCTACAAGGACCTGGTCTATGCGCTCGCCCACAGCAACTGGGTGGCCATGAAACTGGTGAGCATCCATGGCATCAACCACGTGAAGATGCTCACCGACGGGCAGCGTAGCGACTTTGCCGCCGCACTCGACCTCTATCGTCTATTGGGAGGGAAATTCTAGGTACCCTCACCGGTGATTGTCGTTAAAACCCGTCTAGACCACAAGTTATGCAACGGATTGCATTACGGTTTTGGGCCGTTTGCACGACTTTTTGCATGATTTTTTGGGTCGGTATTCAAAAATGACTTACCTTTGTCCTGATTTTTTCAAGAATCATTGATTGTTTTATTAAAGGTTTAATTCATTATTTTTATGATCAACGTAGAAAACATTGGTACCTGGGCTGGCCTCGTGTGGAACGCCCTGAACGATGCGCAGAAGGCTCTCTCGCTGAAGGAGCTGCGCAAGGTTTCTAAGCTCAAAGTGAACGAGATGCACTGTGCCCTGGGTTGGCTCGCCAAGGAAGGCAAGCTCGACTTTGCCGAGGGCAAGGATGACATCGAGGTGTCGCTGCGCTAATCACGCTTTACACTGGCCCCGGGATTTAGTAACCATATCCCCGATATAGCAGCGATGGTGAGGAAATTGATAACTCCTCGCCATTGCTGTATATTGTTGTCTCAAAGTCCTCAAAAAAGCGAAAAACCCGAGACGTCGAGTCTCGGGTTATCGTTCTGTAAAACAAACCATTACTAAGCACTTAAAGTTACGCGCGACTTCACAGCCAGCGATAAACAATTTTACATTCCATAGTTCATGAATTTGCTTGAGTGCACAAAGGTAAACACATTTTTCAAATTTACAAAACAAAACGAAAAAATTTTCAAAAAAAAATTATTGACATTTGTAAATGACCAAGCCAGGGGCATTTTTAGCGTGGTGACCACCTTTTCTTATTAGTGATGATTGGTATATGACCGAAAACGGTAGTATTTTTGTCGGTTTATAAAAATAGTTTCAATTTTATTTGTAAATTGAAATATTTTTAACTTATTTTGCGACCGAAAGAAGGAATACCTCTGGATGATGTAATAAATTGTAACGATACGTTTGTCGCTCGGACGAGGGGCCTGGATAACCCCTTATGGACGGCGGTCCTCTGGCAAACGGTTACATAGGGAAATATTACACAACCGGCGCGCAGACCTCTGGTGGACTGGCCTGTTTCGACATATATTTAGCTATATGGCATGAGTGGTGGCGGCCTTGCCGCATGATACTTAATTATTGACAAATCTAAACAGTTACAAGAGATGAGTAATCAGATGCATTTACCTGGATGGGTGCTGGCGGCCATGGCGCTGCCGGCTGTCAACGCCTTGCCCGGTGTCGCGGGCCTGGGCCGCCATGCTGTGCCTGCTGTGTTGGCGCTTTGAATGCCGCCTGCCCCACAACATTGACAACAGTAACGAGACATAGTGTTAAGTAGTTTTTTTCATAAGCTTGAATCCCGAAGGGAGCCAGTACCGAACTGCATCGGCTATGCTCACTTCACCCGAATTGGCACACGGGGCATAATGTATGGTTAATAAATAAAAAAAGGTAATAGGTGATCAATATTATAATAAGTAAGAATAGGTAGAATTTCTCCTGTGTGCCAATTCATTTTTTTTCATTGCTGACAACCCAAGCGCGATTATACGTTTTTTCATAAGTGCTGATCAAAATAATTTTTTCATTTTTTGTGGTTAGGTGCGAGGGTGCGTCGGGTAAGCCTCATCATGAGGTGAGACGCGCTCTCGCTGTTTTTGGGGAGACGGATTGTTGGCTTGGCTGCTTGTGAAAAACTACACTATGGTGGCATGACTGTCTAAAAATTAGACACTACAGTGTAAAAAAAATAGACAATTCATGGTTTTGGCACCGGATATTGTGTGAAACACATGGCGTGACACCTTATTTTTGTATCATCTAGCTAATAGTATTACCAAAATATCGAAACGATGAAGCAATTAAACAACATTTTCAGATCTGTCATGCTGGCCGTGATGACATTGATGGCCTTCAGCATGAGTGCCCAGTGGGGCTCGTGGAGCAACGGCATCCACTACGATTGTATTGATGGCCATACGCTCCGGGTCATTTCGGTCGATGGACTGGCCGATAATTACAGCGGCGAAATCGTCATTCCGGCTGTCGCCAAGGTGACGATCTATGCAACGACAAGCTACATGTATGGCGAGAGCTATGAGAAGACCCTGCCAGTCACGACAATCGCCGAATCGGCTTTCAAGGACTGCACGGGACTCACAAGCATCGTCTTGCCCAACAGCATCACCAGCATTGAGTACAATGCCTTCTATGGCTGCACTGGCCTGACCAGCGTCGAGATCCCTAACGGCGTGAAGCATATCGGGGCCCAGGCATTCGCTTGCTGTACGGGCCTGACAAGCGTCACGATGCCCAACACGGTGACCAGGATGGATGGCAACGTCTTCTATGGCTGCACCTCGCTGACGTCGGTGTCGCTGTCATGCAATCTGACCTCGCTGATCGGTACCTTCAAGGGCTGTACGTCCCTGTCCCAGGTCACCGTTCCCTCTCTGGTGTCGGTCCTTGATGGGACGTTTGACGGCTGTACGAGCCTGGCTTCGGTCACCATGCCTCGCTCGCTCGTGCGCATTGGTGATCACACGTTCAAGAATTGCAGTTCGCTGAGCAGTATCTATCTGCCCGATGCGGTAGAGTACATCGGTGGATATGCCTTTGGCTACGCGGGGCTGACCTCGATTGAATTGCCCGTAGCGGTGAAGTATTTGGGACAGGACGCCTTCAGGGGCAGCCAGGCCTTGACGTCGGTGTCGGTGCGTGCTGCCAACCCGCCCTTGATGAACAACAGTTCCATCTTTGATGGCGAGACCTATGTGGGGGCCACATTGTATGTCCCCGAGATGTCCATCCCGTCCTATCAGTCGGCCGACTGGTGGAGGCTCTACCAGCACATGGTGGGCAATGCGGCTTTGAATCACCCCTACGACTTTGAGGCGGGCGGCATCTATTACGTCATCACCGGCGCTGGCAGCGTCGAGGTCACCTTCAGGGACCTGAACTATAACAGCTACAGTGGCTCGGTCAACATCCCGGCCACGGTGACTCACGACGGCGTGACCTACAACGTGACGGGCATCGGCAACTCGGCATTCAGCAACTGCACGGGCCTCACGGCCGTGGACATGCCCGCGGGTCTCAAGCGCATCGGCAAGAAGGCCTTCGCTGGTGCCGGGCTGACGGGCATTGACATTCCCGCATCGGTCACAACCATCGGCGACAGTGCTTTCTATTCCTGCACGGGCTTGACAGCTCTGACTATCCCCGAAAATGTTGCGGCCATCGGTCCCGACGCCTTCAATGGCGTGACTGTCACGTCCCTGACATGGAATGCCCGCGAATGCTGGAGCAACGGCAACATGAACGCCGCCAACCTCACCAATCTGATCATCGGTGACCAGGTGACCGTGATTCCCAACCGGCTTGCTTTCAATTCGCAGCTGACGTCGGTCGACTTCCCCGTCTCGTTGACAACCATCGGCGATGAAGCTTTCTACAATAGCCCGTTGACCAGCTTGACCATTCCCGTCAATGTCACTTCAATCGGCAATTCCGCCTTCTGGAACAACCGTGTCAAGACGCTCACGTGGAATGCCCGTGAGTGCTGGAATAACGGTAAAGAGGAGGACGGTTGGTATTCTTATTCCTATACCAATGGCCCATTCTCACAGTTGGAACAAGTCGAGATTGGTGACCAAGTGACCGTGTTGCCCCATGGTTTTGTGAGCCTCTCCAACATTACTTCGGTAACCATTCCCGAGTCGGTCAAGTACATCGGCAATGCTGCATTCAGCCGATGCATAAACTTGAAGAACGTGACAATCCCCGACGGCGTGGAGGAGATAGGATGCTATGCCTTTAACGGTACCAGTCAGCTCGAGACGTTGACCATCGGCAAGGGACTGGTCTCGATAGGCGACGATGCGTTAGCCGGGTCCAGTCTCAAGCACTTGATCTGGAATGCGCGTCGATGTGAAACCATGGGATTTTTCGACAGAGACGTCGCGATTCAAAGCACCGAGCGCATACAGGAAATCACCATCGGCGACGAGGTCGAGAAGATTCCCAACCTGTTCGCCTGCTACACCGATATCACATCGCTGGAGTTGCCGCCGTCGGTCAAGGAAATCGGTCAATACGCATTTAGCGAGTGTGATAAGTTGACCGAGGCCGTCAGCCTCGGATCGGTGACCTCGATTGGCGATTATGCCTTCAGCGAGTGCGATGAATTGACGCGTGTCTCCCTGCCCGAGTCGGTCACCTCCATGGGGTCATGGGTGTTCTCTAACTGTCGTTCGCTGACCGATGTCACCCTGTCCTGTCCTGTAATCGGTGAATTCGCGTTTAGCGGCTGCTTCAACCTCTCGTCGTTGACCATGCTGCCGCAACTCCGTGAGATAGGCAGCAATGCCTTCTATGGCTGCACCGGCATTACCAGCCTGAATTTCCCTGCCACGATGACTTCGCTGGGCAGTAAAGCCTTTACGGGTTGTAGCGGGCTGGAATCAATCGTCGTTGATGCCGCCAACCCGGTCTATGATTCGCGCGAGAACTGTAATGCCGTCATCCTCACGGCCAACGACAGCATTGTGCTCTCTTGCAAGAACACCGTGCTGCCCAGCAACATCACCACGATTAGCGACTATGCATTCTATAACCGCACCGATCTCACGACCTTCGACATCCCGTCGACAGTGACCTCGATAGGCAACTTTGCCTTTGCTGGCTGTTCCAACCTCACCGGACTGGACATCCCCGACGGCGTCACCCACATTGGCAAGAACGCCTTTTCTGGCTGTAAGGCCTTCACGAGCATCAGCCTGCCACCTGGCCTGACTGACATCAGCAATAACCTGTTCTCAAATTGTACCAGGCTGACCGATGTCGACATCCCGTCGGCCGTGACCTCAATTGGCAACTATGCCTTCAGCGGCTGCACGGCCCTGACCCAGGTCAGCTTGCCCCAGGGCCTTACCTCGATAGGCTCTTATGCCTTCAACGGCTGCACTGCCTTGGGGCAGATGGACATCCCCGTCGGCGTGACACAAATTGGCTCTTATGCCTTCAACGGCTGTACAGCCCTGGCCCAGATCAACTTGCCCCCTCGCCTCAAGAGGCTCGAAGCCGGAACGTTCCAGCGCTGCAAGGAGCTGTCGGCAATCACGCTGCCCGATTCGCTGGAGGTAATCGGTAAAGATGCATTGTATTACTGCAGCGAGATCAGGAGCCTGTTCATTCCCGCCAGTGTGATGCAAATCAGTAATGAGGCATTCCGTTTCTGCGGCTCGCTGGAGTCGGTGCGTGTCGATGCCGATAACACGGTGTATGATTCCCGCAACAATTGCAATGCCATCATTATCACGGCCTCCAGTCGCTTGCAGCTCGGCTGCAAGACGACCGTGATTCCGCCTTCGGTGACCAGCATCGGCTCTGAGGCCTACACCGGCTGCACCCAGCTCACTAGCCTGGTTGTCCCCAAGGGAGTGATATCAATCGGTTCTGACGCCTTCTGGCACTGCACCGGACTGACTACGGTCCTGTTGCCTGCTACGGTCAACACAATCGACAAGTGGGCTTTCCAGAATTGCGAAAATGTGACAACGTTCACCTGCCTGGCAACTGTGCCGCCCACTTGCTACAGTTCCAGCCTCAGCTCCTGCTATAATGCGACCCTGAGGGTGCCGGCATCGGCTTTGGAAGCCTACAAGGCCCATAGCTGCTGGAAACAATTCAGCAACATCGAGGCCATTCCCGGAGCGGGTTATGGCGATGTGAACGGCGACGGTGACATCAATGTGTCCGACGTCACCCAGATCATCAATGCCATCGTCGACAATCAGTCGCTCGACTCCCCCTGGGCCGACGTCAACGGCGACGGCGTGGTGAACATCACCGACATCACGATCCTCATCGGCATGATAGTCAACGGTGAGTGACAATGTATCCTTGGTTTGTGGTAAGTGTGAAGGTGCGCCCTGCACGAGCGCCCAAAAAACACACCGCACGGGCGGCGCACCTTCCTTTCCACATGCAGCCACGTGACCGACAGCAGTTAAGAATATCTTTTGCTTCATAATATCGATTTGGTTGGCGGGAGCGCCCCCTCTTTTTATTGATGGCGTCGTTTGGGGCGCACCGCCTTTTCTCATCACGACAAATCTACCCACCCAAGTCCATCCCCCTCACGGCAACGGGCTTGAACGGGACAAGGAACCTAATTATTAATCAGTGAGCAAGTTGTCTGCTTGCGAAACTTAATTATTTAAACTAAACATTCAATTCTTTATGAAAAACATCAGTTTATCCACTCTGTTGCGGCGCGCCATGATGGCCCTGTTTTGCCTTGGTGCGCTCGCCATGTTCAGCGCCTGCAGCGATGTCGACGAGCCCGAGACCGGCATCGACTACTACCTCTTGATCGAGTCTCGGGTCGCTATCAAGGGCTCCGGCGACATAGCCCCGCCGCCCAGGGAGAATACCATAGGAATCCTCACCTCGCGCATGCGGCAGCGTATACAGCAGGTCTACCCCCATCGCAACCTGCAGGGCGACGACGCGGCTGTTATGGGCGTCTGCGATGAGATTTACCGTGAGTATCAGGAAGCCGGCATGCTCACCAATTGCGTGTGTGTGGCGACAATCTACCGGGCGCGCATGTCAGGGCCCATCGTCAAGCAGAGCGTCAAGATCAGGTCTTACCGGTTCTGAGCCCACCGCCCCCCCGGCCAGGCACTGGCCCCATTGCCCCGATAGCCCCTCGCTGGGCAAAAAAACGAGAAAAAGTGTTGTGAATCTGTTGTGTAGTTCAAAAAATGTGTCTATCTTTGCAGCCGATTTCGCGGCACATGTCTTGCTGACCTCGATGCTCATGCGTTAGTCAAGTCAAGAGTGTGACACTTGATCGTTGAAACTTCGATGTCAAGGCTATGATGCTAAGTGCCTGGCAGTCAAGCGTAGGACGATATTAAAACGAGCGAGACACCCAGCTGTTGTTCATCACCCGCATGCCGGTGAGCTTCTCACACCGGTGGGCATGAACCCCCTCTCCACGGTCTGGATGTCCACACCCGGTTTATTGTGCTGCGCCTGTGTCTTTTTGTGTGCAGGCAGTCATGTATCGCGGGTCGATTTGCATAATGAATGTAAAACAAGAACAATAACTAAACAACACGAGAAACTATGTCTAAAGTTTGTCAAATCACCGGAAAGAAGGCGATCACGGGCAACAACGTGTCGCACTCCAAGCGCAGGACGAAACGCAAATTCAACGTTAACGTCTTCACTCGCAAGTTCTATTGGCCCGAGCAGGGACAGTGGATTCGCCTGACCGTGTCTGCATCAGGCTTGCGCAACATTAACAAGATGGGTATCGATGCAGCCCTCAAGAAGGCTGCCGAGGATGGCCACCTGACTGAAATCCAAGTTATCAACAAGTAACAAAGCAGTAACTCAATTATGGCAAAGAAAGCAAAAGGCGATCGCGTGCAAGTCATCCTCGAGTGCACCGAGCAGAAGGGTACTGGCGTTCCCGGAATCAGCCGTTACATCACGACCAAGAACCGCAAGAACACCA